>NZ_JALKIG010000015.1 GCF_023051165.1 Veillonella sp. KGMB01456
CGAGTTTTTCCATACTTTATACAGTCAAAACCACAATAAGGACATCTAATTTTTTCATAAAGTAATACCTCCTAAAAAATATATTTTCTAGAAAGATATAACCTTATTTAACCCTTATATAGCAAGGGGTTTCAGACTTTTTACCAACTCATTTTGTCCACCCTTTAAAATCTAATAAAAAATTTAAAAGACCGATGAGACTAGATAAATACTAGTCTCATCGGTCTAAAAACCAACTCAAAATGTCCTATAGGCCTTATTTTACTTATTTGAAAAATTTACCGGCAATGGCATTCAAACCGGCTTTGACAGATTCGTTAGCACTAAGTTCGCCATAGGCATCTTTAAGACTGGCAAACAAAGTTTGTAACTGGTCGGAGTTGAGGTTTTTAATATCATCAACACTGTTGATGTTCATGCCGTCAATATTATTTACTACATTTTTGAATTTTTCTTCTTCGAGTTTGAAGTATGAGCTAATCATTTCAATTAAGTTTTCTTGGATCATAGTGATACCTCCTTATGTGTTGATTATAACATAGGGAGAGGCCTCAATGCAGTAAATAAATTCAAAAAAATCGATTTATTTTTCGTTTTGTAAAAACAAGCGTATTTACTGACATATTTCAGCTCTATCGGTTAATTTATTGCAGAGATATTAGCTGCCTTACTTATCTAATTGCCATAAATTTAAATCAGCGTCCTTGTCGTAGCCACGGTGAATATCTTCAGGAAGCAAAGTTAGAATCATTTCAGCAGTTACACTAATTACGGCACTGGTCAAATGACCACCATGAGAATTACCTTCTTGGTCGGCGATTGTGATATGTAAGTGTGCATAGTAATCATCGTTAAGCTGATCGATAGTGCCGGTGATGGAGGTGATTTCAAAATCTCCGGTTAAGCGATGATGATAATATTTCTTTTCATCAGCATGATAGGTTTCGAGTACGATATCGTTGGTGGCGCCCAAACCTTGAATCATAGCTGAAGTGACACCTTCCTTACGGGCAATAGTTTCGATAGAACTGACTAACTCTTCGCCCGGATTAAGGCGGAAGGCGATGTGAGTGTTGCCAAGACGTTTGTATTGCATGTGTAGGACTCCTTTATGAAATAAATCTAAAAATTAATGTAATTTTGAAATATCAAATTGTATTCTAGTGTAAGACGGTTTATAATCAAATTAGTAATGCTTAATATGTGTAAATAGAAATATAATTCCAAATATAAGTTAAAATTATTGTTTGACTAAGTGCAGTATTGGAGATGAGACAGTATGAATGAATCAAAACGGGCAATAAAAAACTCGACTCCGAGGAGTCGAGTAAGGTTCATATAAATGGCTCACGCCGAGCCGCCCGAAGGCAATGTCGATAAATCTTTATTTAATTTATCGATACTATCCACAGACGCAGTAAGTATGGTACTTACTGCATTTTTATTTTTCAATACTCGCTCTAAAGTGGTGTAATTCTATGCTCGTTGCACAACCATTGTACAACTTTTCTTTTCGCCTGGAAAGAGTTTTATATTATCTGTGTGTGGTAATTTATTAACCGCCTCTAATAACTGATCTGTGACTAAGTGAGTGTATACGTCTTTTGTGACATCTCCAGTTTGGCTATGTCCTACTATCGTCTTTATAATTTTTTCGGACACGCCATAATTTGTTAGCCATGTTATAAAAGTATGACGGGTATCATGAGGGGTATGTCTATCAATTCCGAGATTCTTTAGCGCAGCATCCGTAATATATCGGGGCCACATCGTCCCCTTAGGGCAAAGCCGCCCGCTCCGGTTAAATTTATTTTTGTCGTATAATTCTCTAATAAAAGGCATAATACAGTCCGCTATAGGAATTATTCTATTCTTACCGGCTTTTGTTTTCATTCCGCCCACTAAATATCTTTCTTTCAAATGTACATCTGTAATTTTGATAGACAATAATTCAGAAGATCGCAGGCCGGTATATAGATATATTAATATTATTCTTACTCGATAATCATCGGTATTCATCCATAACGTCTCGATTTCGTCGCTTGTGTAAGGTCGGTGTAGCGGGTCCGATTCCTCGGTGGCGTTGATAACGACCATAGCTCCGTAGTTCTTATCGACATAGTCATTTTTTATCGCCATTTTGAACAGCATAGATATTTTTGATTTTATTTGACTAACTGTAGATTTTTTCAAGTCGCCCATATCCTCGTCAAATATTCGTTGTAAGTGCGCTAATCTAACATCACGAATAGGGGCGTTCATTAATCCGGCTAACTTTTTTTCTGTCATCTTATAAGGCGATGTAATCATAACATTTCGGCGCTTTAAATCCTCGATTAATAAATCCCATACTTGTCGAACTGTAATTAATCGGGAGTCAGCAACTGACGGATTTACACAATATTCGGATAATGCGAGTAAGGCTTCTTTTGCTGTCGTAAATGTGCCTATTGTCTTACGGATCACCCGGCCCTCTTCATCCTGCCGGAACATATCGACGTGATGCGGCCAGCGTTCCGGAGAGAAAAAATACATACGCTTAAGCACGGCCTCCGCGCAGAGCTGAGACACGTCGAAAGCGGCGCAGATTTCATCGACTGACGTGATGCCGATAAGATGAATCAACGGAGACGGTGCCAACAGCTCTGCCGCGAATGCGTTCGCCTCGCGTTCCTGCTCTATGCGCGGTAGGGTTACCGCATATATATCATGATGACCTAGGACCTTGTGTCCTAATTCGTGAGCCAGTGTAAATCGGAGGCGCTCAAATTGCGCGTCCTCGTTGTAAAACACTGCATTTATATCGGGCCGAGGGTCATAATACGCATCAGCCCGGGGGAGGTCATCAAGCCCCATAGTCTGATACGATACACAGTCGACACCCTCGAGGCGTAGCAGCCTCTTAGGGTCGACGAGTGCGTCGGTTAGCTCGTATCGACTGTACATCGACCAAGCTAAGCCCGTGGCCACGTTGTATCGTGCTTCTATGTTTTATCCTCCTTTATTTTTAAATACATGGCCGCGATTTCCTCAACTTTCGCCAAGTCCTCCGGTGATAATTCCTCTTGAGCCCTTGCTAATACCGGGGAGTAGTTAGCCGGCGTCTGCGGAGCAATCCCCATCAGGCCGTCTATTGTGGTATTTAGCCCGGTAGCAATTTTTTGCAAGTTGCTCAGGGTTGCTCCTTTAAAATTACCGAAGATCGACTGTAGCGTGGAATACGGCATGTCTATAATTTCGGCAAAAGCGCTCATACTTACATATTTTTGCAGTATTTCGCGCCGAATCCTGCCGACCTCAGGGCCGTACTTATCAAAGTCCGGGTCAAAGGCGATTACCTGTTTAGGGGTTCCGCCGTGTACTATTTCATTACGCCCTCTACGGCCCACTAATTCCTCAAGAGGTATATGTAGCGCCTCAGATAATGCCACAGCGGTATTATCGCGCAGGCTTGTAATTCTTCCGGATTCCCAACGGGAGACCGTGCCTTCGGATACGCCTACTTTGTCAGCAAGCTCTTTCATTGTCATTTTTTGCTCGCGTCTTTTTTCCCGGATAAGCTCCATAAAGTCCATTTTGTCACCTCCTTTATTTACTATTATTATAAGACTTGCGTTGCAAAAATGCAAGATTTTTATAATTTTTTATAAAAAAGAAACAAAAACTATTGACTTGCGCAAGCTGTCGATATATAATAGGTTCATAAGTTGCAAACGCCGAGAAGGAGGTGATAAGGTGAATGCGAATTTACTCAAATACTACGTAATGGAGTCGGGGAAAAGGCTTGCCGACGTAGCGGCGGCCATCGGCGTAACGCCTGCAACATTATACCGCAAAATGAGCGGTGAGAGCGATTTTTATCGAAAAGAAGTGCAAGATATTGCGGCGTATCTCGGACTTGACCGAGATACCATAGACCGAATTTTTTTTAACTAAAATCTTGCGTAAGTTATCGAAATTTTATAAACACAGGAGGCAGATAATATGGACCACACTACCACACCAGCCATGATTGCCGGCACCGGAGCCACCGATGCAGCACATAGAGCTAAAAATAAAATACGACAAAAGGGCGATGAGTTATGACTAAAAAGACTCTAACTATATACGAGGCGGCCGAAATGATGGGCATCACGCCCCAACATCTCAGGGCAAGCCTCCGGCTCAACAAGTACCCGTTATGGGGTACGGCCGTACCATCGGCCAGCGGTAAACGCTTTAAATATACAATTCACGCGGCGCCCTTCCTCAAATACATCGAGGGGGGATGGAGTCCGGAAGAAGCTAATAAAGGAGGGCTAATAATATGATGAAATTCGGGCAAGAGATGCAGGAAATAGAACGCGGCGGATTCGATGACCTCGTTAATGAACAATACATTCTGCCTCTTGATGATGGCTACGAGGTGTCGGTTATCCGAGGACCGCTATCATATGGCGGTGACGAGGGGCTATTTGAAATGGCTATTCGTGACCCTGAGTACCGGTGTCCAGCGTATGACGTTGACATCGACATATTCGGAGGCGACGTCCTCGGTTACTTAACCGAGGAGCAAGTCGCGGAACACCTGGCCACGCTAAAAGCGCGGCACACTAAGAAATAAGGAGGGCACATGTTTAAGGCAATTTTGAAATATTTCGCCAAACACGATGGCTTGGTAAATAAGTTCTTATCAGTCACACCGGGCGACGGGTACGCCTATTTCAGCGATACTCACTGGCTATTCCGCATACCGGAGTCCGATAACATCTACGACACGGGCGCCATGATGCGGGTACTGGGTAGAGAAACGGCGCCGATGTCCGCGCCTAAGTTTTTTGATATTCCCGACGAAAGCCAACTACTCGGCGTAGCGGACTCCGGTATCGTGCAAGAGCTGAACAACGGGAAACGGCGTACTAAAATCCGGAAATTTAACGGCACAGACGGCTCGGAGTGGTGGGTTAGCGAGGAGTACTATAAGGATTTTCTCAAGCCGCTAAAGTATTTCCGGGTGCACAATAAGAAAATTTACGGTTATAACGACGCCGGTGTGGCCGTGGTTACGGTTTGCATAATTATAGATAAGTGAGGAGGACTAAGGGATGAGTAAGGAATTAGCCAAAACAGGGCTCTATATTCTAGGCACGTTTGCTGGGATGTACGGGCTGAACGCCGTAGAGTATCTGCCGGACAGCGCGGCGCACATGATCGCCGGGCTAGCCACATGCGCGGCATCGGTGATGGTTGCGGAGCGTATCGAGGTACCTGCCGGCGAACCGGTAGACGTTATTATCGAGGTGCCACAGCCTCACGCCTACAACTGGGCTAAACAGGGGCGCCCGGGTGAAGTTAGATAAAGAAAGGATGTAAAAACTATGGAACAAAATAAAGAAGCATTACTCGAATTAACTAAACATTTTATCGAATTAATCAACGTAGATATAGACGAAAAAGGCCGCATCCGGAAAAAGACAATAGCCGAATTGGTGGAAATGTATATCGATTACCACTCGGCCAACTGCAATTTAATCGAGCCAAAGACCGTAATTGACTGCTTAGTCTCTTCTGTAATTTGTATCGGTATGGTAGTTGCACTTAATCGCCCTATGCGCAATCTCGGGCACCCGATGCGCGCTAGCGCGTTAGCTGTGCTCACGGAATACTTATGCGATACGTTAGAGGCCATCGTTACACATTGTAAAGAAGCGGAAACGGAGGCCACCCATGAAGATAAATGAGTTTTTTATTACAAATATCTGCGTACTAGCGGGCGTTATCCAAACAAACGAAGAAAACGGCCTAGATTCAAGCTCCGTTACTTACGAACGACTGCTAAAACGATTAAATCAAATCCCGCGTAACGATGACACTCTCCGCGCTATGGTGCATATGGCCGCATCGACCGCAGGGCTTATCGGCCAGTTAAGCGTAAAACGTGAAGCCTTAGGCGAGGAGTTAGCTTGTGACTTACGGTCGCATTTTGTAAAAGCATTATACATAACACTTACTAATATCGCAGGTCGGTTGGAGGTGCTCTATGGATCCAATAATTAACCCGTGGCTCATTTATCTCGCGGAGCTCGCGAACTGGGTTAAGCTGGCCGGTTTTATGGCGGCCGGTATAGTCCTCTTAGGCGCCTCCATTGAGTACATGGACGCGGAACAGGAGCGCGTAGCGGCCCGGGTACTCCGACGGGATCTTCCTACCGATGCACCATACAAACTAAAATTTAAAATCAGTTTGGCCTTTTTAATCTTATGGATTGTGGTACCGTCAACGGATACCGTGTATAAGATGATCGCGGCGCACTATATTACACCTGATGCGGTCGACAACCTCGGCCACGTATTCCAGTCCATCCTAAAGGCAATTAAGGAGGTGCGGTAATCATGAATTGGAAACAAGGCTCGTTCGGGCTCCATAGTTTGCACCTGTGGCACCTTAAATCGATGCTCGCAATTAGTAAATACTGCCAAGAGCACGATGTCGACTGGAATGTCAGGAATGAGGCGTGTCGCATATTAAGTCTAGCGATGGCACGGTATGAAGTGGTCATACTAGAACGGCCACTCGATGACCTGATACACCGGGTAGACCTGACAGCGTTTGCTAACCACACCGCCTACAATATCGAAAAGAAATTACAAGACGGAAAAACACCGGACAAGAGCGATATAGTGGACATCGTAGCCCGGTGGGAAGATTTAAGAAAGGCGGCGGAATAAATGAAAAGAGACTCTTACGCAGCATCTACTCTATGGGATTGGTACCTTACTGAATCAGATAAAATCAAGGCTTATTGTAGGGAGTTAAAGGTGACAGAGGACGTCAGAATGGGTGCTACTACTACGCTCCGAAATGCATTTCAACAATATCTCGATGATTTAAGCGTATACCCTTTAGGTCACCCGGTGCATGCTATCGATTATAGCGTGTGGGCATCCATAACAAGTAACAATATCAAAGACGCAATAATCGAGGGACGTGTACCTAATAGACGGTGCGTACATACTATCAAATTTGGGGCAGGTGATTAAAATGAAAAATTTGAAGTACAGCTCTTACGCAATCCACAGTTTAGACGCCTGGCTGTCTAAATCGGTTATACGGTTACAAGACCGATACGAGGACTACTGCATGGATACCCCAAACAAAAACCATGAACCGTGGCTTGCAGCATTTCGGGCACTCCGATATGCACATGCAAAATATGTTTTGGAAGTATTAACGCGATCACCTAACGATGATATACACGGTATCAGTCTCGAACCTTACGCATGGGGTACATCGTTATACATTGAGGATACCGCAAGAGCCGGGCAGTTTCCCGATCTCGAACGTATCAATAGTATTTTAATTCTAGTTGAGGAGGTTGATTAAATTGCAAGATTGTACAAAAGAAAAAACCGCCGGCAGTGTTGCAGACTGTCCGACGGCAGAGTAAATACCCTATCTAAATTATACCATAAAGGAGCCAATATCATGGATATTACTATTAAAATCGACCTTACAGAAAATACTATTAAAGCATTGCACGAAGTAGCTGCGGCTATTACTCAACCTAAGGGCGTACGCGTATCACTTGCAGATTTAGCCGATGCAACGAATAACTTACAACAGGGCACCACCAAAGCGGAACCGGCCGCCCCTGATGCGGTAGAAGAAACACCTAAACAGGAAGAACAGGCAAAGGCCGAACCTGCTAAAAAGCCGGCCACTAAAAAGGCAGCACCGAAGAAAACAGAAGAGCCAAAAACCGAAGAACTGGCAAAAGCTGAGGCGCCTAAGAAGGAGGAAGCCAAAGCCCCTACTAAGGACGACGTGACAAAAGCACTTACTAAATTAATGGAGGCCAAGGGTGGCGATAAAACCGAAGCTATGGCGCTCGTTAAGTCGAACAGCTCCAACGGTAAACTCTCCGGGGTTGACCCTGCCAAATACGCCGATATTATCGCCGAAGCAGAGGCGGCTATTAATGGCTAGGGCGCACGCCGTACTATCCGCGTCGGGCGCGTACAGATGGTTAGTTTGTACGCCGTCCGCTCGGATGGAGGAGCAATTTAAGGACGAGTCAAGCTCTTACGCTGAGGAGGGCACACGGGCGCACGCTTACGCGGAGTACCTGCTCAATGGTTATTTAGGTACTTCTATCGATGCTGCCGGGCCGATTGAGCCGGATAACGAGGAAATGGACTCAGCAGTCCGGGAGTACGTCGACCTCTGTATCGAGAAAATCAACACAGCCCGAGCCATTACATCAGCCGCCCGAGTCGTGGTTGAGGATCGCGTGGACTACAGCGCGTACGCTCCGGAGGGGTTCGGCACGGCCGATATGGTAATTATCGCCGATGGCGTGCTAGAGGTTATCGACCTCAAATACGGCAAAGGTAAGCCGGTGAGTGCCGTCAACAATCCTCAAATTAGACTATACGCCCTCGGTACGCTGTTAAAGTACGACTTTGTGTACGACATCAAGACCGTGCGCATGACGATAGTACAGCCACGACTAAACTCAGTAACTACCGACGAGCTAAGCACTACCGATTTACTCGCTTGGGCGGAAACGGTAAAAGCGCCGGCCAAACTTGCCTATGAGGGCGCCGGTGAATGTGTAAGCGGTCCGCACTGCGATTTTTGCAGAGCCCGGCACGTATGCCGGAGACTCGCCGAGGATATGCAGGCAGCTATGGCCGATTTTAAAGACCCTAAGCTTTTAGGGGATGCCGATATTAGCCATGTGCTCGATATTTACAGCAGAGCCAAGAGCTGGCTCGAGGCGGTTAGAGAATACGCCTTAAAGCAAGCCGTCGACTACGGCAAGACGTGGCCCGGTTATAAGCTCGTCGAGGGGCGCTCCAACCGTGTAATTGATGCGGCTGCTATTGAGACCCTGCGCAGCTTAGGCATTGGCGACGATGTCATATTTAAAGAGCCTAAGATGCGCGGTGTGACGGAGCTCCAAAAACTCTTAGGCGGTGCGAAAAAATTAGAGGCCATGATAGGGCAACATATCAGCAAACCCCCGGGCGCGCCTACACTGGCGACGCTAGAGGATAAGCGCCCACCGCTTGAATTAGATTTAACTGATAGTTTTGATGATGATATTTAGGAGGTAATCCACTATGAAAAGTATTAAAATTTCCACCGGTTTAGTTCGCTTGTCTTATGCGCATCTCGCGGAACCCAACGAGGACCCGAACGGCAATAAGACATACAACGCGCAATTTATTTTTGATAAAGACGATAAAACGACCGCCCGTATCCAGGACGCCATTAAGCGCCTAAAAGCTGAGGACGATGTTATCTCTTTATTTAATAAAAAATTCAAAGACTTAAAAGAGCCCCTCCGCGATGGTGATGAGGATGAGGCAGAATTTGTAACCGCTCAGCCGGAGGTGTACAACGGCAAGTACTTTATCAGTGCAAAAAGCGACCGTAAACCAAAATGTTATGACCGAGATAAAAACCCTATGGACGATTTCGAAATCGAGGAAGAGTTATACTCTGGCTGCTATGTGCAGGCGGTAGTTAACATCTACGCTTATAATTTCAAAAATCAATCTAAGGGTTTCGGCGTTGGCTTGCTCGCTGTGCGCAAAATCAAGGACGGCCAACAGTTAGGCGGCGCTACTGTGTCCGAGGCAGATTTTGACGACGACGATTTCGGCGATGACGACAACGTGTTTGACTAAGCCTAAAACGTTATCGATAGACGTTGAGACGTACTCGGAGTGGCCAATTAAGCACAGCGCACAGAGGTACGTCGACGACCCCAGCTTTGAAATTTTATTATTCGCGTACAGCTTTGACGATGAGCCGGTGGAGGTGGTCGACATGACCACCGACCCACTACCGGATAGAGTGGTCAAGGCGCTACACGATCCAGAAATAACCAAGACAGCATTTAACGCCAACTTTGAAATAACGGCGCTACGTAAGTACTACCCGCGTATGGACTTACAAAACTGGGAATGCACCTCAGTACTAGCCTTGTATCAATCCTTACCGACGTCGCTCGATGCAGTGGCGACGGTTTTAGGGTTATCGGAAACCAAGGACAAGCGCGGTAAAGACCTTATACGGTTTTTCTCGATGCCATGCAAACCTACAAAGGTCAACGGCGGCCGTACTCGCAACCGGCCAACGGATGACCCGGAGAAATGGGCGGAGTACATCGAGTATAACCGGCAGGACGTAGTGGTCGAAAAGGCAATACGGGACAAACTTATCAAATTAAAACCGCCGGAATTTGAACACCGGTGGTGGCTCGTTGACGGCGTTATCAACCGCAACGGGATAGCCATTGACAAGACGTTAGTTAATAACGCCATCACATTTGACGCAGCCATCAAGGCGCAACTCATGGCCGAGGCTCGTAAGATTACCGGACTCGATAACCCCAACAGTCCGGCACAGCTTAAGGAGTGGGTAGAGGATAACCTCGGTCACGAGATACCCGGCATCACCAAGACCAACGTTAAGGAGCTACTTAATCAGAGCCTACCGGATGACGTGCGGCGCGTATTAGAGATACGCCAGCAACTCGGTAAGACCTCTATCAAGAAATACGAGGCCATGAAAAACGCCGTATGCAGCGACGGCCGTATCCACGGTATGCTCCAATATTACGGGGCTATGCGTACCGGTCGGTGGGCGGGGCGCGTGGTACAGCTCCAAAACTTACCGCGTAACTACCTAAATACACTCGATGAGGCGCGCCGGATAGTTAAATCCGGGAACCTCGAATTATTATCAGCCTTGTACGATGACGTGCCGGACGTACTGAGTCAGTTAATCAGGACGGCGCTAGTACCGGCCGACGGATGCCGCTTTATCGTAGCTGATTACTCAGCTATTGAGGCGAGGGTTATCGCGTGGCTAGCCGGTGAGTCGTGGCGCCAGGAGGTATTCGCAAAAAACGGGGATATATACTGCGCGTCCGCGTCCTCGATGTTTGGTATTCCCGTCGAAAAACACGGCATAAACGGCCACTTACGCCAAAAGGGGAAAGTCGCAGAGCTTGCCCTCGGTTATGGCGGCGGCAAGAACGCCCTTATTGCCATGGGCGCCCTAGAGGGGGGAATACCGGAGGACGAATTACCGGACATCGTGCAAAAGTGGCGCAAGGCGTCGCCTAAGATTGTTAAATTTTGGTACGACGTTGACGCCGCAGCCAAGCAGGCAATAAAAGAAGGACGCGCCCGCATCAAGCAGGGCGGGCTAAGATTTAGAAAAACTAAAGGCTTTTTATTCATCCTATTACCGTCAGGTCGGTATCTCGCATACGCTAAGCCGGCCATAGGTACAAACCGATTCGGGAGCCCCTCTATCGTGTATAAGGGTATGTCCCAAACCGCTAATAAGTGGCTCGAACTGGAGACCTACGGTGGGAAATTGGTAGAAAACATCGTGCAAGCCGTTGCCCGTGACTGCTTAGCGGCGGCCATGGAGCGGCTCACGCTTGCCGGTTATAAGATATGCGCACATATCCACGATGAGGTGGTTATCGAGGCGCCTATCGGCACCGGCTCACTCGATGAAGTAATTAAAATTATGGCAGAGCCGACCGAGTGGAATAAGGGGTTAATCCTCGACGCGGCCGGGTTCGAGGCCAACTACTATATGAAGGACTAAGGGAGGTAAAACACTATGAGCATTAGCAAGTCTCAAATTGAGCGAATTTTAGAAGAAACCAGAGTGACTAAAGAATTAGTCGAAAAAGCCCCGGAGACCGCTAAACAGGCGGCCGCACTAGAGTACTGCGATACTACTATCGCACTTTGGGAAGTTGCCCTCGAAGGGCTCACAACCGGCAAGGCTGAAACCGAGGACAAGAAAGACGCTAAGAAATCGACTATTGTACCGGTTAAGAAAAAAAGCAGCCCCTAAGAAGAAGAAAGAACCAAAAGAAGAGCCCCTCATCGAAGACACCGCAACCGATGAAACGGGAGAAGATGAGGACTGGCTCGACTGATGCAACCTGTTAAATTTAGAGCATTTGACGTAGTGCGATATTACCGGGATTTTAAAAACAAAACCCTGTTATATTGCGGTAGAGGGCATACCGACGACCGGACAGTCGGTAATCTTACACAGACGCGCTCAGCTGTGCCCCTAGATGTGGAGTTATGGGTCAAGGAGTACAAGGACTTTGTAGATTTAAACATTAAATACACAGCCGTTATGTACAACGACGGCTACGACGATTTATTCAAGGGCCTGCAACCCCGATTTGAGACAATCCGTTTTGACTGCAAACATCGCCGTGTTATCCGGCGATTTAAGATAGGCGCTCGGAGCCGGTTTATAGATACGCCCATTGACGCGGCCGACGTGCCCACCATTGCCCGGGTAGGCTTGTCTCAGACTATATTTAGTACGCTCAACGGAGAGTCTAACGCCGGCAAGCACCGGCGGGAGTGTCAAGCTGTCATGTCGGCGCTCCGTAAGGCGGTAGTATCACGGCTGGAAAAGTACGCCGGATACCCTATCAAATACACGCACCACGCGATTAATACAAGAGGTACTCAGTTCTTCGGGGACGATGTGCTGCGCCGGCTTATTCTTAAGACTTACGCACCGGACGCACCGCTTAACGTAGTCGATACTAAGCTAAGAAATAATACGATTATGCCCCACACGTGGGAGACTTACCGGGCCGTGTTTTACGACACCCAAAAGGGCAAGTCGTATATTGACGCGGTGGAAGATAAGCTCGTCAAGCAGCCATCAAAGGCTAAACGTGTGGCCATTATGCGCGATGCCCGATATATTGAGGCGATCCATATCGCGGAGGGGCTAACTGATAATAAGGACTATCAAGACGCCCTCATGGAGGCTATACGGCCGTATCTGGGCATGGAATATCTCTACCGGTATTTGGCGGACTACGTGGCCAATAAGTCGCCACGTAACGCGCTCCAGTTCTTAGCCCGTTACGAATACTAACGCGAAGCGTGGCGAATGATAGCGGACACCGCCCGGAGTTATGAAGATATTATCGATAAAGAGGCGGTGTGGCGTCAAAAGATAAAGCCGGCCGACATGCACGATGTGCTCGCTAAAATCGTACGAAAAGAGAGGGATAAGGACATCCCCCTCAACCCGGACGGCGAATTAGAAGCACACATAAACGGCTACGACTTTATAATGCCTAAGACGTCGCACGAGCTTATCGACTTAGGCGAGGCCATGCGCAACTGTGTAGGTAGTTATAAAAAGCGCGTGGCACAGGGCAAATGTGCTATTGTAGCCTGCACTAAGGACGGTAAGCCCGTCGTGTGCATCGAGATACAGCATGGACTCATCATGCAAGCGAAACTATTTGACAATAAGAGCGTACGCTCCTCAGCAAGCGAGGAGGTGAAAAGCGCAATATATCAGTATATGGATGTTAAAGGCCTCCGTGATATGTCGGGAGACCTGAGGAGTTAATCAATGGACCTAATTATATCTATTGGCAGTAGCCGCCACGCTAAGCAGTGGCGCGCTAAAAAAATGACATGGGATGACCTTGTCAAAAAATTAAGCCAATCAAAAATAACGGAGGAGACCGCCGCCGAATATAGGCGGATGACTAAAGACGAAAAAGCCGAGGTAAAGGACGTCGGGGGCTTTGTTGGCGGGCACATCAAGAATAAGGGGCGACGGGTTAAGGGCGCCGTAGAAAAGCGATACCTGTTAACCCTTGATGCAGACAGTCCGGAGCCTAATTTTCTGGGATCGCTCAATTTTGAAATTGGCGACCTCGAATATGTCATTTACTCGACACACAGCCACACTCCGGAAACACCGCGGTACCGCATCATATTACCGGTAAGCCGGGCGATGGAGCCCGATGAGTACCAAGCAGTAGCACGGCGAATCGCCGGCAATATCGGCATAGAAAACTTTGACCCGACCACTTTTGAAGTTGAGCGGCTGATGTTTTGGCCGTCAGCACCGGCAGACGTGGAGCCCGTATTTATCCATAATAACGGCGCCCCGGTAGATGTGGACGCCGTACTCCGCGAGTACGAGGACTGGCACGATGTGAGTCTTTGGCCAAACAGCAAACGGGCCGACGAAATACGCCTAAACGCCGCCAAAAAGCAGGGCGACCCGCTTACTAAAAAAGGGCTCATCGGTGCGTTTTGCCGGACGTACAGTATCGAGGATGCCATAGCGGAATACCTTTCAGACGTGTACGAGGCCTGCGACACCGAAAACCGCTACACCTATAAGGCCGGCAGCACGAGCGCCGGGCTAGTCGTGTACGATGAGGGGCGGTTTGCTTACTCACATCACGGTACCGACCCTATATCCGGTAAACTCGTAAATGCCTACGACCTTGTGCGGATCCATAAGTTTGGCAATGACAAAGACTCTACCGGTAAAATGGCGGAGCTTATCACCAACGACAAAAACGTACTAAAAGTATTAGACGCAGAACGCATGGCGGACTTTGACGACGACCTGATCGCCGACGGGCCGGATACCGAGTATTTAAGTAAGTTAGAGCGTGATAAACGCGAAGGGAAGCCTTTACCGACGACGTTCAACGTGAAGTTAATTCTCGAAAATGACCCCAGATTATACGGGCGTATGGCACTTGATGATTTTGCGCATCGGATGGCTGTACGCGGGGACTTACCGTGGCGAGGCTTAGATGAAGGGAAATACTGGACGGACGCCGACGACGCTAGTCTGCGTAATTATTTAAGCATCGCTTACGAGATTAACGCTCCGCGCGTTATCGATGATGCTCTTATAGAGGTATTTAATAAAAATAAATTCCACCCTGTGAGGGACTACCTTAATGGCCTAACCTGGGACGGTGAGTGCAGAGTTGATACCCTTTTAATCGATTACCTCGGTGCAAAAGACACGCCATATGTCAGAGCGGTAACTCGTAAATGGTTATGCGGCACTATCGCCCGTGTAATGATTCCTGGCATAAAATTTGACGGCACACTCGTACTATTTGGGCCTCAGGGATTAGGTAAAACGTTAATAGCGGAGCGGTTAGGCGGTGAGTGGTTTAATAATTCGCTAGGAGATGTCAAGAGTAAAGATGCTATGGAGCAGCTACAGGGGAGCTGGATTTGTGAACTCGCAGAATTGGCGCCAACCTATAAGAATGATGCCGAAATCGTAAAAGCCTTTTTAACTCGAACATCGGATAAGTTCCGGGCGCCATACGGCAAACGGACGCAAGAGTACCAACGGCAAAATTCTTTTATAGGCACTACTAACAACCGGCTGTTTTTAAAAGATAGAACGGGAAACCGTCGGTTTTGGCCGGTTGAGGGAAACCCTGAATTACAAACTAAGATACCATATTATGACCTTACCCCTGAGGAAGTGGGGCAGATTTGGGCCGAAGCATTAACGTACTACCTGCAAGGTGAGGAGCTTGTGCTGCCTCCTGACATCGAACGGGATGCAGATACTACGCGGCAACGCCACACAGAGGGCTATGAAAAAATCGGGCTTATTGAAGAATACCTTAATACCCCAATTCCCGAAAATTGGTACTCTAAATCTCCGGAGGTAATGGCTAATTATTACCGAAATATTGAGGAGCTAGACCTCGTGGACGAGGAATACGCAGCAGCGGAAATCGTCGACCGGGATAGGGTGTGCGCCCTTGAGATTTGGATGGTTTTGTTTGAAGGTAAGCGCCAAAGTTTGACCAACGCCGCCGCCCGAGAAATCAACGATATTTTACAAAACTTACCGGGCTGGCGTTCTAAAGGAAATAAGCTCCGGTTTGGTCGATATTTTGGCGCACAACAGGCCTTTGTCCGTGAGCCGCGGTCGTGATTAAAGGTGTATCCAATTAGCCCAAGTGTAGCCAATTCATTAGATTTTATATATCGCAATAATTTGATTCTGATTTAAATAGAAACGATATGTGATATTTGCAACGTTTAGGCGTATCCATTTCATGAATTGGCTACACTGTCGGCTACGCTATCGGGCACACCTGAAAAGGTAATACTTACAAGGGGTTTAGTAGTAGTGTAGCCAATGTATCCAATTATTATATTAATTATATTATTTTTTAATATTTATTATTATATGCGCGCGCGCGTAAAAATGCATATATCACGTATACCCGTATATAATATAGGGGCTTTTTGGATACACTGGAACACCCGCAATTATTTTTCAAGAATCAGTACGAGGTGTATTTATGGAGTGGACAGAGAAAGAAATAGAAAAACGACTAACAATTAAGCTAAAAGAGCTAGGCTGCTTAGTCTATAAATTTATATCCCCAAATAACGCCGGGGTGCCTGACAGGATTGTCATATATCCCGGCGGCCGGGTTGATTTTATTGAGCTTAAAACATTAAGCGGTAGACTGTCGCCTTTGCAAGCGGCGCAGATTGACAAATTAAAACGCAAAGGCGCTAACGTCGACGTCTTGGTAGGGCTAGCCGGCGCCGATGACTACGTGGAAAGAGTAAGACATGCAATTCACACCGCATAGTTATCAACGGGCAGCGATTGACGCCTTACTGACTCATACACACTATGGCCTGATGCTTGACATGGGACTCGGTAAGACTGTTATCACGCTAACCGCGATCAAGGCACTACTTGACGACTGGGCAGTGGCCAAGGTGCTAATCATAGCGCCTAAAAAGGTAGCCGATAGCACCTGGGCGACGGAGTCCCAGAAATGGGACCACACTAAAGACCTTAGAGTCGTTAAGGTTATGGGCTCCGAGGATAAGCGCCGGCAAGCGCTGGCGGCGGATGCCGATATATACATAATTAACCGTGAGATGGTGGTATGGCTTTGCGAGCAATACAAGCAACTACCCTTTGACATGTTGATTATTGATGAGTCGAGCAATTTTAAAAACCCGCAGGCCAAACGGTTTAAGGCTCTCAAAAAGCAGCGGGGCGTATTTATCCGGATTGTCTTACTCACCGGTACCCCGGCGCCGAATACCCTAGAGGACCTATGGGCGCAAGTCTATTTATTGGATGCCGGCGAACGCCTCGGCCGGACTATAACGGCTTACCGGAGTAAGTATTTTACGCCAGCCATGACTAATGGCCACGTTGTTTACTCGTACAAGCTGCGAAAAGGAGCGGATACGGCTATCCATAGTAAGATACGGGACATCTGCCTAAGCATGAAGAAGCAGGACGTTATGGACGAAATAACCATGCAGGACGGCTATATAAGTCGGGTAGTCAAGGTATCCCTTACGCCGGATGAAGAGGCCACATACAACGATATGGAACGGGATTTTGTACTTGCATTACCACAAGACGAGGTAATCAGTGCCGCCAGTGCGGCGGCCTTATCTAATAAGCTGCTACAGCTTGCGAACGGATCCGTATACACGGACGAGGGCGACGTGGTAACCATCCACACTCGAAAAGTGGATGCATTAAAAGAGATAGCGTCAAGAGAGGGCAACCTCTTAGTATTTTACAATTTTAAGCACGACCGGGAAGCTATCAGGGCAGCGTTTCCGGATGCTGTGGACCTCTCAGACGATGAGACTCTCCAGGCGTGGGACGCCGGCAAAATTAAAATGCTGCTAGCCCATCCCGCATCAGCCGGGTACGGCTTAAACCTTCAGCAGGGCGGCCACGTCATAGTGTGGTACGGGATGACATGGAGTTTGGAGCAGTATTTACAAGCTAACGCCCGTTTAAATAGGCAAGGGCAGACGCACCTAGTCACGATTTACCATTTATTGACTACCGGTACTATCGATAGTCAGGTTATGAGAGCACTTGAACGTAAGGAAAAAGGACAAAACGCCTTATTAGAGGCGATTAAATTAAGGAGGGACTCGTATAGATGAAACTAGCTTTAACTATATGTAATATTGTACTAATCTTTATCGCATACGACGTAGCCGGTATTGGTTGGCTATTTTTCTTAGCGTTGGCTAATGCGGCCGTGTCCGTATTTGTGTATATATTCGGCGCTCCCGGGGAGGATGACGAATGATACTTAAATTCTTACTAATATTGGCACCTATACTTGCGGGGCTGTCGGTATTAATAAAAGGCGCTTACTGGCTTATGTTGATTGCCTGGGTAATGCTTTGTATAGCAGGGGTTATGTTGGGCTACAAAAAACGAGGAGATAAGCATGATTAAGGACATAGCGATTTATTTATTTATTATGGTAATACTTGTCAGTGTCGTTGATTATATCGACCCTTTAACGGCCTGTTTAGTTGCGACGGGCGCCTTTGTTTGGTTAATCGCTGAGACAGGGGGGAGGTGGCGACCGTAATGGAATTAAAAGAAACAGCTAAACAGATACTAGATATATTCGAGGTTGATTCTGTAGCGGAGTTATCGGAGGTTTTGCCGGAGATATTAATACAGAAAGATAAAGACGAGTATTTGAGTCGATATATTGATATTGTGGGCGTTGAAGGACGCGATATGCTGCAAAGTGCTTACCAGTTTTGGCTGGCCGATAGAGCAGGCAAAAAACAAGATTACACACCTAAAAGTTTAGGCCGATTGGCCGCCGCACTTGCGCCAGATGATGTAAAAACTATATTTGATGCGTGCGCCGGTAGTGGGGCATTATCTATTGCTTGTTGGGAAATGAACCAAAATCTAGAATTTGTGTGTTGGGAATTAGATGGGCGCGTAATTGGTTTTTTGCTATTAAATTTGGCCTTGCGCAACATGTCGGCTATTGTAGTACACGGTAATTTATTAGCGGGCGAGATTTATAAATCGTATACCTTGACCCCAGGAAATCAATTTAGTTCTGTAAAGGAGACCGGACTTGTGATGCCTAAATGCGATTTAGTCGTGTCCAATCCACCGTTTAATTTAAAGTGGGATGCCGTACCTATTCAGTTTAAAGGGGAGACGGTAACGCCCCCGGCGAGTAATGCGAATTATGCGTTTATTATTAAATCTTTGATAGAGGCAGATACAGATCAGGGCATATTTATATTACCCGCCGGAGCACTTAACCCAAATAGTAGCACGGAGCACGAGTGCCGGGCGGTATTAGAACGGAATCGGTTAATTAGGGCGGTTGTATATAATGCCGGTGATATGTTTGATAGTACCTCAATACGGACTCAGTGTTTAGTGATAGCCCCTAACTCTGAGCAAGTGTCTTTTGTCGATAATGCCGAAAATTTTGCTGTTGAAATACGCGCACAACGTGGCGAGGATCATATGTCTAATCGAGTATATAAGAAAGAGTTTAAGATTTATGATGACGCCTGTATAGGCCGCGTGGTCAAAGCTATAGCGAGTGGAGAAAACATACCGGGATTTTGTAAAACCGTTGAGGTAGAAAAGGCTATCGCTTGTAATTTTAAAAAGTACGATATTATCGAAATACCAAAGTACGAGATAGAGCGCCGAGATATAAAAGATATTGTCAATGATTTAAACCGTATTTATGAAGAAAAAAATAAGTTAAAGTTGACGGTTAACATAACGGTAGCAGAGAAGTATAACCTGTTAGAAGCGGCTAAACTACAAAGTACTGAAAATACAAACTTAAAAGAGGTCAATTCATTACTCCGACATCTCGGTGCGGATGAGCTTACCGGTGATAAGTATTTGACATTATCAAGAAACGCGGGGGAGTTTAAGTTTGAAAATAAAAACAAAAAGGATATATCAACCATTATTGAGCAGATGCTGCCGTTATATATGCAGCATATCCGCTATTTGAATAATTGCGAAAGCCAATATTTGAAAGAATTACAAAATACACTTTTGGAATTGTTAATGACCGGTAAAGTGGACACTACGGAGCTGGAGGGCTGAAACAATGAATAAAGGATGCCTAACCGTGCGGTTGGCTTGGTTGTTTATTACGTATGTAGCGCACTTAATTTATAGCGCTTTTGGGATTTGACTGTTAGTCAAATTTGGCTAACAGCTATTACTAAAGGAGGATATAATGCAATACCCTATTTTAGATGCTTGCTGTGGTAGCAAGATGTTTTATTTTGACAAGGACGACAAGCGTATTTTATTTAATGATATCCGCGAGGTTGACGAGGAGCTGAGCGACCGTCGATTAGTAATCCAGCCGGGGACTCAATACGATTTTAGGAGCCTGCCTTTTAAGTCCGGCAGTTTTAAACTTGTTATTTTTGACCCGCCGCACTTAATTAAGGCGGGCCGAAACTCCTGGCTGGCCAAAAAATACGGCACACTGCCTAACGATTGGCAGGAGTATATCAAAGCCGGATTTGAGGAGTGCTGGCGTTGCCTTGATAGCGGGGGCACTTTGGTTATGAAATGGAGTACCTGTCAAATTAGCGCGGGTGACGTTTTATCGGCCATAGGACATATGCCGATTTTAGGCGATAAAAAGGGCGACCGTCGCTGGTTTATTTTTTACAAGGATTAAGGAGGCTTAAAAAGTATGCTAATTGATGACTTGAGAGACGTAGCTGGAGAGCAGGTATCTGTAAAACGGGAGTTAGATTGGATTAATGAGGCGGTGAGGTCGAGTGAATTATGAGGAGGCAAAGGCGCAAGGGTTTAAATATGTAACACGTAACCAGCTAGGCGGGGAGTGCGTGCATAAGACAAAACCGGAGCGTAAAGGCGGATATTGGGAGAGCCCCGGATGGCGATATATACAAGGCGGCACGGCGTGCCCTGAGAAAAACGTTATCATGGCGATTAATGTGGCCATCAATATACAAAATCGACAGCAAGAGGCGCTAAAACTGGCGGCACAGGCCAGAAAACGAGCCAAAAAAGAAACGAGAAAGCGAACCGGGCGGCGAGTTTGTAAAACTTGTAAGAGGGAATTTGACGCGGAGCACGGCAGTATCTCGTATTGTAGTGATTTGTGTATGATGATAGGCAAGCGCCGCAATAATGCTAAATGGAAGGCGAAACAACGAGATGAAGTACCTCCTGAATTAGGAGCTCTTGTAACGTGTAAGCAATGCGGCCAAAAATTCCACCGGAGCCGCCATTATATCGCGTATTGTAGTAACGCCTGTCGGGAGGCTGCGCGTGTTGCTAAACGGCCGATGCATTCCAAAACTTGTGCGGTGTGTGGTACCGAATTTACAACGACGGACGGACGGCGCCAATATTGCAGCGAAAAGTGCCAATCTGCAGCAAACCCGCAGCAGAAAGAACTGCCGACGAGAATATGCAAAGAGTGCGGGAAAGAATTTAAAGCAACACAAGGCCGAAAATACTGTAGCGCAGCGTGTAGTTATGAAGCTAATCGGCGCAACAGCAGGGAGCGGAAAAAACAGCATAAAAAGCCAAAGCCCGCGGTGCCTGAGGCGAAAACCGATCCCCCTATTTTTACAAAATGCAAAGAGTGCCACCGGGTATTTAGGGCGGTAAACCGGCAACAGGTGTACTGCAGTATTAAATGTAGCGAGGAATGGCGCAAAAGGGCGGCCTCGGACGATGAATCTAATCAGTGGAAAGGAGTATTTTACCGATGAAACTAATATATGTAGCACACCCGTACGGAGGTGACCCTGATAATTTAGAGAACATTAAAAAATTGATTAATGACTTAACTATAGACTACCCCGACGACTACGTATTTATATCACCGGTGCCGCTCTGGGAAGAGGCGTATCGAGTTATGGATTATATGCCGGGTATGGATAAGTGCCTCGAACTATTAAGCCGTTGCGATGAGTTATGGCTGGCGCATAATTGGCACGAGTCGCGGGGCTGTATGATTGAGTATGGGTACGCCTTAGGCGCTGAGTTGCCTATTAGATACCAAAGCAATAACAACCGGTTAGAATTTAAGGAGTGGGCGAATGACTGACAAAGAAAGACCATATACGCAGGCGGAAATTATAAAGTTAGCATCTAAGACGGCTATAGAGGTATACGACAAAAAGTGCAAAGAGCAGGCACGGTATATCCGCAAGCGCTATATCGATAATACAAAAAAGCTACTGCGAGGCTATAGAGAATTGCAGACGCACATTGACGAGGCTGTGAGTAATACGACGGAGAGCATGCCCTCGCAACTACAGGCGGTACTCGCTGAGGTATTTGATGCCAAAGGATTTATAAAAGTCGTGGCCATTGCCCAAAGCAAGGAGCGTACGGAGGTCATGCTATCGCATGTCGATGCTATGCTTAGCGCGTATCAAAGGCAGTGCGAATATAACAACGAGCCTTACTTCAATGTGGTGTGGCGCTATTACATCAATAAGGAAAAAATGGCGGAAATAGCCGACGTGGTGGGCGTAGAGGAGCGCACGGCGTGGCGATATGCTGATAAGGGTATCGAGGATTTATCTATACTGTTATGGGGGGCGGCAGCCCTGGCAACCGTGCAAGGGTAAGGACTTGACAAAATGGGCTAAAAGTTGTCAGTAAGTTGTCAGTGACGCGACAGTATAAAAGATTTATAATGATAGTGTCAAATACTGACGAATGAGCAATGCATCTCAGGTTCATAGTTTTTATCCCTTAAAACTTATACCTAACAAACCCCAAAAGAGACGCCCGAATATTAGCGAGGCGTCTCTTTTGGTATGTGCATAAAAGAGAGGTTATCGCATGACAACAATATACTGTAGCCGCCTTGATTGCCTTAATAATCGACGCGGCAAGTGTTGCGCTAATGTGATTAACCTGAGCAAGCGAGGCTGTTGTACTACTGCCACTAACGCCCGAAGCTCTATGCGTTCTACACATTCGATTGTACACAAGCAGTCCGGTAAGTGGCGCAAGAGCGAGAGGCGCCTTGTCTAGTGTAAAAGGACAGAGGGGATACTTAGGTACTCCCACGGCAATATAAAAAGCCCGTGGGTCCCCGACGCCAGATAAAAAGCTAGTGACAGGAAATTTTAAAACTCATTTCTATTTCAAAACTGAGAATATTGAGAGGAGGCGGGAGCCTTGATTTTAAATGATTATTTCAACGAAAAAGAGGGGTACAAAATCCCGCAACTCTTAACCGATGCACTGCTCGGCGATGGCCGGGAAGCGCTGCTAAAATATTTAGATGAGCATACGCCGGATAAGTTCGCGGACTCACTCCGTGATGACTACCAAAACGAACACGGAGACCGTGACAAGTTAAAGCAAGACTTTACGCCGGACGGCATAGTCCGCGTAGTTCGGGGCATTGTAGGCGACGGACACCGGTACGCCGATATATGCGCCGGCACGGGTGCCCTGACGCTCGCTAATATGCGAGACCGGGCAGACTACACAGTCTACGCTGAGGAATTTTCCGAGCGAACGGTACCGTTTTTATTGGCTAATTTAGCCCTCCGGAATGCTGAGGGCTACGTCGTCAACGGTGACAGCTTAACCGGTGAAATTAAGGCCTTGTACAAGCTCGAAAAAAGCGAAACGTACAGCCGTATCAATATCGCGAATGACGAAATTAAGGACTTTCAGCCGCCGGCTGTGGATCACGTCATCATGAACCCGCCGTACTCGGTCAAATGGAAGCCCCGTTATCATAGGGCGTACGACGGGTACGGACCGATGCCGACGACTGCGGATTATGCATTTATGCTCCGTGGCCTGGATATAGGCGACACGGTGACGGCAATTATACCGCACGGCGTTTTATTTCGTGGTGCAAAAGAGGGTAAGGTCCGGAAATTGCTTATTGAGCGTAATTTGTTGGACGCTGTTATCGGACTACCGGAGAACATGTTTCTAAATACCGGAATCCCGGTAGCAATTTTAGTATTTAACCGGAAAAAAACCGACGACACCGTGTTATTTGTGGATGCTAGCCGCGACTTCGAAAAACAGGGCAAAATTAATATTATGACCGATGAACAGATTAATAAGCTCATTAAAACGGTGATTATGCGGCAGGTAGTCGACAAATACTCGCACTTGGCCACATTTGAGGAAATAGAAAATAACGACTTTAACCTCAATATACCTCGATACGTTGCTACTACGGAGCCACCGCCACCGGTGGACGTGGTGCAGGATATGCTCGACTTGGTGGCCATCAATAAGGAAATAAAAGCGGCGGAGCTAGAGCTCGGCGCGTTTTTAGATGATTTAGTCGGAACGACCCCACAGAGTCAGGAAGAACTCGAAAAAATCAAAGAATTACATAGGGAGCTACGGAGTTTATGAAATTATACGCCAGAAAAGTAGTACTCGCTAGTGAAGCGGGTAACATAGAACGAGCACAGCCAGGCAAAGAGTACCCGGCAGGAACGTATATTATACCGCTCAGCGGTGTAAATCGTGCCGTGTGCGAGGTACTTATGGAACCGCGCGAGGTAAATAGTCGGTTTGCGTGTATTACTTTTAAGGACGACATGCACCCGCACTATTTGGCGGCGATTATGGATCGCGAAATCGATAGATTTTTAACACGATATGCGACAGGCATCAATTTACAAATGGACGCCCTGCAAAAGTATTTCAAAGTTGAAATACACACCGACAAAGCGACACGCGACGCCATCGGTGAAATGCAGCGGAAAGCGCAGGAAGCTATCGAGTACGAAAAGAAAGTTATAGAACTAAATAAAGAATGCAAGAAATACATGTTATCTAATATGTTTCCAGATTAAAAAAGCCAGGGCACTACACCCTGGCTTTTTTAATTTCAGAAAGGAGGTGAGGGCATGGACGTAAACGCATACCCTTGGGTCGTTACAGCTAAGATACTGGGTAAGATACTCGGCATTAGCGAGCGACGGGTGCAGCAGTTACGTGAGGACGGAGTTTTGGAGGTTGAGAGTAAAGCCCGATACGATGTACGCAAGTGCACACAGGCCTATATCGCTTTTAAAACACAGGAAACTAAAAGCGCGGGCGGCAAAAATCCGCTAGAGGACGAGAAAATTAAACTAACAAACGTCAAGCGCAGGATAGAAGAACGCAAGCTACAAATTATGGAGGGCGGACTGCATCGCTCCGAGACCGTCAAGTCCGTAATGGCCGGCATGTTATTAAATTTCAAGGCCAAACTGCAAGCCTTACCGACAACCCTCGCCCCTAAATTGTTATCACAAACTCAATTACCCGTAATACAGGACATCATAACCGAGGGCGTGGACGGGGCACTCAACGAGCTAGCCGACTACGAGCCGACTATGTTTTACGACGATAGCGACATTATCGTCGTAGCGGAGGACGTGGAGGAGGGCGACAATGAATAACACTCAACAGTTATTTAGTGACTTATTCCAGCTCTTACGGCCGCCGCCTAAATTGACGGCCTCGGAGTGGGCTAATAAGCACGTCGTACTATCGACGGAGGATAGCGCGGAGCCCGGGAAATACTCTACAGACCGGGCGCCATATCAAAAAGAGATGCTCGACGCGGTGAGTAACCCGGATGTGTCCGACGTCGTGTACATGACGGGCTCTCAAATTGGCAAAACTCAGCTTATTAAAAACATTCTGGGCTATTTTATCGACTTTTACCCGTCTCCGATTATGTTTATGGTGCCGACGTTGGACCTGGCCAAAGAATTTAGTAAGACACGTATCGCGCCGTTTATTCGGGATACAAAAGTGTTATCTGAGAAAATGGCCGATACAAAGGCCAGAGATAGCGGAAATACGCTATTAAATAAGACGTTTCCCGGCGGTTATTTGACCTTTGTCGGGGCTAATAGTCCGGCAGGGCTTGCATCTCGACCTATTCGCGTACTATTAGCGGACGAAATAGACCGTTTCCCGGCATCCGCCGGCGCCGAGGGCGACCCGGTGTCGCTCGCCGAAAAACGTACTAAGACGTTTTACAATCGTAAGCATATATACGCATCGACACCATTAGGTAAAGGCACGAGCCGGATAGAAAAGTTATACAACGACGGCACGCAGGAGGTGTGGCATTTAAAATGCCCGGCCTGCGGGGAGTATGTCTATCCATCATGGGATAAATTCGAGGCAGACACCGAAGCCAATAAATATTATATGTGCTGCGAGCACTGCGGCGCACTTTCCGACGAGTGGGCGTGGAAACGCCTATACTCAGAGGGCCGGTGGATAGCCAACGCGCCGGAAAATCTCGAGACTAAGCACTGCCGGAGTTTCCACATCAACGCGTTTGCGAGTCCGTGGACCTCGTGGGCCGAATTATATCAGACCTACGAAGCAGCGCAGGCGCTCGGGGCGGTCGGGCTTAAGACGTTTTTTAATACGGAAATGGGCATCCCGTACGAGGACGCTGTGGAAACGCCACCGACAGACGAGCTCATGGATCGTCGAGAAGAGTACGGCGCCGACTTACCGGACGGCGTGCTTATACTTACGGCCGGAGTCGATACGCAGGACGACCGGCTCGAGTGCGAGGTCATGGGCTGGGGGCTCAACGGCGAACAGTACGGAGTGCAATACTACCGATTATACGGAGACCCGGCACAGGATGCTGTGTGGAATGCGTTAGACGATATTATCATTCGGGGGCGGTGGTCGTTTGCCGACGGCCGCAAGCGTGGCGTATCGGCGTCATGCATCGACTCTGGCGGTAATAAGACGCAAGCCGTGTATCGGTACTGTTCAAAACGTCGCTATCATCGAGTATACGCTATTAAGGGCGTGGGCGGTGCGAATAAGGATATAATCGACGGACTGCCAACTAAACTAAAAAAGCATGACAATGCTAAATTATTTAAAATCGGCGTTGACACCGGCAAGGACTTAATTATGAGTGACCTAAGACAGTTACCGGGAGAGCCTCGGTATTGTCATTTCCCGTTGGATCCGTCTAAAGGGTACGGTAAAAAGTACTTCGAAGGACTACTCGCCGAAATAAAGACAGAGGAACTTGTCCGCGGTCGTTACGTCCAGAAATGGGTGCTCCGGCCGGGGGTAAAACGTAATGAGCCCCTCGACGTGCGGAACTACAACCATGCGGCGATTAATATATTAAATCCAAATTTTGAAGCATTGGCCGAACGTGCCGGCCGTGAAGATTTTACACCGTACATCGGTAACAATAGCAGTACCAAGACCGCCCGAGCCCCGGCAAAGTATCGCCGGCGTAAGGTAGGCGGTGGAGTTAAATTATAAAAGGAGGTGACAGCGGATGACATGGACTTTAGAAGAGGCACGAGAACACCTGGCAATGTGGCTCCGGGCAGACTTAAAACTTGCCACCGGTGAGGAATACTGGGTCGGTAACCGTAAGCTCGTGCGTGCTGATGCGGACTCTGTGAAGGAGCGTATCGCCTTTTGGCGCGGTGAGGTGGCAAAACTGGAGGCGCTGGAGCAGGGAAAGCGAGGACTCCGGAGGTCGTGGCGTGTTGTGCCGCGTGACATATGAGGGCTAGAGGTTGGCGCACACGAGGCGCCCGGAATCGTACTATCACGGTGCGCAGTAGTCGCGAGATTTTAAATTCCGGATACAGTAATCACGGAGCCAATACAAGCAAGGCAGCCAATAGGGGCTATATTGCGGATTCCAAAGACGCCCGTCATGACATCGATAATAATTTTAAGATGCTACGGGCTCGGTCGGTCGACTTGCAACAGGGCGTGCCGATTGCGGCCGGTGCACTTAAAACTAATAAGACAAACGTTATCGGGCCAGGTCTCCGGTTAAAGGCTAATATCCGATTTGAGGCCCTCGGGCTATCGGTGGAAGCTAAAACCGAATGGGAACGTAAGACCGAGCAAGAGTTTGCCATGTGGGCTCGCAACTGCGACGCCCGCCAACAAACAGACTTTTACGGACTACAGGCTTTAGTATTTTTTGAAAAAATGCTGTACGGTGATGCATTTGTAAATCTGCCGATGATACAGCATCGGAAAGACCCGTATTATTTACGCCTGCAAGTTATCGAGTCTCTTTTAGTCGCAACCCCGCCTAAATATCAAGGCAGGGAAGAAGAAAAGGACAACGATATTATTCACGGGGTTAAGTTCGGCAAGTACGGCGAGGCGGTAGGCTATTATGTACTCACGGCGCCGTATACGGGGTATAACCAAGACGAGGATTATACCTATATCCGGAAATACGGCGAAAAAACCGGACGCCGTAACATCGTGCACGTGCTTAATATTGAGCGTTCCGGCCAAATTCGAGGCGTGCCGCTATTGGCACCAGTCATCGAGGATATTAAACTCTTAGGCCGGTATACCGACGCGGAGGTCGTGAAAGTACTAGTAAATGCACTCATGAGCGTATTTATTGAGACTCCGACACCGGACGAGGGGCCGCCGATTGACGGTATTGATTATGCGGAGCAGGTAGACACCGAACACGAGGACACTATCGAGCTTGGGAATGGGACTATTAACGTACTCGGACCTGGCGAGACGGTTAAAACGGTCGAGAAGTCGCCAATACCTAGCGACTTTGATAAATTTGTCACGGCCTTAACTAGCCAAATCGGCGCGGCGCTCGAGATACCGTACGAGATACTTATCAAGCATTTCAGCAGCTCATACAGCGCATCAAGAGGGGCACTCTTGGAATACTGGAAATCGGTAGACGCTGCACGATCCGAATTTATTACCCAATTTTGTAACCCAATATACGAGGAATGGCTCACGGAAGCTATCACGCTCGGCCGCATCAGCGCGCCGGGCTTTTTTGATGACCCGGCAAAACGTGAGGCGTGGCTCGGGGCTGAATGGTACGGCCCGGCACAAGGACAGCTCAACCCTAAGGACGAGGCAGAGGCGGCTAATATCCGAGTTAAAGCCGGAATGAGTACACTCGCCCGTGAAGCAGCACAGATTACCGGCATGGATTTTGAAAATGAAATTTTACCACAGCGCGTACGTGAGCACGACGCAATGGATGAAGGAGGGTTATTACTTGAGCAAGGACAACAAATTAACGTTGGCGGTGCGAACGCCGGCCAATCTGATGGCGACAGCGCCGGCGATTGATGTAGACCTGTACGGCGTCGTATCTAATGACAGTTGGGACGATGAACGCATCGGCGTTGATACCGTACTTAAGGCCCTAGAGGGGCTAAAACCTGAACAAGCTATTAATTTACATATTAATAGCATAGGCGGCATGGTAAGCGAGGGCGTAACAATCTACAACCGCTTAAAAGCATTACCAAATAATAAAACTGTAATTATTGAGGGGTTGGCGGCTAGTATTGCGAGTGTTATTGCTATGGCCGGGGATACGGTACATATGGCACTCGGCAGTCAAATGATGATCCATAACCCTGCCGTGGTGGCGATTGGTGATAGCGCAGAAATGCGCCGAGCCGCCGAGATGCTCGACAGCACAAAAGAAGCACTTATCGACATCTACGAAGCCCGTACAAGCTTAGCTCGCGAGGACATCTCGGGCATGATGGACGCTGAGACGTGGCTCACCTCTAAGGCAGCCCTTGAAAAGGGCTTTTGTGACTCCGTGGACGATGACCTCGAAATGGTCGCATGTGTCCGCGGTGCTGATTTAGTTGTTAACGGCGTGGCCATGGCCATGGACGCCCTTAAGGGCTTGCCGGTTGACAAATATATTAATGTTGCGGCCGAGGATGCCGCGGAAGGAGAGG
This sequence comes from Veillonella sp. KGMB01456, assembly GCF_023051165.1. GTDB lineage: Bacteria > Bacillota > Negativicutes > Veillonellales > Veillonellaceae > Veillonella_A. Next base: position 29,410 of record NZ_JALKIG010000015.1, read on the forward strand.
AAATGGAACTTACACTCGAAATCTTGAAAACAGACCACGCTGACATCTATAACGCGGCCGTGGAGGAGGGCCGCAAACAAGAGCGCGAACGCTTGCAAGCCCTCGATGAAATCAGCACGGAAAGCCGCGCCGAAATCATCAACAAGGCAAAGTATGAGACTTTGCAAAACGCGCAAGAGGTAGCCGTAGAATTGTTGAAAGCCACAAACCCGGTAGCGGATATGTTGGCAGACGCAAAGGACGCCTCTAACTCTTTGACTGTGCCAACTAGCACGGCTAAGGAAAAGGAAGTCACAGACCAAGACCGCGCTATGGCGATGGTCGATAAATTTTACGCGGGAGGCAAAAAATAATGGCGAAATACTTCAATGAGTCCGAACTCAGCTATAAAACACTTTTAGCCGGCACACAACAGCCGGTAGTAACTGATGTAGTTAAAATCACGCCGGGCGAATATGTACTCGGTACGTTGTTGGCTAACGACGGCTCCGGTAATTTTGCGCCGGTAGCATCCGCCGACAGTGCGCTCGATGCCGTATTGTTACAGGATACTACCGCCGATGATAAAAAGGTGCTGGTAGCTTACACCGGCGAGTTTCTTATCAGTGGCGTAATTTGTAGCGATAAGAAAGGCCCGTCCGACGCTTTAGTCGAGGCGGCTAAATCTGTAAATATTTATTTTCGTAAACAGTCCAACAAGGAGGTCAAATAATGCCATTTGATGCACTTTACACACCCCAAACCCTCGGCGCTGTAATTCAACGTACGCCGGACTTACCGTCTTTCTTGAAAGACAAATTCTTTTCTAATATGAAAACCTTTCACACTGCGTCTATCGCCTTTGATGTAAAAAAAGGCCGTCGCACAATTACTCCATTTGTTACGCCATTGGCAGCAGCACCGGTGGCAGGTCGTACCGGTTATAAAACTATGACATACACCCCGGCTATGAAAAAGGAAAAAACCGTATTACAAGGTTTGGATCTTGATACTCGCCTCGCCGGTGAACAGCCGTTTAATTCTGCGGTGACCCCGGCAGAGCGTGCTGTGCAGTATTTAGCAGAGGACGCTAAGGACTTAAAAGATAACCTTATTCGCTCTCAGGAAGCTATGGCGGCCGACTTGTTATTTACAGGCTCTTTACATGTTAAAGGTGACGATGTAGACGACGTAGTCGACTTTGGCTTTACTAATAAAGAAACCTTATCCGGTGGCGCATTATGGAGCAACCCAGACGCGGATATTATCGGTGACTTACTCCGCTGGCGTGCAAACTGCCGCAAGGCTAGCGGTTTTAGCCCAAATACCATTATTGCGGATACTAATACAATCAATGCGATTTTAACTAATAAACGTATTTTGGAATTATTAGACAACCGCAGTGTAGACTTTGGCCGCGCATCCACTCAGGACCTCGGAGACGGCGCCGAATATCACGGCTACCTTGCCGGTATTTTGGGCGTTAATTTGTACGCTTACGACAATTGGTATGTTGATCCGGTTGATGGCGTCGAAAAGTCTCTCGTACCTGAAAAGACTATTTGTTTTATTCCTGAAAACGCACAATTTAGCCGCTTGTATGGCGCTATTACTTTAAAACCAAACATCACCTCCGATTTTGTAACGTATGAGGGCGAGTATGTACTCCGCCGTCTTGACCAGCAGGACCCAGACGCCACGTACTTAGAAATTCAATCTCGCCCGTTATATGTTCCTTGGGATGTTGACGCGTTCCAAATCGCAACCGTTCTCTAATTAGGAGGTCCGACGTATGGCTATTATTTGTAATTGGTATATTAAGACCTCGACCGGGCTATACGGTCCGGGCGAGGTTATCGACGGAATCGGCGGCGAAGAAGAAATGCGACTTATCGCACTCGGCGCCGCTAGTCCGGCCGGTAATATGGCGGCGCCGGTCGAGGCAGCAGAAACGGTGGCAGATGTTATCGAGGAAACCGACAGCGCCGAAAATGATGAGGCTATCATGGCAGCGTTTGAGGCCATGTCCAAAAAAGAGCTTGTACACTATGGCGCGGCGCTCGGTATTAAATTATCCGACCGCAGTAATAAGGTGGATCTCGTTAATGCGTTAAAAGGCGAGGACGTTATCCTCGAGGCTTTAACCGATGAGGCATTGGCCGTATTGGCAAAATATGAGGGCATCGACGACACTATGCCACGCGAGGAGCTAATCGCCGCACTGGAGGGATAAGCCTATGCTTACATTTAAGGACGCGGCCGCGGGGGATATTGACGACGCCTTTATCGCGGATACTGACGAGTTCGCAGACTATCACAATTTAAACGGTGACACCGTGCTATGCGTGGTAGAGGGGCGGACTAATAAGGAACATATCCAGATTGCTAAGCAGGACATCGACGGGTTATCTCTCGATGAGTACGTAGTGCACGTCAAAAAGTGCCTACTCCCGAGCGTACCGGAGCAGGGTATGCGCTTTTATTTAGATGGCATCCTAACTCAGGTTAAAAACTGCGACGATGATATGGGCGTGCTAGTGATTACCCTAGAGGGGCACAACGCTGGAGGGACGACCTATGAATATTGACGTTACCGGGTTGGAGATTGCAGTCGATGTACTACAATCTATTACAACACAGGCGCCTAATGAGGTGGCTAAGGCCTTAAATAAGGCAGCCACCAAAGGTAAAATCAAAGCCACTGCGCTAATTGTCCGGAATTATTATGTTGACCGATCAACTGTATATGAAACTATGACAGTTAAGCGCGCCGGGGCGAGTAATTTAGAGGCGGGCATTCATGTACGCAGTAGCCCGATGGCGCTATCAAAATTTAAAATAAATCCGACTAATGTACCAATCGGGCAACGCCAGAGTGGCGGTGTCACGGCTCAGGTGCGTAAGGGCGGCGGCGGACTCATTGAGTCCGCTTTTTTAGTTCGCTACAAAAGCGGGCACTTATCCGTCGTCGAACGCACAGGTAAGGGGCGTAATGATATACGCGACTTATACGGGCCGTCGGTAACCGGGATGCTAGGAACAAATAATATACGACTTATGGTTATCGATGATATGAAAAGTACCGCAGCGGCCGCACTGGAGAGCGTACTCGATAACGTGCTAGGAGGTGCGTAACAAATGACGCCGCAACACTTAGCCATGGCTATGGCTGACTTTTTAGCCGATGCGCACAAGGACTTTGTCCCAAGTGATCCAAAACTTCACGGCCGCGCTATTCAGTGCGTGCCTGGATATTTAAAAGAGCGGACACGGCAAGAGGACGCCGCGTTTCCGCATATCGCTATCCGTATTAATCAGGTACACGATGACGCGGACGCCCGCGGCGAATCTACCGCGACGCTCCATATCATCATCGGTACGTATTGCACGGATAATGAGGACGGGTGGCTCGAGATTGTGAATCTCGTAGAATCTACCCGGCAGGCGATGCTTAAGCACCGTACTATCGACAATAAATACCGCCTACAGGGTGCGGTGGATGCGACGATACCATCGGAGCAACCGCGCCCTGTTTGGGTGGCAGTTATAACAGCGACTTACACAATTAAAGATATTAGAGAGGAGCTACAGTACTAATGGCAACAAAAGTAAAGGCAGCGGCCGAAGCCGTGGAAACCATCGAAACCGCGACGGCCAAAACTACCGATAAGACGCAAGTTATGTACTTAGGGCCTAACAAATTTGAATTAGGCCTGATTACCGGTAGCGTCTATATCGACGGCGTACCGGCCATCGTTAAGCAAGTAAAAGCAGTGTATCCGTTACTTGAAACTTTATTTATTCCGCTTAATCGTGTCGGCGAGGCAGAGGCACAACTCAATACACAGGGGAGCGCCTTAAAAGCCGCATACGAGCAGGCAAAGGAACGACTTACTAAAGGAGGTAACCAATAATGGCAGATGTATACGGGCACGGAGTCTATGGCCGTGAGACGGCAACCGCGATTGTACCACCGACGCGCGTCGATACAGCGCTTAGTGTTGTAGTCGGCACCGCACCGGTGCACTTATCTAAAGACCCAATCGGCACCAACAAGCCGTTACTCGTGACAAGCTACAGCGAGGCTATTACCCGTATCGGTAATAGTAAAAATTGGGCAGATTATACCCTCTCTGAGGTTGTATACTCTCAGTTTGCATTATTCCAGGTGTACCCGGCTGTTTTTATTAATGTGCTTGACCCTAAAAAGCACAAAAAAACAGTAACTAATGAGGCTCTGGCCTTGACCGATAATATGGGCACTATCGATAAGCCGGTACTCTTAGATACGTTAGTCGTGCGCAAAACACAAGCGGCGGAACCGTTGCAACTCGATAAGGACTACACGGCAACGTATAACGATGACGAGCAACTCGTTATCGCTTTGACAGAGGATGCCACCTCTGTAGTGGTAAGCTATGACCACGTCGACGCCAGTATGGTAACAGAGGATGACATTATCGGCGGTATCGACAGCGAGGGCGATCTTAAAGGCTTAGAGCTTGTACATCAGGTATTCCCACAGTTTGGGCTCGTGCCTTGTACGATTATCGCGCCGGGCTGGAGCCACAAGCCGGCAGTAGCGGCGGTTATGAAAGCTAAAGAAACCAACGTATCCGGCGTATTTAGTGCAATGTCTATCGCGGATGTTGATACCGAAACAGTGCGCAATTATGCGGACGTTTCCGCATGGAAAAACAAGAATAACTTTAATAGTACGCGTCAAGTTTTGGCGTGGCCAAAAGTTAGCCTTGGCGGCCGTCAATATCATTTATCCACTCAAATTGCGCACGTATTAGCTAAGACCGACGCCGACTATGGTAACTTGCCGTATAAGTCCCCGTCTAACGAAAGTCTCCAGGCCGATAGTGCGGTGCTTAAAGACGGCAAAGAAATTTTCTTGACCTCTGCGAGCGGGGCTTACCTCAACGGGCAGGGCGTAGTTACAGCCTTGAACTTTATCGGCGGGTGGCGTGTGTGGGGCAACCGCACCACGGCATACCCTAGCACAACAGACCCGAAGGATACATTTATCCCGGTGCGCAGAATGTTCAACTTTGTACTTAATACCTTGATTACTACCTACTGGAGTAAAATTGACGACCCTACTAACTTGCGACTTGTCGACTCTGTAGTTAATAGCGCGCAGTTATGGCTCAATAGCTTAGTAGCACAAGGGGCATTATTAGGTGCGCGCGTTGAGTTCCGCGAGGCGGACAACGCTAAAACGGATTTGATGGACGGTATTATCCGATTTAAGGTATACCTTACTCCACCATCCCCGGCGCGTGAAATCGTATTTGATTTAGAGTACGACGTTGAGTACTTATCCGTTTTATTTGGGTAATAGGAGGGGCAAATGGCTAAACAATTAAGAGACAAATTAATCACGTTTACCGTGTACGCTAATGGCTCCGAGGAGTTCGGGGTCGCAGAGGTCAGCTTGCCAGACCTCGAGTTTATTACAAGCACCATCAAAGGCGGCGGGCTTGCCGGGGAGTTAGAGGTCCCAACACTCGGCCAACTTAAGTCCATGAAAGCGACTATCACGTGGCAGATTGTGGAAAAATCGCTCTCCAAATTCGCACGACAACGCTACCATCAAGTAGAGTTCCGCGGAGCACAACAAACAGAAAACACTGAGACCGGGGACTTACAGGTATCCGCTGTGTCCGTTCAGGTGGGTGGTTGGGTCACTAAAACTAGCATGGGTAAACTTGCTAATACTGAGACTACAGGCTCCACGACAGATATTTCTATCAATGCTATTAAGGCCGTTGTTGACGGCGAAGAACTTTACAACATCGACATTATGAACGGCGTTTGTGTAATTGACGGCGTCGATTACTGGGCCGACATCAGAAAGGCATTAGGTAAATAATTATGGTTACTAAAAAATACGATGACGATACACTTATCGCCGGTTTGGAAAAGTTAACCGGTAACGATTTTAACGCCTGCGAAATGGCTGAGCGTCGTGCCGGTAATCATCAGCCGGATTTGGCATTTTCTAAAGCATTCCAGGCGCGCCTTGCCGCGCGTGCCCTGAAAGAGGACCTCGGAATTATTAAAGCGCTCTCTGCGTACGAGTATAACAAGTTGTGTTGGACGGTGGGCTCTTTTTTGCAGCTTGGCTCGGAGACCCTGAGGAGTATGAGAGCGGAGACGGAGACGTCGGAAGTATCTATCGACGAATCGCAGCCCGACTCCGAGACTTCGGACCCGCAGAATATTGGATGAATCTTACACTAGAGGATTTATCCTATTGGCTTGATGATATTACTGAGGTCGTGAAGCAAGAGCAAGAGGCTATCGCCGAGGCTCGAGAAGAAGCGGCAGGCAAGTAGGGAGGAGGTCCAATGGCTAAAATTTTTGAAATCGAATTTAAGCTCAACGGCCAAATTGCGAGCGGATTTAGCGGCGCCATGGACTCCGCAAAATCTCAAATAGCGGCTTACGGGGCGCAGATTAGTAGTTTAAATGCAAAACAAAAGGGGCTAAAGGGCCAACTGTCCGACGTGCAAGCGTCACAGGCGGCCCTTAATGCCGCTATGGATGGTAGTAGGGCAAGACAGGCGGCCTATTCGGCGGCTATGACCGATTTAAACGTTAAAACGTCGAGTTATCGGCAAAATATTGCCAACCTTGAAGCAAGACAGCAGGCTTTAACTGCTAAATTTAACGCCGGCAAAATATCGGCGGATCAGTATAATACTGGCATGGTGGCCATTAGTACCAAAATTACGCAGTATAAATCGCGATTAGCAACAACCACGGCGGAGCAAAACCGACTGACTGAGGCTTTTAATCGAGGCAGAATTTCCGAAGCGCAGTATCGCTCGCAGATGGATGCGCTCAATGCTAAGGCTCGGGAATACACCGGAAACCTTAAGCAGGTAGCAACTGAGATCGAGGGAGTGACAGCTCGGAATGCGGCACTAAGGGCTAGTATGGCGGCCAATGTTGCGGCGCAGGCCAATTTTACTAATGCCGTAGCCGGGTTTAGAAGTACGGCCGCAACCATAGCAATAGCAGCGGCGCCCTTAGCATTGGCGGCCCGTGAAGCAATTAATTATGAGCAGGCTATGGCCGGCGTGGCTAAACAGGTAGACGGCGCGCGCGATGAAAATCTACAATACACCGAAACGTACTACCAAATGAGCGATGCTGTAAAATCCATGTCGACGGAGCTCGGTATCGTTCCGGATAAGGTAGCCGGAGCTATGGAGGCATCCGCACGAATGGGCGTACAAGGCGCCGAAGGACTGAGAGAGTTTACCACGCTTTCCGTAAAAATGGGTGAAGCATTTGAGACGGACGGCGAAATCGTGGCCGAACAAATGGCCAAAATTGCGAATATCCGCGGTATCAAAATCGACACCACGGAGGGTCGGGCGCAGATTAGAGAGTTAGCTGATACTATCAACTATCTCGACGATCAAACAACCGCAAAAGGCGGCGAGATTATTAATGTTATGCAGCGTATCTCCGGTACGGCAGCACAAACGAGCTTTTCAAATGGCGAGATAGCGGCTATGGGTACGACTATGCTCGAGTTAGGCGATACCGCAGAGGTTGCGTCTACCGGTTTAAATGCATTTATGACAAAACTCGCCACGGCTCCGGTACAGGGTAAATCGTTTCAGGCGGCCCTCGCTCAAATGGGGATGGATGCCAAGCAGTTACAAGAGGACTTTATCAAGGACTCCAAAGGGACGACTTTAAAACTTTTGGATCAGATTAATCAGCTCGACGGCGCGGCCAAAGCTGAGATTTTAACTAATATGTTCGGGGCTGAATATCAGGACAATATCGCAAAACTGGCGGCAGGTACTGATAAGCTCCGGGCTAACTTTGCCCGACTTAATGAGGAGGGCAGAGCGGGCAGTGTCGACAAGGAATTTCAGGCCAAAATGCAGACAACGACTTTTGCACTTAATCAGGCAAGGGCGGCGGTTAGTGTTATGGCCGTAACTATCGGCGACGCCTTAATTCCTAGCATCGCGGCCGGCACGAGTTGGCTCGCTAATCAGGTAATGTGGGTAACTCGATTAGCGCAGGAACACCCGGCAGTAGTGCAGGGCATACTCAGTATGGCCGCAGCTGTGGCGGGCTTGGTACTCGCTTATAAAGGGTTTAGGGTTGTATCAGCCGGTATTGAGTTAACTCGGGCGGCTATTGTAGCCTTACAAAACTCTGAACGAGCGGCAACCGTGGCACGGTGGGCCGGTGTAGCTGCGACTAAGGCAATGACGGCCGCACAGTGGCTCTTTAATGGCGCTATGGCGGCCAACCCGGCAGCGCTGGCGATTATTGCTATTATAGCCCTGATAGCTATCTTAATTATCTACTGGGACGATGTAGCCGCAGCAGCGGTGGCGGCCTGGGACTGGATAGCTAACGAGGCGACGTGGCTATGGAATCAGCTAGTAGCCGGATGGGATACGGTGTCCGGTGCGGTGACCGGATTTATATCCGACGCAGAGGCTAAAATAGCGGACTTTGTAAGTTGGGCGCAGAATAAGTGGCAAGGGTTTAAGGATTTTCTCGCGAACCCTATCAGCGCTACCGTTAACTGGGTGCAAAACCAGATGGGCGGTCCGCCCGCCGGTGTCGACTTACCGGGGCACGCTGAGGGCGACATCGTAGGCAAGGGCGCACATTTAGCGTGGTTTGCCGAAGAATCGCCGGAGGCGTATATCCCTATCAATAATAGCGCCCGCAGTCGGGGGCTCGTGACTAAGACCGCCCAATTATTGGGAATGGATGTAGGCACTGGCGGCGGTGGCGTATCCTTGTCCGCGCCGATTACTATTACCGTACAAGGCAACGCGGACGCCTCGACAGTTGCTCAAATCGAGCGAGCCGCGCGCGATGTGCTCGATGAGCTGGAGCGGAAATTACAAGAATTAGAAGCAAGGAGGGGGCGGAGAAGCTATGCCTAGCAAGTACACAACGGCAGCGGGCGACGTATGGGACATGATCGCCTTGCGCCAAATGGGTAGCGAAGCATACACGTATTTACTTATGCAGGCTAACCGGCAACACGTAGGCGTGTCGAGGTTTAGCGCCGGTACAGTCTTGACTATACCGGACGTACCACGCGATGCAGTGACCTACGCCCCTCCGTGGAGGCGTAAGACATGAGAGCGCCTAAATCTTATATAGAGCTCACGTACGACGGCGTTAATATCTCGCAAGATATTGCGCCGTTTGTTACGGGCTTTGCATTTAATGACGCCATGAGCGGCGAGGTTGACGACATTTCGGTAGACCTGCACGACGTGGCGGAGTTGTGGCTAGGGGACTGGCTACCGGACAAAGGAGCCAAGCTCCGGGCGGCCATTGTGCTAGAGCATTGGCGATTTGAAGGAGACCTGATGCGGCTAGACTGCGGAGAGTTTGAAATTGATGAGGTAACTCTAAAATATCCACCGCACACGGTAAGCATAGGCGCGGTTAGCGTGCCGGAGGCATCAGCCCTCCGAGGAGTGGAAAAGTCCCGGAGTTGGGAAAAGACCACACTAAAAGCGGTAGCTAATGAGCTGGCCACGGCCGCCGGGTGTACGTTATACTACGACACCACGGCGGAAATTAAATACGACCGGATAGAGCAGTCCGACGAGTCCGACCTGGCGTTTTTACAAAAATGCTGTAAGGACGCCGGGCTTGCTCTTAAGGTTACCGATAATCAAGTCGTTATATTTGAGGAGTACAAATACGAGCAGGCCGAGCCCGTGGCGGTATTGCGGAATCCGCAAGCGACGACGCCGGCGACAACGGTAGACCCGGTAATAACTCTCACATCGTGGGATTTTAAAAGCTCCACACGTGAGATATACAAGGCGTGCCACGTTAAGCACACCGATACCAAGACTAAAGCTGTAATCGAGTACACCTATACGGATCCAAATAAGAGTACGGGCAAGGTGCTACAGGTTAACCAACAAGTCGAGAGTATCGCAGAGGCGGAACGGCTCGCCCGTAATAAGTTACGGGAAAAGAACAAGGACGAAGTCACGGGCGCAATGACTTTAACCGGTGATATTAGGTTGTCGGCAGGGCTTACGGTAACCGTTGAAGGATTTAGAAAGTTTGACGGGAAGTACATTATCACTAAGGCGGCGCATAAGGTCGGCGGCGGATATACGACATCCGTAGAACTCCGGAGGTGCTTAAATGGATATTAAGAAGGTACTACGCAATTTAGCGCGCGTCGGGATTGTGTCGAGTGTTAACCCGGCGGACATGACGGCTCGTGTTACATTTCCGGACCGTGACGACTTAGTTAGTGCGGACTTGCATATTATTACTACCGGTAGTCAAGATACTAAGGTGTATTGGCTGCCTTACGTAGGCGAGCAGGTGGTGTGCTTATTTAGTGCCAACGATAACAACCTCACAGAGGGGTATATCTTAGGCACTATGTACAATAGCAAGGATACGCCACCGGCAAACGGGCAAGGCGTGCGAGCGGTCAAGTTTGCGGACGGTTCGAGCGTTATCAACGATAACGGCAATATCACAGTTAACGCCACGGGCAGCGTGACAATCAACGCGCCAACTGTGACAATTAACGGCGGCGCCGGCGATGTAGTAGTTAACGGCGTGAGCCTAGTAAATCACACGCACGGCGGTATTATTCCGGGCGGCGGCTCAACGGCTCCGCCTAATAAGTAGGAGGTGAGTACGTGGCATTTTTAGATAATTTTAAAAAGACGGAGCTCGGGCACTCGATGTATGTACAGGCGCAGCAAGTAGCCAACGCCTTAGGGCTCGGCCGGTACTTACCGACCTCCGCTCTAGGCACGTATGGCGATTTAGTATTTGAGGTGTCGAGTAGTAAGGTTTTAACTTACGACGGATACAGCCGGAAAACGTCATATAAATACGCGTCGCACGAGGTTATCGGCTCTGCACCGGTGCTCGAATACTTAGGACCGGACACGGAGGAAATCTCATTTGTTATACATTTTAACGCCATGCTAGGGGTTAACCCGGCAGAGGAAAGCGACAAAATCCGACAAATGGCCGAGGAGGGCCGGCGCGAATATTTTATTATTAACGGCACCCCGTTAGGTGGGGCGCCTTGGGTAATTACAGAGGTAGGCGACGAGGTAAGTAATACCGACCGGACGGGGAATATATTAATATCCACGCTTAGTATTACGATTAAAAAGGCGCCTGACTTACCGATGGGAGGTGTGAGCGGTGCAAACGTGGCTAATAACAACAACACCGAAAACGGTCAATCTAGCGCCGGCTAGCGTGCTGGAGGAGGTACTGCAAAATGTTTATACCATACTTACGACAGTACGGTATAGCGTACCCCTTGAGCGCGGATTTGGGCTCGACGGCGAACTTATCGACTTACCGATACCGGTAGCACAGGCCAAAATGTCCGCATCAATCCTCCAACAAATTGCCAAATACGAGCCACGGTGTAAGGTGGTGCGGATATCCTATGTCAATCAGTCAGAGGGCGACACGGCAGACGGTATCCTGCGCCCAGTATTGGAGGTGGCTATAATTGGATCTTAATAACATCAAATTTATAGAGACGGACACCGACTCTATTAAACAGCATATTATAACAGTTTATGAGGCCTTAACCGGTCGGACGCTAGCATTAGCGGACCCGGTAAGGCTTTTTTTATGCTCGCTCGCTAGCATCATAGGCGAGCAGCGCAATTTAATTGATTATTTAACACGGCAAAACATGCTAGCGTTTGCCGAGGGTGTCTTTTTGGATATTCTCGGTATGCTAGTCGGCACGGAGCGCCTACCGGCGTCGGCGGCGGTTACGACGGTGCGTTTTACGCTGTCCGCTCCGCAGCCTAGCGCGGTTATTATACCAAAAGGTACGAGGGTAACACCGGACGGGGCGCTCATGTTCGCCACTACTGAGGTGGCGCAGATAGCGCCGGGGCAATTAACTGCCGATGTCGTAGTAGCGTGTCAGCAAGCCGGGGAATTGGGAAACGGATATTTACCGGGCGAACTAAGTCGGTTAGTTGATCCGTTGCCATACTTGCCTACCGTGGCCAACACGACCACGACAAACGGCGGCGCTGATACTGAGGCGGACGACGACTATCGCGAACGCATCAAGGTGGCACCGGGACAATTTAGCGTAGCTGGTCCGGATGATGCCTATATATATCACGCCATGTCCGCTCATACGAGTATAGGGGACGTGGCCGTAGATAGTCCAGAGGGCAACGAGGGTAAAGTATTTATTTATGTTTTGCTCAAATCCGGCAAGCCTGCCACTGCTGAAATTTTAGAGGCAGTCAATAGTACATGTAATGATAAGCGCATCCGCCCCCTTACTGATAGGGTATTTGTGAAAGCTCCGGCCGTTGTTCCGTATAACGTGCGAGGGGCTTTTTATATTGACGCCAATAATGCGTCAAGGGCTACCGCCATTCGAGAGGCAGTACAACAGGCTGTTGATGATTACACGGCATGGCAGCGCGCTAAACTCGGGCGAGATATTAACCCATCCGAGCTAATACACCGCATCATCCAAGCCGGCGCTAAACGGGTAGAGCTCCAAGAGCCGGCCTTTACTAAGATTTTGGCGAGTCAGGTCGCCGGAGAACAGACCGTTAATTTGACACTAGGAGGGTTAGAGGATGCTTAAGCTGATAGAGACTCATTTACTCGACATCTTGCCGCCTAACCTTGCCAGTGATCCAATTATCTCAAATGCTGCCAAAGCGATAGACGCGGAGCTTACGGCGGTGACTCAGTTATCGCGTACGGTTTTAATTTTGGCCCGTATTGACGAGTTACCGGAGGACGTTATCGACTTACTAGCTAAGCAGTTTAAAGTCGATTTTTACGACGCCAATACGCCGGTAGAGCGTAAACGTGAGCTCGTGCGTACGTCTATCGCATGGCATCGCATCAAGGGCACACCGGACGCGGTGCAGCAGGTCGTCGATACGCTCATCGACGGGGCAACGGTACAGGAATACTGGGAATATGGCGGCCGGCCTTACTTTTTCAAGGTGGGCGACATTAAAGGTCCGCTTGTATCGAGTAGGACAATCGATGCTACAGTCCGGGCGATTTACGTCGCCAAAAATACACGGTCGCACTTGGACGGGATTACCTTTGTACGCCGGCCAAAGGCGGCGGCGCGACTTAGTACAGCTTCTTACGTGCATAAGCGCATACAGGTAACACCGCGTACGATAGGCGACAGTTCCGGGCGTGCATCTATTAAGGCAAGTACGACAGTACGTATATTTAAGGAGGTTAAAATCGATGGCAGATTGGCGTAATAGCGTAATTACGGAGCGAGGTCGTAACCTCGACGCCAAGGTGCGCGCCGGGCGCATCAAAATGGAATTTACAAAGTTTAAATTTGGATCGGGTCAGCTAGATAGTTATGAGACTGCAACAGACCTCGCAGAGCCGCGACTTAACGTTGGTGTTACAAGCATTGAACCGGTTGAGACGGGCGTTACCGAGGTGAGTACGACTCTTACTAATACCGATGTGACTACCGGATTTAATATGCGCGAGGTGGGGCTGTTTGCAAAAGACCCGGACCTTGGCGAGATTTTATATCTAGTTATGACTGACCCGAGCTATGACTTTTTACCTGCTAAAGGCGGGGCGACAGTCATCTCGGTAGACTTTTCTATTTTTATCGGCGTAGATGACGCCGGCAACACTACGGCTGTACTTGATCCAGACGGCCTACTTAAACTCAGGGACTTAACAGCGCACAATAACAATACCGACGCGCACTCCGTGTTATTTACGACGGATAGCACGCCGGATCGGGATTCCGATACTACTGATAGTGCGATTAGTAAGTTAGGCGCACGTGTGAAGTGGGTAAAATCGTATGTAGCTCGTAAAATTACGGACACTCTTAAAACAGTAGACACCAAAATAAGCGAGGCTCTTGCCGCGTACAAGAATTTCAAGGCGTCTCAGATTTCCGATTTCGCGGAGGCGGTACTTATTGCTATCCGCGATAAAACATTTACAACTTTAGGTGTGACGTGGTCCTTTACCAATCCGAACGCATGGTATATATGCTTCGGGGTACTTTTTGGCGGGCTCATTATCCAAGGTGGAAGCAACGGCGGCAATGCTGATAGTAATATCCTTTTACCTATCCAATATACAAAAGAATATAAAGTGTTAGCCACTGGCACGGCAGCCGGTCAAGGTTATTACACATTTTTAACTGCTATAAAAACTAATTTAGCTAGTTTTAAATTAAATACTTATAGTGGAGCCGGTCAATTAATGGCTCATAACTTTGATTGGCTTACCATTGGCCGTTAGTAGCCAAGGTGGAACAACCGGACGGCCTTCCGATAATGCAGCCACGACAAACTTTGCAATAGCTTTTAATAATACCGATTACACCATTATTCCGGTTGGCGTTATCGATGCAAGCGATAATAAATTCAGCTTAACTGTCAACGTTTTAAAAGATTATAAAACGGCTAATAGTTGTACATTCCGCACATCTAATAGTGTTGCCCCGGCTTGCTATTATATAGCTTTTGGTAAGCTAGTTTCATAGCCCAAGGATATCTTACCGAGGGCAATGTCATTATTACGACCAATATTGACAGTCTGTCTAGCTTTGAAATAGCTTAACGGATATTGAGAATTTGAAAAATAAAGATACAGAACTGTCAAATTCTATAGAATCCCTCAGCCGGTCGCAACTTACCGAGGCCCAGGTCAAGTCGTTAATTGATGCGGCCATAAGCGCCATCGTAGACGGCGAGGGCGGTCAGCGCATCCGCTCGCGTCGCATAATACCCGACGACGTGATACAGGGCGCGACCTGTATCGGTATAGTTTATTGTTTTGCGCGTCATATAGGGGCGCCGGCGGTTACCGGCTAGTTTACAGACTTGGCCGTAGCCGTTTGGTAGTCTCATTTTTACCTCCAAAATTTAGAAACAGAAAGGATTGATACGATGGATAATACTTATCTCAACGTGTTAAGCGCTCCAAATCGCAACGGCGAGCAGGAGCGTATCGCGACATACTTACTAGGCCAACACGCCAAAACTATGGACGGTTTAGTCGCTAAAGCAAAAAAGGAGTATGAGGGTCATGATACCCACGTGTGCAAAGAGAAAGAGCAAGCCGTATTTACCGACGTTAACATTAAACATGTCATCAAAGACGGTAAAATCGTCGAGGCGTCACCTATCGAGCCGACAGCCGAGGAAGTGGCAGCGGCGGCGCGTGCCACCTTAGATGCTGAATATCAGGCGGCCCGGGATGAGTTACAAGGGCAATACTTAACGGCATTACTCAATGGAAATAATGTGGCGGCCGCAGCTATCCAGCAGGATGCGACGGACCTCGACGCGGCCTACGTGGAACAGTTGCAAGAGCTAACTAAGGAGGTATAATAACTATGTCATTTTTCAAGATTACCAAACGATGCCCCTATTGTGCAAGTAAGCTCAATAAGGACGGGAAGTGTACATGTGATGTATTTAAAGCGGTAGAGGCCGCAAAGCAAAAGGAGGACGCGGCCAATGCTGGAACTGATAACAACGCCACCACCTCCAATCCTTGATCGCTTACTAAATAGCGCCTCGGAGAGTTTGACCCGGACTATCACTCCGGGCATCCTCGAGGACTTAAGTAATGCCATCGTGGCGATTATCTTACTCGTGATGATTGATACCTGTCTCAGGCTCTTAATCGAGGCCAGCAACTATAACGCGGCCGTAGGTAAGCCCGGTACGGTTATCAACATTCTTACGGCCCTCGTGTGGCGGGGCTGGGGTGCCGTGGAGCACAAGGGCAAACAACGGCGCTACTTAGCGAGTAAGGGGCTACGGGAGGCGCTGTTTGCTAAATTTATAAAGCAGTACCCGTGGTTTTTATTATTATCCTTGCCACTGATGTACATCTCTGACTATGAGTATTTCGGACTCCGGGTGGATATATTGGCCACCCTTACAATTATGCACATTCCGATATTTTGCGAACTATCGAGCATCGTTGAAAAGCTCCGGGAGATTAACCCGAATAATATTATGCTATTGGATCGTGTAATTAAGGTCATATCGGAGGTGATTAAGAAATGAACGAAGGGCGCAACGAATTAATTGTTATAGCCATTCTGGGCATCGTGGACGTGATGGCCGTATGGTTCGGTTATAACGAGCTCGCTACTAATATCAGTAGTGGGCTTATCGGTTTTATCGGTGGCAAAGCGGTAGTAAGCCGCAGTTAGGAGGTCAACTATGTATCAAGTAAGCGAGCATTTCAGCGAGTTAGAGCTCATGTGTCAATGTGGCCGGCATACTTGCCTCGACCATATTATCGATATTAAGTTAGTCGATTTACTGGAGCGCATCCGCGCGGCCGTAGGTAAACCGGTACACGTAACCAGCTGTTACCGCTGCCCGGAACATAACTACGAGGTGGGCGGTGTGCCTAACTCGTATCATACGCAAGGCCTTGCCTGCGATATTTGGGTGCAGGATATGAGCGTCGATGAGCTCGCCCAAGTGGCCGAGGAGTGCGGCGCCGATGGCATCGGGAAATATTACTATCAGGACTTTGTACACGTTGACGTGCGCGGATATGCGGCTCGGTGGGATGACCTATGATGCTGTGGGGAGGGTTAAATAAGTATGCGAAAATTGGTATTATCGTTTGCGCTGTCCTTGCTCTTCTCGGTGGCGTATATTACCTGTTCAGCGGCGTACGTGATAACGGAGGCGGAGCTGAACGGATTAGATACGAGATTGACAACGCTAGCCGAGGACAACAAGACATTACAGACGCAGCTAACAACATTAAATCAGGACTTGACGACAGCCAAGACCGAGCTCGCGCTATTGGAGAGCGAGCGGACGCAATTAGTGCAGTCCTTGACCGCATCACGGGCGGAAGTGGAACGATTGACGAAATCCTCCAGCGCGACGCTCGAATCATTGAAGAAAGCAGAGGAATCATTGAACGCATACGAGCGCGGGGTGCAGAGCCGCGACCGTAAAATTAAATGGCTCCAATATATCCTACTAGCTGGCGCCGTGTACACGTTTACACGATGAGAAAGGATGCGTGATCCTGTTATCTCGGCCCGTGCGCTCCGTTATGCGTGCATCCGGTGAGATTTAGAAAAGGGGGCTGTATCGAAATTGAGTTTTAACTCACATTTCAGATACAGCCCCCTTTTTTTATTTTGGTTAAAAATTTTTAAATTTTAGCTTGACTTCGTTTTGATATTGGTATATACTCTAATTAAGAAATGAGTATATACCAATATCAAAATGGAGGCAGGAATAATGAAAATCAGAAAATCGGTACTAAATAAGTTTACGGTAGAAGAAATTAAAGAAATGGGAGCAAAGGGCGCCCGCGATATAGTAAAAGGATACACACACCAAATCGGACATGATATGGAGTTACTAGTTCCCGTATCTGGCGAGCGTAATGTAGTCCTTGACTTTAAAGGTATTCTCTGCGAAATGGACGGATACGATAAAAGCTCAAAAACGGCTAGTGAAATTAAAAGTTATCACGGCTCTAAGGTAACTGCCTTAATGCGCGCAGTAGAAACAATGTTATTAATTTACGCATTGCAAGAAATCACAGGATGTCGGAAAATAAAAAATTTTGTTGTATATGGATTGAACAATAAAATTACCAAAAAATACGGGTTGGACTATTCGAAGGACGCATATAGTATCGAAGATTATAAGAATCACAAAGTTATTAAAGTTCAAGGGCATATCCGAAATGCAAAAGATATGGAATATTACAGAGATTTACAGTACAAACTTGCTAGTAATTTAGTTAAAAAATATAAGGAGGTCCACAATGTGGCATAAAATTAAATTCAATACACAAAACATAATAGGGGAAACTGCAAAAGCTACAATTATAAAAATGCCGAATAAGTCTAAATGGAAAGGCCTAACATTTTACCATCCTTCAAAATTAGTCAGAGAGGAGGGGCATAAGGGGTATCGTTCTTCTTTCTCTTTTACCGATGACTGGGAATTTCAATTATATAAAAAGGGCAATCTTGTAGATAAATTAGGCGCCGAAGAGATGTTAGATGCTTTTGATAATTCTTCACTAAATCCAATGGACGAAGAAACAAGTTATTTAAAAGTTACTAAACCGTCTAAGATAGAAGCAGAAGTAAGAGAAATTGAGGAGTTGGTACGTGATGAAATCTGATAATCAGCAAAAGGCGTTTGATAAGTTCAAGCGTCTAAAGGTCGGAGCCTTATTCATGAAGCAGGGTTCCGGAAAGACTAGAGTTGCGGTGGATTTAATAAATTCTACTGATTGCGAATTAGCTATATTTTTATGTCCTTATTCTACAAAAAGTAATCTGGAGCAAGAAATACATAAATGGCAATTATGTAAAAAATATATCATCGTGGGGTATGAAACTCCTATATGATAGTATAAAAGAAGATGGGTATACTATGCCTATCGTGTGCTATTACGATAAGGACGCCGACATGTACGAAATTGTAGATGGTTTTCATCGCTATTCAATTATGTTAAAATATAAAAATATAAGAGAGCGTGAAGGCGGTAGGTTACCTGTGTCGGTAATTGATAAGCCTATTAGCGGTAGAATGGCGAGCACTATTCGGCATAATCGCGCTAGGGGGTCGCATAACGTAGATTTGATGAGTAACATAGTCGCGGAACTCGTGAAGATGGGGTTGTCTAATGATTGGATTGGCAAACATCTAGGAATGGACGCCGACGAGGTAATAAGACTAAAGCAAATTACTGGATTGGCCGCGTTATTTAAGGATAGGGAATTTAGCAAATCATGGACGAAAAAAAAGTAAAAAATACATGGGGCGGGAGACGCGCCGGGGCCGGCAAACCGGCTCTGCCAAAAGATGAGGTAAAAAAAATCAGGTCTATCAAGATGTCCGATAAAGAATGGGACTTGCTCGGTTCGTTGGCTGATGCTAAGCATATGACTAAATCAGAATATATTCGGTTTAAGACTTTAGAAGAAAATAAAGAATAATAAAAAGAGAGTTATAGGACAAAAAGTGTGTGTAGAAAGTGCTGCAAACTTAGATAAATACTGGGTTTGTAGCACTTTTATCTTTTTTTGACAAAGATAAAGGGT
>NZ_JALKIG010000016.1 GCF_023051165.1 Veillonella sp. KGMB01456
GAAACCTATTCAGGCTTCTCGGAAATAAAAGTCTAACTTTTTGGGGTCACTACAGTAATCTGAAGTTACGGCTACTCTTTTTATTTATTTTCATTACTAATAATGCTTTTTACGCTACTTCCTTCTCGAATCTCTGTCGAAAACAAAAGTTTCTCAACAGTATTTGGATAATCTTTAGTGGTCAGTACCGTTTCTACAGCCTTTGCGCCAATCTCATACAATGGTATTTTTATTGTGGTTAGTTGAGGAGACGAATATTGACTATTGGGTAACCCCCCCATACCTACTACAGAAATATCTTCCGGCACACTCAGACCAAAATCCTGAATAGCTCTCATCACACTTAAGGCCACATTATCATTATCACAAAAAACTGCTGTAAATTCATGCCCTGATTTTAATACTTCACTAACAGTTTCATAACTGCCTTTCCAAGTATTATCCGTATGAATAATTAGTTTCTTATTAATAGGTATATTGTGCTCTTGTAACACTAATTTAAACCCTTTTAAACGTTCCTTAACGGTACAAACATTAGCAGGTCCTCCAACGTACAAAATATTTTTATGTCCATGATCCACTAAATACTCTGTCATTTTCTTAGAAGCCTCAGAATTGTCAATCATAACTGAATCCATTTCAATACCTTGTGGTGCTAATGCAACGATTCTAAGGTTACGAGATTTATACTTCTCTACCTCATCTCGAAGATTGTTCTTATAAGCCTCAGTATCAAAGCCGCCACCGCCCAAAATCAAACCGCGTATACGATATTGATTAAACAATTCATGATAACGCATTTCATCATCTGTCTTACGCCCTGTATTACAAACAAAAGACAAAACCCCTCTGCTTATAGCTGCTTCTGTAATACCTCTCGCCATTTCACCGTAATAAGCATCAGATAAATCTCTTGCAATAAAAGCAATTACATTCGTATAGGATTGACGTAATGTTTGAGCCGAAATATTTGGTTTATAATCAAGTTTTTTTATTGCCTTTTCAACCTTTTTTCTCGTTTTTTCTGAAACAGCATGGCTAGAGTTATTTATTACCCTAGACACGGTTGCAATAGAAACGCCGGCCTCATTAGCAACATCTTCAATAGAATACGACATTATATTACCTCAACCAAAATACGATCATTTAAATCATATAGCACAATATTTATATCAACCTTTAATAAATTAACATTAACAGAATAAAATAATAATACTTATATAATAGTATTATAACTCAATGTAAAAAAAATTAGAACATTTTAGCAACAGCAAAACCAGTAATAACTAACACAAACAAGTAGCTAATCAACATCGAAAACTGCAAGAACCGTGGTTTATCATATCCTTCATTAATATCATCACGAAAAATCATCAATGTCATAAATAGGCCCGCAAACGGTGTCGCAATTGCAGTAGCCACATTAGCAATAAAAATCAATTGAGTTGGAGATCCGTTATAGAAGAAGCAAATAATTGTTGCAACTACAATACAGATTAAACACCCCCATTTTATAGGTTTTGACTCTAGGCCAACTGGTTTATCAAATCCGGCATTTAGTAAAACCATTCCTCGTTGTGTATTCCCTAACAAAGAGGAGAACCCGGCACCCAATAAAGCAACGCCCATTAGATATTTAGCTGCATCACCCATAAATGGAACCAATAAATCAGCTAACTGAGCTGGCTGTTTAATTCCTAAGCCCTGCGGATGTAATACAATAGCGCCTACTAATACA
This sequence comes from Veillonella sp. KGMB01456, assembly GCF_023051165.1. Lineage (GTDB taxonomy): Bacteria > Bacillota > Negativicutes > Veillonellales > Veillonellaceae > Veillonella_A. The sequence continues at coordinate 1,739 of NZ_JALKIG010000016.1, forward strand.
ATTGCACCCGAAATCAAGACCACAGATATAATGTGTACCAATGAGTCAGCAAACATAGTACCATTAAACAAATCCTCTTTCTTCCACTTCTTTTCTAGACCTAAATAAGTGCCATAAACACCGGCTGTGACTGATGCATTAGTACTAATATACCCCAATGCTGTAGCTAAACTACCAGCAGCCACAGTCCAATGAGATAAGCCATACCCAAATTCTCCCCAATCAGGACCGCCAACTGAAACTAAGGTTGCAAAAAAAGCAATAATCATTGCTACTATACAAATTAAAATTCCTTTTTCGACTTTATTGTAAACACCTTTAGAAAAATAGCAATACATCAAAATTACTAACATAATCAATGCACCTATTTTCCAGTTAATATTAAAAATTAACTGCATCCCGGCACCTGTACCTGTAATATTCCCTAATGTAAAGAAAAAACAGGCCAAAAAAGTAGCGATACCGGCAATAATAGCAGCCCAATTTCCATAATAATGACGTATTGCATGAATAATCGGCATTCCGGTTAACATACCAATCCTATATGCCGTCATCATAAATGCGATTCCCATAAAAATAATCGGCAATATTAACCAAATCATGCTGTAACCATAATTGGCCCCCAACATAGCTGATATTGTTATATTTCCAGGACCTATAACCACTCCGGTTAAAATAATGCCCGGTCCTACTTTCTTCAACAATTCCCAAAAGCTTAATTTTCTAACGGGTTTTCCGTCTACCATTATATTAGCCATAGCTGTATCTCCCATATATAAATTAGGAAATTCACCGTACAAACTCATGAAAAGAGAGGATAAACCTATTCAGTTATCCTCTCTACTTTCACATCTTTAACCCGCTCTTCAAAACATTCTTGAGTTCGTGGGTGAATAAATTTTCTTGTCAGTATTATACTAAGTCTACCGTTTTTACGCCACCCAATTTAATAGCTTCTGCTACACTATCTTTTTCTTCTTGAGATAACGGAATTAAAGGTTTACGCATTAATGGAGAGCTAAATACTTTACGTTGATAAAGAGCTTCTTTCATACGTGCATGAGCTTCACCGGTAGGTTCGCCTGTACCATAAATAGCTGCTGACATTCTCTGAACTGGTTCGTTAGCTTCACGAATTTCAAACAAATTACCTTCAAGTACCTTTTGGTACATATTATTGATGAGTTCAGGTACGCAGCCACAGAAACCAATCAAGGCACCATCCATACCAGGATTCAATAAAGAAGTACAGATGTATTCATCATGGCAAGTCCATAACATTACATGAGGGGCTTTTTCTCTTAAGATACGAATATCGCGTTCGTATAAAGCTTCATCACGAGTACCCATTTTAATAGCTTTAACATTAGGAATCTTGCACATTTCAAGAAGGGTTTGAACCGGATAGAAACCTTTAGAGTTAGCAGGATACAAATGAATTACGATACCGATATCGATTGCATCAGCTACATCTTTAATAAATTGAATAGCAGATTGTTGTTTCATACTAAAACGCAACCATACATGTGGTGGCATCAACAAGATACCATCAGCACCAGCTTCTTGAGCAGCCTTAGCATCTTCAATAGCATCGATTGTACCTTCGGCACTAACACCGGAGATAATACGTACACGACCTTTTGCTTGATCGGCTACAATTCGAGTAATTCGAGCACGTTCTTCTCTTGTAAAGCCACCGATTTCACCGGTATGACCGTTTGTAACAAGGCCTGTAATATGTTCATATTGAATTAACCATTCAACGTAGTTGCGAAGTTCTTGTTCATTAATAGAATAATCATCATTCAAAGGAACCATTATTGCCGGATTTAAACCTTTCCAATTGTCGTTTAACATAGTGAATACATCCTTTCTAAAATAAGAAAACAATTACTACTTACTATTACTTAACAAAACCGGTTTCAATTTAAACTTTATGGAAAATGTTTTCCATAACCTTTATCTACAAGATACACCTCAATTGAATAACTGTCAATCATTTTTGTTATGCTCTTTATGCATCCATAGTATCATTTTACAAAGGAACTTTCTTCTAATCCAGCAAAACCCTTTAAAATTCCTAATTACTGGACCTGTTACTTTTACTCATAGTTATAATATTTTCTTGTAAAAATCATTTTTTTATTTCCTAAATTGATAACTAATGTTATACTTCAGTTAATACTACTTACTGTTACACCCTAAAAAGTTCTCATTTTTACCAAGAAAGGGAGTAACTCAAATGAAAAAGAAAACGTTTTCACTAAGTATTTTACTAGCTTTACTGTCAACTGCCCCTGTACTAGCAACTAATCCATTTTCTGACGTAGCTTCAGACCATTAGGCATTTCAATCTGTAGCTGCACTAGCAGAAGCAAATATCATTAAAGGATATCCTGATTCTACCTTTAAAGGAACCCAAAATATTACGCGCTATGAATTGGCACAGATGGTCGGCCAAGCAATAGCTAATCAAAAGAATACAACTGCAGAGCAGCAGGCTATAATAAACAAACTATCAAATGAGTTTTCATCGGAACTGAAAGCTCTTGGAATTCGCTTAGATAATTTAAACGAAAAAATCGGCAATGTAAAAACAAGTGGCGACATACGCCTGCGGTATCGCGGCTCGGAAGAAAAGGGCGTATTCAAAACGAATAGTAAATCTAAATTTGATTATCGTGCACGGATTCAATTCGATACCAACATCGCCAAAAATACATCTGCAATAATTAGGATTAGAACAGGTAATACAAAAGGCGATCCGGAATTTGGTAATACACTTAATAATGATATCGCATTTGATCGTTTAGCAATTAATCACAAATTCAACACTGCAAATACTATTTCTCTTGGTAGAACCGGTCTTCGACTTGGTGAAGGTTTGGCATATAGCAATGAACCCTTTGACGGCATAATATTTTCTACAAAATTTAATACCACTCAACTTGAATTAGGTTACGGTGCGTTAACTTCATTCTATGCCTCTACATTTCCCGCCTCCAAAAATAGCAAAAGAACTAAAATCGTACCTAATTTAAGTACCGATGAAAACCCGACATTAACAGTAATTCAAATCAGACAAACATTTTCTAAAAATATTGCCGTAGCCGGATATTATCTAGTTGGTAATCAAAATATAGATACTGACTTTTATGGAGTCAGTGCCGATATTAAAGTTGCCCCAATGTTAGGACATAGTGGCGAATGGATTAAAGCAAAAGACTTCTCTAATGCCACAGCTTGGGTCGCCGGTATTAGTTACGGAAACTACACTCTTTCTAAAGCAAACTCTTGGGATCTTAAGTTACAATATTTTGACGAAGACATAAATTCACCGGTTTTTACATCTCGTTTCGCCCAAGCTTGGCTATATGACTATAAAGGATGGCTCGCTACAGTCGATTATGCATTAGATAAAAACCTTGGCCTTTCTGCCTTTTATGGATTTGGCAGCAAAAATCAAAATGGTCAATCACTCGGGAACTATTATCGAGCTGAATTTAATTTAAAATTCTAAAATCTAACTCAAACATACAAAAAAGCGATGGACCGAAATCCATCGCTTTTCTTGTTTATCTTATTGTGTGTTGAGCTATTTATGTTGTTATTATGTTGAGCAAGTATACTAACTGCTTCGCAGTACTTAAGCTAACTTCTTATGCTAAGCTTGCACGTAAGAACCAAAGCTGTTTAGTGTAGTACTCAATGTGATCTTCCATCAAGTTGGACAATGCGAAGTTATCTTCTTCACCGGCTTCTTCACGAATTTTAAGAGCCAAGTCGGACATCAATTTGAAGTCAGCCTGTAAAATTTCATATACTTCTTTAACGCTAAATGCACGGCCATCCAATTCTTCGATAGTAGCCAATTTCAAGTATTCGGAAATACGTACTACCGGTTCTTCGCCTGCCATTTTAAGAGCTTCAGCTACTGCATCATAGTATTCGAATGCATTATCGTATACACTTTCCAAGTATTCATGAGTTGGTACGAACTGGGAACCTACTACATTGAAATGAAGGTTGTGTAATTTTACGTTCCAAATTGCTAAGTTTGCTAAATACTTGTTTACTTCCTGTACGTTTTTCATAATTTTTTTCCTCCTTGAATTGTAAACCTCTATTTACAATCCCTACGAATTTTAATAATTGACATTAAACATATCATTTAATATTTCAACTGAATTTGTTTACTTTATATTCAGTTACTAGCATTTTTACTACAATTTATAATCATTATTGTTTGCTATGGTTAGATTATAACATAGACAAAAATCGATGTCAATTACTTTTGGAAAATAATTATTATTTACTTTAAAACTTTTATTTATAGGCTAAAACAAGCTATAAAGTAACCTTAAAACACCATAAATTAAAGGATATTAAATTCACTTAGCAAATAATTTTAACAATTTACAGTCATTTTACATTCATATTTAAAGCTTTACAGACCATACATCCTTGATCACCAATTTAGTAAAGTACACTATTTATCTATTATCATTCTTGATTAATTTTCTCATATTCCTATTTAAAAACTACACAGGTTGGACTGGCTGTTGCCACCGTAATGCCGGTAAATGTCAAATGACCATGTTCCTCATCAACATCAAAAACCTGCAATGTATCGGAGTCTTCGTTGGCAATAAGCAACTGCTTCCCATCAGGCATAAAGGTAAAGAAACGTGGCGTTTTGCCCAAAACAGAGGTAAAGCCAAGATTTGTTAGAAATCCGGTTTCTTTATTTACCCGATATATGGCTACGCTTTCATGAATACGGTTTGTTTCATATAAGAATTCTTCACTCGGACTGAGTAGCACTGCACTGGCTTGCCCTTGGCCGGTATAGGTTTCTGGTAGTGACGGAATAATTTGCAAGGCTGTCAAAATACCTTTGGCGTCATCAAAATCGTAGTACGTAACCGAATTACCCTTTTCGTTCACCACGTAAACATGACGATTATCTTTACTAATCGTCAAATGGCGCGGTTCCGCATAGGTTCTGGCATCAATATGAGATTGTTCTGTAAGCTCGCCTGTTTCGGCATTGTCTTTAAACACATAGATTCGTTCATGACCGATATGGCGCCCCTGAGTAGGCACCAATAACCACTGTCCTGTTTTATCCAACACACACTGATGAGCCAAGGAAACGGTATCATCACTAAGTCCTTTAATATGTGCTACCGATGTAGCTTTGCCCAAACTGCCATCGGCAAGCCGCGGTATTGTAGTAACAGTACCACCTTGCAAGGTGGCCACATATAAGAATCGATTATCCGGAGATATTTCAATATATACCGGGTTTTTACCTTCGCTGCTCACTGTATTTAAAAAAGTTAGCGATCCATCTACTTCCACTTTGAATGCACTCACTTCTTCATAATCACCGTGAACGGTATACAAAAAAAACTTATTCTTATCGAAAGCCAAATAGGACGGGTTTTCTAAAATAGGCGTGATGCCTAATAAATGCCATCCTTCCGGCGTAATATCATAGACGGAAATTCCTTTGCCACGAGCATTTCGATGTTTTGTTGTGCGGCAACCTATATATGCAAACATGTTTACTCCTAATACCTATATAATTTTTATCTTTAAATTCACCTATATAATCTTAAATATCTTTATTCTACGCCAAATATCTCTTAATCACTATAAATTAACATTCAAGATTTCTTTACTCCTTCATTATCCAAAGTTTATTTAGATAAAGTCTCAATATACCGCATCGCATTGTCATAGGTATTACGAATATGTTGCTCCATTGCTTGCAAAGACAATTTTGAGTCATCAGCTTTTAACGCACTCACTATAGCACGATGTTCATCAATGGTTTCATAAAATCTTTGAGGCCCACTATACAAAGCTGTTATACCTAAACGCGCAACTTTATCTCTCATATCCAAAATCAACTGTTTTAAAAATGGATTATCTGATGTATCCGCTAGAATATTATGAAATTCCATATCCAATTTAATAAATTCTTGAATACGATTACCTGCATTGTCTTTTAAATCTTCCTGTGACTGTACACATTGTTGCAAGCGCCTAATGGTTTCATTATTTATCTTATCAATTGCTAGTTTAATAACCAAAATCTCTAAAGCTTCACGTATTTGAAAAATATGTTTCAAATCATCTACAGATAGCGATTTTACCATAACGCCTCGATATGGAATATATTCAACTACATCTTCCGCTTCAAGAGCTTTAAATGCCTCTCGAACCGGTGTACGACTTACCTCTAATTCTGCCGAAATTTTACGTTCATTTAAAATATCCCCCGGCTTATATATTTGTTCATTAATGGCCTCTTTTAAATGAATATACACTTTCTGCTGTAATGACTGACGCTCCTCTATATTCATATCTCCACCTACTTTTCTAAACTACTATAACTATATTATAGCATCAAAAAAATAACAATTTTTTATTCTATTATTACTTTTAATTCTAATAGTATTGACGATTTCGCAACAATGGTATACAATTTCATTAAGTGGTATACCAAATTATAAGGAGGCTATTATGAATCCGAAAATCGCGTTAATACAAATGAGTTCCATCTTTGCTGAACCAGAAAAAAACTTTTCTCACGCCATAGAGTTAATGGATGAAGCTATGGCTCAAAAACCAGATATTCTAGTTTTGCCTGAAACATTTAATACCGGCTTTTTCCCGACAGATAACCTCGAAGAACTAGCTGATAAAGAAGGACAAACAACTAAAAAACTATTCTCCGAATATGCAAAAAAACATTCCGTAAATATTGTAGCTGGATCAGTTACTACTTTAAAAAATAATAAAGTATTTAACACAGCTTATATTTTTGATAAGCACGGCAAGCTAGTTGCTGAATATGATAAAATTCATGGCTTCACCCCTTCAGGCGAACATAATTATTACCAGGGTGGTAATAAACTAGTTACCTTTAACTTAGCTGGTATGAAATGTGGCATCATCATCTGTTATGACATTCGTTTTTGTGAATTAGTACGGTCATTGGCATTAAAAGGGATAGAATTGCTATTTATTCCTGCGCATTGGCCTTTAATTCGTAAGAATCACTGGATTAATTTAGCCACAACGCGTGCCATCGAAAATCAGATGTATGTATGTGCAGTCAACGCTTGTAGTAAAGCAGGCGATACCATTTTTGGTGGTAATTCACTATTGATAAATCCATGTGGCGAAGAAATCTGTCATCTCGACGAAGCAGAAGAAGTTCAATTCGGAACTGTTAACCTAAGTATTATCAAGGATATACGTGAATCCATCAATGTTTTCCGTGACCGTAAACCATCATTATATGAACTATAAAGGAGCACTATCATGAACGTAACAATTGAAAGCTTAAAAGGAAAAACTGAATTATTTTTTGACTTAGAACAATTATTAGTAGTTGGCTTTGCCGGTAAAGATATTGAAAAAACAATGGAACATATTCGGGAATTAGAGGAAGAAGGTATCAAATGTCCAAAATCTGTTCCAGTATTATATCAATGCTCCAAAGAAATACTAACAACTAGCAAAGTTATCGAAGTCATTGGACAAAAAACAAGTGGCGAAGTTGAATATCTCATTTTAGTACATGACAACAAATATTACATTGGTGTTGGTAGTGATCATACTGATAGAGAATTAGAAGCTGTTAGTATTCATAAATCAAAAGAACTTTGTTTAAAACCATATGCTACTACCTTCTGGCCATATGACGAAATAAAAGAACATTTTGATTCCATAAAACTTGAATCTTCCCAAATACTTAATGGTGAAAAAATATCCTATCAACATGGTCTTACTTCCGATTTACTCTCACTAGAAACTATTATCGAGAAATTAAAAGAAGAAGTTAATGTTAATAATAGCCTTATTTATACAGGAACAGTGCCTTTAGAAAACGGATTCCAATATGGCGAATCCTTCGAATGCCAAATCGTTGACGAAAAATTAAATCGTTCAATCGGCCTACAATACAATATTCAAGTAATTAACGAACACTAATCCTTTCCTTAATAGTCTTCTACTTGTACAAAAAGGAGGTTTATATGCTTACAGCCCAAATTATAATGTTACTTACATTATTGGTAATGATACTTGGACGTGCTCCTCTTTATATCACCGCTACAATCGGCAGTACCTTAGCGGCTATTGCTGCAGGTTTTCCACTTATAGGCAAAGATCCAAACTCTATAGGTAAATTATTAGTATCTGCAATGAATCCTGTAATTATTGATATGCTAGGTGTATTACTCTTTATTGGGATTATGCAAAAAACAGGTTTTTTAAACGTTATTATTTATAAAATTATGGAAGTTGGCAAACAAAAAGGCGGGGCACCGGGGATTGCAACAGCAGCCGGTTTAGCCGCAGCATTATTAGGCGCCTTAACAGCATTCACTCAACCTGTAATTACTGCTACGATTGCAGGTCCTGCAGCAACTCGTCTTGGCTTACATCCTAATAAAACATCCGCTATAATCTCCATGGCTAATACAGTTGCTAACTCATGTGGTTTTACTCATCCAACAATGCTCGCCATATTAGGACTAACTGGGGTTTCTTTTGGCCTAATTAATGTATGGGGTTTTGTTGGTAGTATAGGTATTTATGTCTTTGCTTATTGGCGTGCTAAACGTGAAATGATAGCAGAAGGTCATTATGTTTGTGATAACGCTAACAACTCTGACACTGAAGATTTTGTTTTACCTGATGATGCTCCAAGCTTCACTAAAGCCGTATTCCCATTCCTCGCATTATGTATCGCATTCTTTATGGGCGTACCTGTATTTATTGTCGGTTTTATTTGCAGTATTCTCGTTATCATCATGGCTAAATACACCTTAGCAGATGGCGAAAAGGCAATGATTTCCGGGGTTACCCAGATTGCTATTCCAATTGTTGCGATAATCAGTCTTATGTTCATGTCTGTTGTAATTAACAAAATTGGGCTTGTAAGCGTATTATCCGAATACTTAAAACCATTCTTAGCTATTGCGCCAATTCAAATACTATTTATAATTTCTACAATTGCCGGTTTGATTACACAATCTAATGCGGCTTCAGCTGCTATTATTCTACCGTTTGTTCAAATTCTTATGGGTATGAATTTAGATCCAATGGCAATCAGCTTCGCTGCTATTATGGGCGCAGCTATTATGCAGTTATTCTTAACAGGTGGTGCCTTAACTGCTTTACCGGTAGTTGCCGGTGTAGTTCCTGGTACTAACCAAAAACTAGCAAATAAATGGGAACGCCCTGCATTATTAGTTGGTATTGGCGTAAGTTTCATATTATCTTTTATCATTTAAATAATATCCTTATACTTCCTTAAACATAAAATTATAGCGACCTTCTAATTTTGGAAAACTCTAAATTAGAAGGTCGCCATTTTATTCTTAAATCTCTATCAACCAATCCACCACATTCACAACCTGAATTCCGCCAAATTCTCTTTCAATCCCCGGTTCCAAAGTCAGAACTAATTTCTTATAATTATCCTGTATTTTTTGCAATGGCCGGAGCTCACGTTCACGCACCATTTCATCACGCATCGACTCCGTAACTTGGATATATAGCTTTTCGTCAGCTTTAGTAGCTATGAAGTCCACCTCAAAACGATCTATCTTACCGATAGCCACATCATACCCACGGCGCAAAAGTTCCAAATACACCACATTTTCCAATACATGGCCCGTATCACGATCACGAAAACCGAGTAAATAATTGCGTAGCCCAATATCTACAATATAATACTTACCTAAAGTGCGTAAAAATTCACGTCCTTTAATATCAAAGCGTTTAATTTCATAGAAGAAATAAGCTTCTAATAAAGTTGCTATATACGCTTGAACAGTGTGAGCACTAGGCGTCCCATTGCGACCACCGCTTCGTTTACCCGCATCAAGCAAACCTTCATTAACTAGAGTATTACCTATAGACGACGCCGAAATGTTACTTCCCACATTATCGGCCAAGAACCTTACAATCTTCTGCAGCAAATCAGAGTCTGTCACTTGTCTTTGGTTACGACGTTGCTCCCGTTCTAAAATATCGCGTACAACAACTGTATTATAAATACCATCAAGCAAAGTCATAGCTCTATCTTGATCAAAGCCCACATCGGCAATCCCCGGCATACCGCCAAAGCGTAAATACAGATTAAATATATCTGACAACAAGTAGACTTGACCATTATCATCATAAACGCGCTTCTCTCTAGTTCCCAGTGGAGTTGTTATTTCTCTTAACTCCAACGAGTTAAATTCAATAAACTCCTTAAACGATAAGGGCAACATCTTTATTTCGACGCTGCGCCCGGACAGATAGGTAGCATATTCCGATGATAATAAATACGCATTTGAACCTGTCACATATATATCACAGTTAAAATCAACACGAAACGCATTAATCGCTTCTTCCCAACCGGGTACACGCTGAATTTCATCAAAGAACAAATAGGTAATACCTGTTTTGGAAATACGCTCTTTCACATAAGCATATACATCATCAGCGCTCATATCTTTATAGGCAAATGATTCAAAATTCATTTCAACGATAGCATCGTCAGATATCCCTTGCTCCTTCAACCAAGCTATCATCAGTTTAAGTAAGCTGGACTTACCACAGCGCCGAATACCGGTTACAACTTTAACCGGTTCTGTATCTTTAAAAGCAATCAATTTATTTAAGTAAAAATCTCGTGGTTTCAGGGCTCGCACGGACATCATAAAACCACCTCCTCTTACTCGTATAATAGCAAAAACTTTTTATTTTTACAAGTTTATGCTACCAATAGCAAAAACTTGTATTTTTTAACCACTTTTTGCTATCGCATAACGGGAAGCTACTATTAAAGCTAAACTTTTTTCAAAATAAGATTACAAAAAAGCCTCCGACGTCTTCACTAACGAAACGAAAACGCTCGGAGGCTTACTTATTTTATTCTATTATTAGACTACGTTAGCTATTCACACGAATCTTTTATACCAAACTTTTTACTCAGTCAAACTTACCCAACGCAGGGATGCTTGCCTGTTTCAAGTATTCAGCATATTCTTTAGCATGTTTAGCCAAATCTTCATCACTCATAGTGAGGGTGCCTTTTACCACAAACGGCGTCAAGTAAGTCATGCCGCAGAATTCAGCCAATAGCAACTCTTTGCCATGTAAAGCTTTACCGCTGCTGCCGTAAGCCCAACCATAAAGGAGCACCTGATCCTGCCATTCTTTTAACAAGGAAGGTGAGCTGTACCAATACATCGGGAACTGCAACACGATGCGATCAGCTTCAGTCAATACAGCCTGTTCTTTGGCCACATCAATTTTGTTATCCGGATATAAAACATACATATGGCGAACAGTATAATCACCGCCGATAGCTTGTTCAAAAGCTTTATTAATGCGGGATGCTTCAAAATTAGGATGGAACAATAAAACTACGGTTTTCATAGGATACCTCCTGTTTTCTCAAGATAATAATATATGAATTTTATAATATACAATGTAACTATATTGAACTTTCTATATCTATTATACATCAAGAAACTTTGAGAATCTATCTTAAAATCACATAAATTGATGTAATTTTATTACGCTAAAACAATTCTATCCTAAAGCGTATATTCCAATCTGTACGTCACAAGTCACCGTTAATTATGCACCTTAATCGACGACGTTAATCGGCACTAACTGTTACTATTTGACCGGTCCGAAGCGATGTGAAAACCACGCGCCGCGCCCGTAATTCATAGGTTCTGCCGGCTCGTTCATTACCATACAAAGCATCGCCTACCAAAGGATGGCCCAAATGAGCCATAGCTACACGGATTTGATGTGTTTTCCCCGTATAGAGTCTGATATCTACGGTAGAGACCAACTTAGCTTTGTCCGCTTCGGTCATGGTCGCCAATTCATCGGCACTTACTTCGCGATAAGAGGTAGCCACTACATCGCCGAATTGACCATCTGTCACATCGCTCGGTTGATTACCGGAAGCATCACCGAGCTGAACACCCTCGACCTCTTCAAATACGCCGGTGCCGTTATACACGGTGCGTGTCGGTTTGCCGTCTTCGCGCACTTCATAGTGAATCCCGTCTTCCCCACGTTTCATGGGCAGGTCCACAATATTCGTATCCAAAAGCACCCCTTGCACAACCGTAGCATACCACTTCTCGAAGCGTTGATCTTCAATTTGTTGTTGGTAAAAACTCTGTGCCAAGGCACTTTTGGCAATCACAATGCAACCTGATGTATCCCTATCCAGACGATTTAAAAAGCGAACTTTGCGCTTAATGCCATTATCTTTAAAATACTGAGCCACACCATTAGCTAACGATACCTGCCCCTTAGAATTCACCGTAATCCCCACCGGTTTATCCAAGATAAGCAAGTCTTCATCTTCATAGAGAATAACGAGCTCCATAGGCACCGGATCATGATCTATTTTTTCCTTCGGCATCTGCAATCGCAATTCATCATTAAGCTCCACCGATTCCTTTGGATTTGTTTTTTTTCCATTTAAGAGAACCAGTTTTTCTTGAAACAGCGTTTTCATAACTGAACGCGCCATATGCTTGGCATCAAGCCAAGCGCCCACCGTCTCAATACCGGCCATTACATCGTCCGGTCGCAATAAAAAGCACACATCATCGCTGCGATATGTTTTTCGTGACATAGGCACCTCCTTATTCTCTGATTACATCAGCCGGTAAGTATTTTAAAAACTCACTTGGCTTCACGCCGCGGCCGCGATTATCCGTCATGGCATACGATATAAAGAGCCGCTCTTTAGCTCTGGTAATCGCCACGTAGAAGAGTCGCTGTTCTTCCGACAGTTTTCCTTCTTTCAAAGATAACCAACTTGGGAATAATCCTTCCCGAAGGCCGGCCAAAAACACATATTCAAACTCACTGCCCTTGGCCTGATGCACCGTAATAATCGGAATTCTATCATTATTTTTAAGACGTTGGTCCGGCTCACCCGCCGTAAGCGCTGCCTGTTCCAGCATCTGTTGCAAACAGGCTCGCCCTGACAAGTCCTTAGCCTGACCTTCCAAATCTACCATGAGTCGATACAAATCACGAATATACTCTACGCGGTCATTTTCTTTACGTTCCGCATAATAGGAAAGCACGCCCATATCATTCATAATATAGGCCAACAACGCCGATGGTTTATCCGTCAAAATCTTACGGCGTAAGGTTGCCATCTGAGATGCCATAGTGGCAAACGAGTTCTTAAAATTACTGATTAGCGCTCGGCGCTGATCCGCCGTCGGTCGAATATTATGCTCAATGGCATAGAGTAATAACAAGGCCGTTGCCCGAATATCATCCATCGCATTATGAGTCGGTTTATGATGAATCGGGAAATATTCACTCAAAAAGCCCAACTTATGGTTCGGCAAACGGGGATAAAAACGACGGAAAAAATCCAAGGTATCATACACGTCGGCAAATTCCGGTGTCCCCAAATTATGACGGGCCAATTCGTTAGTGAAAATGCTGATATCATAATTTACATTATGACCGACAATGACGGCTCCTTTGGAAAACTCCTTAAAGTCAGCCAATACTGTAGTCGCATCTTCGCCGACTTCAGCCAGTTTTTCATCGGTAAACCCGTGTACGGCGGCTGAATCACCGACTGATTTCGACGGACGAATAAATCGTTCAAAAATCTCACCTTCCGAACCATCCGGATTGAGCTTGCACGCCGCAATTTGAATAATTTCATCACGGGTTGTGTCCGTCCCCGTACTTTCCACATCATAGACCACAATCTTACCGGCTGTAAGCCCTTGCAGAAGTCCGTCATAAGGTTCTTTTTCAAAAATCTGCATATCCATGAAATCCGTAAGACGAAGGCCCATAGTCCGCACGTCTTCGCTTTCAATTTGCTGAATACGAGCCTCACCGATGCCCTTCACATAGCGCATAATAATGCGTTTGGCACTCACTGCATCATGCGGATTCAGTAACAGTTTGAAATAAGCCATTACATCTTTAATTTCTTGACGGCGGAAGAATTTATATTCATCAATAATCATAAATTGACGCTGTTCTTCAGGGGCTACATGCTCATTAAAACGCTCAAACAGCGCGCTCAAGTACTGAGCCTGTGAGTTTTGGCGCACCAAGATACCGATTTTGGCATCTTTTGGCAAAGTCTGAATGGTATCAAAGATATACGCCCCTTCTTTCCATTCCGTGGGCGCCTTGTGCACCACGATAGGCTCACCCGGCGTCTTACTGGCGGCAAACGGTTTTTCCTGATAAAAGTCACCGATTAACCGCGGGAACATGCGCTCTAACACGGCAAACGATGCATCAAACAGATACTTATTGGCACGATAGTTTTCATAAAAGACAATCACGTCCGGTGAAAACTCCGCCTTATACTCATCCAACAGTCGTTCCGGATTGGAGCCGCGCCATTCATAAATAGTCTGAAAATAATCGCCGCAAAGGAGCACATGATTGCCCTGCCACAAATATTTCATGACCGTACCTTCCAAATCGCTGGTATCCTGCATTTCATCCACATTGATATACCGATAGCGACTGCGCCAACGTTCGCGCACCGTTTCATCCTGAAATAGACGATGCACCAAGGTAATCAAGTCGGTAAAATCGACGCCGTGAACACCGGCCAAGGACTGTTCGTAGCCCACTAAAGACTCATACCCTTTTTCACGGAATTCAGCCAAATCGGATGGATTGAGTTTTTCAAAAAAACGTTCCATCGTAGCGCGTTGCTCTATAAAAAGGCGGTCGATGGTCGTTTCATAATCACTCGCCGTGTTTTCACTGTAATAGCCCCAAATGGACCGATATTCCTTCACATGGCTTATAAGGTTGAAGAACACCGCGTCCTTCATGCCCGCCGGCAACCAAGTAGCCAACAGTTCCTGACAGTCTACTTCATCATAAATAGCCATGTCAAAATACAGACTGTCATCCAGTTTACTCTCCTCTTGCAGGACTTTATAACAAAAGCTGTGAAAGGTGCTTACCTCCACAGCTTTAGCTGCCGGCCCCGCCATAGACAGAATGCGATCCTTCATTTCACGACATGCCTTATTGGTAAATGTCATGCAAAGAATTTCCTCGCCCTTAGCCGCGCCACTTTGAATAATGTGCGCCACGCGGTGAGCCAGCGTATTTGTTTTTCCCGTACCTGCCGAGGCCAGTAACAGTATGTTATTCGTCAACGTATTCACCACACGCTGCTGAGCTTCATTTAACTGAGCCATACTGACTGCCTCCTTTATGCTACATGCTGTGCATGAGAGCCACTACGATTACCGGAATCGGGCCCAACACAGCTGTCAAAAACCACATGAGTACGGTCATATCCACCGGAATATGCAAGAAATTTACACTCACATAATACGCTGCATAGCCCAAAATTAGGTTGAAACCGACCCGTTTGATTGTATAAAATGCTACTTTAAAAATTGTATAAATAACAACAACTGCCACAGCAGCAGTTACCACTAAATCCATTCGAAAAGCCTCACATTTCCCGGCGGTTCATAACCGCCCCGCCGATAGTCAATTCATCGGCATATTCAATATCACCGCCAACCGGTACGCCGCGCGCAATACGGGTTACCTTAATACCGATTGGTTTTAATAAACGCGCCAAATAAAGGGCTGTCGCTTCCCCTTCCGGATCCGGATCGGTGGCCAGAATGACTTCCTTCACCGTCTCATCGCGCAAGCGATTCAACAGTTCCTTAATACGAATATCTTCCACCCCGATGCCTTCCAACGGTGACAAAGCCCCTTCCAGCACATGATAGACACCTTTATAATCGCCGCTTCGTTCAATGGCTACCACATCGCGGGATGTTTCCACCACGCAGATAATGCTATGGTCGCGCATTTCGTTGGCACAAAATTCGCAAGGATCTTGCGCCGACAAATTAAAGCAAATAGAGCAGCGTTTGGTCGCTTCCTTAGCTTGCTCAATCGTTTCAATCAAAGTGGCCACTTCATCAGCCGGCAATTCTACCAAGTAATACGCCAAACGCCGGGCCGATTTAGCGCCGATGCCCGGCAAGCGGCGCAACTCTTCCACTAAGCGTTCTAAGGGATTTGCCATCTTAGAACATACCCGGTAATTTCATGCCGCCTGTTACTTTGCTCATTTCCTGAGCCATCATGTCGTCAACTTTTTGACCGGCTGCATTTACGGCAGACAATACTAAATCTTCCAACATTTCCATATCGTCAGTGTCTACTACGGAAGGATCGATTTTAACGGATTGAACAATTTTTTCACCGTTCATCACGATAGTTACGGCACCGCCGCCTACAGAAGCGTCAACGGTTTTAGTTTTCAATTCTTCCTGCATCTTCTGCATATCTGCCTGCATTTTCTGCACTTTTTTCATCATACCCTGCATATTGCCCATATTTGGCATACCTTTACCGAACATTATTGTTCCTCCTTTTAAAAACCATTATTTTAAAAAATTAATATATTTCTATAATAAAAGCTTGCTCGCTCATTATATGAACGTCAGCTTACTATACTTCTATGATTCAGCGGTTAAACGTGAATTATGTTAACGCTGCTTCACATTACTAATCAGCATCTTTAGATGGTTCTTCATCGTTGATAATTTCTACATACACGTCATTGCCTTCAGCTTGTGCATTAATAAGCGCACCCATCAAAACGGAATTGGACCGTTCTTCCGGCGTAGCCTTACTGGGATCCCATTTAGTCATGCCTTTTAACTCATCGGGAACTTCCGTTTTTTTTTGAGCTGTAGAATCCGCCGCGGAAGGCATCATCTCACCATCACTGTACTCATCGTCAGGGGGTGACGCTGTTTCAAAATCGGCTGCACCAAAGTCGTCGACTGTTGGATTAGCGTCACCGACATTCGAAGCGCCAAAATCATCCACTGTTGGTGTACCGACCGGCGTGGCCCCGGATGCACCGAAATCGTCAACTGTCACAGTGGTATTCCCGCGATTTGAAGCACTTGAGGCGCCAAAATCATCAACAGGTGCCGCATCCCCGACATTCGACGCACCGAAGTCATCCACTGTCGGATTAGCACCACCGGCATTCGAAGCACCAAAGTCATCAACAGGTTGGGATGCTCCACTTGGCTGCGACACAGTATGCTGTACTGTTGGCTGTGCAGTTGGTTGCGAAACCGGCGGTATGTCACTTGTTCCAGCCATCGGTTGTGACTGACGCTGTTGCCCGGCCTGGTGCGTTGCTCTATTAGCACCTGCCGCCGTATGCCCACCGCCGCCGTTAATTACGGCTTTAGCGGCATCTAAATATCCTTTAGCGGCACTATCGTCTTGGCAAAGCACTTGCACCATCACTTCGCGCCCCAGAGCCTGATGTAAACTCTGCTCCAATTCGAAAATTCGATCTTCCGTATTACACATATTAACCAACATCGGATTGCCGAATACGAAAACAACACGCGATTCATCGATATAGGTCAAGAAAGCCTGGTTAAAAAAGCTAGCTGTAAAATTCCAAGACCGACTATTGGCATACCGTAAGGTATCCTTCTTTATTTTATCATAATTCCTAGGATTTTCGATGTGCTGACCTAAAATAAGTGCCGTATCACCTATAATTGAGCGAATGCGCGACCCTTTTTTAGGCGATTGACCATGACCGGCGCCGGCATTTTTGGCCGGTGCTTTGCGCTTCGCAGGCGCCTTGCTCCTACTTGGCGTAGGCGGCGCCATTGAGGTTGGCGGGGCCATGCCTACCGACGTAGACATATCCAAACCGGGCGGCATAACCCCCGGTGGCATCGTACCCGGCACTGCAGATGATATGCCGCTTGGCGGCACTGTACCGGGAACTGCTGAACCCGGCATCACGGCACTTTGCGCGCCTGACATTGCCTGATTCATGGCACCCGCGTCAGACATCATACCTTGATGCATCATATTCGGGTTCATCATCGGTGGCTGCTGCTCCAATTGAGCCAGTCTGGCACCGAACTGATTATCCGATTCATCCAAACGATGTTCAACGGCGGCCAACCGTTGTAATACATCTTCTTCGCTGACTTGCGCACGGGCGCAAATCCCCAACAAGCCCATTTCGATGACGATGCGCGGATTATCCACCCGTTTCGCATCATTCAAAATCTGTTGCAATTCTTTGACAAAATAATTGAGTTCATCCACCGATAAAGACTGTGCCTGAGCGGCAAAAGCCTCTTTAAACGGCGTATATAAAGCTAATTCTTCTGCGGTAGGCAAAACTTTTTCAATCAGTAAGGCCCTTACATGTTGAATGAGAGCTTCAATAATCTGTTTGCTGTCGCGACCTTCGCTGAGAGCTTTTTTAGAAGCCACCAAAACAGCCGCCCCATCGCCCTTGCGCAAATAATCAAGGAAGGTCATAATCCATTCTTTGCCCACCAGGCCAATCATAGATTCCACGGTCTGCGCCGTAATCACATCCGTCGTCATGCCGGAGCACTGGTCCAAAATACTGAGAGCATCACGCAAACCGCCATCCGCGTGAATGGCAATGAGTTGCGCCGCATCAGGTGAAAGCTTGATATCACTTTCTTCGGCCACATGCAGCAAATGTTCCGCAATATCTTCGGCCGTAATCCGTCGGAAGGTATAACGCTGACAACGCGATAAAATCGTTACCGGCAATTTATCCACTTCCGTGGTGGCAAAAATAAACATAATATGAGGCGGCGGTTCTTCAATCGTCTTCAAAAGGGCATTCCACGCTTCATTCGTCAGCATGTGGGCTTCGTCGATAATAAAGATTTTTTTACGACCTTCAACGGGTAAAAACTTCACACTTTCCCGCAAAGAACGGATTTCATCAATACCGCGGTTCGACGCCGCATCTATTTCCAAAACGTCCATGGATTGGCCGTTTAAAATTTGTTTACAAGAGGTACATTCGTTACAAGGATGATCGGTTGGGCCTTTTTCACAGTTAATGGCTCTCGCAAAAATCTTGGCCACACTGGTTTTGCCCGTCCCACGCGGTCCGGAGAACAAATAGGCGTGCGCCACCTTGTCTTCGCGAATGGCACGCATCAACGTCTCGCTCACTTGCTTTTGCCCGACCACATCGGTAAACGTCTGAGGGCGCCATTTCCGATACAACGCTACATAACTCATAGGATTCCCTCCTTTCTTATAAACAAAAAAGCCGTCACAACACTCGATTATGACAGCCTTATAGGTTCCCTCGTGGCACATGAAAGTAACCGCTTAGTGCTGCTATCTCTCGATCCTGACACGATTCACAGGCTTCCATTGCACGAGCCCCACAAGACTGCCATAATCCAGTCCTGCATTACGGCTAGCTATATTATTATATACTACTAAAGGCAAAAAAACAAGTCGCCCCCGGCTAATCAAATTATACAAAATACAACATACATTTTGTATAAATTTCCTAATAAAATGTATACGTTACACTTTAAATAGAGTATAATGAGGCTAGATAAATTCTATAGAGATGTATTATTTTTTTCAAAAGAGCTAAGAAAGGATTAGTATTATGGACGCTTTTAACTCTTTCATCGGAACCATAACCGGCTTTCTCTGGGACTACATTATTATTATTTATTTAGTACTCGCCGGCTTCTGGTTTACCTTCAGCACCGGATTTATTCAGGTGCGCGAACTCAAGGAAATGATTCGTCTTCTGGGCGAAGGTGTTGGTAAAAAAACGGAAGGCAACCGCATTTCCTCCTTCCAGGCATTCTGCGTAAGCTCTGCCTCTCGCGTTGGTGTGGGCAACATCGCCGGTATCGCCATCGCCGTTGTACTCGGTGGCCCGGGTGCCATCTTCTGGATGTGGTTTATCGCCTTACTCGGCGCTGCCACCGGTTTTGTAGAAAGTACTTTGGCTCAGATTTACAAAGTACCTTCCAGTAAGGGCGGTTTCCACGGTGGTCCGGCTTACTACATTAAAATGGGTTTGAAAAATCCGGCCTTCGCATTTCTCTTTGCGGTGCTCATCAGTGTGACCTACGGTTTGATTTACAACTCTGTACAAGCCAACACATTGGCCAATGCCTTACTTATCGTTAACCTTGATCCTCAAATAACCGCCATCGGCGTTGCTATTTTAACAGCCCTCGTTATCTTCGGCGGTATCGCCCGTGTTGCTCGTTTGAGCGAATGGCTCGTACCTGTTATGGCCGGTTTATACATTTTAACCGCCGTTTACATCGTATTGGTTAACATCACGGAATTACCAAACGTAATCTACGCTATTTTCTCCAATGCCTTCAACTTTGACGCAGCTGCCGGCGGTTTCTTCGGTGCTGCCGTAATGAACGGTATTAAACGTGGCTTGTTCTCCAATGAAGCCGGTGAAGGTTCCGTACCAAACGCCGCTGCTACGGCTGACGCAAGCCATCCGGTTAAACAGGGTCTTATCCAATCTTTCGGCGTATTCGTGGATACCTTCCTCGTATGTTCCGCTTCAGCATTCATCGTATTAATCTCCGGTAACTATGCAGGCTCCGGTCTCACCGGCATCGCCTTGATTCAGCATGACCTTGCTGCGCAACTCGGTAGCTGGGCTGCCCCTGTAATGGCTATCTTCATTTTCATGTTTGCCTTTTCTTCCATCGTGGGCAACTATTACTATGGCGAAATCAACATCGCTCATTTAACTAAAAACACACTCTACTTAAATATTTTCCGCGTGTTCGTAGTTATCATGGTTTACTTCGGTTCCGTCGCTTCCCTTAACCTTGTATGGAACCTGGCCGACTTATTCATGGCCTTCATGGTACTCACGAACTTAACCGCCATTCTCCTCTTGTGGAAACAATGTAAAGCCGCTATGCTCGACTATTTCAAACAGAAAAAAGCCGGCATTGTAGAGCCTACATTTGATAGAAGCGTACTCCCTAATCAAGATGGGATAGTGTGGTGGCATAAGGACGCACAGCATAAAGACTAGTAAAGGTAGCGTGCATGCTATAAAACTTTAATTTCAAAAGAGTGACAGTCCTGTCTCCTCCCTGCGAGTCAAGCTCGAAAGGTCGTTCAACAGGACTGTCACTCTTTTTCTTTCAATTTCACGGCATAGCACGTATATCTTTACTAACGTCTTATGTTGTGCGTCTTACGCCGGGGAGAGGGGCGAAGGACATATAAAATCAAAATCATTTTCTCTTTCCCCCTTTGATGCGCAAGATAAGATTAGTTATACAGCGATATGTACTCTGTGATAGAGAAAAGAAAGGCAGGCCTATTGAACGAACCTCAGAACTTGTTTCGTTGGGGAGGAAATAGGCCTGCCTTTCCTTTCTTAAGTAATCACATATAACTAACCTTATGTTGTGCATCACCTTTCCTCCCCCGTAAATATTCGAGGCGCGCCTGAAGGCTTCTAGGAAAACCATACGTACTCTGGAGATATGTGAGAGAAAAAGAAGTCATGTCCTATTGAACGAACCTCAGAACTTGTTTCGTTGGGGAGGAAATAGGACATGACTTCTTTTCGCCCACTACAAAGCACATGGTTTTCCTAGAAGCAAAATGGCGCCCTGAGAATATTTATAATTTTATGATTGATATTTATACAGAAAAGGGCTATAATATGCATATAATTAATTTTGAGTTTTTAAGAGTCCTTAAAGTTTTAGTGTAGGGGGAAGTAATTATGTTTAGTTCACTCAAAAAATTCGCGAGCAAAAAGGTTGTGCTCACTTTGACAGCGGCTTTATTGACAGCCGGTTTAATCGCAGGTTGCGGCAGCACCGGCGGTGACAATCAAGAAAAAGTTATTAAGGTAGGGGCCGAAACTACGTTCCCTCCATTTGAATTCACCGAAGGCGACAAATATGTAGGCTTTGATATTGACCTTGCCGACGCTGTTGCCAAGAAAATGGGTTACAAAATGCAGTTCAAAAGCATGGGCTTTGATGCTTTGATTCCTGCGTTGCAGAGTAAAGATATCGACATGATTGCATCCGGCCTCAGTGCTACCCCTGAACGTGAAAAAGCTGTTCTTTTCAGTAATCCTTATTTTGAAAAAGGCGGTTTCGTAGCGATTGTAAAAAAAGATGACACTGCTACAAGCATGAACGATTTAGCCGGTAAACGTATCGTTGTTCAAATCGGTAGCGTTGCTTTAGACGTAGCTGAAAAGATTCCTAACGCACAAGTTAAATCCGTTGACAGCAACTCCCAGTTATTCAATGAATTAAAAGCCGGCACAGCTGATGCCATCGTATTGGACAATGCTGTTGCGCTTTACTACTTAAAACAAGGTGCTGATGCTGATACCAAAATCATCGGCGAACCTGTAGATCCGGAACCATTCGTATGGGCATTCCGTAAAGATGACAAACAGTTGAAAGAACAAGCTGACAAAGCTTTGGCTGATTTGAAAGCTGACGGCACTTACGACAAAATCTATGAAAAATGGTTCGGTCCTGCTAAAAAATAAGCTTAAAATAAGCTAGTTTTTAACAAATGAATCATAGCTCCTCATTCACTTTGAATGACGGAAGCTGAAAATATCAAATAACGTTACCAAAACGAAGGCGTTATCCCTTGAGCAAAAGCTGAGGGGATAACGCCTTCTCTTTCTTTCATTATAAAGTTGAACGATTGATAACCCGGAACTATAGCATAAAACTAGTCCCTTATGGCAAAACAACCAGATATGACTTACTACCCGATACAACTGACTCTGCACGCACGGCACCAGATACGACTTACTCTGCAGCTACGGTACTAAATATAACTTACTCTGCCGGTACGGCAATCGCATCATTTAAGCGGAATGAATAGATATAACGTTCTTTTACCGGTTTACCGGTCAAGCGCTCTAAGGCTTGACTATAGATACGCAACTGAATACCGTAACGACGAATCAATTCATCACCGGTTTTAACGCGGTCCGTTTTATAATCTACCAAAACCCACTCGCCATCTTCTAAAAATGCTGTATCAACGATCCCTTGCAGGAATAATTTTTCACCCGGTTCTACTTCCGGGTACACATCATGAGCTTCAATGAGCATGCTGAACGGCCATTCTTTGGCGACCTGTGAATATGACCGGCTTGAAGTCGACTGACTTGAATCCGATAAATTCGACGTTCCCGGCGAGTTGGACTGATTTAAAGCTGACGAGTTCGACGTATCCGCCGAAGCTTTAGCGGCTTTTAACAAACGACTCCCCAAATCGGAAGTAAAGAATCGGTATAGCGCTCTATCACTCAATACTTGTCGCTCTTCCAGCGTAAAATATCCTCCCAAAACCAATTGATCGAGTTTGGCACTCAAGCTTTTTTGCGTATATTTTTCCATCGGCAACCACTGCATAGCTTCATGCATCAAAGTACCCCAACGAGCGCCGGTACTCACTTCTTCAGCGGCTTCCAAAGCTCTCGGTTTGACATCAAACGGACCCAGCTCCGAATGTAATAGGCCTTTTGAAGTCTCTTGAATGGTTGTAGGCTCAGTTGCTGCCGGTGCATTTGCTACTGATGCATTTGCTACCGATGCAGCAGCTGTCTGTTCAGCAATTGATGCATCAATTGCTTCAGCTTCATTCGCCTCAGCCACATTACCGCCGGCCGGCTCTACCAAAGTTTCAGCTTCTTCCTCGGCTTCGGCAAAGCGTCGTTTTAATTCACTCACAGAAATTTTAGCGGCACGACTGACAGCACCCATGTATGGATAGCTGAAGTTAAAACGAGCTACCAAGTCGGCTTCAAGCGGTTCCGCATCAATTGGAGCCAATTTTTCAACAGCCGCCAAAATAGCGGATTTTTCTGTTTTACTACGCTGCAAATCCGTGTATAGACTACCGTCATGAAGTTCAACTTGTATACGACACTGTTTATCCTTGAGATCCATAGAGGCCACGTCTTCTACGCCACTGAATTGGCGTATCAAATTCCCCCCGTTTAAATGGCGGCTTAAGCCCATGATAAACCAATCCAAATAAGATTTTGCGCCCGTAATCAGGTTTTTGCTTAGCATCTGCGTATCGGTCAAGAGGGCCGGTGCGGCCTGCTTGCTGCAGAGATCTTCAAATTTTTTTACAAAACCGGTAATAAACAATTTATCGCGCGCACGAGTTAAGGCAACATATAAAATACGTTCTTCTTCAGCCTTGGTAGCCAGTTCAATCTTGTCCCGCACATAAAGCCATGGCAGTGAGCCATATAAGACGCGATAGTTTTCATAATAGCCTTTAATACCTACGCCGCTATCGCCGTGAAGTAACATGGATTTTTTCAAGTCAATCAGATTAAACTCTTTTTGCACGGAGCTTACGAATACGACCGGGAACTCAAGGCCCTTACTTTTATGAATACTCATGATGCGCACCACATTATCCGCTTCGCTTACCGTTTTGCCGATGCCCAAATCCTGGCCCGCGGCCTGCAAGCTTTCCAAGAAGCGTAAAAAGCGAAAAATGCCGCGGAAGCTACCGGCTTCGTACTGCTTGGCTCGTTCGTAAAGTCCCATTACATTGGCGCGGCGCACGAGTCCGTTCGGCATGGCGCTGACGTATTCCAAATAATTCATATCCTCGTAGATGGTCCACAGCAAATCGCTTACACTGTGATGCCGTGAATAGGTGCGCCATTTTTCAAAACGACCTACAAAAGCCTGAACAGCTTCATTTTGTGTGTTTTTGCCATATTCGGCCAACAATGACCAAATCGAACCTTGGCCGCTCATGCGCAATCGTCCCAATTCGTTCGCATCGAGACCGACAAACGGCGAATTGAGCACTACCGCCATCGGCAAATCCTGTTCCGGATTGTCGATAACCTGCAGTAGCGACAGCAATAGCTTTACTTCAATGGCACTGAAGTAGCCCGTGTTCTCTTCCGCATAAGCAGGAATGCCCGCCTGACGCATGGCTTCTACCATACGGCCTGCTTTGACTTTTGGCGAACGCAAGAGAATCACTATATCGCGCCATTCCAAAGGTCGGAAACTGCCATCCATATTTTGTACAACCTTGTCGGCAGCTTTTAACTCTTTGATTTTTTCAATGATAAAAGCAGTCTCTTTTTCGTCATTTTCTAAATCTGCTGCATCATCGTCATCAGCTAATGCACCGGCTTCACTTGACGCTGCGCCTTTACTAAACGTCGATGTTTTTTCATTACCCACATCGATGAGATGGAGTTCTACGGGGCCACCGACCCAGTTTTCCGGCGCATCATCGGTGTTGCGGCCCGGATTTAAGGCTTCCGCATCACCGTAGTCCAGTTCCGCCCCGTCAGCAGTCATGATTTGACGGAAGAGGAAGTTGGTAAACTCCAAAATATTCGCATCGGAACGGAAGTTTTGGGATAAGTCTATACGGCGCTCTACGGCATCAACGGACTGCTGGAATCTGTGATATTTTTCCATGAAAAGCATGGGGTTCGCCATACGGAAGCGGTAGATACTCTGCTTCACGTCGCCTACATAGAATCGATTATCGGTGCGCGACACGAGGTTCACGATAGCTTCTTGTACGCCATTCGTATCCTGATATTCATCCACCATAACTTCTTTGAAGGTGTTTTGAAGCTCAATGGCCACTTCGGACGGCGCCCAACGGCCATCGTCCTGTTTGTCCCGCAAGAGGGCTAAACATAGATGTTCCAAGTCTGAAAAATCGAGCATGCCCAGTTCTTGTTTGGCCTTCGCAAACTCATCCTTAAAGGCCAACGTTAAATCGATGAGGCCCGTCACATACGGTAAGCTTTGCTCAATCTGCGTTTTAAACTCCGCCTCGGTAATGGCAAAAGGACCACTGGAAAGCTCTTTTAAACTCTCACGAACACCTTTTATCAGTTCCTTAGCCTGAGATAACAAGCCGGGATCAACCTTATCCAAATCTTTTTTCAAAGGATTCATATTGAGCCGCTTGAACGAATGATTGCCAATGAGAGCGACGGCGGCCACCATTTCATCCCAGGTTTGCGCCTCGGTCAGGGCGGACATCATATAGGCGAGCTCATCAATAAATTCGGCACCCTTGGTAGGCCCACCCGGTTGGTTGAGGATGTCTGCAAATTTTGCCAGACGATTAGCAATGTCGTCAATCAGAAGATGTTGCTCGTCCATAAAATATTTACCCCAAACGGTGTCCATTATAGGCTGGGTAAGGGCATTTTCATAACGTGCCTTAGCCTCTTGAAGCCAGTTTTCAGGATCAGACTGGGCCAACGCAAACTCATGAAGGTTCAAAATCTGATCCATAATGCCTTGGTCGGACCGTTCACTGCCAAACATGTCGGCAATTTCAAAAATGTGAAATTGATTTTCCTCGTAGGCTTTTATCAACAGCTTTTCCAACACATCGGTTTTCAGAAGCATCAATTCCCCTTCATTACCGATGCGATAGGACGGATCGATGTCGAGACGATAAAAATAACTGCTGATAACCCACTGACAGAAGGAATGGAGCGTCGAAATATGAGCGGATGGCAACAAGCTGAGCTGTTCTTCCAAGTAAGAATCTCCGGTTTTATTGAATTCTTCCGCTAATTTAGCACCAATACGAGCACTCATTTCAGCAGCCGCCGCCTTGGTAAAGGTTACTACCATAAGCTCCTGAATGGATAAGGGATTATCTTTAGATTTCAAGCGCTGAATGATGCGTTCCACCAAAACGGCGGTTTTCCCGGAGCCGGCAGCCGCCGCTACGAGCAAGGTCTGTGAAGCGAGCGAGCCCGGCTTTGGTGCATCAATCGCCGCTTGTTGAGCGTCGGTCCACTTCATATACATCGTCTCCTTTCGCCATTTTAGCCAACACTACATCTTCGTCTATTTTGTTGATATAACGATAATTATTACGGGTATTTTCAAAACGGCATAACGCCTTATATTGACAATAGGAGCAAGGAATGTACTTATTATCCAAATTGTACGGACTCACCGGGAAATGCCCGGCCAAAATATGCTGCCCTGCCTTACCTATCACACGTGCCGCATAATCGGTAAGCGCCTTAAAGTCTTGTGGCGACTTGGTCTTTCGTTTATCTTGACCATGAATCGATGTGCCATTGCCGCTAATACGAATCGGTACATATGGCGTTGATTTACCAGCCACCACCGTTTCGTCAATATTCGCCAATAACTCCACATTATCTGTAAAATAACCGTCATTTTTAAGGCCTGTATCGGTTTTCACCAATTCAGATGCCATTTCTTCGGTTAGGACACTACTCTTGCTGATTCGTGGATTTTTTACATACGTATATACCAAGGCAGCCGGTTCAATTTGATCGCTTCGCTGTGCCCGTTCGAGGGCTAAGAGATAGGTTACGAGCTGCAATTTGAGGCCATAATACACATCCGATGCCGTCACTTCCGCATAGCCCGACTTATAGTCCACTACGAGACCGTAGGTTTTACCGGCCTCATCCTGCCACTCATCGACGCGGTCGAGCTGACCGATAAGTTGAATATACGACTCGTCACCCAACGATATTTTCACCGCCGGCCAGTGACCGGCACCGCCGTAACTGCTAAAGCTCTTTTCCAAATAGCGCGTGTTGAATTTGCTCTTTTGCGACCAATCGGTAAGACGATTTACCGTCCGTTTGAGGGTCGATTCCAAACGCTGTTGGAGTACCGTTTCATACACATCGCCTTCTTCGCCGAGCTGCAATTCCTTACTGATTTCAGCCACTACCGCTTCGCAAAGCGCCGCTTCTTCATCCGGTTTTATATCACGCCATTGACGTTTTTCTTTTAAAAGTGTCATACCCAAGGAGCGCAAGCTTTCATGGAGAAAAATCCCGATTTCCGGGGCGCCGAACTGCTTAATCGGCCGTTCTTCCAAACTTAAACCGTAACGGGCATAAAAAGCGAACGGGCATTGCTGATATTTTTCCAAACGCGTGACGGAGCCGCTTAACGCTTCGTTTTGGAATAATAAAGCCTGCACCACCTCACGGTCCACTACGGGCACATCGTTAGAGTCCATAACGCCACGGGTGGCCATCCGTAAAGCTTCGCGGTCCTGACCGTCAAGGCTCCAATCGTAAACGCTACGCCAAATCGGCGCTAAATCGCCGTCTTGCGCCACGGTCCCCATCTGGCCGGCCAATAAGGATAAACTCTGTAACGGCCGCCAAATATAGTCCGGCTCTTGGCCCTCCGGAATGGTAAGCGGCGCTCCCTTGGAACCGGCCGTATAACCCAACTGCTGCCAACGTTTAATAGCCAGGCTGCTTTCCAAGGCGGCCCCTTCTTCATCGGAACCGGCATAGGAAATATGAAGTTCCTCACGACTACGCGTACAAGCCAAGTAGAGCAAGAAGTTTTCATTAAAAGCGCGCACTAAAGCCCCTTCCGCTAAGGTAACGCCGGCGGCCTTCAAGGCTTCGCGCTCCGTATCTTTCAGAAGGCCTTCATCGCCCATACGTTGCGGGAATACGCCGTCATTGAGGCCCATTAAAAAGACGATATCGCTTTCATGCGTATAACCGCGTTCCACAGTGGTCACCATAACATGGTCAAGGCTTGGGGGCACTAACGAGTAGGATACTTCTTCTAACCCTTCTTCCAAAAGCAGCGCCACTTCCGCCGTCGTCATCGTATCGGGCAATTCCAAACTCATAATCTCGTCAAAAAGAGCAATAACCCGTTTATACATCTGCTCATGAGCGGCCGCACTTTCCGCATCACCGGCCGCTTCCGCATCAGTAGCCCACTGTGCCAAGCGAGCAGGCACGCCCACATTACTCATCAACAAGAAAAGCTCTTCACACCATTCATAACCGGTGTGTTCCTCTTTGGCAAATTCCCAGAAAGGACGTAGCTCGGCCATAATTAGATTATGAGCCGCATTGACACGCATACGGCGCGCAGATTCCGTATTTCCCTGCATGAGTTCATCAGAAATCGTGCTATTTAACCTATCGCCGGTCGATACAGGATTAACATCCGTTACTGCTGCATCAACTTCAGGATCCTCTTTTGCAGTAGCATCAGCTGTTGCACTCGCTCCGATTTCCTCTGCGATTTTTTCATCATACGTATCATCATCGTCACTGCTGTCAAAACGGTTTTTCCGTTCATACGGCCAGCTGTCTTTGAGCCACATGAAGTCCCGAATACCAAACTCGAGGCAATAATTTTCCAATTCATCCACAGCGGAACGAGTGAGCGGCCAGAAGTCGGTTTTTAACAAACGGAACACCGCATCATGATCGAAATTCCGACGTACCACTTCCAATAAGCCCTGTAAAAACTCACCTAGAGGATGGCTCACCATAGGTCGGCGGCGATCCGAGAAGTAAGGAATTTCGTAACGTTTCAGCGTTTTTTCCAAAATATCGCCATAGGTCTCCGACTCACGAAGCATGATGGTAATATCCCGCCAGCGCCGATTCGGTTGTTCCATCGCTTCCAAAATCTGCCGACATACGGCATCGGCTTCACGAGCTCGATTGTATGCCACCGTAACAGGCAATACGGCCTCTTGATTATTATCTTTGATTGGTGAGTTAAAATAACGCGTTGCCAAACTCTCTAAGACAGGCTTTTTAAAGCGATAATTTTTATCAAAAGTCCGCACCACGAGCTCTATCGCATCTTTTTGCGAAGCATGCCATTTCATCACATCTGCAAATACGGAATGAGGGCGCCCGAACAGTCGTAATTTTTGCGGCGGCACCTGTAATTTCGCCAGGTCCGGCGGTAAGGTGATGGTCAAAATGCTGTCTTTTGCCAATGTAAACAGCTCATATAAAAGTTCCATTTGAATCGGTGTAAACCAATGAAAGCCGTCCACAATCACATGGGAATTATGGATTAACGGGCTTTTTGGTAATACCTCCATGAGCTCTTCCAAACGATTAGCCGTATTAACACCGGTGGTGGCCAATGTTTCTTGGTACGCTTCCATGATATGAGCAAGTTCCTGAAGCTTACGCTGCAATACCATAGATTCGACCTGCTCAGCCCCTTTTTTCAAATCGGCTGCATCCACGCGGAATGAATCGCATTCGCTGATGAGTCCCTGCAATACATCGGCAAAATGAGGTTGCTTAGCCGACTGCCCCAATAATTCCAGTTTGCCCTGCTCCCGTTTCATGATTAAACGAAGCAATAACTTTTGCCCAATGTCCGACAGACCTGATTCGCGCACCATCCCTACCGATTGAAATATCTGGTACGCCAAACGGCTAAAACCCACTACGCGAACGGTGGTAAAACCGCCTTGTGGCATGAATTCTGCCAAGCTTCGTTCTATCGTATAGGTCGCCGAATCCGGTACGATGTATAAAATAGGCTCGCCCGGATTTGACTCGATAACTTGCTTCACATGCTCAAAGCAGGCCTGTGTTTTGCCCGTGCCGGCCCGTCCTACATAGACCGAAAGTGCCATACTTTCACTCCTTCCTACAGCGGTATATTTCATCTAGATTCTCTACTGATATAATTATACTCTTAATCATAAATATAACTCTATACTCTCATATATAAATATATCATAGCTGCCTTTGGTATAAGACAACCAAATTTTTCAAACTACAAGTATCTATCGCCTCAGAAAATGAAACAGATTAAGAAAATGCTTTCAATTATACAGCAACTACATTAATGCATAAAACAGAAACTGCACGAATATGGGGCCCCAATGCCCATTCGTGCAGTTTCCTTGGAGGTTTTACTACATTCTATATAAATAAATTATATAGCTACATTATGAGTGTCAAACCTTATTTAGATTATTAAAATCAAATCTTATTAGAGTCAGAATCTCATTTAATTTAAACCTTATTTGATTCAAACTCCATTCGATTCAAGCCTATTTAGTCGGTGCCAAACTTTCTTGCATACGTACGTAGGATAAACGACGTTCTTTGGCATCCTCTTCTGTTTTGGCAAAGAGTTCTTCCGCCACTTCAGGGAATGTCTGTTTAAGCGAGGCATAACGCACTTCGCCCATCAAGAAATCTCTAAAGCTTTCAGTCGGTTCTTTCGAATCGAGGCTGAACGGATTTTTATCAGTGCCGCGTAAAGCAGGGTTGTAGCGATAGAGATCCCAATAGCCGGCCGCTACGGCGCGACGTGATTCTTCCTGCGTCGTGCCCATGCCGGATTTAATACCGTGGTTGATACATGGTGCATAGGCAATAATGAGGGATGGACCAGGGTAGGCTTCCGCTTCCGTAATCGCTTTGAGGAGCTGATTTTTATCGGCCCCCATAGCCACCTGAGCCACATATACATAGCCGTAAGACATGGCAATCATGCCGAGGTCTTTTTTCTTCGTACGCTTGCCGCTGGCTGCGAATTTAGCTACTGCCGCGGTATGCGTTGCTTTAGAAGATTGACCGCCCGTATTGGAGTACACTTCCGTATCGAATACGAGAATATTTACATCATCGCCGGACGCAAGTACATGGTCGAGACCGCCGAAGCCGATATCATAAGCCCAGCCGTCGCCACCGAAGATCCACTGCGAACGTTTAGCAAGATATTGTTTTTCTTCTAAAATCGCCGTCATAGCTTTAGTCGGTTCAGCCACTTTTTCAAGCAACGCTACCAAACGAGCGGATCGTTCACGTGTACCGGCGCCCTGCTCGCGATGTTCGTTCCAATCGCTAAGCGCGGCTTTTAATTCAGCCTGTTCCGCCGTGCATTCATCGATAGCGGTTGCTACATATTCACCGATTTGTTCACGAATCTTCGTGGTTCCTACGCGCATGCCGTAGCCGAATTCCGCATTATCTTCAAAGAGGGAGTTTGCCCAAGTAGGACCTTGACCCGCCTGGTTAACCGTATAGGAAGATGTCGGCATGGAACCGCCCCAGATGGAGGAACAGCCGGCCGCATTGGCAATCATCATGCGATCACCGAAAAGCTGCGTAACAAGACGGGCATACGGTGTTTCACCGCAACCGGCACAGGCACCGGAGAATTCGAGAAGCGGTACTTCAAACTGACTGCCTTTTACCGTTTCTTTCTTCATCGGATTCGCTTTAGTCGGTAAGTTTACACCATAATTCCAAGCATCGGCCAAGTGTAACTCGTCATCGATTGGGCTCATGGTAATGGCTTTACCCTTAGGAGCCGGACAAATCTGTACGCAGTTGCCGCAACCGAGGCAATCAAGCGGCGATACGGAGATACGGAACTGTAAGTCGCCGGCGCCCATAGCCGGAATTGTTTCAAAACCTTCCGGAGCGGCCGCCACTTCGTCAGCCGTAGCCAATACCGGACGAATCGTTGCATGCGGACAAACAAAAGCACACTGGTTACATTGGATACAATTTTCTTTGTGCCAATGCGGTACGAATAAGGCTACGCCGCGTTTTTCATAAGCAGCCGAACCGGCCGGTAACGTACCGTCTTCGTAGCCCATGAAGGTGCTAACCGGTAAATCATAGCCTTTTTGCGCATTGATCGGACGGCAAATATTTTGTACATATTCAGGAATTTCCTGAGTTTCAGCTACCGGAGCATCCACCGCATCAGCCCAGTCAGCCGGCACTGTTACCGGCACAATGGCATTAACCCCTTTATCGACAGCCATCATATTCATATCAATAACGGACTGACCTTTTTTACCATAAGTGGCAACGATGGAATCTTTCAAGTGCTGCACCGCTTCTTCAATCGGAATAATATTGGCCAATTTAAAGAAGGCGGACTGACAAATCATGTTGATGCGACCGCCGAGCCCGATGTCTTGCGCAATCTGCGCCGCATTAATGATATAGAATTTAAGATGTTTATTGGCAATGGTCCGCTTCATGGCAGCCGGTAATTTTTCAGAAAGTTCTTCCGGCGTCCAAGTGCAGTTCAATAAGAAGGTGCCCCCTTCTTCGATGCCTTGTAAAATATCGTATTCATTTACATAGGCCTGACGATGACAGGCTACAAACGTAGGTCGTGTTACGAGATATGGTTTATTAATCGGCTTTTTGCCAAAACGCAAATGCGACATGGTCACGCCGCCGGATTTTTTAGAATCATAATCGAAGTAAGCCTGCGCGTACATATCCGTGTTATCGCCGATAATCTTGATGGCCGTCTTATTGGCCCCAACCGTACCGTCGGAACCGAATCCCCAGAACTTACAAGCCGTAATGTGAGAGGCATCAATCCATACATTATAGGGACGAGGCAAGGATAAACCGGTCACATCATCCACTATACCAAGCGTGAATTCAGCTTTAGGTTCGGCGGCTGCCAAATTATCAAAGGCGGCTACAATATCGGCCGGAATTACGTCACGGGAACCGAGGCCGTAGCGACCGCCCACAACGGTAATATCCAGTTTAGCACGGGCAATGGCGGCCTGCACATCGAGGAATAAAGGTTCGCCCATGGAGCCCGGTTCTTTCGTGCGGTCAAGTACGGCAATGCGTTTAACCGTCTTAGGCAAGGCTTCGATGAAACGATCCATAGCAAACGGTCTGAAAAGATGGACATTAACGGCACCAACTTTGCGGCCTTGCTCGCGTAAGTATTCCACCGTTTCATTGGCT
This sequence comes from Veillonella sp. KGMB01456, assembly GCF_023051165.1. Taxonomy (GTDB): domain Bacteria; phylum Bacillota; class Negativicutes; order Veillonellales; family Veillonellaceae; genus Veillonella_A. The sequence continues at coordinate 35,226 of NZ_JALKIG010000016.1, forward strand.
ACCTGAGCGCCGGCGCCCATCACAACTACGACGTCGGTAGCATCCGGTGCCCCTTCATAGTTGAACAAATGGTATTCACGGCCTGTGAGTTTGCTGATTTCAGCCATGTATTCTTCAACAATGCTCGGAATATCCAAATAGAACGGATTGGACGCTTCACGATGAGTAAAGTACACATCCGGATTTTCCGCCGTACCGCGCGTCACCGGTGCATCCGGTGTCAGCGCGCGTTTGCGGAATGCTTTGAGGGCATCCCGATCGAGGAGCGGTGCCAATTCATCGTATTCGAGCACTTCAATTTTTTGAATTTCATGAGACGTTCTGAAGCCGTCAAAGAAATTGATAAACGGCATGCGGCCTTTAATCGCCGATAAATGAGCAACCGCACTAAGGTCCATAACTTCCTGCACGGACGATTCGGCGAGCATGGCGCAACCGGTGGCACGGCAAGCCATTACGTCTTGGTGGTCGCCGAAAATCGACAACGCATGCGTCGCCAAAGCACGCGACGCCACTTGGAATACAGCTGGTAATAATTCACCGGCCACTTTATATAAATTAGGAATCATCAAGAGCAAGCCTTGTGCCGACGTGTAGGTAGTGGTCAGCGCCCCGGCCTGTAATGAACCGTGCACGGCACCGGCTGCGCCGGCCTCCGATTGCATTTCTACTACCTTAACAGTGTGTCCGAACACATTTTTACGCCCGTTAGCCGCCCATTCATCCACGTGTTCCGGCATCGGTGATGACGGAGTAATCGGATAAATTGCGGCCACCTCGGTGAACCCGTAGGAAATGTGTGCAGCGGCTTGATTGCCGTCCATAGTCTTCATTTTACGCATAGTAAAGCCTCCCGGTATATACTTATATAGTTGCGTCTGCATATCTCATATGCAGTTGTCGCTGTTGGAAACTGATTTCACGCTAAACAAAAGCTCTCTCTTGATTCGGTCCTGCAATTTACTGCTAATTTACTGCTATTTACTTCTTGTACTGCTAAGATACTGCTTAATTAAATTGTTACTAATGAACCCTTAACACTCCGTAGTGAATTTTTTAGAAAAACGGCGAAATACTGAGCAAGATGCCGGCTGCTATGATAAACATAAGACTTGGACTTCTGAAACGAGCCAGGAAATCTAGTTTATATACCAAATAAGTTGGTATAAAGCAACCGATAATCCCCATAATCGGGCCCATCCACGTTAAGAGACGAAGTACGGGAATATTCAGAATAATGGCGCCCCAAGCGACCAATACACCAAATACCAAGGTACCCCAAGCAATCGCTTTGCGATTAATGCAATCTTCGTCATACACACGTTTTAACAAATTAATGGCAATCCCCTGACACGATTCTTTGAATGCCAGGAATACGCCGAAGAAGGCTGTCATAATCGAGAAAATATTAAGCAATAAGCTTAAAATTCTCACCGTATCGCCGTCCATTTCACTCGCTGCAATAGCCAAGGCGGAAATATTTTGACTGGCCGCCATAACGGCTTGCTCATGACTCATGGCCAAATTAAAGGAAATGGCAAAGAAAAAGATGGTCACGAATAGAACGCCGAACGATATATTCATGGCTCGCAAGGATTTGTGCCAAGCCACATCCACCGATTTATTATGGGAGCGATAGGAAATTACCATAGGACTCAACGTCTGAATAAAGAGAATCGACGTGAGCGTCAACGGCAACATGGTAAACGCCTGATAGAGCGCATCGGACAAGCTCGGTAAGGCCGGAACATTCGCCAAATTCCAATGGCTTACCATGATGAGCCCCAACACGATAATGGCTAGTAACTTAGTAAGTACCAGCCCGGTGGATACTTTGAAAAGAATCTTCTCCCCTTGGGCCGCAATGGCCACCAATAAACAAATAACACCTAACCCGTAGAACGGATTACTCGATAGAATCGTGTCCGTTACCTCAAAAGAGTATAAGAAGGACGCACTGTCATTGGTAATCGCCGTAGAGTACACGAAGATACTGATGACGATCATAACGAAATAAATCGCGCCTAAGAAGATACCCCAGTTTTTACCCAAATAATGAGAAATAACGGACGGATAATCCGTACATTCCGGCGATACCGCCAAGGTATTAACGAATAAGCGCTGGAACAAATAGAGCGCCGGATACCCCACGGCCGCTGCCAACAAGTACACCCACACCCCTACAATACCGACTTGAACGGGCAAGAACACGATACCGGCGCCAATAGCCATGCCGATACTCATGATAATCCAACCCCAGTCAGTACTGTCAAAACGGGTGGCTTCACGCCACTCAGCGTCGCTCATACCGGCTCTGGCCGCTTTGCTCATCCCTATAGCAACCGGTTCACCGACAGCCGTAAGCGTCGCCTCAACTTGAATTTCCTTATTCATGAAAACCTCCTCTAATTATACATTATGACATATAAGTACAATTTCTCATAGTATATATTCTGATAAAGCATGACTTTTTTTGCATTCCCTGTTACAATAAAATGGTCATATAATTCAATTTATTTATCAACTCAGTAATATACCTTAACAAAAGTCTTATATACCTATAATCCCGTGTTTTATACCTGTTATAGTTAACTATGTATGAGGGAAGTACCGAGACGTCTAACGGTACTTAATATAGGTTCAGCATAACATGTTAAAAATACACTGTGAAATACTTAATTAAGTGTTGATACTATAGTTTAAAGCTATGTCACTTGGGAGGCGTCCTTATGACCTTACAACAATTGCGTTACTTAGTCGAAATCTCCAAATGCCAATCTATTACACTGGCGGCCCAGCGTTTATTCATTGCGCAACCGAGCCTTTCTAAATCCATTAAAGACCTGGAAAAGGAATTCGACATTACCATACTGGAACGCACGCGCCACGGTGTTTCCTTCACCGTTGAAGGCCTTGAGTTTTTAGACTACGCCCATCGCATTCTCGAGCAGGTCAACGGCCTTAACAACTACTTTAATCAGGACAGCATCAACAATCGGCTCACCCTTACCGTGTCGGCCCAACACTACATGTTCTCCATCGAAGCACTCACGAATTTTGTAAAACGTTTGAAAAAAGTCTCCGATTATACCATCGTTTTTAACGAATGTCGCACATCCAAAGTTATCGACAACGTCCTCTTAGGGAAAAGCCAACTGGGTATTCTCTATCTGTCACGGAGCAACAATAAATTTATGAAACGTCTTTTTGCGCAAAAAGGCATTGAGTTTACGCCACTTCGTCAATTCCCGCCTTGCGTCTATATCGGTCATAATCATCCGTTAAAAAACGCCGGTGCCCTCACCGTAGAGGATCTGCAGGACTATCCGTATATCAAATACTACCAGGGCAATGACTCCTATCAGTATGCCGAAGAGGTGAGCGTCCGCGGTCTTCAGGACAATCGCTCCCTCGTCGTATCCGACCGCTCCACTATTTTACACCTCTTAGCCTGCACCGATGCCTTTACCATCGGCTGTGGTTGCCTATTGCCGAACATTACCAAAGACCGTATTTTATCCATTCCGCTGGAAGGCTCCCTGGACCTTATCAATATTGGCTGGATAAAACTAAAAAACACCAATATGACGCCGGCTATGACAGATTATGTGGAGCTCCTGGAAGATTCCATTGATTCCTTAAGCCATCCCGTTTTTGCACCTCTAAAAAACGAGGCCTAAATGATTCTTTCCTAGCCTAAGCTGTAACAATAACACAGATTTCTTATATCAAAGAGCCATCGGCCCCTGCCGGTGGCTCTATTTACTTACTGCAAATCAATTAATTTAGATATAGTTTTAATGCATGGTAAATACACTCCAAGGGATATTATACAGCATGAACTATCCATGTTACACTGACCTCAAAATAAACGGTGTTCCCAATAACTTGTCCGTTTTAAAAAGACTTACTTTTAGGAGGTATATAACATGGAAAATTTAAAAAACAAGGGATTCTCTACTAAAGCAATTCACGGCGGCGCAGCGCCTAATACATTTGGAGCTTTAACAGCCCCTATTTACCAAACCTCTACCTTCGTTTTCGACTCTGCCGAACAGGGCGGTCGTCGCTTTGCCCTCGAAGAAGGGGGCTATATCTACTCTCGCTTAGGCAATCCGACCAACACGCAGTTGGAAGAGAAGTTAGCCCTTTTAGAAGGAGCCGAAGCTTGTATGTCCACCGCATCCGGCATGGGGGCTATTTCCGCCACCTTGTGGACGGCGCTGAAAGCGGGCGATCATGTTATCGCCTGTGACACCTTGTACGGCTGCACCTTCGCCCTTCTTAACCACGGCTTGACCCGCATGGGCGTTGAAGTAACTTTCGTTGATATGAGCGATATAGACGCTGTGAAAAAAGCTTTCAGACTAAATACTAAAGTCGTGTATTTGGAAACGCCGGCTAACCCGACACTTAAAATTGTAGACATCAAAACGATTGCCGAAATCAGCCATAAAGAGGCCGATTGTCTCGTTGTTGTTGACAACACCTTCTGCACACCTTACATCCAACAACCATTGTCTTTAGGCGCCGATGTAGTGGTTCACTCCGCTACCAAATACTTAAACGGTCACGGTGACGTCATTGCCGGTTTTGTATGCGGCTCCGCCGACTTCTTAACGCAAGTTCGCCTATACGGTATCAAAGACATGACCGGTGCCGTACTCAGCCCGTTTGATGCCTTCCTCGTAGCCCGCGGCCTTAAAACGTTGGCCATCCGCATGGAACGTCATTGCGCCAATGCTATGAAAGTAGCTCAATTCCTCGAAACCCATCCGGCTGTTAAATCCGTAAACTATCCGGGTCTTTCCAGCTTCCCGCAATATGAATTGGCTAAACAGCAAATGGCTTTACCGGGCGGCATGGTATCCTTCGAATTAAAAGGCGGTGTCAAAGAAGGAGCCGTTGTTATGAACAGCGTTAAGCTCTGCCGCTTAGCCGTTTCCTTAGGCGATGCGGAAACCCTCATCGAACACGCAGCGTCCATGACGCACTCCACCTACACGAAAGAAGAATTGGCCGCTGCCAACATCAGCGAAGGCCTCGTGCGTTTATCCGTAGGTCTCGAAGATGCGGACGATATCATTGCCGATTTAGCCCAAGCTTTGGACCAAATAGCTAAATAGTTCAACATTATCACAATCAGCAATTAAGATCAGCATCCTAACGTAATCACTTCAAATTAACAGCAAAACTTCACGCCTCCTTTTACACTTGCGATAAGGTCGGCACCGGCAAATTGTCAGCCTTAACGATGCGTGAATTTTGGTATTCCTATTCGCTCATTATATTTAAAAACTAATAACCTTATTTCATTAAACACTATGTAGTAGATAGGAACTCTCAATTACTATAATGCCCTTGCCTGTAATCCTCGTGTTTTCAGGTAGGGGCATTATTAATTATTCTTTATAATAACACAATAAAAATATTTTCATCTATTTATATTTTCTATATCTATTATTACATATTACAACCGCCAAATTGTTTGACTTTTCACATCTAAAGTTTTAGTATATAAAAACAAGCTAGTCAAAATTTTAATAAGGAGGTACCTTGAGATGTTAGGCAACTTAGGTGAAAAAATAGAGGAAAAGGCAATGATTAGTTTCTTAAAACGATTCGATGCCAATCCTTTTAAAGTAAAATTTAAAGATAATGAATATATAATTGGCGAAGGGGAACCTCTTTTTACAGTAGATATGAAGGAACCCATTCCCGCAAACAAGCTCATGACGAGTACATCCATCGCTCTCGGCGAAGCATACATGGACGGCAATTTAGAAATTGAAGGCGATTTATACTTCGCGTTGAACCATTTCCTCGGCCAAATGGATCAATTCTCCACGGCCGGCGACGTACTCACCAAACTAACCCACAATCCGCTTACCAAGAAGCACCAAGCGGAAGAAGTGCAGAGCCATTACGATATCGGTAACGACTTCTACTCCCTTTGGCTCGATGAAACCATGCAGTACTCTTGCGCTTACTTCGAAGATGAGAATACGACTCTTTACGAAGCACAGATGAATAAAATCCATCGCATTTTAGACAAACTGTATTTAAAAGAAGGCATGCGCCTCTTAGATATCGGCTGTGGTTGGGGTTATTTACTCCTCGAAGCGGCTAAAAAATACAAAATCAAGGGCACCGGCATTACGCTCAGCCATGAACAGTATGAAAAATTCCAAGAACGTATCAAGGAAAATCACTTGGAAGATTACCTCGAAGTGAAACTCATGGACTACCGCGATTTACCAAAATCAGGCCTTGAATTCGACCGTGTTGTGAGCGTCGGCATGGTTGAACATGTGGGGCGTGAAAACTATCAACTTTTCAACGACTGTGTAGACTCCGTTCTCGCCCAAGGCGGTCTTTTCCTCCTTCACTTCATCAGCGGTATGGATGAAAAACCGGGCGATGCATGGATGAGCAAATATATCTTCCCGGGTGGCATGCTCCCAAGCCTTCGCGAAATGATTTCGGACATGACGGACGATAAATTCCATGTGCTCGACGTTGAAAACCTTCGTATGCACTACAACAAAACCTTGTTGGAATGGGATAAAAACTTCCGTGCCAAACTTCCGATTATTCGTCAGAAATTTGATGAACGCTTCATCCGTATGTGGGATTTATACCTCAACGGCTGCGCTGCTGCTTTTGCGAACGGCATGATGGACTTACATCAGATTTTAGCTACCAAGGGTATCAACAATGATTTACCGATGACGCGTTGGTATTAATCAACTCTGCCAATAATTACCTGAACTACAGCAGGCTGATTTAAGCCAACCACGCTATAAATTATTTCAGCCAAACAGGACATATTTTATTTGAGCTGAACATGACATAACAAAACCCCGATTCATCAACCGATGAGTCGGGGTTTATTTAATATATTATATTTTGAGTTATAGGACAAAAAGTGTGTGTAGAAAGTGCTGCAAACTTAGATAAATACTG
>NZ_JALKIG010000017.1 GCF_023051165.1 Veillonella sp. KGMB01456
CAATTTATTGGGATTAACTAAAAAAGCCACACACACTTTTTGTCCTATAAGCCTGCATATCTTATAACATTTTCATAAAAACACAAAAGCTGAGACAACAAATCGTTGCCTCAGCTTTTTTAGTTATATGGACTATCGATAAACCGATTCAAAACTTAGGGTTATAGGACAAAACTTATCGGAATATCATCACGGCTTCGCCCGTAGGCACAATAAATTGAATATCTTTGTAAGTCGGTTCAACGAGCCACTGACCGTTAATCGTCATAATCCCCCATTTACCGCCTACTTTTACGGCTGTATAATCGCCGATAAAATTAGAAACTTTCTGAATTTTGATATCCTTAGCTTCATATACGACCTGACCTGTTTTATCGATGATTTTATACCCTGTAAAACCATCACCTAAGAGTGAATCGCCCGTAACCCAAGCGTATCCTTCGGCACCGTAATAGGTATGTTTAGCACCCTTGGATAAACTAAATATTTCTGTACGAGCCGGCTCCATTTTATACACCCGCTTGTTATCTGCCGTCGTGGCCACGATATAGCTGTCATTCATAAAATCAATACCGTCGTAAATAAACGGCAATACATTCTTGTTCGTCAAATAGTTCAGTACGCCTCGTTTTTCCGTATGCTTATTCTTAAGTGCAATATACGAATCGGAAAGATTTATGCCTTCAAAGGTATAATCACCAAACGGAATTAGGAAGTTACCTTTTTTATCGACAACAGCCAACTGATTGTCGTTTTCGATAATAGTCCCAAATGGCATCATCGGATACACATAGTCAAGCTTGCTGTCTACCACGATACGGCCATCACGATCGATATAACCGCGCTTTACCTTATCCCGCGCCACTTCAACACCACCGAAGCCGAAAAAGCCGTCGTCATAATCGCCCCAGCCCAAATAACCGCCGTGACCATGACCGACGCCGATGCCGATACCGAGACCGCTGTCACCGCCGCCGAAAATACCGCCAATGGCAAGGCCGCCAAAGCCGCCAAATAAATTAAAGCCCGATGCTCGCCGTTCTATTTGTGCTAATCCATCATTATACGGCGATACATAATCGGCCGCCACCGTAAAGAGTTCACTGCCCGTGCCGTCAATGCCTACAATCTGGCCTTTTTCCGTTTTAACAAAAGCTCGGTCTTCGCTGAACGAAGCTACTACATCTTTATATTTCGGTGCGATTACAATTTGATCGCCTACATTTTTAAAACCATACCGTTTAGTACTTTCATCCTTGAACGGAAAATACAAATCGGAGGCATAGCCCTGGCGCTTAATCATAGGTGCATCCAATTTAACCCCTACGGCCGTTTTATCTTTTGGATTACTGAACACTAATTCATGGCCACGGTTAGCACTGTTTACCGTTTTATAGGCCGGTTGAACAACATATTCACCTTTTGAGTCCAAGAGACCATAGCCTTCCTTGGTTTGCACAATGGCAATGGCGCGATTTATCTCTTTAAGACCATTAGCATCATCCCCTTTTACAGCACTATCAGCCATGGCAACGCCGTCATGCTTCAAGGTTGGCCACAATTGACCGTTAGCTGCATAGGTTACTTCATCACTGAGTACTACTGTAGGGGGCAAATAATTTACCGTGTCGGTTATGGTCGCCTGACTTTGACCTTAACCTAAACAGAATGTACAAACGGCTGCTACCAGCCATGTTTTTGTTCGCTTTGAAACTTTCATATAACTACCTCCCAACAAACGTATTACACACTCACTTGTTAGTTACTCATATTATATACACTACAGAATGAGCGTGGTTAAGCCATTCTCACCCTTTTAGGTTGAGCAACGGTTGAGCAATAAGTAAATCCAAATAAACATAAGGGAACTAAATTTAATTGATATTCATAAGTATATCACTCTTCCGGCTCACCGTATAATCGAGTCATACCGGCTTTCGTAACAAGCCAAGTCCCTCCACTTTTTCGACACTCCACATCAATTATTAGACGTGGAGGTCTACCTTGTATGCCCGTGCATAAATGTTTTACACTAACCTGTGACAGTCCCCATACTTCGGCGGCTTCTTTGGTTGTCATGACATCCGTAAATTTCATACTATTTTCTCACCTCTTGTATAATAGCTATTATCCCCAGAATTAAGGCCAACCCGCCAAACCAATCCCAGCCATATTTATCCATAGATAAATAGACCGATACACTCAATAAAGCTAATACTACTGTTACACTTTTATTTTTCATAACTTCATGATAAGATATAGATGAGCTAGGGGCTTTCGCCCCTAACCCTTGGACAGTCCTTACTTTTTGAAAAGCGTTTTTATTGCTACGGCTATTAGCACTATCTTTTCAATTATTGTAAGGACTTTTTCTATATCGTCCATCATGTTTTTCGCCTCCTCTCTATGGTTTTATTATAACCTTATTCGGTTAAATCGTCGATTAAAATAAATAAAAAAAATGCCCGCAAAGCTAGATTTTTTCTAACCTTGCGGGCATTTTGCGTACATAACGTCGTACGCCACGAGATATTTGGATCACGCTACCTTTCTTACCACTGTGCCACCGTGTACATAACCGTAGCTCCCTTAATTTTCGTTCCGTCGAATTGAACTAAACCTTCTACTCGGCCTGCTTGGTATCCTACTGTCGGGTAGATTTTATCATTTAATACCGTTACACCGGTTTTAATTTTATGAGGTTTATCCAAACTAATCTTATATACATCGACGGTTTGTTTATCCTCATTAGCGACTACCACTGTTCTATCGCTTGGCGTAACGGCTACGACAGGCAACTCCGGAGATTTAGCTTCAATTGCTTTGGCCGTCTTTTCCGCGGCCTGTGTGACTGTTGGAGCCTTAACTATATAGGATATAACAGGTTTTGCTTTTGCTATTTCATGAACAACCGTATCAGCTTGTTTCGGAGTGATTTTAATATCTTTGGCCAATACCTCCGGTTTAGCCATAGTAGACTGTGGTACCACCTGTGGTACCACCTTTGGTACCGTCTCCTTCTGATTGCTATTCACATAGTAGCCTACACATACAATAATTAATACTACAGCGATAACTGCATATAAGACATAATGTAATCGCTTATTCTCCACCTAATCACCCCCAATCTAGTAACTTACACACTAATCGTTTAGTCAGTTTTATTCAGCCCAGTAATCGGTAATCCCGCGTGCAATTGCTCGCACCATTTTATCCAAATTAGTTTCCAATAATCGAAGATCATCCATGTTATCAATGAACGCTAATTCAACGAGGACTGCTACCGCATTTGTACCATTAAGCACCCATAAGCCATCCCGTTGCTTACTGCCGCGGTCTACCGTGTTAACTGACCGGATTATCTGAGACTGTATAAATCCGGCCAATCGTTGGCCATAAAAGGATTTATACAAAGTCTCGGTTCCTCGTGCAATTGTGTTAAATGCATTACAGTGCAACGAGATAAATATATCAGCTCCCCACGCATTACTAGTGGCACACACGTCCCCTAAATCGTCGGACTGTAATGCCTTAACTTCTATACCCGCGGCTTCTAAATAACCGGCAAGCATACGTCCGGCTTTAGCCGCTATATCGCATTCGCGAGTACCGGTAACCGGATTAACAGCACCTGGATCTGGAATACCTCCGGGTGCGTGACCCGGATTTACAAATACTTTCATAGCCTACCTCCTAAAACTTAACCTTGTTCTCAATCTTATCACGTACCAATTCCAAGAAACGCCCCATGCTTTTATTGCCACCGTCTCGAAGATTTTCAAGGATGCTAAGAAATTCGGATGAGCCCAAATACAGCCACACGAGATTAACGGCAAACGATTTTTCGCCTGCTAGCCAGTCAAATAGAAAAGCAGCCGCTGTGACTGTTACATAGGTAAGGACTTTATCACAAAATCCTTTTCGCATATATTCGCTTCTAATCAAATTCAGGTCAAATGCTGTCGGTATGGCTCGGTACTTTTCCCAGGCCGCAATATGTTCCGGATCGTAACCAAAATTATCGACAAGCATACGGTACGCCACACTAGCCCACTTGGTAACCAAATCAAGACCGACTAGCAATATAAATATCCCTAACACTTGTACGTGCTTAAGCCCGATTAACCAAATAGCTACTGCGGCGATAACAGATAAGGCACTTTTTACCCACCATGCGGCAATCAAGGATTCCCACATGTCCTGAAAATACTGTATAGATATCATTTACTGTCCTCCTTTTCCGCTTCGATTTCGGCATCACATTCCGCGATGGCGTCGATGTAGACGTTATATACACAATCTACATCTGGGCAGCGACCGTCTTCAGTAAGTTCAGCCGCGCAATATTCACAATATAATTTATCCTCCATGTTTAAACCTCCTTAATCTTCTGGATCATAGCAGCATTATTAGCCTGATATTGGTCACGCAATTGAGCAGCCAAAGTATCATTCCCCTGCAACAGGGCTGTCAACATACGGTCCTGCAGCGGTGCATTCGCCGCATCAGTTTCGGCCTTAATCGCTTGGATCTTAGCCTTGCGCTTTTCAGCTTCGGTAGGTACGTATGGAGTTGGAATAACAGGTTCTTCACCGCCCCAGACGTATTTACCATCAGCCAGCTTAGCCTGAATGCTAGCGTCTTCATCACGCAAGTAAATCTTGCCAGGATATTTCTTTTGAGCTTTCTCTTCAAGCTCTTTCCAGCTAAAACCGTGAACGTCCATCCAATAAGACGCTAAACGTTTACTCTCTCCGTTTTTGTCAGGCGTATCAAGTATAATTAAATATTGATTCATGACATTATCATTCCTTTCTTTTAAAACTGGAGGTATAAAAAATGAAGTTACCAAACAACTATGGCCAAATCTGTAAACTATCTGGCAATAGAAGAAGGCCTTTTATGGTAAGAAAAACAATCGGCTATGAAAACAAGGGCTGTGCCATTTACCATATTGTTGGTTATTATGCTAGTAAATCAGATGCATTAGATGCACTAGCAAAATTCAATAATACGGACATTCCCACGCCTACTATCACCCTTTCCAAAATTTATAAGTTATGGTTTCCCACTCATTCAAAGCATGTTAGCACTTCAACCTCTAATAGTTATATTAATAGTCTGAAACATTTAGGTGCAGTAGCTACATTACCTATTAATGCTATTAAATATAGACAATTACAGGATGTTATGGATAACATGCTTAATAATAACTTGTCTTATGCTAGCTTAAAAAAAGTTAGATCCTTATTACATCAGTTATATACCTTTGCCATAATTAACGAATGGACCGATAAAAATCTAGCTGAATATTTAATTATCGGCAAAAATACACCGGTTAGGCCACATAAGCCTTTTACCACTGCTCAAATCAATAAGTTATGGCGTTCTAGCAACCCTAACCGCATCATACCCTTGATTATGCTTTATACCGGTATGAGAAGTACTGAACTACGGCATTTAAAGCGTTCAGATATTAACATCAAGCAAAAATACTTTGACATTAAAACATCTAAGACTAAAGCCGGTATTAGAATCATTCCCATACATGAAAGACTATGGCCTATTATCCAAACCCTATTGAGCAATAACAATAAATACTTGCTTGGAGATACTATAATTACATATGCTCAGCTTTCTCGAAAATTTAAAGATGTAATGACTACGATAAAAGCCAATCATACCACTCATGACTGTAGGCATACATTTGCAACATTATTAGATAATGCCAATGCAAACTATAATGCTAAAAGGCGTTTGCTTGGTCATGCTGCTAATAATGTTACAGATGGTGTATATACCCACAAAGCCTTACCACAGCTGAGGAAAACTATAAGATTACTGAAATAATGTTTACAATATGTTCATTATTATGTCATTCTTAATTTCTTAATATTGCCATAGCATAAGCTTTTACTCATGCTTCTAATTTGTTTATTACTAAGACATTATCAATCCATTTCTTACTGTCTTTTATTATCACCTCCTTACCCAAGGTGGAGCAACCGGCCGACCGGCTAATAATGCAGCCACGGCAAACTTTGCGATAGCTTTTAATAATACGGATTATATTATTATTCCGGTTGGCGTTATTGACGCAAGCGACAGTAAATTCAGCTTAACTGTTAACGTTTTAAAAGACTATAAAACGGCTAATAGTTGTACATTCCGTACATCCGATGCTATCGCTCCGGCGTGCTATTATGTGGCTTTTAGCCGGCAGAATTAAACGCCAATAATTAATATGGATTGTTTAAATACCGGCAACCAACCAATTTACACCGCGTTCACCTTCTCCATTTTGGGTGTGTAAACCGATTTGCAAAGATGTAGTATCAGCGGTTGCTCCGGCTACAAATTGCCATGATGGATTAGCCCCCTGTGCCGGGTCGTCCCATGCAATCAGCGGCTTAAATGCTTTATTTGTAAAATTAATTGGGAATGGTATTGTCTTTACTTGCCGTTCAGGAATTATATTCCATCCACCTTGGATAATTAACCCTCCAAAGAGTCGCCCAAGGCTTATTGACCAAGCATTCGGATTATCAAAATTGTACTTAACTCCAAACTGTGACAATGTCTCCGAACCGATAGCATCCATAACACCTTTGATAAAATTTCGGTCTGTCAAAAACGACAATAAAGCCGATTTAACAAATGACGTACTCGCCGCTTGCGTATCATTAGAGCTAGATGATGCAGTAGGTACTCGTGGCGTACCGGTGAATGTCGGAGAGCTTAACGGAGCCTTAAGGGCTAATAAATTAGTAATAGTCGTTGCAAAATTAGGATCGTCACCTAATGCAGCCGCCAGCTTATCGAGAGTATCCAGTGTTCCCGGTGCCGAATTAATCAGCTTGGCTACTGCCGATGCGATCTCTCGGAACACGTACGCTGTAGATGCAATACGAGTCGAGTTATCTCCGGAACTCGCTGTTGTCGTATACGTCGCGTTAGTGGCCGATGTGGCACTGCCCGCGTGTGCGACATTATCAATCGTAATAGTCGTACTTGTATTATCGCCTTTAGTAATCTGGAATGTGGCATCATTTACACGAGTCACATTTTTAACAAAGTTATTAAAAATAACCTCGTGGGAAGATGTATCGGCATCATGATCCTCTAATTCCTCACGAGTAGCGTACTGCTGAGAGTTGAATTTAACGATTACATTAACTTGAGCATCAACCCCAAGGGCTATCGTTACACGTTTCTCGTTATATTGAGACGATGCCGGTGTGTAAGATGCATTCGATGCATACGTATAAGCGAATAAATATTCTTGCCCGTTCTGTCCTACTTTAGCGTATACGCCTAATTCGCGTACATAGAAGCCCGTTTTGATCTTAGAGTTATCATACACAGTCGTTAAATATAGCGTATCTTCTTCTCGACGCTTCTTAGTAACACCGCTCTCAATAACCTTGTGAATAAGGCCGGTAAATAATTCCTGCTGTGCGTCTTGTTGCTTGACGCCATCGCCCCACTCTACGCGGGTAAAATAAAGTGCTTTCTCTTCAGCAAGTGCCTGAGTTATCATCGCACGCCCTCGGATTGTAGGCACTATCGGATCATATTGACTCATGATTACCTCCTATAAATACATTGTCAAAAACACTAACCGAGCCGGCATAGGCTACCGGTGCCCTGCCCGTATCAATATCGCCATCGGCACCTTTTTCGATGGACAAAATATCAAATTCTGAGACCGCACCGGCATAAAAAAATTGCCCCTGCGTAAAAAACGCATGAGCAATTAAATATGTCAGATGAGCCGGTTTATAGAAATCCACGATAGCCCGTAATTCATCGAGGACTATCATCGTTTCCATGTCAATCCGGAACACGCCCGGAGCAACATTCTCGACGAGAGTAGCATCCTTGGTGAAAACTACAGAATCGATCAGGGACTGCATACGGTTATTTGTCACCGTATCGCGAGCACGGATTTTCCGCAATAGTGCGATACGTCTGTTTTCTATGGTGCCGGTAGACGGTAACGCATATACACGCTCCCAATCCGCTAGCCCCCAGGTTGCAGTCTCAACAAAAAACTGCTTAGCAATATCGATAACCTTTAATCGGTACTGTTCATGTTCATACGACAAAGTACCTTGCACCGCATTAAATGATTTGTCTTTTGCTAAGAACTTAGGCAAGTATCGCATAACATCGACTTTATACGTACGTAACAACTCAAATATCATTCAATACGCACCTCCCCGATTACGGGCAGTTCTTCATCTGAAAGGGCTACATTCGTCGCATTCCCGTTAAGCAATAACGCCGTATAATCTTCTACACCGGTAGTATGGAAGATAATATCGCCGATTTTAGCAATACTTACATAGCTAGTGGTTATGTTTTTGAAATAATCGACTACGGCGGCCTTGATACTATCCTTATCAGCAAATCCGTTAATTTTAACCGAAATGTCGATTACTTTTTTTGATGCGGATATAACCGTAATTTGAGCACCAATTGGTCGGACTGTTTCAATATAGTCGGTTACTCGCTTAATCAATTCAGCATTAGCCGTATCACGATTGGCATCAACGATAATAACCTTTACCGTATTCGGGCCATTCCAGGTTGGCAACACACTCGCAGAACCGACGCCCGGAACAGCTAACGCCCACTCCAGATAGTGCGATTTATTACCGGTAGTGCCTGGATTGCGAACATGGAGTAAATAACGAGCAAGGAGTGCCTTATCGGTTTCCCCGTCATAGCCACCATAGGTAGCCTCCGAATTAGTTACATCGCGTATGCCCGGAATTGACACGGATATAGTATTAATCGCACCGGCCGCCACGTTTCCGTTTGTCCCAGCTACCACAGCCTTTACTGGTATAGTAGCCGTAGTATTAACTGTTACAGATTCTTCAGTTTCAAACTGTATGCCGGTTTCAGTAGCGAATTGGCAGCCTTTAGGTATTTCGCCACTGCCGGATACAGTGACGGTACCCGTAGCCTTTACGGCCAATTTTCGAATAACACCGGCTTCCGCTGCACGAGCTGTCAGGAAATCTCCCCATGCTGTATCAGCGAAGGCAGCATTATATAATTGTTCCAGTTCAACTTCTACTTTTCCGAATTCAATCGAATTTGAAGAAAAAACATCATATTCGAAGGTCCCTTCAATATTACTAACCGGTAGTTCCGAATAGGATTGTAGTTCTTTTAAAATTTCGGCTTGGTCTCTCGCTTTATACATTTACGTTCACCTCTCCATATATAGTAGTTAATATGATGTCGGCCACCACAGTATCAGCATCAGTAGTGGTAAACTCAACAGAATCAATACTGAGGATATACGGGTTAACCATTAAACACTCAACGATAACACGTTTAAGTTCCAAGTACCGTTCTTTGACCTGCATTACCTTACCGATAAACGGTTTAACTTCAATGCCGTATTGCCACGAATAAGCCAGATACTGATAGCGTTCCGTCTGGAGCGCCTTGCCTACCCAAACCTTAATAGCGTCATTTTCGGTAACGATTTTTTGCTTTCCGTTAGAATCGTATTTGAAATTATCGGTGTCGAAGTCCCAATCAAATTCAACAAAAGTAGGTAGTTTTTTAGCTTCTTCAACAGGATTAAAGCCTGTCACAAATGGATAGGCATCACTCATACTAATCGCACCACCTTATCCTCAATCAAGTACAATTGGTCTTCTTGGCCACCGGGATTATAAACCGGAATAACGGATACTCGATCACCGGGCTTAAGTGTATCGGTGTAAATGATATTATCCGTGTACGGGTTATCAATATCGTGAGTATGGCTTGCAAATGCAGGCATACCACTGCCGCCCGCTCGTGGTTGAGTTTCCGACTTAATCACGCCCTTAGCAGTACGTTCGTACCCTACGAGCAAGTATTCACTGATGTACACATCTTCTTTTGTCAGAATGATGTCGTTAAGTTGTACCTTTATATCAGGTGGCGATGCTATCACAACACCTATCATAGTTTGTCGTGGCCTTGCATCTTGGGCAATCCCCGTTACCATATCAACAAGCTTAGCCGCCGATTGTGCGGCCGTAGGAATTTGTTCCGGCATTAGCTGCCTCCTTCCTTATTCTTATCAGGATCCTGTTCATCCATAAGATTTTCAAATTCGAGCTCGACCTTCATCGTATGTACGCCATCACTAAATGAATGATGGTCGGACTTAACCCAAAATTGACCGGTTAAATTAGCGATACTGTCGCTAATCTTAATCGAATACGAAGACTTGACCGCATAATCACCGAGTAATTCCAACACACCGGTTCGTTCAGGTCCTTTTAGTAATGCTTTTACAGCTTCTTGAGTATTCACCTTTGGATTCGTTTTATATACATCCTGAATCATGGAATACTTCTTAATATCATCCGTATTCTGCTGATAACCGACCAAGTTTCCTTGCTCATCAGTTATACGGACCGAGTTAACCATGTTTTCGATGCTTTCCCGGTAGGTACTGTTATTAGTATTCACATACTGACTAGCCTCGAACGACTCAATAAGGCTTCCTTTTTCAATGACGTCTAAGCTATCACCCTTCATAAGCATTTGGTACTTTTTACCGGTTGATTTGGATAGTTGAGTATAGGCCATCATAATTATCTGATAGCCTGTTTTTTCGGCCGCAATATAGCTTATTTTTTTATCCGTCTTGGGCAAGGTACCAACCTTTACCCCTAATTCAGCACATACGCCTTTTACAATATCCTCGGCCAATACATTAACAAATTTCTTAGTAGTTTTGGATTTACAAAGAATAAATAGATTGTCATAGCATCGAACGGAAACTAATGAATTTTCAGTATTGCGTTCCACTGAGTATATATTGCCCTGGAATTGTAACTGTCCATCTTCGTCGTAACCATAAATCGTTTGGCCACAATCCAAAGAATGGACGGGAATCAACGCATCCCGCCCATCTTGAACATATGAAAATTCCAAAACTCTAGCCACTTGAATACGTGAGCCGCTCCATTCTACTTTCTGAACTACGGTCGACATATCCACATCGGCGCCAGTGTCGCTAGATTTATATTTAATAATCATAACTACACCTTCAACTTTCGGATCTTCGTTACGTTATTAATGACTAACCCCGTCAAATTATTGCTTTCAACTACACGTCGCCAGTGCTTATAATCACCATAAGCTTTTTTGGCCACGTCCAAAACATCCGCCGCTTTACTAACCATAGTAGCCGTCGTTGCATTAACCTCGCCTGGTCTAGTGCGCAATCCGGTAGCCGCTTCGATTTGATTACTGTTGTTGGCCAACGGTGTGTTTAAATCTTTATGTTCGGTTAAGCTTAGACTGTAATAAATATCGCCACTACCATCACGTTTATCGCAATCAAAAGAACCAATACCGACCGCTAAATTAACATCAAGTCCTGTGATAATAATTCGTACCGGAAGTCGTAGTTCTTTCCACTTTTTAATAAGAGCCATACATTCGGCAGGCTCTTTATTTTCTCCAACAACAAAAGGATACTCCCGTCGAGGATTAGGGAAAAATGAGCTAAAGGAAATAGTTTGTAGCTTAGGCATTCCAAACACTAAGATTTCGCCCACCTGTGTAACGTTCATTACTTTGTTGTTTTGGCCGTCCGTTAAATTAATTTTGCTAGGCGTAACCGGCAGAACAAACCGTTCGCCCTGACAAGATAACACGACAGTTTCTCGTTCACGGCTAGCCCTTAATAGCGCTATAGATAGCATATTTAATATGGATCCTAATCCTGCCATTAATACGCACCTCCATAGTTAGCCTTACTTTGTTCAAATAAACTTACAATCTTATAGGCGATTTTATCGATATCGGCTTCTTCTCGTACCACAAAGGTATTACCGGAGATTGACACACTTGTACTTCCTGATTGACTAACAGGTGTAGGAGCGTTCACCGTAATATTTGGTGAACTACCTAAGTTGGCCAACTCTTTTTGAAGCAATTGAACCGTAGTCGCATGTGGATAGATTCGAGACTTATTCGGCAACTCGATTAACTCGCCACCACGTTCGTTAATTTCAGTCCAACCACCTCGGAACGAAGTAGTACCGGTAGCATTATGGTCTGCACCGCCCCTAGGATTCCAACCCGTGATACTAGAACCGCGGTCTCTCCATTCAGCTACTTTATTGCTTAAAGGTGTCCAAATATTTTCATCGAACCAGCTTGTCACACCGGACCAACCCCTTTTAATAATATCGATACCGCCATTTATCCCGGATGCAATAATCGAACCGGCTGTTTCAGCCGCACTGGATATTGGTTGCCAAACATTGCCGTCAAACCAATTCGCAACAGGTTCCCAATAAACCTTTACACCATCCCAAGCCGCGCCGGCATATCCGCTAATAGTGTCCCATGTGGCACTGGCGGCATCGCTAATAGGTGTCCACACATTATCGTTTACCCATTGCACCCCAGCATCCCAATAAGGGCTTATTCCTTCCCACAGGGTAGCTCCAATACCGACAATTACGTTAATAGTATCAATAAAACCATCAGTTAACGGTTGAGCAAAATCTTTGATGCTTTCGAATCCATTATTGAGCGATGTTTTCATTGCTTCCCAATCGATATTAGCAAGCCAATCACCTACTGCATCGCCGCCTATGAATCCGAGGGCACCGCCTAACAATCCACCGATAGCGGCTCCAGGTGCGGCACCTACACCGCCAAACAAGCTACCGATAGCGCCACCGGCCATTGCTCCGACTTTACCACCGGCCCACATACCGGCCAGACCACCGGCACCTTTTACCGTGGCTTTGGCTTTGTCATCTGCTGTAGCAATATTATAAGCAGTAGCCCCTATAGCAACGGCAGCTCCGCCACGTTGTAGCCACTTACCTCCATTACCGCCCATGAATTTCATGAACTTTTGCCAAGGACCCATAGCCGCCGCTCCTTTCGCGGCGCCTCCAGATGCACCGGGCTGTTGTAATCCCGGTAAGCCACCCTTGACTATTACGTTAGTTGCATTAACCGTCATGGTATCCATATCGGCATCAGCTCCACCCCCTAAACCGCCCGGAGCAGAACCCCTTCCACCGAAGAGATTTCTAATACCTTTGTAACCTTTATACGCACCGTAGCCAATACCTGCTAACGCTCCGATAGCTAATATAGAGCCCTCACCATCTAGTTTAGTCGCTTTTTTAACTAAATCTTCAAACGCTTCACCAACGGTTTTAAGCACAGCTTTAATTGACAAGCCGTTCTTCTCGACATCTTCGCTAAAATGAGATAAGAGTTTATCCACTTCTTTAACGAAAGAGCGTATACCTTCAATGTTATCGCCCTTCATCAAGTTCATGACAAAGCTATCCCAGTCACCACCGAGGGCTTCTAAGTCACCAAATAAGTTATCCTGGCGTCTATCGGCCATTCGTTTAGCGGCTCCATTGGCATTGTCGATAGCTTCAGTCAGTGTTTTATATTTTTCCGGCGCCGCGTTAACAATAGCTAACAAGCCGGACATACCTTCCTGACCGGATAACATGGATGCATATTGCGCTTGTTGGTCCTTGCTCAATCCGGCGAAGCCTTTTCGTAAGTCATCTAGTACCGTACGGAACGGTTTAATGTTTCCGGATGCATCGGTAAGTGACACGCCCAATTTAGCCATCGCCTCCGCAGATTGCTTTGTAGGCGAGGCCATGCGTGTTAATAAACTACGTAATGCGGTACCGGCTTGTTCACCTTTAATACCGGAATCGGCCATAGTACCAATCGCAATAGACGCATCTTCAATCGTATATCCCAAGGCACCGGCAAGCGGAGCGACATACTTAAATGTGTAGCCCATTTTGGCTACGTCCGTATTTGACTTAGTCGCTGTAGCAGCTAATACGTCAGCAAAATGTCCGGCTTGTTCCGCTTTCAGCCCAAACGCACTCATAGAATCTGTAACAATATCCGAAACAAGACCTAAATCTTCATTACTAGCAGCCGCTAGATACATAGTACCTTCTAAGCCGCTCAGCATTTCCTGCGTATTCCAGCCGGCCATACCCATATACATTAATGCATCCGCTGCTTCTTTAGCACTAAACTTTGTATCGGCACCCATCTGCATGGCTTTTTTAGTTAATGCTTCAAAATCTTCACCGACAGCACCACTAATCGCCCCTACGGCCGACATCTGCTGTTCAAATTCGCCGTATTGCTTGATACTCTCATAGGCGCCAAAACCAATACCGGCTGTTCCTAACATGCCTGCAGATGTGCCCCTTAACATACCGGAGCCGATTCCGGTAAGCGATTGTTTGATTTTATTAATTCCTTGATTCTGACGGATATTAACCGTGGCCGTATACACTTTACCACGAATACTTTCGAGCTGTGATTTAACCCTATTTACTACGCTAGTAGCCTTATCTTTAACCCCTAATGTGACGTTATAACTACCGCTTTTCAGGCCGCTAAGTTTTGTTTTAAGGTTGGTAGTCTTAGTTGTTAAATCTTTTACCGCACTACCGGCTTTTGAGGTAGCACTGTTTACGCCATTCAAACTCAGTCGATTGGCGGTTTCCTCTAACTGCTTAAGACCATTTTTAGCTTTTTTAGCTGTAATGGTCATATTATCCTTCAGCTCTATCGATGCGGATAATTTTACGTCATCGGCCATTTGCTACCCCCTTTCGCCTGTAATTGCATTTGTGCCTTTATTACTTCGAGCTTATATTTTTCTTCTAGCTTCATTGCCTCATAACAAAATATCCGCTCTAACAACGGTAAACTGAAAAAATAGGATAGAGGATGACCTTTTAATAAAAGATAGGCGGCCGTAGCCGCCTCCCAGTCATCCTCAATTAGTTTTTTACAGTTTCGTGCACCTTAGTTTCGATGTTCACACCAAAGCCCGCTGTTTTCATAATAGCCTTAGAGATAGCATACACTTCGCCGGCATCAAATAACTTGCCTACAATATCAAACGGAGATGCGCAATTATAGGCTTCTAACAATGCCGTGTCCTTTAAATTTGGTTCAACTACGCTATTAATGATGAGATATTCATCACTAGCGTCCGTCAATTCCATAGCTTCGGTAGCCAATGTGTCGGATGGTTTTGCAACGGTAATGACACCGATAGAAGTAGTTAAGTCGTATAATTCTTTTTTCTTATTAGATAACGCTTCTTTTTTTGCAATTAAATCTTTAACGCTAATAGCCATATTGTGAGCCTCCTATTCAATCGTTTCAATAAATGTAGCATCTTCAGGGGTAAAGCCAAAGGTAAATTCCTTTTCAACGACTTTCCCTTTTTCAAAGGCTAATAAAGTGAGTTCGTTAAACCACACGTTATCAACCGATACACGTTCCGCCTGACCGTCTACTGCATCCGGATCATCAATATCTGCTACTAAAGTGGAACGTGGGTCTGTACCGGCTTTCCATGCTTCGAGCATTTTATTGAGATTGCGGTTAATTACGCTTTTAATCGTAAAGTTACCTTCACCGGCAAGCACTACGATTTTACTGTCTTTGCTGTTACCAACAATTACATCTTCACGTTCAGCAGTTACTTTACATTCATACTTGGCAATTTCGAAAATTAATTCGCCGTCCCACCATAAATGACCATGCGAGCCATTCCAACGGCGGCGACCACGGTATTTTACATCTTCTTTATTTCTGCTCATGTGCTACTCCTTTCCATCCATTACATCGTAAAGACGATTTGTAAATTTTCCATCGCATCTACAAACTTAACATCACCAACTAACGCCAATGTGTCACCGGTATTGTAGCGACGGATGTCCATAGCAGACATTTTAGTAACATCTTCACCTTGTAATTTTGCGTAATTACGTTGCCATTCTTCATTGATGTCAATAGTATTGTTGCCGTTTGGATCCAAAACGTTACCTTTAAGATTGTTGTAATATACTTCAACAGCCGCACAGAACAACATCTTATTTTCATAGAAGTTAAGGTACGCTCCGGTATATCCACCTTTGAAAGTATCGCGAATATCATCTTTAACCATATGCACGCCTTCCACAATCTTAATTTTGCGGAATTCCTTGCCTTTTTCTTTGGTATAAGAAGTAAACGAGTTAACCGCACGACCAATCTTTACGCCGTTACCGTCTTCCTCATCAAACAAAATCAATTCGCCCTTCTTAACAGCTTCATCCGGATCTTCATATTGTTCGACAGATGCAACTTCCGGCAAACGATAATATGTAGCACTGCGGTCGAGTGAAAGACCTGCTAAAATACCGGCAATACGTGCTGTATACGCAGTAGCGTCGTAAGTCGTATATTCCGGATTGTTCTTGGCATCCATGCCCGTTTGAACGTTAATCGCGTCCGTCGTGAAGTTAATGATGCATTCATGGTCACCCTTGTTATTGGCCAATACAGCCTTATAGGTTTTATCCTTGTTTTCAGACATAGCCTTTACCCAAGTGGCAATATCTGTATGCTCTTGGAAGGTACTGTCCGGCGCACAAATATAGTTCCACTTAATGTGTCCAAGTTTTTTCAACGTATCGGCCAATGTAATCTTTGCGTTTTCAACCGTGCTGTCCGGAATGGTATACAATAAGATTTTTGCCGGAGTGCCTTTTAGGCACATTTTAATTAACGCAATACTTTTTTCGGACAATCCGGTTTCGGGAATATCTGTTATGTCATTGATACGATAAAAGTTTTGTACGTCTTTAGTTTCATTGTGTAAAATCATAGCTACAATACCACGCGCCGAACGGGCAATGGCAGTCGCTGCCTTAGTCTTAAAATCAATTAAGACCCAAGGTAACCCATAGTTAGTCTCATTTGTTGTTGCAGAAGGTCTAGCCATACTATTCTCCTTTTCTGTTTACCTCAATATCCAATTCCAAGTTCTGCATCAATTCGTACTCTTCTTCCGGCGTAAACGAATCCGTAAAGTCGAGATTAAAAATATAATGCAGCACCTCGTCAACGATGGTCTGTTCCGCCTTCAAAACGGTAATAGCCCGGTCCTCGACATAAAAAATAGGCCTGATGAGTTCTTCTAACTCATCGGCCTTTTCATATAATTCGGACCGCTTAATTCGCCCTAGCGAATCTTCCAACGGTCTAAACGCAATATCAATTTGTAAATACCTGTCGAAATAGATGCGGTCGAACGTATGCGATACCACATTCATTTCAATGTAGAAATAGCTTTTAGTGGATTTTTCAATATCATCAAAGAACACCTTATAATCAGGGTATTTCTTTTTAAGTAACCCCAGTAAAGCCTGTTGTATTGTCCGTAATCTAATCATGTATTATATTCTCCAAAATAGCCTTCGTGTTTTCTTCAAAGTTCTTTTTGTGAGTCAAAATAGCACGATGGAGCATTTTACGTCCCTTCACAAAACCACCATTTCGTGTGCGATGGCCATACTCAACGTGTGCCGCATATTCCGTATTGTTATATACTTCACACTTGCTTTGAGCCGCTCGACTACGGCGCCAGCTACCTTGTAACCGTCCTGTGTCTTTAGGCGTGTTTTTAACCGCTTCACTGCGTAATATTTCACCCTGCTGTGCGACAAAGCGATTGAGTTTGACCTGTGAATTCGCTATTTTATCAAGCCGTTTATACAGCTCTTCAAAGCCTGTAATCTTCATTCACGCCTCCGTTTTAGCATATACCGATATTTCCTGATGCGTCATATACTTGAACGCTTGCGTCGCCCAAAACGTAAACGTCTGACCTTTGTGCTTAACAATTAATTTGTCATTAGCCAGAATCGTGTAGTCCGGTGCTAAACATAACCGTAAATCGGCCGTTACGAACGTTACGCTATTGGTTGGAGTATTATCGAGGGTATTCTTCCCGGCTTGCCCTAGTTTACACGGTATATCCGCATATACTACGGTTTCGGTAAAAATATCCGCTCCAATATCGTCAACCGCTTCTACTTGCCTAACTACTGTAACACGATCATTACGCATATATCGTTCCAATATGCCCTGATAGTTAACCATTGCGCACCAACTTTCGATACAAGTTCAGTTTCGGCCGTATTTTACCAAACAGCTGATTACTTAATAAATCAGTAGTATCCGCATCCGCAACAGCAAACTCAAACCGTGTGTCATTTTCTTCAAGAGCCTTAAGTGGGCCCGTACCCATATGTTCCGGCTCTGTTATAAAATGCATGGCTATCAGATTAGCCACTGTAAGTACGAGAGTCGTTGGAAAATCGTCTCGGTGGCAATAATCGACAATATCGTATACAAACTGCTCAATTTGTAACTGCTGTAAAGGCGTTATATCCTCCACATCAGCGCTAATTTTAACTTTATCGACGATTTGTTCAATCGCCGTTTCAACACTAATATACGTTACCAATGTATCACCTCATTTTGGGCATGAAAAAACCGCCTACATAATGTAAGCGGTTTAAGCTATGTATTTTCTGAGTCTTTTATCATAAGCGGCATACGACTTTAAGAAATATTTGCAAGCCTCTTCTTCTGATAAAAACTCAATTCGGTCTACTTCTTTATTTCGCTCCAAGGCTAAATATACAAATTTATTACCTTCTTTGATTAAGCATAGAGGCGTTTCACTCAGTGGTTTTTGTAACGACCCGATAGCATAATCGTATGTCCAAATATTCTCTTTTTCCATAATTTTAGCTAAGTCATTCATCTTCATAAATTTCCTCCAGGAATTCGCCTAGTAAGTTCTTAACCCTATCCGGTAATCGGTATTGTATTCCCAGCCCTTTTTCGCCAAACCACGGTGCAATTAGCCCTTCTTCTACATTATCCAATAACTTAATAACTCTATACCGATGATAATTAGATGCATTCACATCAACCGTTCTGGGTAACGCTCTTGCTGTAAAATCTATATCCCCAAGGCTGACATATGAGCCCGTATCGCGACCATACCTTGTTAATACTTCCGTGCCGGGTTTTAGTGTAATAATTCTAACATCTCCTATCGCACCATTGTTTGGCGGATATATAGGAGCACCATTATCGTCATAAAATCGTTCTACACCTTCCTTAACTTTATTATAAGGCTGATTTCCTTCCGCGGCAAGTTTTGCAATAAATTCTACTGTCGGAGGTAAGTAATTTTTCTCCATGCCATACTCTTTATCACCTTCGATAAAAACTCGTTTATAGTCTTCATATGGCATAGTCTTAAACAGAGTTAACTTACCTTTATCCTTAGCCGGGTCGTACCCAGTTAACGTTCCGGCTATCGTACTACGGCAATTGGCGTGTAATGGTGGTAAATTTTCCCCTGGAATAGCATCGGCCACTTTGTACACTTCATTGTTATGGTCCTTACAAACACGAGAAGTACGACTGTCCATGACAGCGATGAACTGATAATACGGCATATCTGCATCCCGAATACTATCAAGATTGGCCTGATTATTTACGTAGTTCATCTCGGTACGCACCAAGCGTTCGGCTTCTTTTCTACCGGATTCCATGACCTGTTGTACGTGTTTGGCCATCTTAGTATTGCTTATTCCACGGTGCACACCGTTGGTAACTTCACGCTTAATTACTTTGGCCAACTTCTCGGTATTTCCCCATAGCCGTGTACTGTAATTCTTACCGCTCCACGGATTAGCTAACACCTTGGCAATATCATCCTTGCTCACTAAATTACGTGGTACGCCTATGCCGGCAACTCCTAAATCGTAGCGTGCGTGGTAATAATTGTCCTCGTAAGCCCTTGTTAAAAACTCGGTCATCTTATCATCGACAATAATTCCCATCGACAGCAACTCTTTAATCGTGTCACCATATAGCTTATCGAGCCGGGATATACGACTACGCATGGCCAATACATTAAGCTCTCGCAGCAATTCTTTACTACCGGTAGCTTCTATTTGTTTTATATACTCGGCAATATCCATACGCCACGCTCTGAATTCGGGTCCAGTAATTAGCTTTTGGGCTTCGGCAATACTCATTGCATTGTCCTGACTGAACCGGCCATATAGAGCGTTTATTTCATTTTGAATACGTTGCAAGGAACGGGCGTATTGTTCCGCCAGCTCGCGTTCAATTGTCTCTTGACTAATCTGAGTCCATTCGGCCTCCCGTTCCCGGCTACGTTGTTCCCAATACGAATCCTGTCCCATACAACACCTCTATTAAACGATTTTGTGCTTAAACGCTACCATACGAATTTGTTTAGGTTCGTATACCAATTCCCAGTTAGTTGCCGTAGACATTTCTGCACGGCTAACAGTTTCGATATTGGCACGAGTTGTGGCGGTGAATTTAACCCCACGTGGATGAAGAATCTGTACACGACGGTTAATTAAGTAATCCACACCGGAACCTTTGCGTTTATCACGGTCGGTTTCAGTAGGAACAAAGCCAACCGGAGAACCATTACCTAATGCAATCGCACCGGAACCGAATAAGAAGGACGTGTATACGCCACCTTCTACCGGGCACCCGTCATCGATGATTACGCGACGTCCCTGGTAAGTGTCGAATTCCACGTTCATGGAATCACGCTCAGTTTCAAGCAAGTTATTTTTGAGTAATAACGCATGTGTTGCAGAATGCATGACAACAGCCGTAAGATTAGCCTTGCTATCACCCAATAACTGGCAAGCATCAATAAAGCTGGATGCACTGAACACCGCCGCACGACCGGTAGAATCGGAAATATCCAACACGTGCTGTTTCATTGTAGTAGCGCCGAATACGCCTTTTAATGTTGCTAACAAGTCTTTCTGAAGTTCGCGTGCCCAGTAAGCACCGACTAAAGTACCAATAGCTTTCATTGGATCCGCGCCGGCTAATTGTGCACTCAAATCAGTAGCGGACCACATCTGTGCACGACGGAATGTTGCGGATTGGTCCTTTTTAGATTCAATTTTCTGTGCGGTTAAATCCTGACCTTCGATTACATCAGACGCATCACCGGTCAAATCGGCGAAGAATGGCATATTGTGGATAGATGCTGCTTCGCTTGCCAATTTGTCAAATTCCGGGGAATTAACCACGATGCCACTTTGCACCAATGCACTTAATTCCATAGTTCGCTTGATAGTATATGGTGTAAAAATCTCCGGTACGATTACATCACTTAAAGTTGTTCCCATTATGTTCCTCCTAATCTAATACAATCCCCGCAGCGGCCGCTAATCGACGTGCCTCTGTTGGGTTTTCCTTAAATAATTTACCTTGTTCTGTTAAGTTTTCCGTTTCGGCCGCAAACGGATTCACTGTAGGCGTCTGACCGCCTTTTGGTGTATAGCCCTGACTCCCGGATGTAGATTTAAACAAAAATGCTTTATTTTTCTGTAACGCTTCCACCTGTTCCGTTAAACCGGTAATACTACCATCTTCATTAACAATTAACTTGTCGCGATTAATCAAACCACTAACAATGTCAACGTCCTGCGCTTTATCTGCAATTTGTAAGGCAATGGCATTATCGAGCTTTAACTTTTTGAGCTGAGACTCATATTCCACTTGGTCGGCCTTCTGCTTCTCGGTTAATTCGCTGATTTGCTTTTGCAAGCCTTCTACATCCTTAGCACCTTCCGCTTGTTTTTGTAATGCTTTCATTTCTTTATTGCGGACTGTTAACTGTTCTTCCAAAGCTTTTTTTGCGGTGTTTACTTCGTTAAAGCGTCCTTTTGGCACGTATTCCCCGTCGAGATATGCCTTAATAGCAGCCGTCGCCGCTTCTACTTTATCATCAGTAATACCTAATTGTTTTAACAATTCTTCCATTGTTGTCCTTTCCGGTTTTTACCGAGGTTACCTGCCTCGAGACAAAAATAAAAGACGAAATATATTATTTCGCCTTAGTTGTTCGTTTAGTTGTTTTTGGTTTTTCTACTACTTCTACCGGTTCAACTGTTTCTTCCGGCAACTCGACTTCAGGTTCAGGATATACCTTTTCCTCTTTCATTACCTCGACTGCCGTTTTATACGATGTTACACAATACTGTAATACGGATTTAACTTCGCTAGTCGTACCGTAAACTTCATACAAGAGTTTCACCGGTGCATCCTCTCCAAATGATTCAATATAAGCTCTAAGCGTTTCCATCTTCTTCACCTCCCGTGTTATTAAATTCATACGATGCCAGTTCGGCTTCTTTTTCTTTGCCCAACTGTTCTTCTTCGGCTTCCACGTCTTCAACAAATGGATGTGCCTTAAGAATGGTTTTATCCGAAATAATGCCCTTCGACTTAGAACACATATCCACTAGTTCGGCATCGTTACGAATCATAGTGCGTGTCCACGTCTGAATAATATTATGTGGCGTTATACCTTTAAAGCGGCATATCGCTCGGATAAATTGATTAAAGCTTAACCGGAACTCGGTTTCCATGAGGCCTGCTTTCAGTTCCAGTAACGCGTATAAGAACTTCATAGCTTCGCCGCTAGTCCCGTCGAGTCCTTGCATTTCCGGATCAATACCCTGGCCCATAGTGAATATAGACTTACGAGTAATCTCTAACGCCTTTTCGCGAGCCTCGACCGGAATATCAATTGTTAACGTCGACACACCGGATTTATCTTCACTGCCGATGGAGTCGACTTGAATCGTTTTATAATACTTAAGGTCCCGAATAAATTCATTGAGATTTTGACCACTGTAGTTAGTTAATACGAAGATAATCTCTTGAATGTCTTCCAGGTCATTAATAAACCCGCTATATGTTTTATCATACGCATCGATTAGTCGTTTGATGCGGTCTAAATCGCTATAGCAGTTTCCATTGTTCTTAAACGGAATGAAAGGTACTTCACCGAGGTCATGAACAAATTCATTGGCTGCTTCTGATTGATTCTTTTCCATAAATATAGAGAACATATCGTATGGATTTAAGCCTTCGTTAATACTCAGAGACTTTTCCTTACGATAGGCTCTGCATATCGTATCATCCCAAATTTCAAACACATCATACGCATCACCGGTAGCCACATCAAGCTCTTCGTAACAACGTACAGCCGCTTGTAAATTATGCTCTAAGGTGGTTCCCCAAATAGGTATAATTTGTGCCGACGGTACAACACCCCATTTGAATTCGTTGTCATCAATCCAATAATGGAGCCAAGCAATACCTGCATTCGACGCATTAACGCATAATTCTTTCGCATTTTTCTCATATGTATCACCTAATACCTCGGTTACTTGTTTGTTCTGCTCGTCCGTGCCTACGTCAAAACTAGGCGGCGAGGTAAACATATAACCGGCCTTTTGGTCCACTAGTAAACTATGAAATGCCGATGGAATACGATTGTCTGCATTTCGCAATTCCGGTTTTTCTTTATCTGCTTCTCTTTTCTTCTTTTCGTTCAAAATATCATTCTGATTTGCATAATACCGGCGAGCAGTTGCATCGGCCATTGCAAAATTTATGTGACCGGCAATGAAGGTTTCGAGTAGTTTCTTCGCACCGGCCAACTTATCATTCGTCCCCGTTTCCAAAACTTATCCCTCCTTTTCTAATTTTAATCAGCGGTTCCAAGGCATACCGCATGGCATCCATTAAATGGTTAAAATCATCAATTGGCTTATTCAGTTTTTTGCCAAATTTATCTTCATCCCAAGCGTAGTTCATGATTTCGGTTATGAAATTCACGCAGCGAGGGTGGATGATAATCTTATAGTCTTGTAATACCTGAATACCGGCATTAACGCTATCCTTGCCTTTTAAGGCCGCAGTAATACGTCGCAATCCTAATCTCCTTAAATGAACAATAGACTTAGGCTCCGCTGAATCAGCTCGAATACGTTCTTTAGCGTAGCCCATACGAGTAATCGTTTCCGCGATTTCGTCATTTGTAAGGCCTTTTTGATACATCTCGTCAAACACATAAATCTCTTTAGCGACTGTATCAACTAGCCCGCAAAACAGTGCCGACGGATCATTGGTAAAACCGAAGTCTAAACCGAAGTAACTTTGTACATTTGGCCGCTTACTTATTTCAGCGGCATCAAATACACATTCTTCCCAGTTTTCGTATACAAGGCCTTCAACAATACCCCAATCACCTAAACCGGCTACCTTATATCGCCGTGGATTGGTGCGTTTCATATCCTCGAATACTTTGATGTCTGAAGGGCTTAAAAACTCGTTACAGGTGTAATTCGTTGTCATAGCCAGAACATCACTATTTTGGGTATCAAAAAACCGCTTCTTGAGCCAGTGTCGCTCATTCCACGGGTTAAAGGTAATCGTTATTTGATGCCATAAATTCGGAGGTAATTGACCACGAATGGATTCATTCAACATATCAAAATCTTCTTCATTCGTGATTTCGTAGGCTTCCTCAATCCACAACCAACACAATGACCCTGAATCTACGGCCACTGAAGTAACTTTAAGCGGATCGTCTAATCCTCGAAACAGTATTTTTTGACCGGTAGCAATAACTGTAATCTCAAGAGGGCTTTCTGTAAACCGGAACAGATGATAGCATTTCAACCGTCTAGCCGCCCACTTAAGCTGTGCGTAGCAGCTGTCTTTTAAGGTGCGGAATACTTTACGCACCACTAACGCATTCGCTTCGGGATACTTTAATATATTTTTAATAAGGTCCAGTGCGGCCGTAGCCGATTTTTTAGAGGCACGACTTCCTTTTACAACACGATACCGGCCTCGGAACCGTATAAACTGACCGTAACCTGCGCCGAATATCTCGGGTAATCGTACCGGTTGATATTTGGTCGGATCATAGCTAATCACTAATATCGTCCTCTCCGACAAATATTGGCATTAATTCCCCGGACATTTGGACCTTATCAGTAAAGAGTTGATGGCGTTTACCCATTAATTCGGCCGCTTTTAACCGATCACGAGCGGATATTTGCTTAATCATAATTCGGGCATCACTGCGACCTTCTCCACAGCCTTCAACTACTACCACTTCTTCATCGAGCTCACCTCGCATGGCCTTAGATAGCATCGCTTCCACTTCTTCAGCGGTGGCAATGGTTTTCTTAAACTCTTTGGCCCTTAATTCTTGAATGCGATTTTTAATCTCAAGTTTTCTCAAGTTTTGATTCGCAATCCTGTCGGCTGTTTTAGGGCTATATCCTGCCCGTATAGCCGCTTGCGTACCGTTCAAGTCAATCAGATATTCGGCACAGAATTTTTCTTGTTTTGGCGTCACGTCATCACCTCCTTTTGGGCAATAAAAAATGCGGGGTATTCTCCCGCTGCAGGCCGTAGCCCTCTTACACCGCAAAATGAAATTACATCTCCGGCTTACTGGTGGATCCTGTAGGATTCGGACCTACGACCATTCGGTTATGAGCCGAGTGCTCTACCACTGAGCTAAAGATCCATATGGCTGCCTAGATAGGATTCGAACCTATAACCAGTCGGTTAACAGCCGACTGCACTACCGTTGTGCTACTAGGCAATGTGGCGGAAGAGGTAGGATTCGAACCCACGCACGTGTTAACGCCTCGCTGTTTTCAAGACAGCTTCCTTAATCCACTTGGGTACTCTTCCATGTACAAGAAAAGCATCCTTTCGGATGCTCATCTTGCTCACCATAGGCATTTGTTGAGGAGTGTAAGATCATTATTAGCTTTATTCGCTTCTTTCTACAGTTTACATGATATCACAGACCTAGGGGGTAAAAACAGGTAAACTTTTATTGCATCAAAACGTCGTAGAAACTTTCCAATGCTTTTTTATGGTTATACTTAATACTCTCATAGGCCATAAACCATTCCACAGCTATACGCTCCAAACTATGGCCTTGAATGTATTTACTTCGCAATAAGGCACGGTGTCTTGAATCCGGTACGCGAGCTATAAGATTAAATAAACGAATTTGTTCTTCCACAACTCGTTCGTTTTCGACCTGAATAAGCCCTTGAAGTTTCGTTATTTTCTTAAGAACCGTTAGTGTCGGTTCCCTTCCTCCACCACTCACTCGTTCACCTCCGATACTACATTCCGGCAATCCGTCCGGAGCTGCGTCTCTCAATAAATCACAGAATTGTTCTCTTAACGCTTTACGCTCTTTTTCCATATCCCGAAGTTTTGATAATTCTAACCGTGCTATACGACGTTTTTCTCTTGGTTCCATACTCAAGTAAATCCTCCAAACCCACATGACTCACGTAAACAGTGTTTCAAAGATTATGGCTAATACTAAAAATAATAAAGGGATTAATGTAGGCGATAAGACTAACCACCAACTCATACTAACAAGCCCTGTGAGTTTTAAGACAAGCATTATTGCCTGCAATATAAATAGCCACATTTAATAATCCCCCTTTGGCGTCTCAGAGAAAGGTAATTTAATCTGTTCCCACCCTGTAATATGCCATTCTCTCGGTTCCTCACGTATTGTAAATTGGCTTTTACCTTGCCAATAGCATTCAAACGGTTTGTCTGAATGTGGATTGTATCTATAAAAATGGCGACTCACCCAGGGTTCTTTATCGTTATGTCTAACAAATACCGGTGTGTTAACCGGAACTATTGCCCATATCATGTCTCCCGCTTTGTCAAATATATTAATAACTCTATCTTTTTCAATATTTGTGAATACATTTCTTGCCCAATTTAAACTAACACAATCATTAAGTTCTCTTGTAGCTCCTACCGGTGGTCTTGAACCCATTCTATATGCCCATAGGTTATCATCTCTATCACGGAGTATAAATTGATAACCTAGGCTACACAGCATAGCCATGATTCCCTTTTTGGTGCTTTCCAATTCTGAATTCATATGCATTCTCCTTTCATAGTTTCATATAGCGACCTTCTATATTTAATCGCATCTAATAATTCATTTTGACCGGCTTCTTTTCTAGCGATAGCACGCATAACCTGCTCGTCCATCGTACCGGCCGTTACTAAATGATGTATAATAACCGCTTCGGACTGTCCTTGCCTGTATAATCGTGCATTGGCTTGTTGGTACTGCTCCAAACTCCACGTTAATCCGTACCATACGATAATATGCCCACCGGCTTGTAAATTAAGCCCGTAACCAGCCGATGCCGGATGTGCCAATAACATATCAATCCGCCCTTGATTCCAATCCTCTACATCCGCATCCGTTTTGAGTTCACGTGCCTTTGGAAAAGCTTTTTGAATTGCCACTAAGTCATGCCTGAAATTGTAAAACACTAGCATCGGCTTCCCGGTATTCGTATCAGCCAATTCTTTTAACATTTCGAGTTTCTGTTCGTGAATTTTAACGTAGTGTTTTTCCTCGTCATATACATACCCGTTGGCCATCTGTAACAGCTTATTCGCAACAGCGGCGGCAGTTAGTGCAAATAATTCACTATCTGGTAACGATAGCACATGCTGTCGTTCCATCGTACGATAGAGTTCCCGTTCGGCTTCGGTCATTTCGACACGAATCACATTATCGATACGCTCCGGTAACGATAAATAATCCGCAGCCTTTAAACTCATACACACCGATTGTAGTCGTTTGTAAATATCAGCCTGTGCCGATGGCTTAAGTCGATAGCTATATACGATATGGCCATTCGTTTTATCCGGTACGAAATATCTATCTCGGTATTCGGTAATCGTACGTCCTAGTCGTTCGCCACCATCCAATAAATAGATTTGAGACCACAAATCCATCAGTGTATTGGGCGCCGGTGTCCCGGTTAAAATAACGACACGATCAAAGAGTCCGCGGAATTTACGCAATGCCTTAAACCGTTTTGCTCTTGGATTCTTAAAACTACTGCTCTCATCCACCACCAACATATCAAATGGCCATTGCCGTATGTTATGTACATAATATTCGCATAACCATGTTACATTTTCTCGGTTAATCACATACACATCGGCTTTTGTGTGTAATGCATCAATTCGTTGTTTGGCACTACCCAGCACCTTTACAATTTTAAGATTCTTCGTCTCGTCCCATTTAGCAGCTTCCTGCACCCAGGTACTTTCAGCTACTTTCTTTGGTGCTATCAATAGAACCTTGGTAACCTCAAACCGGTTATTGATTAACTGATTAATGGCCATCAACGTGCAGATACTTTTACCAAGCCCCATATCGAGTAGCAGTCCGTAGTGTGTATTCGTTACAATCCGGTCTATGGCTATCGATTGATAGGGGTGCGGAACAAACTTCATAAGCCCGCCTCGGTGAAGAAGTTAATCACACCATCCTTACCTTGTACCACACTGACCTGTGCGTGATGCTCTTTCAGTCTTAAAATCTGCACCTGCTGCGTAGGTGAAAGCCTGCCTGTTGTAGTTTTCAACTCAATAAAATGCACCTGCCCTGTACGGGTAATTAAAATTCTATCCGGCACACCGTCGTTACCGGGGGACACGAATTTATAAAATAGGCATCCTCTTTTTTGAGCCTCCGATTTCATAAAGACCTCAACCTGTTTTTCAGTCCATTCCATATACACCATTCCTTCGAACATTTGTGTGTAGTCAATGTAGCCAATTATTGGCCAAAACTATATATAGGCTATTTTTTAGATATACACTAATATATATACACGCGTATATACAATATTATTATATTTATAATTAATTAGTAATAATTGGCTACATTGGCTACATTACACATATAAATATAATAGTAATCGTACTTTAAGCCGTAGCCAATTCCGTAACCAATCCCGTAGCCGTATCCAATTTTATAGCATATATCTATAATCTTCTATGTATAAAGAAGTATAATTATTAAATCTATAAAATTAGATATAACAATTGGCTACGGTAATTGGCTACACCTCTGGAACACCGTTTTCGATAAAATCACAACTTATTGTGTCCTCTGTCCGAGGGCACAAACGCTTTTTGCACACCATATAATTTACCAAAACGTAATTTACCGGAACCCTTATTATACGGCTCCCATCCTTGCAATGATTGCAGAATATCAATGAGTTCACGGGCTTTAGCATTTGACAGTGTTTTACGGTCCCCGTTCAACACTTCACACCAAATCTCAAGAGCACAGACCTTTTCTCGTGGCTTACCGCCCTTCTCTTCGTCGTATGACTCAAGATAGGCTCTACGGTCATATAGGTCCTTGCTATCCCAGTTAGGTGGTAGCAGTACCGACAAATATTCTTCGATAAGACCTGTAAGCTCTGAGCCTTCCGTGTGAGATTGCTGTATTTTAATCGCTTCCTGTTCCAGTGACTCATCCAATACTAATGACTCACCATTAGCCCACAGCATAAACGCCTCCGCCCAAATTTGGTCTACTTCGTCTTTTGATAAATCCCACGAGTTGCGCACTTTCCGCTGCTTATTACCACTAATTGGCCAAAAGCGTCGGTTACCGGT
This sequence comes from Veillonella sp. KGMB01456, assembly GCF_023051165.1. Taxonomy (GTDB): domain Bacteria; phylum Bacillota; class Negativicutes; order Veillonellales; family Veillonellaceae; genus Veillonella_A. The sequence goes on from NZ_JALKIG010000017.1 coordinate 29,278, forward strand.
GCGATCCTTTAAAAACAATAAATTATTCGTGGAGCCGGCGAACACGCACTGTCTTGGGTATTCTTCCGTTCGGCGGCCATACGGGACTCTAAATCGGTCTGTAGTACGACTCAGGAATGCCTTAACGATTTCGTTATCGTTTTTATACGTCGGCGATAACTCGGCCAATTCATTAATCCAGGCACCCTGTATTTGTTCTAAGGCGTCTTTGGTCTTGATATCCTGTAAGGTATTGTTAAACCATTTACCGCCCAACCGCTCCAAAATAACCGACTTACCAAGCCCTTGCTCGCCGTATAATACAATGGCCGTATCAAACTTTATGCCGGGCTCCATAACGCGGGCTATGGCTCCGCATAGCCATTTTCTCGTAACTGCTCTGATATACGGAGTATCTTCGGCACCGATAAAATCAATGAATAAGGAATCGACGCGTTCCGTACCGTCCCAATTTAGAGCTGTTAAGTATTCGCGGACAGGATGAAATTTATTTTGGTTCATGACCTCGGTAATCGCATCATCGATAATGCCCTTGCCCTTAATTTGATATACCGTAGATAAGTAATTCCGTATACAAGCATCATCGGTGTCCCCCCATAAATCACTACCGTTTACGGTACGCCACGGCAGATTACCGAGCACGACAATTCGATGTGCGAACTCGTCCAGGCCGAACCGCTGCTTTAATTCTGGATCATGCTGCATTATCCATATACAGTTATACGAGTTCGATTCAGGCACACCTGACTTCGTACGCTGTAATTTACGCATCCAGCTATCGTCAGCATCATCTCCGGTTAAAGAAGCAATATCATCAAATTCGTTGGAATACTTAGCCGCTCGTTCCTTATCCAATAGCACCGGGGCGGCTCCGTCTTCGTTAACGAAGTTCATCATCGCTTTGAAAGAAGGCCTTGCATCGGACCTCATTTTAGCGTCGCAGTCTTCATCGAGTGAGCCGAATTTATGGATGCGAACCAAATCAAATGCATTGACTAACTTACCACTTAGCGGGTCGGTTCCGTGATGGCTATAGGCAAACGTGTCATTGTCGTATACGACAAGCCCGGCCACGGTAGAACCGGCACGATAGGTATATCGATTCGGTGTATCACACGGAGCGTATATGTCCGGTAAGAATTTATCGATAGCAGCTGTTATACTGTAACTGCGACAAAAGGCACCGATGAGTCCGGACTTGGCCAACGGATTACCTTGCTTTTTGGCACTATGTGCCATGAGCGTTTCCGCTCTTGAGCTTGTTGGCCAAAGGCTAACATCTGTCCAGTCTGTATACGTAGCCAATATATCGTCTACCGGTAACAGTGAACCTTCGTGATGCTGAAAGACGTATTCCACGTCTTTCGGATGACTTGGCCAATACATAAGCCGTTCCGGCTGGTGTGTTGACGGATCAAAGGACTCTATACCGATTGATTCAGCCATTCGCCGTGACACCGCTTGAAACTCATCCGGCAGCATTGGTCTATCCGTTGGAATAATAATTCGATATCGTGGCTGTTTTTCCGTATAGCTATGTGTGCTATATAGCACATATTCATAGCTATCAAGTGCTAAATCGAGCATCATCAGGAAATCATCATCAGGGCTATCCGCATCAAGCGTTAATAAATATCGCTGTTTTACGGCACCATTAACGCGTCGGCCATTTTTGGGGATATACCCACCTACAAAACCGCCTACGTCTTTGACATCGCCCTGCTGTGATTTATTCATCCGTTTATATTCGGATGCCGTTTCTTTGGTTACAGTAGCCTTGCTTAATTGTGATACGAGTTCAGACCATTTTAATTCTTGAGTCTTCCAGCTACGGGCGTAGCGATTTGTGCCCGTAGCTATTTTTATAACAATGTCGCTCAAATCGCCGTGCCTCCTAACCTTGCAATGTCGTAATTATACTTAAACGCATCGAGCTTAACTATATCCGCCCAATCTATAACAGCCTTATTCAGTACCGGATCTTCTCTAACCGGTTGATTACAAGATAGTTTCGCCTGGTGAATCAGCACAAAGGCTTGCCCATCATCACGAGGTGTCACTTCGATACAGGCTTGCAGCTCGTTATTCTTAGAGACTGCTACGATAGCCACAGCTCCTTTGATTACTCGGTCAGTGTAGGTCGCTACACAATTATGTAGCTTAGTACCGATGTCCACTAATGCGTGTGTTTCCTTCGGCACGCTAAACTCGTAACCGTCAATTGTTGCCTCGAGGCGTTTGTAAATGTCAGATTGTTGGATACTTTTATTTTTTACCTTCTCTTTTTTAGACATCAAAACTAGCGTATCATGCACATCTCTTGCCTTAACTCGTTGCGACCAAAAGTCTTTACGGTTTTGACGAGATAAGCGGAAATACGTTTCGGCCGCATCTCTCAATTGGTAAAAGTCCTTAACAGAGGTTACTAAATTTACGGCAGCACTTTCGCCTCGAACATAGCGATAAATTGATAAAAACTCAGGCAATCGAGTACAAGCTATAAACTGCCAATGATTACGTCCATCCTCATTTTGGGATGCCGTAAAGAAAGAGGATAAGGTGCGTTCATAATTAGGATTATCTGAGAAAGCATTTATTAACGATAGTACGTTGATAGCCCAGAACGGCCGAGTCAACAATAATTGGCGAGTAAGCCTGTTGTTTTTTAGCCGATAGACTTTAATTAAAGCATTAATCCACGAAGTACCGGTGCGAGTTAAATCTAATAGGTTATCCATAGGTTTTGCTATCTGGCTATATTGATTTTCAACATAATCCGACAAAAGCTCTTCACTTACTGCAGGCCCGTCCGGAGCAGCCATTCTAAATACCAGTGTATCGAACAGACCTTTAAACACACCAATGGAACACGACATACTAACCGATTGACGAATTCCCGGAACCTTATAGCCAACACGTTTACTTAACTTCTCCAAAAAAGCCTTTTTTAGAATGGTCGTAAACGATTTTAACTCTTCTTTATGTTCTACCAATAAGCTTTGATAAGTACCTCGTAACCAATAGAACGGTGTAGTAGAATCAAAGTATCCCGGTGGTTTGAAATCTGGAATAACTTCAATTACACTGCTGCGGGCAATGCCACGCCGAATGTAGAGCACTCGACGCTGTTTAAAATCAAATCGTACTATATCCGTTCGTTTAGATTTATGCCCTTTTATAATTTGACGAAGGCCTAGGTCCCCATCAACAATTACCGAATCATATTTAAAAATCACGTCGATTTCGGTTCTGCGACTAACTATAGATAGGTCCATAGTTAAAGGAATACGATTCTCGTCTTCAGCATTTATAGTAAATGTATCGCAATTTACCTCTTGGCTACAAAATGGGCAATGATAGTTATCTGAATAATAGGAATCGACTTGCACAGAGAAACCGTTTGGATGCATTGGCCAATAACAAGTAAAACTTCCTCCACAATTAACGTGATATTGAATAGCCGGTTTCCACGTTCCTATTTGTTTCCGTCGTACGACTTCAAATAACCGTGGCACCTTTAGCTGAAATAATACCGTACTCATACATTGCTACCGTCCTATAATAAATCATCAAAATCATCTGTTTCTTGAGCAACTTCCGGTTCTGCCGGAGCTTCTGGTGCAGTAGCCGGTTCTTCAACAGGTTCCGTTTTTTTCTTCCGGGTAGTGCGTTTTTTCGGTTTTGTTTCGGCCGTAGTTTCGGTGTCTTTAGCATCCGCTTTTTTGGATTCTTCTTGTTTGGCCAGAACTTCGAGCCCTAGCTTGCAAGCAGTTAAGCACCCGTCGCAATAATCGAGAGCGGCTTGTTTACTATCACCGTCTTCAGCTTGTAACACCAATTCACGTAAATATTTAATAGCTTCTTCTTGTTGCTTAATCTGCGTCTTGCCAATCATGATAATTCCTCCTCTTAATCTTTCATGTAATATGGATTTTCAAAGCCCGCTGCATTTAATATCAAACCGTCACACCACGGTTCCGGTTCACACATGATCTTAATTACCTCATCCAAACTACCGACGCCTACCGGTGCTTCTATGACCACTTCATCATGGATGTGAGCACAGATTTTATAGCCATACTTATATAGTCGGTACATTGCACCGGCTAAGCAGTCACGCGCAATGGCCTGCACAATGTTTTCTGTTAATTTACCGCCATAGGTTTCGAGGCGTTCCCATTTGTTGGCCATCTGATTCATGCCCATACAGGTAATAGACTCTCCACCAAAACGATTTTCTCCGATGCGTGGTTTTGTATATGCCAATCGACGGCCACTCGGTAATGTGATAAATAAGGCACCGTCTCTACGTTCAAATCGTAAGCCTCGATGCATAAGAATTACCGGACCGCCTTTTTTAATAGCTTCCTTGGCCGCAAAATCTACATCATTCCACAGCTTAATGATTCGAGGTGATGCAGCACGCCATTTTCTAACAATATCCGGCAATTCGTCTTCGGCGATACCGCCTTTTAGAGCGCCCATTGCAATCAATGCTTTTACTCCACCGCCATAACCGAGGGCTAACTCAGCCACTTTTCCTTTTTGCCGGAGATGTCCATTCACACCATGCTTTTCGACTGGTACGTGGAACATATTAGAAGCTGATGCACAGTAAATATCGCCACCTTCGGCGAATACTTTCTGGCGCCATTTTTCGCTACATAACCAGGCAATCACACGGGCCTCGATAGCACTGAAGTCGGCCACAATGAAACGGTGCCCCGGTTCAGCCACTAAGGCTGTGCGAATAAGCTGAGACAGTGTATCAGACACATCTCCATATAGTAACTCAAACATCTCTAAATCGCCTTGCTTGAGGGCGTCTCTAGCGGTGTCCAAATCCTCAAGGTAGTTACGCGGCAGATTCTGTAATTGAACGATACGCCCTGCCCAGCGTCCGGTTCTCATGGCTCCATAAAACTGGAGCATACCGTGAATGCGTCCGTCCGAGCATTCCGCATTCCTCATGGCCGCATACTTTTTCACGCTTGTTTTGCCAAGCATCTGCCTTAGTTCCAATACGCGACGGACGTCAGCCGGTAAATCCTCAGCCAATAAATCAGCCACTACAGCTTTAGTCATACCGGGGATTTCGTGCCCAAGTCGATTTTCTATCCATTCTTTAAGTTGGAGCGGACTGTTCGGGTTTTCAAGCCCAGTCAAAGAACTGGCTTCGGCAGTTAGTTTACGCTTGAATTCATCGTCGAAAGCTAAGGCATTGTCTATCATTTTGTTATCAACGGCAATGCCGTTACGGTTAATGTCCAAGTCCATGAGCCAATACTCGTGTTCAATGTCCGGCGGTTTTAAGGGTAGTAGGCGGTTACGGATAGCCCGCTCAACTACAACGTCTTGCCTATTATATTCAATGTACTCAGCCCACCGTTCCGGATCGTGTTCCGGTAAATTACGGGTACGTCCTTTGTTTGATTTTGTTGGTTTACAAGGAACCGAAAAATACTGAATCAGTGATTTACCACGAGAGTCTTTTTCGACTCCAAGTTTTAACGCCTTAGATACAGCGTCCAAGGATGTAGGTAGAGAGCAATATAACGCTAGTACAGAAGTACACTCCCAGTTTGTAATGTCCATATCCGGATATATTTTTTGCAGACAGGTCATCTCAAAGGCGGCATTGAACGCAGTCTTTGTAATGTCCGGATTGTGAAGAGCCGCCACTACTTGTGGCGGCAGCTCTTCTTTTGTTAAATCCACGACCTCTACAGGCCCGTCATCAAAACAATATCCAAATAGGAGAATCTCAAACGAAGGATCATCAACGTACCGATATACGCTATATTTAATTGGGCATTCGCTATACGTTTCAATATCGATTGAGAGTTCCATATCGATACCTCTTATAAGATATCGTCGTTATCTTCTACCAAATCATCGTCGAAATCATCCGCCGATACGGTTACACCGCCTAAACGGTCACCGTCTTTTACTTTACGCACACCGTTTAAACCAACACCTACACCTTTATTACCGTTGGAGTTATATACATACAAACCTAAGATGCACTGTGCATAGCATCCGCTGTATACTTCATCTTCCACTTCAAATGGCTCTAACACTTCCTTGTTTACGCCAAGGATTTGAGGGCGTTTAGAGTTTTTAGCATTTAAGAAGTACTTGCCAGCATACACGTCCGGTGCATTGGCCACATAATCCGCTGTATCAGTATCACCGTCACGGAATGGAACAGTGATAGCTTTCGCATTGTTATTTACTTTGGCCAATGCTTTCGGGTCACGTTTCAATTCTTCGACCGCATCCTGGAAGGCTTTCACAGTTTCTTTGTCGTTCTTGTCGATTAAAATCTGTGTGCTGTAAAATTTATTACCCTGCATATCAGGTTCGGCTTCGGCCAATGTAACATAGGATAAACGAACTAAACGGGTTTTAACTTTAGACATAATCATTACCTCTTTCTTATAAATCATCATCAAAATCTTCTGCTGTTACAGTATTTAATTCCATCGGTTTCCGAGGGTCCGATAACGGAGCCAGTGTCGGTTTTCCCGGTGGCTTTACTACATACGGTCCGACGATTTCATTAAAGCCGTTACGGCCTAATAATTTGGTCAAATCCGTAATGGTTTTAAGTTCCTGTGGTCTATAAATTTCCGATGCCTCATAGTCGGCCGCTAATAACGCCTGTGCCGCCTTTATTGGCTCCGTGATTTTACGTTTCGATGTACCTTCAACGACTTTATAGCCCGGCCAATCCTTTTCACCGCTAACAGCTTTTTGGATAGCGTATTCGTTCACATCTTCAAGCCATCGCTTAATAACCGGATACATATCGAGGATGCGGGCTACTTCACTATCCATTAGTAAGTTGGTCTTCTTACCGCCCATTCTGTAAAACTCTTCAAGGCACGTATCCGCTAAAGCCCGGCACAAATGTCGTACTTTACAAAATCCACAGTGACTACCGGCCACACAATCGCCGTCACCTTCGAAGGCTTGTTTGGCTACCGGTTTAATCGATTCGCCCCATGCGAGTAAATCTACTATAGCCATAGTATCGGTAGTTACCGAGTCTAAACGGGGCTGTACGATAGTCATTTTGACGGTTTTAATATCATAGAGTAGACTGTAGGCCGCGTACGCACCTAATGCATATAAACGCATCTGCGAGTTATTTATCGCTGACACCGGCACGCCTTTTCCGTACTTTAAGTCCACGACTTCCAGTACCTCATCAGCTACGATAACCAAATCGCCGGTGCCAAATCCTTCCGGAGCCCATTCGCTATAGTCGAGCCGTGCTTCTATCATAATTTCCGCATCAGCTGAACGTTTCCGGGCTTCGTTAGCTTTTTCCATGCAGATGTCAACATATTGGCTAACGGCTTCTGACATTTCACGGCTATAGGGTTCCGGTTCTGCTTCACTCTCATCGTAGTTCATGTCAAACAATAAACGATTTAAGAGTGTTTCTGCTAAGGCGTGGGCCTTTGTCCCTTCTGCTGCGTAAGGGGACTGCTCATCCTCGAATTGCTGTTCCAGGCAGGCTGAGGGAGTACACCTCAGCCACCTGTACGAACTCGACGCAGACAATAGGGCGTGTTTACTCATGGCTCTTTACAAAGTCCATCACACGACCGTATAAAGAAGGATCCATAGTCGTAATATCCTTAACCTTTAATTCGTCGTGAAGGAATGCTGTTAATAAAGGTTTGCGTTCTTTTGGGTTGGCCAATAAAAACTCTTTAGCAGCCGCACGGACTTCATCAACGGTGTAGGCTTTAGCATCTTTAGCATCTTTAACATCTTTGGCATCTTTGGCATCTAAGAATGCTTTAGCCATAGCACTCGCCTCTTCCTGTTTTTCAGGTTCAGCCGGTACTTCAATCGATACTGTATCGACTACCGGTTCAGCTTTAGCCGGTTTAGTTTCTTTGTCTGGAGCTTTTTCCTTAGGAATAAGAGTCGCTTTCTTTTGTGCTACTTGTTTAGTCTGTTCAAAGGCCTGCTTAGTCTGTTCATAAGCCTCTGTTGTGGCAGTTAACTGATTAAACAAGGATACTACTTTACTTTTTACTTCTTCGGCGGTGTTACCGGAAATTTTAATTTCGATCATGGCTAGTTTTCCTTTCTTGTGAAAACGTGATATACTGAGCTTAAGTAGATATTTTTCTATTGTCCTTTAACTGTTCCAGCAGTTAAGGGACTTTTTCTTTTGCCTAAAAGGCTTACATCGTGCATCGGAACCACCTCCTTTACTATCTTTTAAATACTCTTTCCATACCGGCTTTAAAATCGACAAGGCATCTATCATCTGGCATTTCCCCATCTTGTAGTGCCTGCATAATATTAGGCAACGTAGGCTCTGCCAAATTGCTAAAATCACACCGGTGCATAACGCTGTTCATCGGATACGGTGTAAGCTCTAAACTATACATTGCGTGCGCCCTGTATAACATTCTGAACGCTTCATTTCTAAGGACCGGATTAATTTTTCGTTCTTTGCAAAACTCATTTAGTGAAAGTGACGCCTTTAGATACCAATAGTCTAAACATAGTAAGGCGTACGATCCTTGTGCTAGTGCCATCGTTTACAACTCCTTTCTTAATGCTTTGAGATTAAATCATAAAAATCAGACAAGGCATCTGTAAGTTGATACGACAAGGCCAGTACACTTACAGCATATTTTTCGTAACCGGCTCCCATTAATTGGCAAGCATTTTCGAGAGCGGCCGCTAACGATATTACGAGCGTCATCATGTTACACTCCTCGTCGGATAACTTTAATTCAACATCGTCGTCTAACTCGACTAAGCTGTCCCAGATTGTATAAGCTATTTCAGCAGGTACAAATCCTTCTGTTTTGGTAACTTCACTTGCATGTGTGCGAAGTTTTTCGAGTAACTGCATCAATTCTACTTTACGTTTCATTTTCGAGCTCCTTTCCGTACGCCTTTCCAATCGGTTAATGTTTCTTGATTAAAGGCTTTAGCTAAATTTACTTCCCAATTTTGGGATTCCGGCTCAACTACGTCGACCACCACATCGTGATAATTCCGACGTTTCAGCACTTCCCGAATTACCAAACCGGCGACAACAGTTACCACGGCACCTAGTACAAAAGCTTCCAGCATCATTAGCCATATGTTGGTCATTAGCGATTCAATAGTCATTTCCTATCTCCTTTACTCGTAATATTGGTCCGACTCAAACTCATCGAACGTTTCAAAGGCTCCGATGCCTAATGCAATCTTAGTAGCCGGCCCAAACATGATACCTTCACCGGCCAATGCCTTATTTAATGTTCTCCGAATAACTCCACGTTCATCGCAAAACTTATTTACCGAACCGTACTGCTCTTCAATCTGTCGCTTTACTTCATCACCATCACGGATTAGTAAAAAGCGGGTAACAATTTTACTCATGATAACCTCCTCTTTTGCCTTAAATTAGCAGCCCAGCACACATCACATACAGTCATGACGCCATAGCTACTGTCGTACATCAAGCGATTAGGCCTATGTGTGATTTCTCTACCGCACTGGTGGCATACTTTTCGCATAGGTGTGTCGATAGCTTTTACCGGATAGGCTGGTGCTACTTCCTTATTAGCCTTCTGCGTTGACTTCCGTCGCATCCCAATCACCTTTAATGTACTTCATAAATGGTTCCTTTAAGATAATGTAGCGATAGCACTTTCCGCCTTCTTTCATGCGTACAGCTTTTCCCCATAGAGGGAACTTATCGCGTTTTAGAGCCGCACGGATAAACTGTTCGGTTACACCCATTAATTCCGCAGCTTCACTTACTTTTAGAGTCTTGTCACTCATACTATTACCTCCTTAAATCTGTTTTAAAATCATGCGAATCTCTTGGCCAACCAGTACACGATCTCTAAAGGTGTCTTGGTTCCGGAAATCTTCCAAATAAAGCTCCAGCATTTCTTTGTAAATGGCAGCTTTAAAAGTTGGTTCAGGTGCTATGATATCTTCCCGGAACGGCTTGAGTATCTTCACTTCGCCACCGCACGGTTCGACCGATATAAGTCCCTTCCGGGCTAATTTTGATTTAGCGATACGGACCTGTGCTGAAGAGATGTTAAGCAGCTCCGATACTTCGGTATTTTTGTATACGTCCGTATCCCGGTACACGTTATAAACAAGCTCTTGTATTGTCATTTCACGTTTCCTCCTTTCCTTTTGTAACATCTGCATTGAGTGAATTACATAGTATAAGGTTATCCCTTATCTCTAACAAAGTTTGCTCTAAGTCAATCACCCGTTCCTCTAATAATCTAATACGTTGGTGGTCCGGAAGTTGTTCCAATAACTCCAGCTCCATTTCATTTGTCGGCATTGTTCACTACCTCTCTCAATTCTTTTACCTTTGGCCGAACCACCTTAGTAAAAATATAGTTATATTACAAATCGTAACAAGGACGGCCAACCAAATAATCACGATGTTAATTCGTGATATAATCCGGGCATCCCGTAAGTGTTCCTCAGCAGTTTCTCGTCTCTTCCCAGTATCGTAGTCCCGTCCGGATAGTGCTTGATAAAGCAGTTTAAAAAATTGTGTGATTGGCTTAATCATTTTTTAGTCCCTCCGTCTTTGCTATCGGCTTAATCATATCCTGTGTATTGGCTACTATCGTGAGAGTACAGGATATGCCCGCTGCTTTTTCTAATTGTTTAGTACCTTTGACGAAAAGGTATGCATCTCTAAAAGAATCAGTATTGGCAATAATGTTTATTTTCATGATTTTATCTCCCCATTTGTTCAATTAAAGGTAAATGCCCTTTATTTTTCAATAAACTATAAATGAACAATCTTCCTTGTTGCGTCCAGTAAGTATGCATTACCGAACGATCTGCATCTAACACAGTTGTTTTGCTACTGGTATACCCTTTATCGGCATATTTTTGATACAAAAACCATTGTCCACTTTGTTTATATTGGACTTTTTCTTCTTCTAATAACCGGTTCAATTTCTTAGCACTCATACCATAATCTTTCGCGATTTGAGTTACGCTCAGTAAACTGTCATTTTGAAGAATTAAATCGTAATAAGTGGCTTTAGGTTGTAATTCAGATAACTGTTGAGACTGCTGAGCAATCACTAATTTTTGATTTTGGATTGTTCTGTCCGCAATTTTTAACGCTCGCCCCATGACTTTTTCTGGACTATTCCAATCCCGTTCAATTTGAATAAAATACTCTCGTGCTTGCTTGCCTTTATCATTTCGAGCTAACATACACAATTGTTTAGCCATCTCAATAGTCAGTTCGTGATCTAAAAAGGTAGATTCGTTACCTTGAGCTGTTAGTCTTTTTTGACTAACAGTTCTGAAATCATCATTTTCACTAAAACCGTATTCACACATTCTTTCAAACCATTTTGTGTATTGTGTTCCAATTTCCAAGAACATATGCAAATCACGGCCACTAATAAATTGACTATCATCAGACTTAACTTTAATTGGTATTAATTCATTCATAAGATTCCTCCTTTTTTGCGTTTACGCAAATTTTTAAATAAAAAAAATAGTATCAATGTCATCGGCCGACAATTTAAGGGCGATCTTAATCAATACTATTTCATTTCGAGTAAAATCGCTTTCACCATTTAATTTTCTAGATAAGGTAGAAACATTTATTCCTAATACCTTAGAAAATTGTTCTAAAGACATATCATTTTTGGCGATATGATATTTAAGTAAATTTTTATTCATATTAATCACCTCCTTTTTTGCATATACGCAAATTACATTTTAATTTTATACGCATTTACGCAAATTGTCAATCGTAAATGCAAAAAAAATAAAATTTTTCATCAAAAATATTGCATTTACGCAAAGTTATGTATATAATAAGTTTAAAAGGAGGGTGAGCTATGGAAAATGTAATAAAAAAATTAAGGCTTAATAAGGGCTTAACATTGCAAGAAGTCGCTAATTTTGTAGGAGTGAATGTCGCTACTGTATCTCGTTGGGAATCAGGAGAAATTGCTAATATGCGACGAGATAAAATTGCTCTGTTAGCTCAACTGTTTAATGTAAAGCCGTCTTATCTTATGGGACTAACAGAAGAAGATACTCCTTTAACTTTGAATGCTGATGAAAAGAAGGCATTAGAATTTATAAAAGAAACAAATTCTATGCCTATATTAGCTAGGGCTGGCACACTACCTAAACAAGATCAGGAGTTAATACTGAGCCAACTTGAAGCATTAGTAAAAGGATTAGAAAAAAAGGAAGAAAATGATAAGAGCATTTAAACCTCTCCCTAGGCGCCCTCGGTACGAGTATGCTAAGAAAAAAGCTTATGAATTACTGTCCGATTTAGATATACGTGAATACCCTATCGACATATTTAATATTTATAAGGCTAAATTGCAATATCAAATTGAACACTTTGTAAATCCACTAACTTCTTAACTTC
>NZ_JALKIG010000018.1 GCF_023051165.1 Veillonella sp. KGMB01456
ACCGACCCCCAGTTTAACTGGGGGTTTTGTCATGCCTATTCGGCGTACAATAAAAAAAGCCCTTGGTCACATTTGTGACCAAGGGCGATATATCGCGGTTCCACCTTGTTTCATTTGACTGTGCGCACAATCAAACCTTTGCTGTACTATTAAACACATATTCTCCGGAGCATTTCACTCCTATCTGTTTAATTCTATACAGATTCGCTATAACGGGCGACCCCCGAATAAGACTCCCCTATATCGCTATAGCTTTGCCTTAATAACTCCGAGATGCACTTCCATACACTTCATAAGACCCGCTCTCACCGTCCGGGCTCGCTGCACATACAATAGTATATGTACTTTTCTCTTCCTCGTCCTGATTTCTATTCAAATCATAAACCTACTATAACACTATGAATTAATACTGTCAACAGCGAAATTAAACTTTTTGATTTTCATCAATTTATTATTGACGAATCTTTGACTCTCTGTTGCATGTACTTTATTTTACTACAACTGTACATTTTTTGCCAGTCCTATTGTATTTTATTATTCATTTTACGCTGATTTCGAACAATTTCATCAAACTTCTTTCAATTTTTGCAATTATTATCAATGCATTACCAAAATAAGCTGCAAAGAAAAAAACTGTCAAAGAAAAAACAGCCTATTTTCATAGACTGCTTTCTGTTATACATATATAAATTTTTGCTCGGTATAACCTAATCTAATGGGTATCCGCGTCCCTAATCGCAATCCCGATAAGACACGAGGCCTGCAATTACCGGTCATAGACTTAGCTACTGTCCATCACTCTTCACAGGTCTCAGTCTTACCTGTACTGTCATCTATGCAGTATATTCGAATCTATACTGTCTGTCCAACTCCTCGAAATAACCTATACCTTTAATCTATCCCTGCCGGTTCGACAGAAAGCTGACAGCCTTGAATACTAGGTATATTATAACAAACCTTTTGAATATAAGGAATATTTAAAATGAATTTTCGACATAAATATCCGTATCGATTATGCATAATTATCGTCAAAAAAACCGGCTATATAACTTAAAGTCATTTTCTAATTGACTTTAATGTAAAAAAATACCTTCCCGCTGTACTTGCGGGAAGGCATTTGCATATATGATTATATGCCGGTAAAAATTAAGTATTCATTTTACTGTGTTAAGTGTGTGTTTAATGTGTGTGTTATTTATGTTGTGTTATTTGTGTGTTGTGTTGTTTTGTATTGTGTGTATTTAAGTGTTGTGTTTGTGTTTAGGTATTTATGGAGTATTACCTATTAATGAGGGAGTTGGTTCTTCAGGGAAAAAACGTGCTTATGCGTTAAGAAGTACCCCGATTTGAACAGCTGTACCGGAATTTTGAGGAACCGGTTTCTTGTCATCTTTAGGTGGCAACGGTTTTTTATCTTCCGGTTTTACCGGTGGTTTTTCAGCGCCCGGTTTGCGATTATTGTAGTCGTTAGCCAAAGCTACTTTGCGTTTTTCCTTGGTTTCCGGTGTTACTTTGCTTGCTGCTTTATCTTTTTTAACAGTTTCTTTTTCAGGGGCTTTAGGTGCTACCTGAGGATTCTGCTGATTCTGATCTTTTTTATCGTTTTGGTTAATCTGTTTGTTGTCTTTATTAGGCTGATTTTGTTTGTTCTGCTCTTCTTGCTGCCATACAGCCGGTTTATTGTTGTTAATGTCTTGTAAGCTCTGAGCACTTACCAAAGTGCCGAAAGAGTTAGCCCAAAGAGTAACCGCCGCGACAGGTACCATTAATACATATTTGCGTTTCATAACTATACCTCCTAGTACAAAATTATACAATTTTCTTACTGTCTCATAAATGCTCGCGCATCACTTGAACAGCGCCATATACAAATCTAATCTGTTAACTTACGTTTAACATATGTACATCTTACCTAGATTTTATGAGGTATATATGAAAATTTCGATGAGCTTTCCGTAAAGTTTTTCATGATTGTTCATCTATCGTTCATCTATATTTTTATTCCAAAAGCAAGTATAATTATTCCTATTTATAAACAGAAAAATGCCGTTGCCCTTAGGGAGGAGGCAACGGCAAGTTGTTCGTACATATTTGTACTCACGATTAGGTATAGGTATTTATAGGTTTAACAAGTGGACTCACTCGCAATAACTTCCGGGATAAAGAAGTTAGTTGAGCTGTAGCGCTCGATTCTGAATAATCGTTAACTACTGTTCCCTTGTTATGAGCCTATTATAGCATGTAAATCTAATAATTTCAATATCTAAAATTTATTTTTTTCGATTTAATTTATTTTTCTCTATATATCCGTCAAAAAACCGCATAAATACTGGGTTTGTATGTTAGCTAATAATTTATTTTTATCTGTAAAGTGACTACAAGCCGGCCTTCAATACATCACGAGCCGTTTCATACATGTAATGATACCCCAACTCATTGGGATGCACATCACCGGCATAAAGAATTTCACCGCGATAATCCGCTTCGGCGATGGTTTTATAGAAGTCTATATACAACAAGCCTTGTTCCTTACAGTAGGCTTTCAAACGCTCATTATAATCAACGAGTACCGCATCATCGCCATCGGGATCACAGTCAATCTGCGGCGCTAAACCAACAACCACATCACAGCCGATTTTTTGAATATGATGAATCGAGCGCATCATTGAAAAATAGCAATCTTCCGCCGTGCGCCCATGCAAAATATCATTAGTCCCACCCATGATAAACACCGCATCATAGGACGAATCATGGAGAGCGCGCTCCAAATTATTATAAATAGCCTGCAAGGTGGCACCATCAACGCCGGCATTAACCATAGTAATTTTTGCACTTTCATTAGTTGCCGTGCTTTTTTCAAAATATGCTTTCAATAATTCAACCCAGCCCTTGCCGTAGGGCACATCGTAACCGCGCGTCAAACTGTCACCGATAAATAACACCTTTTGCCAACTCTTTGTATTTGCCATGCCCTTACCGCCTCCTATTTCATCAATGGATCCGTGGTGCCGTTCAATTCAAAAGCCTTAATGCGATCGATGCAGGTACCGCAAGTGCCGCAAGGCTTGTCGCCACCTTCATAGCAACTCCAGGTAAATTCATACGGCACCTTAAGATCCAAGCCAACCTTAACGAGTTGAGCCTTATTTTTAGTAGCAAACGGAGCCTCTACTTGGACTTTATCGTAGGTACCTAAGGCAATAGCTTTGGTCATAGCATCAACGAAGGCCTCACTACAATCGGCATAGGCATTACCCGCCGCATCATCGGCATGGGCGCCCAAATAAAGCTGCACCGTATCATCAGGGAAAAGGCTCATGCCGAGACTGGCTACGGCGGATAACATCAAACCGTTGCGGAACGGCACATACGTGCTGACCATGCCTTCGCCTTGTTCTTCAATCTGTTCCGCATAACTCTTATGAATAATCTCATCGGTGGAATTTTGCAATAAGGATGAATTCGAGTATTTTAAAATCTGCGATAAATCCAATTCATAATGAGGTACTTCATAATAGGCTGCAATCTTGCGGGCACATTGCAGTTCTTTATCGTGTTTTTGCCCGTAAAAAATGGATACAGCCGCCACATTTTCCTTGCCAAGGCGATCAATGGCTAAAGCCAAACAGGTGGTGGAGTCTACGCCGCCACTGGATAATACAATTGCTTTCATAGTGTCTCCTTTACCAAATAGTATGTAATAACAATAAATCTATTGAATAATTTATACTACTTAAATACTTTATACTTCTCAAATACTTTATATCAAAAATTTCATAATCACCCAAAATCTCAGCACAAAAACTAAATACATCACTCATAATTTATCGTACATCAATAAAAACATTAGTGATATAATAATATTATTCTTTGCTATATTAAAAAAGGAGCATATATATGGAAAATCCAATAAATACAAAAGATCCTATAATTGAACAAATCACCATACAATTAGAGTCTATGAAATACTCATGGAATTTTGCAGGACTAATTAATTTTAATAATACTATATATCCTTTTGGCAATGATTCTAAAATAATTGGCCGCATATTCGAAATCACCGCTAGAGAGGCGTTATCAATGGCCGCACAAAAACTTGGATATATATTTCAAGAAAATCCTACACAGACGGTATACCCTGATTTTTATTTTGCCATTCCAAATACCGATAAGCTTATTGCCATTGATATAAAAACGACATACAGACAATCCTCATCAGCCAGTTTTAAATTTACTGCAGGTAGCTTTACTAGCTATCTTAGAAACGGAACTAAAAATATCGTTGGACATTATGACAATTATATTAAACATTATATCATTGGATTTGTCTATGATAGAGAAGAAAGTCCAACTACTCAATGTACTCATTATGAAGATAGAGATTCTATTATTCCCGCTTATAAAAATGTAGAATTCTTTGTACAAGAAAAATATAAGATTGCAGGAGAACAGAAAGGAAGTGGAAATACTGACAATATAGGCACTATTTCCGCTAACTCAATAGAACCATTTAGATTAGGATATGGTCCATTTTCAGTACTTGGAGAAGAAATATTTGAAGACTATTGGAGACACTACCCTAAATACACAGACACAAAAAAGTTATATACTAACCTTCCAACATATATAGAATGGAAAAAACAAATTGGTGACCCACATGCGACTCGCATAGAATACTTATACAATACGTGGAGAAATAATATCACCCTATATTAAGCTTCAAATGAAAAAAATAAAATCCATAGTGATCCATAGCTAAGTACTAAAATTAACACGCTTAATGCTTAACCGAATAGGTAATCACTATGGATTTCTTATTTTTATATCTATTTTGAATTATAATCATTCAAAATTATTTACAACTAAGGCTTCAATCATTGGATTTCTATTACTTTCTTTGGCTCCTATATGGTAAAAGTGTTCTGTAGTTAACAGTTTTCCATGTGACCACAATTTAATGTGTTCATTTTCTCGATATTTATTTTTATACCACATACTAAAAGCGTATTTAGCAGGTCCATTTTGAGCCAATTTAGATAACAAAACTGCATAGTCTTCACTCCATGCATCATAGTAACCATCATACCTATCAATATATGGCGGATCTAAATAAGTAAAATCTTTTGGCTTCATCATCGAAAAGGCCTCTTCAAAAGGAATACATAAAAAGTCCCAATCATGATTAACGATTAAGTCTTGTGCCCACGCAACCTGATTTACTATTTTAGTAATGAGTGCTTTTTTAAACCTTTCTGGCTTTCTTCCAAAAGGAACATTATACTTCCCTTGATTATTAAACCGTATCATACCGTTAAAATTAGAACGTTGAAGGAATAAAAAATCAAGAGAAGTATGGGTTTTATTAAATCGTTCTCTAACTTCATAATAATAGGAGTTCTTATCAGCTGGTGTCGCCATTAGTTTTAAAGTCTCTTCCTCTAAAAATTCACGAACAATAGCCGGTGTAATAATTTTATTCTGTAAATCTTTATAAAATTGTATAATATAGGGATTCGTATCACTAAAAATTGCCTTTTTGGGTTGTAAATTAAATCCAACAACCCCTGAACCCATAAACGGCTCAAAATAAGTACCATTATCATCCCAATATATAGATGCAGCAATAAAAGGTACCAATTTTGTTTTAATGCCTTGAATTTTAATAGGTGGCACCTTCGTTAATTCGATATGCTTAGGAAACAAAAATAGACCTCCTCATTTTATAATGCTAAAAACACCATGATTATCCATGTGTTTTATTAAGCATAACATATCGTAAAGTATAAACAAAGTCCTATGTTACCAAGACAAGTGAAATTATAGAATTAACTCTTTTTCATAAGAGCGAATTCATGTTACTCCACATTTTATCTCTCTTCTTTGCAATATACTTTTAACAACTCTTGCATTTTTTCACAATCAGCGGCCTGCCCAACCGTAATCCGCAGCCATTCAGGACTGAGTCCGGAGCGCACTTGATAGCCCGTTTTGAGCCATACATCGGCAATAGCTTTAGCCTCTTCCGGTGATGCAAATTCTACAAAAATAAAATTGGCTTCACTGTGATAGTAATGGAGTTTTAACTCATCGAGGCAAGCTTCCCAGCCTTGACGAGCCTTAGCATTGGCTGCCACAACATCCGCAATAAAGGCTTGATCCATAAGGGCTGCCTCCGCCGCCACCTGTGACACGCTGTTGAGATTATAAGGCAAGCGAATAGCCTGTACATAATTTACCAATTCCGGACTTAATACTAAATAACCTACCCGATAATTGGCCAGGCCATAGGCTTTTGAAAACGTCCGCATCAAGCCCATATTGGTAAATTCTTTTAAAAGCGGTAAAGCACTGGCTGTTTCAGTAGTAGTGACGAACTCAATGTACGCTTCATCAATCAAGACCAGCACGTCTTGAGGAACCTTATTCATAAAATCGCGCAACGATGCTAGCGAACAATACGTACCGGTAGGATTATTCGGGTTGCATAGCCATACCAGCTTCGTCGTCTCATCGATAGCATTTAGCATACCGGCTAAATCAGTAGCACCTGTTACAGCATCACAAGGAACGCCTTTAATGACAGCCCCTTCCAACTGAGCATTCAAGGCATATTCTGAAAACGTCGGCGTGCTGATGACTATGGAGTCTTTATCGGTCAAAAAAGCACGACTGAGCATAGTAATCACTTCATCAAGGCCCACGCCGATAACAAGTGATGTTTCAGCCACGCCTAAATGATTGGCCAACGCTGTACGCAAAGAACTTGCATTGCCGTCAGGGTATTGGCTGCTGTCATGTTTAGTTACATAATCGATTACCGCTTCACGAACAGCCGGCGAAGTGCCATAGGGATTTTCATTAGCCGATAAGCGAACAACTCGCTCCACCCCCAAACGCGCCTTCAACGCTTCCACCGGTTCTTCCGGAACATATGGTTTTAAGTCTTTTATACTCTCTTTCATATACACTCACTCTTTCTCTTATCGCTTTATTGATTGCCCGTCATGCTTTATTAAATCAAGATTTTGCTTGGTTCATGATTTGTAAAAAAGGCCCACCGAGCGCAGGTGGACCCATATAGGCTATAAGTTCTTAATTTCCGGCCGATCCGTTGTTTTACTGATAAGACCTTCTCGACGTGCCAGTTCTTCCGTTATAGCTTCGTAAGGAATGCCCTTTTCAACCAATAAAACCAACACATGATACAGCAAATCCGCCGTTTCGCTGACAAGTTCCTCTGTACCTTCATTTTTAGCGGCAATCACCACTTCCGTAGCCTCTTCGCCGACTTTTTTCAAAATCTTATCGAGTCCTTTAGCGAATAGATAATTCGTGTAGGACCCTTCTTTCGGCTCTAATTGCCGATTCTTGATGACCTCATAAAGTTCAGCCAGTTCCTGTGTCATAGTAATCCCTCTCTTTTATTCAGCTTTTTAGCTATTTGTTTTTAATTTGATTTCGTTAAAAAAACAGCTCCTTGAACCGGTATGACAAGCCGGGCCGTTGGGGATAACTTCCAATAATAAGGTGTCCTTGTCACAATCCAAGGCAGCCCGTACAACCTTTTGCGTGTTACCGCTGGTTCCCCCCTTATGCCACAACTCTTGGCGCGACCGTGACCAAAACCAGGTTTCGCCGGTTACTAAGGTTCGTTCATAGCTTTCTTCATTCATATAGGCTACCATGAGCACTTCTTTCGTGTTGGTATCCACTACTACCGCAGGCAATAAATTGTGCACCTTTTCAAAATCAGGCCTCAAATCCGAATCCAATCTTAAATCGGTGGTAATGTTCTGTTGCATATCTGCTATTTTGTCAGCCATCATTGCCCACCTCCCTAGCGAACCGGAATATTATAAGCGCGCAAAGCCTCTTTTACTTCCTCAATGGTTATTTCGCCAAAGTGGAATATAGAAGCCGCTAAAGCACCGGTTACTTTTGTTTTTGAAAAAACCTCTACAAAGTGTGCTACCGTGCCGGCGCCACCGGAGGCAATTATGGGCACTTGCACCAAGTCGCCCAATTGTTTATACAGTTCAATATCAAAGCCGGACTTGGTGCCGTCTTTATCCATACTCGTTACGAGTAGTTCGCCGGCCCCCAAGGCTATGGCCTCCTGTGCCCAGTCATAAGCTAAGCGGTCTGTTTTTTTACGTCCCCCATGGCTGTACACAAACCGTTTCCCCGTCTCGGGATCGGTTTTCACATCAATGGCTACGACGATACATTGATTGCCGAATTTTTCAGCCCCTTCGCGGATTAGTTCAGGATTCGCCAAGGCTGCTGAGTTGATTGAGATTTTATCCGCCCCGGCCTGCAATAATTGTTGCATATCCGCCAATGTACGAATGCCGCCACCAACGGTAAGAGGCATAAATACTTCATTTGATATGGCTGAAATTACGTCCTTGAAGGTCCCCCGACCTTCCGTTGTGGCCGTAATATCCAGAAACACTTGCTCATCGGCACCTTGCACTTCATAAGAAGCGGCAATCGCCACCGGATCGCCTACATCTACTAAATTAATAAAATTAACACCCTTTTTTACACGGCCGTTATCCACGTCCAGACAAGGGATGATTCGTTTTGCCAACATAGTTTCTACTCCTTTATCATTAGCCGTATCCGGTTTATCATGATCATGAGTATGTATTGCTATCGCTATTGCTATGTGTATCTTATTAGTGTTATGTATTGATTTTATTTTATTGATTTTATTTTATTGACTTTATTATATTGAATTTACTTTGCCGCAACTGCGGAAATCGCTAAATTAGAAACATCATGAGAATCTGTTTCTTCATGGATAGTGCGTGTATAGTATGGTGACGGTTCAATCAATTCACCGGCTAACTCGCTTTTTTCCAAAGCTACAATATCCGCTAAAGCCAATGGACCTTCATACAAGGCTTTACCGACAATACAGTCGACAATGCCTTTTTTACGCAAGGCTACAATGTCACCGGCATTGCGAATGCCGCCGGAGGCAATAATACGAGCTTCCGGAAATTGATCGTGTAATTCAAAGAGCAATTCCTGGTTAACCCCTTCCATGGTACCGTCACGATTAATATCGGTAACAATGAAGTGTTTAGCACCGGCCGCCATCATTTCACGAATCAAATGGCTCATATCAACGTCCGACTTTTCAAGCCAACCTTCTGTGGCTACTTTACCGTCGGCACCGTCAACACCGATAACAATGCGTTCTGCTCCATAAGTGGCCAGCATTTGCTTAGTAAATTCCGCATTTTTTAAAGCTACAGATCCTAAAATAATACGGTCGATACCGGCATTCAGATACGCTTTAATCATTTCTTCGTCGCGAATACCGCCACCTACTTCAATAATGCCGCTGAAAGCTCTGCGAATACCTATAATAATATCGAAACTAACCGGTTTACCTGCTTTGGCCCCATCCAAATCAACCACATGAAGTGCCTTAATACCGGCGTGTTCATAGTCCTCAGCTTGTGCCATCGGGCTATAGTTAATCACGATTTCCTTGTCAAAATCCCCTTTATATAAACGTACGCTGCGTTTGTCTTGTATATCAATGGCCGGAAAAATCACGGTCAACCCCTCCTTTAAGTACTGCTCTTATATATTTAATATTATATAATATACACTTCTAGATTACATCTGTCTATGATTTACATCGAAGATTTCTATGTTGTGTATCAATTTTTATTATAAAAAAATGTGCAATACAGGCCATCATATACAACAAACATTATCTTTTAGCAACTATTACAATAATCACTTTTCACTAATAATAGAGTTTTTAAATTCTCACAATACGACTAATCTGTTGATAAACATCGCAATAAATACCATTCTTTAAGCCTCATAACCTGCCGTATGAGCTTCACATAGCTCATTAAATCGTTGCAATAATCTTAGCCCGATAGCGGCGCTTTTTTCCGGATGGAACTGCATACCATACACATTACCATGCGCCACCACGGCCGGTATTTCCATGCCGTAATCAGCCACCGCCGTAATATAGCGCGTTTCACATTTCACATAATAGGAATGAACAAAGTATGTGTATTCGCCATCAATACAGCTAAAAGGACTTGTTTTATTCACCAGTGAATTGCAATTCCAGCCGGTGTGCGGCACCATGAGACCCAAATCTTGAGGAATTTCATCTACCGTACCCGGAATAAAACCGAAGCCCTGTGTTTGGCCGTATTCATTGGAACTATCAAACAAAAGTTGCATTCCCAAGCATATGCCCAATACGGGAATATTTCGAGCTACCACCGTCTCTAAGACGGGTACCAAATCACGTCGTGTTAAAGTATCCATGGCTTGCCGAAAAGCGCCCACGCCGGGCACAACGACGCCGGCGGCCTGTAAAATCGTCGTCTTATCGGCCGTTAAGACCGTCGGTATGCCCAAGTGAGCAAAGGCTTTTTGCACATTAAAGGTATTGCCCGCATCATAATCTATAATTGCAATCATACGCTACCTTCTCTTTTCAAAATATTTTATACTGTCAAACTGCCCTTGGTAGAGTTAACGCCTACAATAGCCTCATTTACAGTTACAGCACGGCGCAGTGCCCGCCCCAAGGCCTTAAACATGCTTTCAATAATGTGATGTGTATTGCGTCCATATTCATTGCGCACATGAAGATTCATAAGACCGTTCATAGCGATGGCTTGGAAAAAATCTTCCACCAATTCTGTCTCAAAAGTTCCCAACAAAGGAGTTGAGAGTTCCGCCTTGAACACTAAATAGGGCCGGCCGCTCAAATCAATAACGACCTGAGTCAGTGCCTCATCCATAGGCACCCACGCATCGCCGTAGCGCTCAATTTGTTTTTTATCGCCCAAGGCCTTTGTCAAAGCTTGGCCCAAGGCGAGGGCCACATCTTCAACCGTATGATGAGCATCAATATAGGTATCGCCATCAGCCTTAACCGTTAAACCGAAGCGACCATGTTTAGCAAACAAATTCAACATATGATCAAAAAAGCCGATGCCCGTCGCCACGGCAACGCCTGATTCTTCATCTAAATTAAGCGTTACTTCAATATTCGTTTCCGCGGTTTTGCGGATTACCGTAGCCACTCGCCATGTAGCGGCCGCTTGCTCAGCTGCTTGCCGGGTCTTACCTGATATTGCCACCGTGGCCGGCTTAGTATTTGTCTTCGCTTCATCCTTAGTGTCCATAAGCAACTGCCTCCGTATCTTCACCTTTACCGGCTACTACCGCATTGTCTTTTGTTTTATCAAAACGAATTTCAATGGACCGCGCATGGCCTTCCAAACCTTCAGTGCGTGCTAATGTGGCAATATGCGGAGCCAGCTCAGCTAAGCGTTCTTTAGAAAATTGCATAAACGCTGTACGTTTTACAAAATCATATACGCCGAGGGGTGACGAAAAACGAGCCGTACCGCTGGTTGGCAATACGTGATTCGGGCCGCCCATATAATCACCCAGCGGCTCAGCCGTATAAGAGCCGAGGAATACGGAGCCGGCATTTTCTACTAAGCTCAAGTAATCTGACGCATTGTTAAGCTGAATTTCCAAATGTTCCGGTGCCACTTCATTCATTAAAGTGAACATGTCGGCTACCGAATCCATGATGGCAATAAAACTACGCTCTTCAATGGCCACTTTGGCAATATCCTTACGAGGCAGTTCCTCCAATTGCCGTGCCACTTCATCCGAAACGGCATGAGCCAATACTTCGCTGTCTGTAATTAGAATAGCCCGCGCCCGTTTATCATGTTCCGCCTGAGACAATAAATCAGCGGCCAAGTGAACCGGATTAGCTGTTTCATCAGCCAAAATGCCTATTTCGGAAGGCCCTGCAATCATGTCGATGGATACTTGACCGAACACTTGACGTTTCGCCGTAGCCACATAGATATTACCGGGGCCTACGATTTTATCAACCATCGGAATTGATTCCGTACCATAAGCAAGGGCTCCCACAGCCTGAGCGCCGCCTACCTGATAGACTGCATCAACACCGGCTAATTTAGCGGCACCTAGTACAATCGGCGCAATGCCTTCTTTTTGCGGCGGTGTCACCATAATAACTTCCTTAACACCCGCTATTTTAGCCGGCAAAGCACACATCAAAATAGTCGACGGATAGGCGGCCGTACCGCCCGGTACATAAATGCCCACCCGTTTTAACGGGGTTACTTTCTGGCCCCGGACTATGCCCGGTGTATCCAAATCAATAAAGCTTTGGTCGATTTGTCGTTTATGAAAAGCCTCAATATTACGTTTGGCCACTTCCAAAGCCTCTTTTAAAGCCGGATCCAGTGAATTATAAGCTTTGGTCAAAGCTTCGTCACTCACTTTTAACTCCGTAAGCTGTACGCCGTCAAACTTTTCACTATAATCACGCAAAGCCGCATCACCTTTGGCAATAACGGTATCAATAATTTCGCGTACCTGCTGTTCAATCACTAAATCCGTTGTGGCCGCCGTGTAATCATTTACCAATTCCAGCATCTTTTGTAACGGCTCTCTATATATTTTCATGATGGTCTCCTCTCTTTTTTTAATTTTTTCTCAAATTATTTCGCCATATCAAGCTTACGAGCTTCTTTTAAGCGGTCTACCAAATCAAAAATTTCACCCCGTTTTTGCTTAAGCGCCAAAGGATTCGCTACTAAGCGCGTTGAGATGGGGCTCAATTTATCAAAAATCTGCAAATTATTTTCCCTCAAGGTTGTCCCTGTTTCCGTTATATCCACAATGGCATCAGCTAAACCGATAAGGGGCGCCAACTCCACGGACCCCTCAATTTTGATAATTTCCACGTCTTTACCACGGCTGGCAAAATAGCGTTTCGTAATATTCGGATACTTGGTGCCGATGGTATGTCGCCGCGGCTCATTGAGATCATAACCGGCCAGCGATGCCAGAATAAATTGACAACGCCCCGTTTGTAAATCCAACAGCTCATACCCTGTATTCTGCTGTTCTTCCAAAATATCGCTGCCTACAATGCCGATATCAACGACACCGTTATTTAAATAGGTAAGAACGTCGCCGCCTTTAACTAAAATTACTTGCAAATTCTCACCTAAAGTAATGACCAGTTTTCGTTTTTTATTTCGTAGCGGCTCACAATCAATACCGCAACGTTCAAAGAGTGGAATAACCTGATCTTCCACTCGTCCCTTTGTCAATGCAATACTAAGCATCGGCTTTCACCCCTTCCTCTGTGACCACATAGAGTATGGCTCCGTCCGCAGCAGCTTGTTCACGGGCCTCCGCTAATGTATCGGCCAACACTAAACTATACGTCGGATGAGCCAATACATAATCAGCCACCACATCCCAAGCATCTTCACCGATATACACATAGGATGGTTTTGCCTGAGGCAAGGTTATATCCGCTACCGATGCCAATACATCCAAATCAAAGCCCATACCCACGGCCGGAGTAGGTTCTTTTTGAAAATTAGCGAGTAATTTATCATACCGTCCGCCGCTCACAATATAACTGGCCACGCCGTCAATATAGCCGCGGAAAGTAAGTCCCGTATAATAAGGTTGCGGTGCGGGACTGCTGAAGTCTATGCGCACCTTTTGACTGGATAATTTTTGTACCGCCTGCGCCATTTGCATAACCCCGTTCACCAAACGCTGTGCGCTCATCGGTAAAATAATGGCATCCAGCTCTTGCTGCACTTCCTCAATAGAGCCGAAAAGGCGCGGCCAAATTTTGAGCAAGGAATACAATGTATTTTCCGTATACGCTTCAATTAAACGCTCGTACACCGGCAAGTTTTTATTAAATAACGCTTCAAACAATTCGGTTCGTTCCGCCGCCGTAAGCCCCAATGCGTCGACTACGGTTTCGGCAAACCGCGCATCACTGAGTTCCACATATAGCTGATTGTTGAGCCATAATCGGTTAACTTGATTAATGATAAGCAAACACTCCAGTTCGGCTTTTTCCGAAGCATAACCGACCAGCTCAATGCCGGCCTGTGTCACTTGATTTGCCCAACCGCGGTGAGCCTGATTCATAGCAAACACATCGCCGGTGTAGTAAAATTTTTTAGGCAAATTAACTTGAATATTCGCTAAAAAGCGTGCAATAGGCAGCGTCAGATCGGGGCGAATTACCAAGCGTTCCTGGGAGCTGTCCACCACTTCATACATACGCTGCTGAACAGCCAAATCATAGTCATCAAATATATTCTTGTATTCAATGAGAGGTGTATTAATCTTCGTATAACCCCGTTCAAAAAAGCACTTAGCCAGACTATGACTAAGAGCTGCTTTTTTCTGTGCTTCTTCACCAAACTCATCGCGAAATCCCGGCGGCAATCGTTTCTGTCTCATATGTTCTCCCTACTCTCTTCCTCTTTGAACCCTATCGGTACGTTCTATTACATCTCTTTTACTTATTCTTTACTTTTATTCTTCATCTAACTAAAGGATTAAAGTTATAATACACTTTCAAGCGCGGATAGTCAACTTTCATTTAGGTATAGCATGCATGTATTTAAGTAATAAGATACTGTTTCAAATGGCAAATAACTAAAAAGGAGCCTTTAACCATATGATTTTATATGACTAAAGGCTCCTGATATGTTGTTCTCTCAAATCAATTTCTCTATAATATTACCCTTACTCACTCCAGGCTTTTACAAAAGCCGATAAGCTATGTGAGTCGGATCCCATCATGAACGGTACACCCAAAACATAGGCCATTCCTTGAATGAAAGGACTTGGATACATTTCACCGCAATTTTCTTTGAACACACCGCTCACATTATAATCAAGGGTCCGATTTTGCACTTTTAAGGTGCGTAAAATGTTCATAATGACCTGCTGCGTTTGCTGATCATAGGACGATGTAAAATTGAAATACTTTTGGTATTTTTTAATCACATCAATATGGCCGATACGCACCGGCGTATGTGGTCCGAAATCAGTCTGTACCGCCTGCAATACCAATTCAAAATAGCGACGGAACAAAACATCCTGTTTTTGCAAATAACTGCCAAAGGCTTTTTCAAATTCCGCCTCACTGTAGTCAAGACACCAAAAACCGTCGTTCGCGCCCTGCATGAAGTGAACCGACAATAAGTTTTCACCCGTATAAGGACCTACCATGTTTAAAAATTCTTGCGTAGCTGCTTCAAAGCCCGGTAAAAAATCCACTTCAAAACCGACAGACAAATTAATATGCTGCCCGTATTCGCGTTGCAGTTCATTGCCTAACGCCAAATACGGCTCCACTTGGTCCATCCGCAACGAAGCTGTAGTAAGCCCCTCTTCATCACCTTTATAGCGTTTACTGAAACCGACCGGTAGTGGTGCATGTTCAGTAATACAAAGTTTATAAAAACCTAATTCGATGGCTTTTTCAATAATCAAGGCCACCTTATCGCCACTGCCATGAGGGCAAAGTTCGGTGTGTATATGACCATCCACCAATTGCCCTTCATATTGATTATTGCCGGCTACGGGATAACGGTGTTGGCGAGCTTGTACCGCAGCGGCAGGCTCGTTATTTTGCGGCATAGTATTACGCACGTTATTTTGCGACATAGCGTCACGATCGTTATTTAGCGGCATACCGTTATGAAACGGTTGATTATTACTCATATAGCGCCTCGCACATACATAATAATAGCAATCGTAACCAAGACAAGCACGGCTGTCACTACATAATCCAAACCTTTCATGCCAACAGTGGCTACAAAGCTGTGATCTTTATTACCGAAACCGCGAAGTTCCAAAGACAGCGCCATTGTTTCCGAACGGCCTAAGGATTTTAACAACAATGGTTGAATGACAGAACCGTAAGAAGTAAAGCGTTTGAAGAAATTACCTTCCAAAGCAAGACCTCGACAAGCCTGAGCTTCCTGAACGGCATGGCTTTCCGCAATGAAATCCGGTACGAAACGAAGGGCTGCGGTGAACATAAACGCATATTCGTAAGGAATTTTACACTGCGTAACCAAAGCTGCCGTCAAATCCTGTAATTTCGTCGTTGCCAAAAGCATGATGAATACCATAGTCATGCAGAGCATACGAAGACCGGTTACGTAAGCCGATTCCAAGGTACCACCGCCAAGGAACTGTACCACTGCCAAGAACACGGCGAAGGCGGCTAAAGTTAAAACGGCTTTATATTGGCGAATCAAAAGACCCGTTACTAGTAGAATTAAAAGTTCCAAAGCCAATAAAAGGCTTAATTCATAGGTGGTTGTCAAAAGGACAGCCCATGCGGAAAAGGCGATGGTCATTAATATTTTGGTAAATGGTACTAATCGTTGCATGGTTCCTCCTAACTGCGAGCCTTTAAGGCCAACATTTTTGCTTCAAATTCTGCCATTGATTTGCAATAACCAAGGCCCGGTACCGTTTCTGCCAATTCTACACACGGCGGTTTGGTAAGACCTAAGTCAAATAAATCATCACGGCTCGTAAATAATTCTTCCGGCTTCCCGTCAAAAGCTTTCGTGCCGTAGCCTACGATAATAGCGCGGGTACAGTGGCTTGCCATGATTTCCATGTCATGAGTAACAAGGATAATCGTAAGTCCCGTAACACGCAAGGTTTCCAACAATTCCAAGAGTTCGCGTGTTTCCTTACCGTCTTGACCACTGGTCGGTTCATCAAGAATTAAAATCTTGGACTTCATAGCCAAGGCCGAAGCAATGGCTACACGCTGTTTTTCACCACGACGTAAAGTCGGTGGATACGCATCGCGCAAATGACTGATGCCCGTATCGGCCAAAGCTTTGGACGTAATATCCGCCACTTCCGCTTTGGTGTAACCTAATTGTTCCGGTCCGAAGGCCACTTCTTCAGCCACCGTTGGGCGGAACATTTGGCGATCCGGCTGTTGGAACACGTAGCCGATGAAACGGCCTCGTTCCGATGGCGGTAACGCCGTAATATCTGTGTCATTATAATAAATCTTGCCGCTGCGCGGTTTTTCAAGGCCCATTAATAAACGGGTTACCGTCGTTTTACCGCAACCGTTGCGACCGCCGATGGCGATGAATTCACCTTCGCCGATGGAAAAATCTACATTATCTATAATATCTTGGCCCAGCACATAGCCGAAACGCAAGCCTTTAACCTCCAGCATACGAACCTCCTGTTTTTAATCCGTTAGCTAATTCTTTATCTACCGCTGTAACTTTAATGACTCGGTAGTGCTATCTATTTTATGTTGCTTTTCTCTTATACTCTTTACCCGCTCTCACAACTGCTTTGATTGGCTAGGCTTTTAAACCTTCTTTAGCAGCTGCCACGCTGAGCCATGGTTTTTCAAAAGCAAAACCTGCTTCTTCTAGACGCATATAGGTTGTGAAGATGGATGGCAATGCGTCCACATAAATTTTGTGGTCATACATGTAACGCAAGGTTACTTCCGGCACATCGTCGGTGCGAAGTTCGCCGTCTACCATGAGGGCCATGCGATTGGCATATGGCAGCACTGCATGAAGGTCGTGGTCGATAACGACTACGGTAATGCCGTATTCCTTATTAAGGGCACCCACTAAGCGATACAATTCAGCAGTCCCTTCCGGATCGAGGGAACTGGTCGGCTCATCCAACACGAGGATGGATGGATTCGTGGCAAGCACGGAGGCAATAGCCAAACGTTGACGCTGACCGCCGGAAAGACTTGGAATCTTACGGTTTTCCATGCCTTCAAGACCAACCTGTTTGAAAACTGCGGCACTTCGTTCTTTAATCTGTTCCGGTGTATAACCGCGGTTTTCCATGGCGAAGGCCACTTCTTCGGCTACCGTCATGGTTACGAGCTGCGTGTCATAATCGGCCAGTACGACACCGATTTCCGTAGCCAATTCGGAAATTTCCGCCTGCGTCGTGGCTTTACCGTTTACGAATACCATGCCTTCCATACGACCGCCGTAGAATTTAGGCACCGCACCAATCATGGCCATACATAAAGTGGATTTACCGCAACCGGCAGGACCGGTAATAACGAGGAAGTCCCCATCGTTTACAACTAAATTAATATCTTTCAAAGCCGGCTTGGTTTGCTGGCCGTAATAATAAGAGAAATGTTCAATAGAGATTTTAGCATCCGTAGCCGGTGTCAATTCATACATACTATGGTCGCTGGAAATAACTTCATCCGCTTTCGGTAAATAACCGCGGCGCGCGAATAAGCGTTGTGCCGGCAAATATAAAAGCGGTGTAATAACGGCGTTAATAGCAGCTACCAAAAGAACTAACGGCCACATAGCTTTCGTGTACACTTCAGTCGGTAACGCTAAAACTACATACAAAACGGTAACGAAAATCCCGCCCGATACAACGGTACTTAAGAATCCGGATACAACCGGCGGTACAATCATGCGACCGAATTTCAAACGGCTGAACATGTGAACCACGAAGGCGGCGGTGAGTGCCCCGGCCGGTTCACTCAATAAGTTCGCATACGGAAACGCCGATTTAGAAGTCATCAGGTTAATTAGGGCTGCCACAAGACCAATCCCTAAGGACTGACGATAATTTGGTCTGGTCAAATGAATGGCTACGCAGTAGGTAGCAATCATCCAGTTCGGCGTAATGCCCGCCACGCTAGGGCTGACTAAGTGTAAAATCGTACCTAACGCAAGCATTAAGGTACTGACTGTGACCCAGCGGAACTGCCCGCCTTGCACATGTGTATATACTAATTTTGAAACATCTTGAACTCGCTCCATACTGTTCTCCTCCTAAAAATGGGTATAAAAAAAACCTTCCAATCCCAAAATACATAGGGACGAAGGTTAATCCGCGGTGCCACCCCGATTGGTCAAAAGACCCGGCTCACTACGTACGGCCTACCCAATACAGGCGATACGCGCTCCTTTGGTAACGGTCGGAGATGACCGGTGACGCCTACCTACTGGTTCGGGCCACATCTCCCAGGTCCATTCACTATACTTTCTTGCACCGGGCTTCCACCATTCCCGACTCGCTGTAGCCGAACTTGTATAGCTACTCTTCCTGTTCACAGATGATAACTATATGTTTTATCCAATTATACACACAAGCGATTTAAGAAGTCAATACGATTTTCACAAATTATGACAAATCTTTTTGCTGGCTCTCAGAATCTTTATTCATGGTTGCTGCTGTAGCTTTATTCATAATCTTCGTTCTCCAATAAATATATAAGTTAGCGTTTAACACGTCATTTCAATAAACAGTTCGCTATGCTATAATAACAGTGAAATAGAGTGGTATCTATCAAGAACCACATCGCTTTCAACAGGATTTATAACTTCATAATTTATTCTAGTTTTATCGCTTGGATCTTTTAGACCGGGACGAGACGCAACATAGGAATTTTATGCGCATTTCGTGGTCGAAGTGCGCCTTTTTTATGAAAACTTGCGGCACGTCAAAAGCAGAAAGGAGTTTCATGAAAATCGGTATTATCGGCGGGGGCAAAGTCGGTTCTACCTTAGCTCGTCATTTGAGCACTCGTTTGGTGGGCATCGTAGGTTCTTCTTCTGAAAAAACCACCCAATTAGCCACCAAGTACAAGGTACCTTGTATGACTCACGCTGAACTCGCCGCCAAGGCGGATTTGGTATTACTCACCGTACCGGACAGGCAAATAGCCATCGTCGCCAAAAGCCTCGCTGCCGAGGCTCAACAAGAGCCGGCTATAGGGAGTACCGTTTACTTACACTGCAGCGGCAGTTTAGACCTGTCACCCCTTAAGCCTTTGCAAGACATTGGCGCTTTCGTAGGCAGTCTTCATCCTCTGCAAAGTTTTGCCGGTGAAAACACCGTTTTAAAAGGCATTTACATGGCCATTGACGGTGATGAAAAGGCACAACAAGCCGCCCATGAACTGGCAACGATTTTAGAAGGACGAAGTTTTCACGTTCCCGCCGCAGACAGACCGCTCTATCACGCAGCCGCCTGTATCTGTGCCAACTATACGGTCACCTTACAGGCCATGGCGCAAGAGCTTATGAGCCGTTGGTTAGTGCCAACTAAGATTTCAGACTCAACCAAAGACTCAGCCAAAGGCTCAACCAACGAAGCACCGGCCAACGTTTCAGGCTCCGGCTCAGTCATTATGGACTCAACCAAGCCTTCGAAGGCCGCTTGGCAAGCACTTTTGCCATTATTCCAAGGCGTCGCCGCCAATCTTGAAAAGGCTGAAAATCCCGGTTCCGCTCTTACCGGCCCCATCGCGCGGGGCGATATAAACACGGTACAGAGCCATTTAGGGGTTTTACCAAAAAACATGATTCCGGTTTACATACAATTGGGCATGGCCACAACGCAGTTGGCCCTAATGAATCAGACAATTACGCCGCTTATGGCGGAAGAACTATTCGATCTATTTAATTCCGTTCACTATGAAGCTACTACTAAGGAGGAGACTTCACATGAGTAACAAACCAAAAACTATTACAACCATCAAACAAATGAAGGAACAGGGCGAACCGATTACCATGATTACGGCCTATGACGTAGCCATGGCGCGCAATGTAAATGAAGCGGGCATCGACATGATTCTCGTAGGTGACTCCGTCGGTAATGTAATGCTCGGTTACGAATCCACTCTTCCTGTTACGATGGATGAAATGATACATCATACCAAAGCGGTAATGCGCGGCAATTCAACGGCTCTCGTGGTAGCCGACATGCCGTTCATGAGCTATCAGGCAGACATGGCGGAAGCCATGCATAATGCGGGCCGTTTCTTAAAAGAAACCGGCTGTACCGCCGTAAAACTTGAAGGCGGTCAAGAAGTGGCCCCTTTGATTAAGAAACTTACCACCGCCGGCATTCCGGTAGTAGCCCATATCGGTTTAACACCGCAGTCGGTAAATCAACTCGGCGGCTTTAAAGTACAGGGCAAAGACATGGAAGCGGCGCAGCAACTCATTGATGATGCCAAAGCCTTGGAAGAAGCAGGCGCTTTCGCCTGTGTCTTAGAATGTGTACCTGCTGCCTTAGCTACCAAAGTAACGCAATCCCTCAAAACGATGGTAACCATCGGCATCGGTGCGGGCAACGGTTGCGACGGGCAAGTACTGGTTTGCAACGATTTACTGGGCGTAAGCACCGGCTTTTCACCGAAATTTGTCAAAAAATACGCCAATCTCCATGACATCACGGTCAACGCGGTAAAAGACTATATTGCGGATGTAAAAAGTCGTGAATTCCCGGCCGAAGAACATACCTTTAAGATTGACGATTCTGTGCTGGATAAATTATATTAAAGTAAATCCCGCAACTATAAACACGCATAAATACATACAGGCATATATAAACATATTTAAACACACATAAACACATATAGGCACATATAAGAAAATATGTGGTTTCAAAATTCAAAAAGGCGATAAGTTCAGTTTATTTCTGAATTTATCGCCTTTTAAGTTAGCAAATTATAGGACAAATCAGCAGCACTTTCCCTACATTATATTTTACCCTATCTAAAGTTAAGGTTTGAAAATATAGGTAATTGACATTAAATAGGCTGAGCTAAGTTAGTTAAATATATTGTAAAACCGCTGCTGTCATGCCATTTGTATCGACCCGTTGCATGCCGTCCTTATAAATATCGCCCGTACGATAACCCGCTTCCAAGGCTTTTTCAACGGCTGCTTCAATAGCATCAGCGGCCTTAGGTGCGTTCAACGAATAACGACACATCATGGCGGCCGACAAAATGGTGCCCAAAGGATTGGCAATGCCTCGGCCTGCAATATCCGGTGCGGAACCGTGGATTGGTTCATATAACGCAGTACCCGTACCGATGGAAGCGGATGGCAAGAGACCCAGTGAGCCGGACACAACGGCGCCTTCGTCACTTAAAATATCGCCGAATAAATTGGTCGTAACGATAACATCAAACTGGCCGGGATTGACTACAAGCTGCATAGCCGTATTATCTACATACAAATAGTCCATATCAATTTCCGGATTAGCCGCCGCTTTCTCTTGGGCAATCTTACGCCATAAGCGGGAGGAGGCCAACACATTGGCTTTATCCACACTGGTAATCTTACCGCGACGTTTAGCCGCCGTTTCAATGGCCACATCCATGATGCGCTCAACTTCATAGCGATGATACGTTTCCTTATCCCATGCCAATTCATTGGGACCTTCCCCTTCCGCTTCTTCACGTTCTCCGAAATAAATACCCCCGGTCAATTCACGGACAATGACAAAATCTACATTTTGTACCAGTTCCGGCTTTAACGGTGAATAATCTTGTAAGGCTTTAAAAATGCGAACCGGTCGTAAATTACAAAAAAGACCTAAAGCTTTACGAAGACCGAGAATTGCTTTTTCGGGGCGAATAGATGGGGCAACATCATCCCACTGCGGGCCACCAACCGCCCCTAGCAAAACAGCATCCGCCGTTTCACAAGCTTTAATCGTCTCCGCCGGCAATGGCTCGCCATAGGCATCGATGGCTTCACCGCCGGCCTTTTTTTCAACCCATTCTATCGTTATATTATCTTTTGTCACAGCCGCATCAACTATACGGCGTGCCGCCGCCACAATTTCACGGCCGATTCCGTCGCCATTAATAGCGACAACCGTTTTTGTTTGACTCATTTATATTCCCTCTATTTTTCTCAAAATCTCAATACCCAAAATGCAAAAAGATAGTGAAGTTCTTATACGCATTACCTGCTAACTATATTAACAGATACTTCATGCCCCGGTGCAGCGATTAAGCCTCACTGCGTTGTTTGGCAAAATTCACCAACCCGCCGGCCTTGGCGATAGCCTGTACAAATGGTGGCAAAGCAGTCCCTTGATACACTTCGCCGGTCGTCAAATTATGCACTTCGCCGGTACTCATATCTACGCCCACTTCATGGTCGGCTTTGATTTTTTCAACAGCATCACCGATTTCAATCACCGGCAAACCGATGTTAATCGCATTGCGAAAGAAGATGCGGGCAAAACTGTGAGCAATGATACAAGGCACACCATTTGCCTTAATAACCGCCGGTGCATGCTCACGGGAGGAGCCGCAACCGAAATTTTTACCGGCCACCATAATATCACCGGGCTTCACATTCGGTGCAAAAGTAGTATCAATATCTTCCATGGCGTGGGTGGCGAGCTCCTGCATATCGGCAATGGCCAAATAGCGGGCCGGAATAATTACATCTGTATCTACATTGTCGCCGTAGCGCCAAATTTTTCCTTGAAAATCCATATTATACCTCCTCCGGACCGGCAATGCGTCCCAAAACGGCACTGGCCGCCGCCACATAAGGGCTTACCAAATATACTTCACTATCTACATGACCCATACGGCCTCTGAAATTACGATTCGTCGTCGACACAGTGCGTTCACCGGCCGCCATAATGCCCATATAGCCGCCTAAGCAAGGTCCGCAAGTCGGCGTGCTCACCGCACAACCGGCATCTACAAAAATATCTACCAAACCTGTTTTAATGGCCTCATCATACACAGCCTGACTACCCGGAATAACGATGCAACGAACGAAGTCAGCTACTTTACGATCTTTAAAAATAGCTGCTGCCGCCGCTAAGTCTTCATAACGGCCGTTCGTACAGGACCCGATGATTACCTGGTCAATCGCGATGTCCTTTGCAATTTCATCTACATAATGCGTATTCGATGGTAAATGCGGGAAGGCTACTACCGGCTTTAACGCTGCTAAATCAATAATCACGGTTTCGCTGTAAACGGCATCTTCGTCCGCAGCAACCGGTGTAAAATCACGTTTTACCCGGCCGGTTACATACGCTTCAGTTCTTTCATCGTACGGGAATACACCACATTTACCGCCCGCTTCAATAGCCATATTACAGATAGTTAAGCGATCGGCCATAGCCAAATGGGCTACGCCGTCACCGGTGAATTCAATAGCCTTATAACGTGCTCCATCTACACCAATGCGACCGATAAGTTCAAGCACGATATCCTTGCCGGTTACCCAGCGATTCGGCTTACCCATAAGTTCTACCTTAATGGCTTCCGGCACTTTGAACCAAATCTGTCCCATGGCCATAGCTACGCCCGCATCAGTAGAGCCTACGCCGGTGGCAAAAGCGCCAAGCGCTCCATAAGTGCAGGTATGTGAATCCGCCCCGATAATCATATCTCCTGGTGCTACCAAGCCCTGTTCCGGCAATAATACATGTTCGATACCCATGCGGCCCACTTCAAAATAATGAGTAATCTTTTCGGCTTTTACAAAATCACGCATTACTTTGGCTTGCTCCGCCGATTTTATGTCCTTATTCGGCGTGAAATGGTCGGGCACCAAATAAATACGGTCACGGTCAAACACAGGTTTACCTATTTTTCTGAATTCTTTCAGTGCCGGCGGAAAGGTAATGTCATTCATCAATACCGCATCTACCTTGCACTCAATAATATCGCCTGCTTTCACCACGTCTACGCCGGCGTGGCGCGCCATGTTCTTCTCTGTCATCGTCATCCCCATAACGAAATCCTCCTCAACTCTCTTAAGCTCTCAAACTATTTTCTCTTATGTCTTAAAATACATTCTCTTATGTCTTAAACTACATTCTCTTGTGCCTCAGACTTACGCTCTATCAGCTGTAATACACCATGAAGCTCTCTCAAAACTTCGTAGCGTAATGTTTATTCTATGTCCTGTGCTATTTCCTGCTCAATTTCTTCTGCCAAATACACATAGTTTACAGCATTAATATAGGCCAACACACTGGATGAAATTACATCGGTGCTCACGCCGCGTCCGTTATATCGGCGGCCTTTATATTCAATCGTTACCTGCACTTCACCAAGCGCATCCTGCCCTTCCGTTACGGCTCGTACCTGATAATCCTTGAGTTCAATCGGCAAACCGATAACACGCTGTGCCGCTTTTAACGACGCATCTACCGAACCGTCACCGACCGCCGCATCTTCGCGAATACCTTGCGGTGTTTTCAAACGTACATCGGCGTAAGCATAGCCTCGTTCGTTAGATTTATAATGATGATGGACAAGTTCCACTGCTTTTACATGGTCGATATTGTCGATAACTAAAGCCAAAATGTCTTCGTCAAAAATCTCTTTTTTACGATCCGCCAAGGCTTTGAATTTAGCGAATAAGTCGTTCACTTTGGCCGTATCAAACTTAAAGCCCATGCCCTCCAAATGGCTTTCAAAGGCATGACGGCCGGAATGTTTGCCAAGGACGATGCTCGTTTTTTCTGCCCCCACACTTTCCGGTGTCATAATTTCATAGGTGGTCGGATTATTCAACATACCGTGCTGATGAATACCCGATTCATGGGCAAAAGCGTTACGCCCTACAATCGCCTTATTCGGCGGTACCACCATACCCGTCAATTTGCTGACCAATTTGCTGACACGAGTGAACTGTTTCGTATCGATGGCGGTGGTTACGCCGTAAATATCGGCGCGAGTTTTTAAAGCCATTACAACTTCTTCAATGCCCACATTACCGGCTCGTTCGCCAAGACCGTTAATGGTGCCTTCCACCTGACGGGCTCCCGCTTGAATGGCAGCCAAGGTATTGGCGTTGGCCATGCCCAAATCATCATGGCAATGAACACTGATGATGGCTTTGTCGATGTCCTTTACATGCTCCTTGATGTAACGGATTTTATAAGCAAACTCATCCGGCGTCATATAGCCCACCGTATCCGGCACGTTCAGGATGGTAGCGCCCCCTTCGATGGCAACACCAAAGACTTCACATAAATAATCCAAGTCGGTACGCGATGCATCTTCGGCGGAAAACTCGATTTCATCAAATTTGCCGGCTGCAAAAGCTAAGCAGTCTTTTACGATTTCAATGACTTCATCGCGCGTTTTTTTCAATTTATATTCTAAGTGAATATCGCTGGTGGCAATAAACACATGCAAACGGCTATGCTCAGCGCCTTTCAAAGCTTCCGCGGTGCGCTCAATGTCTGCCTTATTGGCTCTGGCCAAGCCGCAAATAGTGGCGCCTTTTACTTCATCGGCGATTTTTTTAACCGCTTCAAAGTCCCCCGGCGATGCAGCCGGAAAGCCCGCTTCAATCACATCAATGCCTAAGCGTACCAAGTTCTGCGCAATTTCAATCTTCTCCGGCGTCTGTAATGATACGCCCGGGCTCTGTTCACCGTCACGCAAGGTTGTATCGAAAAAATAAACTCGATCCTGATTTACTACATTATTGGCTGTCTGGTTAACTGCTTGATTTGTTACTTCGTTGACTTGATCAGTTGCTTGCCCCTGTGTCATATACATTCCCTCTCTTTTCGCTCTCTTATTTCTCAACTAAGCGCCCTATATGTTTAGCGCCACTCTTTGTTTACCCAAAATTTCATCAGTACAGCGCTCTCACCCGCCATACTAAGACTCATCATTTCTTAAGCGAACCGGCTCAGCCCCGCGCTCTCACCCACGGGACCGGTTCCTCTCTTCTCGCTCAAATGAGTCCCCAGTGCATCATGCTCTCAC
This sequence comes from Veillonella sp. KGMB01456, assembly GCF_023051165.1. Taxonomy (GTDB): domain Bacteria; phylum Bacillota; class Negativicutes; order Veillonellales; family Veillonellaceae; genus Veillonella_A. The sequence continues at coordinate 26,441 of NZ_JALKIG010000018.1, forward strand.
CCACAATGCATTCTCTCTCTTTTTTCTCAAAAGAACCGTCACGCCATTATTTTTAAACTATTCTTCTTAAAAAATCTTGACTCGGATAATATAAAAACGCCCCCGGATGCACAGTAAAACTGTACGTCCAGGGGCGTTATATACATTAATAGCAGCCTATTAACAGCTATGATTTTTGCCGGATGAAGTAAGACTTGAGACCTGAAAATTTAAAATTTAGACTTGAAGTAAAATTTTCATTTATTTTTTCATCTAACAAAAAAGCCCCCGGAATCACATAATGTGTTCCAGGGGCATCATAAACTATAACACGGTACCACCCTAGTTGGTTCTCTTGCAGTTATAACGGAACTACCGTCACGGCTTACTTCAGTTCAGCCGCAATGCTCCGAGGCGAGTTTCGATACTATCCGTTCTATTGCCTCGCACCGACCGGCAACTCTCTGTAAGCAACTAAATAGTTCTTTATACCTGTTCATCACATATCTCATTTGATTGTTGCTATTTTCGCACATACATATATACTTTGTCAAGAGATTTTTTTAAGAGTTTTATATTTTACCAAAATAACGGCTCGAAAACTCTGATTTCTCATAGTTGGAATAATCCGGTAACGGCCCATATTGATTCGTTTCCGGTTGACTCTGCTGTATGCTGAAAATTAACAGAACGATAACACCAAATGGTACAAATACGATTAAATACCACCAGCCCGTACGACCGATATCATGGAGCCGCCGTACCTGTACGGCTATGGAAGGTATGATAAAAGCCAGGCCGATTACACTGCTTATAATACTGCCAAACTCCGAAATAACACTAAAAATAAGCGTTAACAGCGAGCCTACTACCCATTGGGCCAACACAAAGCGCCAAAATTCACCGCGCGTAGCCCGCCCCTTGAAATCAGCATATTTATCCTTAAGACACATAATATAATTATCGATTAAAGATAGGGAACCCACCCAGTTAGGCGGATAACCTTCACCATTCTCCCAATTGGCATAGTGCGTATTAGAGGACTGTGGCTTTGCCGCCGGCACTTGATTATTAACACCGACTTCTTTTGGCTGATTGCCATCTGACGAATCATCTGCCACCGGCTCCTCTACATAAACCGGCTGGCTGAATTGACTATCCTTCTTGAATTGTTCTCCTTGCTGTTCCTTTTTCGGCTGCGCCGGTTCACTCACGTCCGGCATGGCTATTTCACCGACGGCCGTGCCGCATTTCGAACAAAAACGACTGCCTTCCCCAAGTTTAGCTCCGCATTTTGTACAGTACATAATTCCACTCCTTTACCTATTCCCCGTTTTCCATCTATTCCTTACGAATTAATAACTATTACCATGCCAAATTATGGCTGATTTTCAACATTAATATGTGACGCACCGCATCATTTAAGCGGTCTTTGGAGATGTCACCGCTGCGCACGGCCTTTAAAATCGCATTATAACCCTCGATGGCGTGATTGTACTCTTGACCGATAAGCACAATATCCACACCGGCGTTAACAGCCTTAACACTCATATCGCCAAAACTGTAATGATTGGCAACGGCGCCCATTTCCATATCATCCGTAATGATGACACCTTTATATCCCAGCTTTTGACGTAAAAAATCTTGCATAATAACCTTAGACAAGCTGGCCGGCATGGTATCATCGAGATTGCTGTAAACCGCATGGGAAACCATGACCATATAGTCGTCGTTATTCACCGATTGTATGATCGTCTCAAAGGGCTTTAAATCGGTGGCCCATAATTCATCGGCCGATGCGTCAATCGTATTGCCCTCTTTATGTAAGTCCGTCACGGTACGACCGATACCCGGAAAATGCTTTAACGAATAAATAAGCCCCGCTTCATGGTAAGCATTGCCCACCGCCTTAACAAATGGAATGACTTCAGCCGCGGTGGTGCCGTAAGAACGTTCATCGGCAAGGCCCAAATCGGCAACCGGTGCAAAGTTCACATTAAAACCTAATGATTTTAACTCTTTACCACTTTCTAATGCTAGTTTTGCTGCTTCCGCCGGTGTACCTTGCCCCAGCTGTTCAGCGGCCGGTACTTTTACAAGCTCACTGCTCAGGCGCGCCACCCAGCCGCCTTCCTGATCTATAGCTACAAAGAGCGGTGCTTTTTCACTTTGGCGAGCCGCTTTCTGTAAATCTTGAATCAACGCTGCAACCTGTTCTTTGGATTCCATGTTGCGGTCAAACAAAATAATGCCGCCCATTTTGTATTCGCTCAGCATATAGCGCACATCGTCGTTTACCTGAGTCCCTTGCATGCCGAATAAAATCAGCTGGCCGACTTTTTCTTCATCACTCATGGACTCAAGTAATGAGTCTACTTTTTGCTCGGCCGTCAAATCCGTCTTTTGCCAAATTTCTTCCTTAGCCTGGGGCTTTGTATCAGAGCCGCACCCTGCCATAACCACTAAAGCCATAAGCAAAGCCATTAAAAATCCAAGCCGTTTAAGACCTTTTCTGCCTTTCATTAATTCGCCTCACTTCTAAATCTTACGGGCCGACATATCATCAATAAGCCAGCCCGACCCTTGTTTACGCATCGTCACTTCGCCGGCAAATTTGCTCGCCACCGTGTCGCCCTTGTTACCTGTATAGTCTTCCGCATGCAACGTATACTGAATCACAATCGTGTCATCTGTTTGGGAAATAACGCGCATAGAATCCACTATACTTTCCTTGGTTTTGATATACCCCATGGACCAATCATAAAAAGAATTGCCCCCTTCTCGCTTATAATTTTCAGATAACAAATCATAGGCCTTAGAAATATCACCATCAGTAATCATCTGATGATATGTTCTAAATGTGTTCATAGCACTGTCAGCGGCCAATGTTTTTGGATCGGATGATTTAGGTTTTACTACCGGTTGTGTTTTAGTTACTGTTTCAGTTGCCGTAGTGGTCACACCATTTGATGTTAACGTGGTCACTTCTTTGGCTGTCGTATTCAGTATTTGCTGATTTCGTTCCTGATAACTTTCATCGGCATAATCAGCCGCTTCCTCCAATACGCTCATCGTATTGGCATAGGACATATACATATTACCAAAAAATAAAAATACCCCCAGTACACAAGCCCCAATAATCTGTCCCTTATCATTGCGTTGATACATGCTAACCTCCTCCTTCTTACAACGATTTCTCTTTAATTTCATCGATTAACCAAACCGGTCCATCTTTGCGCAGCGTCGCTTCACCGGCAAATTCCCTACGCACCGTATCGTTACCTTCATCGACCAACTTATGTAATGTATATTTAATGATAATCGTATCCTCGGTTTGTGAAACTAAATCCATTGAAGATACGACAACTCCTTTGGTTGCGCTAAAGCTGTTAACCCAGGTCTCATAATTACCGGCCACATTCTGTTGGTAATTATCGGAAAGCAATTGATACGCACGGGCATACTTATGCTCCGTAAGAAACAAATGATAATTTACAAACGTGGTCAACGCACTTTCGAGCTCCTTAAGCTCCAGCACATCTTTTGACGTATCCTTGGCTTCGGTTGCAATTTCGCCCTTGGCCGCTGATGTAGTTGTCTCTTTAGTATCGGACTCTAAACCTAATGCTTTTTTACCCTGCTCCCAGTAACCAACCCATCTGGTGGCCTGTTCAAATACTTTATCCACACTGTTTGTGGAAACCATTATCGACGCTGACGCCATGATTAAAACTCCGATAATAATTCGCCGTATTAGACCCCAATAATCCATACCATCCTCCCCGATTGACTGTACCCCTAAACCTATTTACTATTCTCCTAAACCTATTTACTATTCCCCTAAACCTTTTGCAAAAAATCCTCATTTCATAAATTGGAGACTTACTCTATAAGTAAAGAGTTCCACACACATTGAAAGTTTCCCTCTTTTAACTTTTAACGACTTCATTTTATAATCACATTTCAAGTATCTTGATAAAATTCATTGAACTTAGCCTCTATATTTATCGTAAAAAGCATGTGGTATAATATAAGCCTAACGATATTTTTTGGTTTTTTAACCTGAATATTCATCGTTTTTTTAATTGAATTAGGTGTTGGATATGAGGAGGCGTATTACTATGTTAGGTGCAATTGTAGGCGACGTTGTAGGCTCCCGTTTTGAATGGGACAATCTGAAGTCTAAAGAATTTGAACTTTTTAAACCCCCTTGTCATGCTACCGATGATTCCGTGATGACCATAGCCATTGGTAATGCTTTATTAAAGGCTGCTACGGCTCCCCCTGAAAAGCTGGCTCAAACAACCGTAATGTCTATGCGTATTCTGGGACGAGCTTATCATGGTCCTAATTACGACTATGGCGGCATGTTTTACCAATGGCTCTATGAAAAAGACCCAAAACCATACAACAGTTTTGGGAACGGTGCGGCCATGCGTGTCAGCGGCTGTGCCTACGCCGGCGACAGCTTAGAAGAAGTCCTTAATTTAGCTCACACCGTAACGGCTGTCACTCATAACCACCCAGACGGTATTGCCGGCGCGCAAGCTACGGCCGGTGCCATTTATTTAGCACGTACCGGTGCTTCCAAAGACGAAATTCGCAAGTTTGTCCAAGATAATTATTATGACTTGAATTTCACCATTGACGGAATTCGTCCTACCTACACATTTCAAGGTAGTTGTAAAGGAACGGTACCGCAAGCCGTTGTAGCCTTTCTTGAAGGTAACGACTTTGAAGATACCATTCGCAATGCCATTTCCATCGGCGGCGACAGCGATACCTTGGCAGCCATTGCCGGCTCTATTGCTGAACCGTTCTTCGGAATTTCGCGAGAAATCGGTGATACCGCCTTGTCCTACTTAGATACGCCACTCTTAAAGCTGTTCTGTGAATTTGAAAAAACCTTTATTTTTCCGAAACAGCCGAAAAAATAGAATAATCCGAACAGCAAATTTTATTTAGAACCAAATTATTCCGGCAACATAATCACAACATACCATCATTTTCATATCGATAATTTGCGATTTACTCCCGAATTTGCTATAATTTTAAAAAAACAGCAAGCCCTGTGCTTGTAAACAGCACAATAATCAAGCCAAATAATCGATTGTATCATAATGTTATTTTGTCATTTTTTATGTACATCAAGAAAATTTAAAGTTTTCGTATTAGAAAGGTGTAAAAAATGGATAATTCTCTTTATGAATACAAAGCATTTACTCTTATTGAAGGTTTAGGTGAATTATATACAAAATATCTTTACAGAGTATCAACATCTGACTTAGATAGCGAAACTAAATAGACATTCATAGACAAAATAAAATCTGAAAAAAGAAATCTTAATTTCAAAACGTTAGATACCGTTGAAAAACTAGATTTAGCGGAAGCTAATTTTAATCAACTAAAAAAACAATTAGATGGCTTAAATATTTCTTTATAAAAAGTAGACATTAAATTATAACAGTAGGGAGACTTGTAAAATGAAATCTTTAATTATGTTATTGTTAGCCGGCTTATTTATGTATATTTCCTTCAAAATGATGGTATTTGCATTTAAAGTAGGCTTCATGGTTGTATCCATTCTCTTACTTTGTGGCTTTGTTTATTACCTCTACCGCTCTATCACGTCCAAACGTTCGGAAGAGTAATACTGATACCACATACCACATACCGCATAAAACATACTCCTAACAAAAAGCGATGGACCCCGGTCCATCGCTTTTTTGCGTTCATTTTAAAAGACCCATAAGACTAGGTAACTACTTATCTTATCGGCCTAAAAAACAACTCATTTTGTCCTATAAAATAAAAACAGCGCAAAATGTCCTATATATCTGAAATTTTCTTATTGTTGAACCACTTTTTGCTTACATGATCCGTATAATCCGGCAACGGTCCATACTCATTTTCATACATCTGACTTGGCAAGAGCGTAAAAATTAAGAGAATAAAACTACCGCCCGGAATAAGGTGTAAGAAATACCACCAACCGCTGAAGCCGGTATCATGATAACGACGTATTTCACAGGTAATAATAGGTGGTAACAAGGCTAGCCAAGCGGCTACGCTGATAAAAAAGAAAAAGAAGAACGGTACATTGGAGTCGGCTACATTCATAAACATTCCGGTAATAAACATCAACGGAAATTCAACTACAAGGATTAATAGCCCTACAAATAACATAAACTTCCAGTACTCACCGCGCGTAGCACGACCTTCAATGGTACAGTACTTTTCAATAAGGCATAATTTTATATTTTCAGTGAATTCCAGCGAACTCTTCTGATGATTTGCCACTACCGGTACGGTGGACGCAACGCGCATTTGTCCGCAATTAGGACAAAACCTGGCTTCCGGTGACAATTCTTTACCACAATGACTACAATACATAATAAACCTCCCAGCAATCATTTTTTTAGATAGTATACATGATTCGACAACAAAGTTAAACACTTCTAACTTTTATTGCCGATTAAATTATTATATTGCTAATTATATTCTAACATACTTTTTCAATCATTTTTGTATACAAAAAAACAGCCCTAAGCTATGACTGCACCTTTTCACGAACTTTTGAAAAGCCTGCCTCATCAAAGCCAATGACTGTTTTATAAATTTAATATTCAATGTTTAATTAACTAAATAATTGCTCACGATTACCCTTGATAATTACTGTAATCAGGCAAAGAACCATATTTATTAGGCAATGGATTATTTTTTAAAAGCATTAAAACAATACCCGCAATAGTGCCTATGAAAGGAATTAAAATGAGTACTAACCACCAGGCACTGCGATTGGTGTCATGAAGTCGTCGAACCATTACGGCTAATGACGGCATAAATAATGCGAGGCTCAATAAACTGAGTACGCTTTCAACAATTTTACTCGACTCCATAACCGACCCAATTAGAGCCGCTACAATTACAATCACATAATGCACCAAAGAAAACTTCCAATACTCTCCCCGTGTAGCACGACCTTGTATGGTAAAGAACTTTTTAGTCATACACATCTTAAAGTTTTCCCAAATCGGTAAGGATCCCACCCAATGTAAAGGATAGCCATCCGCATCTACCGCAGGCACCGCATTTGTTGACGTCGCTGCTACCGAAGTCTCTGCCGCAGCAACATCTTGACCACAGTGTGAACAAAATGCTTGCCCGGCCTCCAATTCTTTACCACAATTTTGACAATTCATCCCAATACTCCTCTCTACGCAAACCCTTAACTAACAACCACTTATAAAAAAATTCATGTATATCATTCAATAAAACGATATAAATGAACATTCTACACTAATTATTAATCTTTATCAAATGCAAATTATGAAAACCGGTATCACACCGAATTATCATAAATATTAAACCAAAACATCTTAACGTTTACGTTGGGTGAACACCCGGATAATGGTCGGGAATTTTATCATTTATCCCTCGTGTGAGCGCCTTTATTTCGTCATGAATAACATGATTGACTGTTTCACATTTCGCCGAATTTTGTCCTAACAATACACGACCTTGGTCAACTGCTACCTTAGCTCGCCCGGTTACTATGAACGGGTGCTTTTTAATAGCTTCGATTTCATCTACATAATGACTGCACATAATCTTATTGACCGTAATTATTTTCATAAGTTTCCCCCTGGCACGGTAAAATAACCAACTGATATACTTAAAAATTTAAAATCGGCACAATGTTAAGTTTTTAATCGTACAATTCAAACGTAAAATATAGTATCAATCAAATGTTGCCCACCGCCCGTAATAAGTGGTTAAGCCATTCCCAGACGCTGCCGGTGCATTCCCCCATTCCGTTACTGCTTAAAATAATTACTATAGTAAAACTCCAAGTCCCGGTTTGAATCCTTGCTTTTGGGCTCAGAGGTTAAAACAGTATTAATATTCAAGCTCCATTAGCCCCTGTAATAGCTGTAATCCGGTACGGGGCCGTATTTATTAGGTACTGGATTCCCTTTCATGACGGAGAAAATAAACAAAACAAAAGAACCGGCATAGGGCACGAAGTGGAGTAAAAGCCACCACGCACTACGGTTCAAGTCATGAAGCCGACGGGTCTGCACCGCTAACGAAGGCAAAATGAACGGTAAGGTGACTACCAAGGTCAAAATATCTTCGAAGGTCGAACCAATACTGAAAATACTGATTAAGAATTCCAACACAATTATAATAACGAATTGAATGAGCACAAATTTCCAGTACTCACCACGGGTAGCACGACCTTCAAATTTTAAATATTTTTCAGTCATACACATTTTAAAATTATCCCAAACCGGTAAGGAACCGACCCAGTTTTCACTATTCATAGGAACTCCTCTTTTAACTACAATCTTAAATTCAAACTCATAAGTAACCGACATGCTAATATAACTAGCCCGCCGGAAAAAGATATATAACCACCAATTGCCTGTAGTGCTTTATGGGCACCACAGGCAACTGTCATTTCTTATTTCTTTGCAATCATAAAACCGGTGGCCTGCTGATTGGCCATGATGGTAATGTCCGAAATCTGCACGCGTTTTGGCTGCGTAGCGGCAAATACGATAATGTCCGCAATATCTTCCGCCTGCAACGCTTCCACGCCGGCATATACAGCAGCCGCTTTTTCCTTATCACCGTGAAAACGAACTTCACTGAACGGTGTTTCCACAATACCCGGTTGAATCGTCGTCACTTTAATATCCGACTCAATCGTATCGATGCGGATACCGTCACTCAGTGTTTTAACAGCCGCTTTAGTGGCACAGTATACAGCGCCTTTAGCGTACGCATAAATACCGGCCGTAGAACCTAAGTTAATAATGTGACCGGCATTTTTAGCCAACATGAACGGTAATACGGTACGTGATACATAGAGCAAACCTTTTACATTTGTATTAATCATGAGCTCAATATCATCGATGGAACTTTCTTGGAAAGCATCGAGACCTTGCGCCAAGCCTGCATTATTTACAAGAATATCTACACCGCCGGCTTTTTCAATCACCGCCGGTAACGTTTCCGTAACTGCTTGACGATTTGTTACATCAAGGGCAAACGGAGTTACCTTGATGCCGTATTCCGGTTCGAATTCGGCTTTCATGTTTTCCAATACTTCCAAGCGACGAGCGCATAATAAAAGGTCATACCCCGCTTTGGCAAAAGCTAAAGCCGTAGCGCGGCCGATTCCCGAAGTAGCACCTGTGATTAATACTGTTTTGCTCATTATAGTCACTCTCTTTCTTAGATATACCTTATATTTCTATTATAGATATAATTCGGTTTTGAGACTAGTTAGAAATATTTTTATTTTGCTCTATATTATTTTTCAATCATTGATTCTAAAATTACAATGTCCGTCTCGCGCATACCGTCACGAGCGATACGCCCCACCGTATGCACCGTTTCATCGATATTAGCTTTAACGATACCGTCACCGTTTTTAAAACTATTATTCGACTTCGCCTGGCGATAGGATAATAACGCATTGCCCAGAGACATACCAATCTTCATGGCACACGATGCTTTGGCGCCGTCACAAACCACGCCGGATGTACCAACCAGTGCATTGGATAGGGTTTCCCATACCACTTCTTTCGGCTCATCCGTTAAGTACGCAATACCTGCTGCCGTAGCAGATGCGGCACTCACCACACCACAATAGGCACTCAAACGCCCAATATCATGCTTAATATAAAGTGCTAACACATTAGCCAAGGCCAACGCACGATAACGTCGTTCTTCAGGCACATCATATTCTTCAGCATACACATGAATAGGAACGGCCAAGGTAATTCCCTGATTGCCGCTGCCGCAGTTAATCATAACCGGCATGCTGCAACCGCCCATGCGCGCATCGGAGCCGGCCGCCGCATAAGCACGTGCCTTATCCGCAATGCTGGCAGAATCTTCAATAATAAGTTTACCGATGTTTGAACCGTAGGAGTTTTTCATCCCCTCTTCGGCAATGGCCATATTATATTCAAACTGACGATGCAATAATTCTTTGAGCCGCTTAAAATCAGCCTCTTCAGCGAATTCATAGCAGTCATCAAATGTCATCTGCACTTCTTCCGCCAAAATCTGTTCCAACGGCATATCAAATATAACTTCCCCGTCTTTTTCGATGTGCGTAATATTAGTGTGTTTCTGTTGAACCGTTACCTTCACTTCGTGATCCGCCGTTTTAGCGGTTACGGCGATGTACAGATTGGCCACACCTTCCGCCAACGATACGGTACAGAAATTACTTTCAAATAATTCATCAGCCCGCTTCACATCATCCGATGTCAAACCTTCGAGTACTTCCAGTTCTTTAGACGCATCACCCACAATAGCGCCCAAAATCAGACTGTAGTAAAAACCGGTTCGCCCCTGTGCATTCGGGATAGTTACGCTCTTCGCGTTTTTAATAATGTTGCCGCTGCAATCAGCGTGCAAGCTGCTTGGAAATTCCCCCAAAACTTCCACCGCTTTCGCCGCCGCAAAGGCCAGCGCAATCGGCTCCGTACAACCAAAAGCAGGTAGTACCTCTCTCTCCAACATACAGTACAAATCTTTCATAAGAGTCCTCCATGCTTTTTTATTCAAATGACGTAATTTAGCCATTTCTAATTTTATTATACCTTATTTATAATCAAAAATCTCAATATAATTTCATTATAATAAAAAACAAGACACTTTGCGAGCAATCATTGCAAAGTGCCTTATTAGCAAAATTTACTTTATTAAACCGCATGCACCATCCCAAACAATGCGTCGATAATTAACTGTATCCGTATCGCCTTCAGTACTGATACAAAGAACAACAGATTCTTCATTTAATCCCAACTCTGAACGCATAGGCGCTTTATCCGCATCAACCATAAGACGATAAACGAGTCCGGTTGTAACAGCACCGCTTTCACCTGAAATGATTTGTTCATCACCATACAACGGATTCCCCAACACACGCATTCCATCGGCTGCAACTTTATCATCGCAAGACACACTGTAATCGCCAAATTGACGAATTTGTTCCCAGCCTACCGTACATACCTCACCACAACAAAGGCCGGCCATAATAGAATCTAAATCTCCCGTCACGGCATGTAAGGTACCATCATTGGCTTTAACTGTCTGAAATACACAGTCTGCCTTATTAGGTTCTACATAAATTATGGTTGGTTTCTTATCACCATAATAATGATTGAAAAATCCGGTTAAAGCTCCGGCCATAGCACCAACTCCGGCCTGTAAGAAAATATGGGTAGGTACAATATCTCCCAAAGACTGTACAGCCTCTAACGCCATTGTCATATAGCCTTGCATAATCCAACCGGGAATTTCCTCATAGCCCGGCCATGCCGTATCTTGCACCAAAATCCAACCGTTAGCGTCACCTTGTGATTTAGCAAAACGAACTGTATCATCATAGTTCAGTTCGGTAATCTCTGCCGTAGCACCAAGTTTACGAATATTTTCCAATCGTTCGACAGCCGATCCTTTCGGCATATACACAACAGCTTGCTGTTTTAAATTCTTAGCAGCCCAAGCAATACCGCGTCCATGATTGCCATCGGTAGCCGTTACAAAAGTGAAACTGTTTGGCTCTACATTTTTCACTTCAGCCGGCGTTATATTTAATTTTGTAGCAATCACTTCAGCCAGCGCATAACTGCCACCAAGGCCCTTAAAAGCATTCAACTCAAATCTATAGCTTTCATCTTTTACAAATAAATTTTTTAGTCCCACATGTTTAGCTAATGCACTTAGTTCTCGTAACGGTGTTGCCTCGTACCCCGGTAAACTCTCGTGGAATTCCTTAACTGCTTTTGCCTTTGCAACAGTAAACAAGGCATCAAAGTCACTAGATCTAACATCTTTTTGAATAGGAACAATATTTATCATGGATTCTCCTTAACTTATGTTATTCATAGACTAACTGTAATTCTTCTTAGAAATTTATCTTCTTCAAGAAAATCGATTGTTTACTGCGCCAAATTTTTGATTACATTAATGAATACATTGGCTCCGGCAAAAATATCTTCGTCTTTAGTATATTCTTTCGGATTATGACTAATACCGTTTACACTTGGTACAAAAATCATGGCCGACGGGCAAATCCGCGCCATCATCTGTGCATCTTGACCGGCACCGGACGTCATCCGACGATTCGATAAATGCATTTCATTAGCCACTTGTTCCACCATACTTACAATTGTTTCATCAAATTGTACCGGTTGAAAACGTACTAATTGCTCCGTACTAATTTGTACCTTATCGGTCACTGCCAATTCTTTTAGGTATGCCGCTAAAGCCTGTTCTTCAGCTATTAAGCGTTCCTCATTAGGGTTGCGTACATCAACTGTAAAAACAGCTTTTGATGGGATTACATTAATCGCATTTGGTTCAAAAGCAATCGTACCCGTTGTCGCTACTGTAGTACCACCTGACTGATTACAACGGTCACGCATAAAAGTAATTACCTTGGCTACGGCCAAACCCGCATCCACTCTCATATTAGTCGGTGTTGTACCTGCATGATTAGCTACACCTTTAATCTCAATTCGTTGCCAAGAAATCCCTTGCAAATTTTCAACAGCTCCGATAGAAATGCCTTCTACATCTAAAATAGGACCTTGCTCGATATGAAGTTCAATATACGCACGAGGTTTAATAAATCCCGGTTCTTCCGTCCCTTCGTAGCCGATACGCTTTAATTCTTCTCCTAAAATCGTGCCGTCTACACCAACAATAGCTTAGGCTTCTTTTACATCAAGACCTCCTGCATATACAAGGGAGCCCATCATATCCGGTGAGTAACGAATACCTTCTTCATTGGTAAAGGCTCCTACAACCAATGGACATTTTGTTACAATCTGCTGTTCCTGTAAACTTTGAATTACTTCAAGGCCGGCCAACACTCCATAACAACCGTCATATTTGCCGGCATTAATAACCGTATCAATATGAGAACCCATCATAATCGGTGCTTCATGTTTATTGGACTCGGTCTCCCATATCCCAAAAATATTACCAATATAATCTACTGCTACACGAAGTCCGGCTTCTTTCATCCATGCCACTACCTGATCGCGCCCGGCTTTTTCCGTATCGGAAGCAGCCGCTCTGGTACGGGCTCCATTTTCATCAATGCCGATTTCACCAAGTTAGTTGATTCGATTCAACAATCGTTGTTCGTTAATTTTTAACATAATAGTTCCTCCTATACCTACTGACATCCACTATAGAACTTCTTATCTATGCCCTAAGTATAAGGGTATCGTGATTTTCTTACTATCGAATACGAACGTATTTTTATCTGATTTGTACTTTTTATCATACTTATTATGTTGTATTGTAATAAATATTCCTTTATAATTTAAATCAAGACATATCATCAAAGGAGGATTAGTTATGATAGAATCTCATCCACAATCAAAAAATAAAGGGCAAGCATTTGCCATGAGTTTCACCAGTGAGCTTCGCGAAAACCTCCCCTATATAGCCCTTGATTTACCTTTATCCGTATATACCCAGGATTTCGTCCATGCTACGTCCGACATGGTGCCCATTCACTGGCATAATGAAATCCAACTGACTTGGGTTATTTCCGGATCATTAGAATATCGTGTTAATAATAAAACCTTTCATTTAACACCAAATACATTATTATTTGTAAATCCTCACCAACTACATACGTCAAAAACAATAGACCAAGATACACATTCACTCTGTCTAAACTTTACCGATAGTTTATTTATTGACTATATCCAAACTCATTTTATTAATCCCATTACCCAAAACCCGTCACTCGCTTATGCCATGTTACCCCTACAGCCAAATCAGCTAAAACAGTTGCAATCTTTTATAGAGTTAGACGATGCTCCATTTCATCATTTAGAGGTTATTAACTTTATTATGGAAATCATTGAACAGCTCTATCCGCTTACCAAGAATGAATCAAAGCCGGTCAACAAAAAGGAACTGGCCCTGTTCTACGCTATGATTGAATACATTCACAACCATTTCCATGAACAGCTGACAGTTACAGCTATCGCCAAACAGGCTTTTACCAATAAAAATAGATGCACCGCCTTATTCAATAAATACGCCAGTACATCGCCTATTAAATATTTAAACAATTATCGGCTTAATCAAGCCAAAGATCTGCTATTACAAACATCTCAATCAGTATCAGATATTTCATTAGCGGTCGGTTTCAATCAGTTAAGTCATTTTATTGAACTCTTCCGTCTTAATTATGGTTTATCACCTCTCAAATATAGAACCTTTCATTCTAAAACCATCGGTAATGATGCTATTGAAAAATAATAATCTTGGAAGAGTTCTGTTAATTTTGGCTTATAGGACAAAAAGTGTGTGTGGCTTTTTTAAATTAATCCCAATAAA
>NZ_JALKIG010000019.1 GCF_023051165.1 Veillonella sp. KGMB01456
ACCCTTTATCTTTGTCAAAAAAAGATAAAAGTGCTACAAACCCAGTATTTATCTAGGTTTGCAGCACTTTCTACACACACTTTTTGTCCTATAACTCAATTTTTTACCGACCCCCAGTTTAACTGGGGGTTTTGTCATGCCTATTCGGCGTACAAAAAAAAGGGTGTAGAATATTCACTTATTTGTGAATCTCTACACCTTTTTTCTCATATTTCTTATTCGTTTGTCTTATGCGTTTTTAGCTACTTCAACGAATTTAGCGAAAGCAACCATATCGTTAACAGCCAAATCAGCTAACATTTTACGGTCAACTGCAACGCCTGCTTTAGTTAAGCCGGCGATGAAACGGCTGTAGCTCATACCGTTCATGCGGGCAGCCGCATTGATACGGGTAATGAACAATTTACGGAATTCGCGTTTTTTCGCACGACGGTCACGACGAGCATAGTATAATGCTTTCATTACCGTTTCGTTTGCTTTTTTGAACAAACGACTACGTGTACCGCGATAGCCTTTAGCTAATTTTAAGATTTTTTTATGACGTGCATGAGCAGTTACGCCCTTTTTCACTCTAGCCATTGTATATTTCCTCCATTATCCAGTAATTTTAACTATTAAGCGTATGGTAAACATTTAGCAACGCGTTTGTAATCGGCTTTGCTAACCAAAGTTGCTTTGCGAAGATTGCGTTTACGAGCCGGGGATTTCTTTTCTAAGATGTGGCTCTTGAAAGCTTTCGCACGTTTGAATTCACCGCTACCGGTCGGTACAAAACGTTTAGCCGCTGCACGGCGAGTTTTAATTTTTGGCATGATTAGTTTCCTCCTCAATTATCCTTTTTTTGCTAATATCATCGTCATGTTTCGCCCTTCAAGCTTAGCTGCTTTCTCAACAACTGCCTGTTCTTCCAATTCTTTGGCAAAACGGGTTAATACATTCTGACCCAATTCAGGATGGCTCAATTCTCGGCCACGGAACATGATGGTAACTTTTACTTTGTTACCTTCTGCTAGGAATTTACTAGCATTCTTCATTTTTACATAGAAGTCATGATCTTCAATATGGGGACGAAGCTTTACTTCTTTTAAAGTAAATGTCTTCTGTTTCTTTTTAGCTTCTTTTTCGCGCTTCTGTTGCTCATAGCGATATTTACCGTAGTTCATAATTCGACATACCGGCGGCTTACCGTTCGGTGCCACTTCCACTAAGTCCAATTGATGTTCTTCGGCTAACGCAAGAGCTTCACGAGCCGACATAATACCTAATTGCTCATTATCGGCACTTACCACACGAACTTCACGGGCGCGAATCTCTTCATTAATACGCGGCGTATCTTTGCTAATAATAGTCACCTCCAACAAATTATTTTCTATAATAAAAAAACGGACGGCATAATGCCATCCGTAACTGATAACTAGTTAGATATTCAACCCGTTATTTCGAGACAACAGGTGAGAAGCGGATGGCCTCTACTTCATTCAACTTCATTATGATAACAAATCTAAAAGATCTTGTCAACCACTATTTGCTCTTTTATTTCGTTAACTTTGATAGTATATCATAGTTTGAGCGTTCAGTCAAAGCATCTGCTACAGACTAAAATGCTCAACTAACTATAATTACTAAGGCAATCTTTGCTTAAATTTATACCTTTATCGGCTACTTCACTGAGTAATATTCTTTGTACCATGCCACGAATTTCCCTAATCCCTCTTCAATCGTAGTTTCCGGCTTAAAGTCAAAATCCCTTTCCAATTCACTTACATCGGCATAGGTCTGATACACATCGCCCGGCTGCATCGGTAAAAATTCTTTTTCAGCCGTCTTCCCTAATTGCTGTTCCAAGACTTCGATAAAATGCATAAGCTGTTCCGGTTTATTATTGCCAATGTTATACACCTTATAAGCATCCCCTGCTTCATTTTTAGCCGGCGGATTACATAGCATCCGTTCAATCCCTGCCACAATATCGTCAACATAGGTAAAGTCGCGATACATATCACCCTTATTGTAGATCTGAATCGGCGTTCCGCTCATAATCTTGTTGGTGAATTTGAAGTAGGCCATGTCAGGACGACCATATGGACCATATACGGTAAAGAATCGTAAGCCCGTAGTCGGAATGCCATACAAATGGCTGTATGTATAGGCCATGAGCTCGTTAGATTTCTTTGTGGCCGCATATAGACTGATTGGATGGTCCACATTATCCGTTGTGGCAAATGGTGTCTTCTGCTGATTGCCGTATACCGAGGAACTGGAGGCGAACAACAGATGCTCTACCGGACTATGACGACAGGCTTCCAAAATATTGAAGAAACCCATCATATTCGATTCCATATAGGCTCGCGGATTGTCGATGCTATAGCGAACCCCCGCTTGAGCCGCCAAATTAACTACAATATCCGGTTTGAAGTTTTCAAAAAGACCGTTAACAGCCACTTCATCGGCTAGGTTCCCCTTTACAAAGGTAAACTTTGAATATGCCTTCAGAATCTCTAAACGACTTTCTTTTAACGACACATCATAGTAATCGTTCAGATTGTCAAAACCTAATATCGTAGCCCCTTTATCGAGGAGCAATTTTACCAAATGAAAACCGATAAATCCGGCCGCCCCGGTAATAAGAACTTTTTTAGTTATATCAAATTCTTTATAGGAAGCCATTATTGCCCCACAATCCCTTCTCAAACCACTCATTATTACTGAGCAAAATTTCCATTTAATTTACTAAATAATATGCTCCGTTCTAATTAATCTCTGTCAAATAAATCTCGCGTATAAACCTTATCTTGCACATCCGCCAAATCATCAGACCAACGGTTTGTAATGATAACATCGCTCATGGCTTTGAATTCAGCCAAATCACGAATAACGCGCGAACGGAAGAAGTCATCAGCTTCTAATGTTGGTTCATACACAACAACTTCAATACCTTTCGCTTTAATGCGCTTCATAACCCCTTGAATAGCCGAAGCCCGGAAGTTATCAGAGTCGCTTTTCATCGTCAAACGATATACGCCAACAATTTTCGGTTGCCGCTCAATAATCATATCGGCGATATGGTCCTTACGCGTGCGGTTAGCTTCTACGATAGCCGACACCAAGTTCTGAGGCACATCATGATAGTTAGCCAATAATTGCTTCGTATCTTTCGGCAAGCAGTAACCACCGTAACCGAAGGACGGATTATTATAGAAATCACCGATACGCGAATCTAAGCATACGCCCTTAATAATTTCAGCTATATTTAAATTGCGCATTTCCGCATAGGAATCAAGTTCATTGAAGTAAGCTACGCGTAATGCCAAATACGTGTTGGCAAATAATTTAATTGCTTCCGCTTCGGTAGAACCGGTAAAGATAATCGGAATATCCTTTTTAACGGCCCCTTCAGCCAATAAATTGGCAAAGACCTTAGCTCGATCTGACCGTTCGCCCACAACGATGCGAGACGGATATAAATTATCATGCAAAGCCTTGCCTTCACGCAAGAATTCAGGCGAGAAAATAATATTTTCTGTGTTATATTTTTCGCGCATCTGAGCCGTATAACCAACCGGAATCGTTGATTTGATAATCATAATGGCGTCCGGATTAATATTCAATACCTCTTCAATAACAGCTTCTACGGACGATGTATCAAAGAAGTTTTTCTTCGGATCATAATTAGTCGGCGTGGAAATGAGGATGTAGTCGGCACCCACGAACGCTTCTTTAGCATCCAGAGTTGCTTTAAAGTTAATATCATCACGTTGCAAAAATGCGGATATATCCGCATCAACAATCGGTGACTGCCCTTTATTCAGCATGTCTACTTTTTCGGGAATAATATCCAACGCCACCACTTCATGATGCTGTGCCAGCAATAAGCCGTTGGATAAACCTACATAACCGGTCCCGGCAATTGCAATTTTCATCTTCGCCACTCCTAATAATCAAATACTTCAAACATTCAATTGCTGCCTAACTTTAATAATTAAGCTGCTAATCTTTATTCACCTAATTCTTCTTGTTGCCGCCCAATTTATAAATCACACGCAACACACTGTACCAGAAAATACCTTGCAAGAATTTACCGTAATGGCCCTGCTTTTTCTGGTAGTCGCCCCATTGCTGGAAATCATGGTAGTTTTCCGGCTTTTTCACCGGCAAGACATGCGCAATCGTCTCCCATGGTGCCAAGGCATTATATTTACGCCACAAAGCATCAATATCGGTCAACACCATTTGCCAAGGTTTGCGACGACCCGTCCAATGAGCAATAACCGGTTTGCCGTCAAATTCAGCAGCACCGCCGTACGCATTAAAAGCAGCCGGCAAGAAATATAAATCACCATCAAATACTAAATTCAACACGTCCTGGCTTTGCCCTTTGAAACGACTAGGCGGTTCATTCTGATACGCAAAGGCCTTTTCGGTGATTTGGTCTATTTCCCATTGGGTAATATCTATAACCATAACGCCATCGTTAAAATATTTACCGGACTTTAACTTCAAATGACCGGCTCGATACGCAACGGATTCCGGTGTTTCCGAAACAGCACCCATAGCCTTGCCCTGCAAATCCATGTTCCATAATTCAGTAAGCGAATCGCACACCATGGTGTCCGCATCAAGATAAATAAACTTATCGCTGTATTCCTTAATGACTTTAGGCATATAAATTCGGGCATAGGTAATTCTGGAAAAACGCGCCACTTTAATATGGAAGTCGTTAAACGGCGTCATGTCGAGCAAGTACACAATGCAATGACATTGCCACTGTTTGGCCATTTCTTCGATTTTTGCCAAATTTTCCGGACTGTAACCGTCCACAAAAATATGAACCACAAAGTTTTTATCTTTGTTATTTTCCAGTACCGACACAACCGAAACGCCCATGATATGAATGAACCCGTCATTGACATTATAGGCGATGTGGTAAGCACCTTCATCCGTGCTCGAGTAGTTAAAATCTATTCGCTCTTTTATGAAATTTTTTATTTGAAAAAAATCTTTTGAAAATGTTTTCATCTGTTTATCCACCTATAGCTTGCCAAAATTTTGCCCAATGAATTCGCATAAGCTGTCTTGCAAGGGATTTTCCGTGCATATCTTTACTCAGTTGTGGCATAACCGCATCATTAAAACGAGTTTCTTTTAACGCCTCATAATATATGCCGTTAAATGCTTTTTCATAGGTAAATTCCCACGGTTTATAGCGCCCCGCCCAGTGTATTACGGCCGGGCTTTTCAAGGCCTCAATGGCCTTTTTACGCCACTTGGCACTACATAGAATTTTTAGTGGCAACGAGAACACCGGCGGTATAACATTCCAACGGAGCGGCAATTCCTGCCAATCATTTTTAAACACTTTATTCAAACCGTCCTGGTCGTGGTGACGAAATTGATTCGACGTAATCTCAGCTAGTACTGCATTGCCATAATTTTTGACGCGCCACTGAGACACATCAATGACCATCATACCGGAATTAAAGTAGTCATCTAACTCATGTAAGCCGATAGATGCATGTTTTTCACGACGACTACGTTTGGATGACATAATACCTAAATCAACCGTCGCTCCCACCGGATGACCGCCCAATGACAGCTGCCAAAGTTCGGCCACATCACCGGTCACAACTAAATCCGTATCAAAGTAAATCGCCTTCTCAACATGGTCGGGCAACAATTCCGGAATCATTAAACGTAAATAAGCCGCTTTACTGATGTGACCGCTGGTAAAGCCTTCGATGGCGTCACCGTCCACGGCTATCAGCTGTACTCGGCCTTTTAAATCGTTAACCGTGTCTTTAATTTTCTGTTGCTTCGTTTCACTTATACCATCACTTAAGATATACAATGAAACTCGTTGCGGCTCAGTCGTATGAAGTAAGATAGAAGCCGCCGTTACGGCCGCGTGCTGTGCATAATTATCATCAGCCGCCAATACTATAACTATATCATCCATGCTTATTTACCCTTTTCCCGTTGCTGCAATTCATGCAATTTTACATATTTCAGCATGGTATAAAATGCGTGCTGATAGGAAGAAAACACGCCCATCCAGCCATCTAAAAAAGCACCTTTTAAAAGTAAAGCTCGCAAGCCGCCAACAAAGGAGTGCGAAAATGCTTTTCCCAGTGTAATACGCTTGCCTTTAGAATACTGCTCTTCAGCCCAAATTGTCGTATAATGATCGGCCTTTTGAAGCCAATGATGCCAGCTTTCATAGGAGTAGTGATCTAAAGCACCTTTTAGTATCGATTTTTGCAAATTCGTTTCCGGATGCTCATGCACTTTGCCTACCCAGGTAACCGCTTCGCGGGGAAATAATCGATAAACGATGTCCGGTGCAAAAATGCCATGTTTAAACCGATGGCCGTTAAAGATAACTTCGCGTTTTAAACCATATTCGCCCACACGGTTCTCCACAACAATGTAGCGAATTTCTCGGCACATTGTTTCATCCATGCGTTCATCCGCATCCAAATACAACACCCAGTCAGCCGAGGTTTGTTCTAAGGCGAAGTTTCGCTGCGCCGCAAAATCATCATCCCAGGCGCGATAACGAACTATTGCCCCGTTTTTTTCGGCAATGGCTACTGTATTGTCCGTACTACCGGAGTCGATAATGAGTACTTCATCCGCACATTGCTTCACATTCTGAATGGCTGCTTCGATATGTTTTTCTTCATTTTTTGTCAAAATAATGACGGCTAGTGAACTCACTGATTCGCCTCCAATTACTCCATACTGTACTAGTTGATCCCTATTTATTGCAACTGATTAAAATCTATTCTCCCGCGCTCTTTTGTCCTACTTCGTCTTCTCTAGCCGGCAAGCTTCTATGAGCAATGGCCACAGCGATTTCGTTCAAATGCAAAATACCGACGCCTACATAAATGGCCACGCTGATGTGTTCACGATAACGGGCAATGCCGATTTTACCGCCCACATTGAGGCCAATGGCCTTACGTTTGAGTTGTTCCAACGCTTCTTGGGTAGCCCCGATAACGGCTCCTTCGCCGATGTGATTATCGGCTACTACTTTTTGACGCTGAGCTGCTACGACGGCATGTTCTATAATTTTAGGAATGGACTGTACGAATTGACCGCCAAAGTCAACCGCTACGGAGCGAATTCCTTTTTCTTGTAATTCTTTACGTAATTCTTGTTCTTTTTGACGCGATTCTGTAATCGCCAACTGCAATGCTGCCCGTCCTACCGCAATACTGTTATATTCCATGATAGTCACCTTCCTACCAATCTACCAATTTATCTCTATCTTAATATTATATCACCGGTTGAAGATATTCTCCAACCGGTGATATTGAAAGTCTATTTCTATGTTATTTAAAATCATAAAATTCAAATTTAATTCAATTTATCTTGTTGCATCTTTTGAATATAAGGGAGCAAATTAACTAGATTACTCTGCTTATTCTGCAAGTTTTCAGGGGCTATTGAGTACTTATCTTTATGACTCATTTTATTATAATACAGTCTATTATTAGTGATTGATTGACATCCTAACCAATAGCTGCCATGATTTTTACTAATAAAATCAGCAACTTTATTTCCTTTTTTATAATCCATAGCACTTAAATCATCACTAGTAAGGTTTGGCCTTCCAATACAACACGCTACCCAATATTCAATTTCAGGGCCGGTCAAAAAAATAGTATTCATATTCGATAAAATATTCACCTTTTTTATCATTTCATTTAACAATCTTCTCGCCGATTCATCATTTTGAGCTTTGTCCAAATCCGCAACAATAAAGAATATCGGATATAAATCCTTGTTGCGTTCTACATAATTGGTAAACTTACCATAGCCACCACCATCAATACTTTTAACAGTAATGTACTTATAATCTTTTAAAACGTCTTTTAAAATTGATTCTTCACTTGGACCCTCACAAGCAATATGAATTTTTAAATGACTCGATTGAATTATATTGCGTTTTCTCCGCTTATACCCCACTTTTATACCTCGAATTCCCTTTGTAAAAATTTAACAGCTAACCTCTTATTGCTACTACGTAAATCAAAATCCGCCAATGAATTTATTTCAGTAGACAAACAATCATTTTTTGAAAGAATATAAATCTGCTCCGGTGCAAATAAGTCTAGGTTCAATAATTCTAAATTATGTGTTGATACTATTAATTGACCGGATCTATTTCTACCATTATTAATCATATTGTTATAAATAAGCATTAGTGAACGAGTACTAATAGAAGAATCTAACTCATCAATTACTAATGTTTCCCCATCATAAATCGACAACAATTTAGCTAATAATGACACTATTTTCTTTACCCCACTTGATTCATCCGCTATATTTTGTTTAATATTATTATTTTCTCTTCGAGAATATCTATGTAAATAAATCTCATATGTTTTTTCTTCCAAATCATATAGCTTAAAGCTTATATCAACAATAGAACTATCAATTTGTTGCAATAATTCCAAAGCTAATGCTTTATTAGTCTCAATCTTTTGCTTCGTTATTTCAGAAAATTCATATCGTAGCCCTTTATCATCTAAATCATAAGAATTGGTTATTACCACACTAATCTTTTTAACTGCTTCCATAAACTCATCATATTCTTTATGAATAAAATCTTTAAGTTTTAAAAGCACTGGCGACGTTGAGCGGATTGAATAGATTTCTTCAATTTTATTGTCCAACAACTCACTTTGTAAAATATTCGAATCAAATGTAAAAATGTTCTCTTCGTTCTTTAATAGAGCTTCACTAACTATATAACCGTCTCTATTAATTTTTATTTTATATTCGTAATAATCTCGCCCTTTTGATACTACCAATTCAAAGCCCATTTGAGTATTATACCAATTAAACCATCGAGGATCAGGAAACTTTCCTGTATTTAAAATATATCTCAATGTACTTAATGCTAAAATTACATTTGTTTTCCCCACTGCATTATTGCCAAAAAATAATATTGACTTGCACTCCCTAAACGGGCTTTCTAATACATAGTTCTCTTCATATTTGGTATTTTTTATACGTTGCTTGTTGAACGCTGTAAACGATATTTCTTGACGCTCATTAAACGACGTAAACCCTTCAATCGCAAAATTCAGAATCATATATAACACCTCCTTTTTCTTTATTATAACAAACCTCCCCAAAAAGATAAACCGAAAATCGGTTTATCTTTTAATTTTTATTAAAGATATTTTCAACGCTAAACTCAATGGCTTTAGGACAAAATAATTATTGTAATAATCGCTTAAACACAAAAAAGGCACGAGATTTTCATCTCGCACCTTTCATTCTCTCTATATGCAGTTCAAACTCTCTTAAAGTTTCTAAAGCTTTTAAAATCTATACGGTTCCAATGCCCCTACAACTTCACTCACATGATTCAAACCGCTTGCTTCGCAGTACTCATGCATTTCACGTGCAATGTTACCGATGGCACATGGATCAACCATGGTTGCTGTACCGACGGACACGATATCCGCACCGGCCAACATGAATTCGATGGCATCGGTGCCCGTCATAATGCCGCCCATGCCCATAATCGGCAAGTCGATGGCTTGCGCCACTTGATGCACTAAGCGAAGGGCCACCGGTTTAACGGCCGGACCGGATAAACCACCGTACAAATTACCGAGTACGGGACGACGTGTTTTAATATCAATCGCCATACCAAGTAAGGTGTTGATAAGGCATAAGCCGTCAGCACCGGCTTCTTTAACAGCCGTCGCAATTTCCACGATGTCCGTTACATTCGGCGACAATTTCATGATAACCGGCAAATTCGTGTTTTCACGAACGGTTTTACAAACGGCCGCCGCCGATTCAGCGCATACGCCGAAGGCCATGCCGCCGTTTTTAACATTCGGACAGCTGATATTGACTTCAAGGCCCGCAATGCCCGGCACAGACAATGTCTTCGCCATGAATGCGTACCCTTCCACGTCGGCCGCCGAAATATTTGCCAAAATCGGCACATCGTATTGTTTCAGTTCTGGTAAAATATCCCGTACAAACGCTTCCGCACCAGGGTTTTCCAAACCGATACAGTTCAATACACCGGACGGTGTTTCCGCAATACGGGTGCCCGGATTACCGTTCCGCGGCGTCGGCGTTAAGCCTTTCACCGAAATGGCGCCCACTTCGTTGCTGAGGTCAAGATAATCGGCATATTCAAAACCGAACCCGAAGGTGCCTGAGGCAGCCACAATCGGATTTTTCATCTTAATCCCGCAGAATTCAACAGCCAAATCTTTATAAGACGGCTTTTTACCGTTCAAATCTTTGCTGTGATCCATAGTCTGATAGTCTTTTTCACCGTGTAAATTGGCGTCTGCACCGTGATTGGCATGCATTTTAGTATCTGAGGTATTACTCATTGAAAAACACCTCCTCAGCGGCAAATACAGGGCCGTCCTTACATACTTTGTAGCGTTTGCCGCCACGGCCGTCACAGCCGCAACCTAAGCAGCCCCCCGTGCCGCAACCCATGCGTTCTTCAAGGGATACTTGGCAAGGCACGCTGAATTCGGACGCCACTTTCGCAACGCCTTTCATCATTGGGGTCGGACCGCAAGTCAACACGCTCGTAAACCCAATGCTCGCCACCTTTTCAGAGGATTCAGACTCAGCGGCGACTACATTCTCAGCAGTAGCAGCAGCTTCAGCGCCTACAGAATGTTCACCGGCCGCTTCACCGTGTAAAAACGGCGTTAACTGACGCGCTATTTCACCGCGTTCAGACTGAATGAGTTCCGGCATAATAGCTGTCGGGAACCCTTTCGTCCCAACGGAACCGTCATCGGTAGTCACATAGACCGGCACATCATAGGCTTTAAACAAGTCGGCCCAGAAGGTTTCCGATTCATTGCGGAAGCCGAGCACGACGGTTGCTTTTTTAGCCGCCACCGGTTTAATCACTGTTTCGTCTTCTTCATTGGTGTAACGAGTTGTATCTTCAATTTCGTTCAATTTTGACGCAATGCAGAGCATCGGTGCAATGCCGACACCGCCGCCCACGAGGAGCATGTTGTCGGTCATTTCAAAACGACTGCCCAAAGGGCCCAAACAATCGAGGGTATCCCCTTCTTTGAGGTGCGTCATCATGTCCGTACCGGTCCCCACTACGCGATACAAGAGCGTAATGGTGCCTTCAATTTTATCAAAACCGGCATAACTGATGGGACGGCGCAATAAAGGCGCCGTTCCGCCGGTTACTCGTACATTACAAAATTGGCCTACTTCCGCTTCAGCGGCCTGTTTCGGTGCATACAGATCCATAATCCATACATCGGCACCAATTTGCTCATTGCGGAGCACTCGCGCCATTTCTACATAACCGCTCATTGCGTGTATCACTCCATCTCAAAATCTTGTAACGCTTCGACTTCAATCTTAATTTCTTCATTAGCTCGACCGGCTACTACACGCAATACTTCGCGTGCCGTATCCAAGGATGTCAAGCAAGGGGTGCCCATTTCAACGGCCAAACGACGAAGCTGGAAGCCTTCGCGTTCAGGGCGTTTGCCGTAAGTCAAGGTGTTCAACATCAAGTCAACTTCACCGCGACGAATCAAATCGGCACAGTTGTTTTGACCTTCGTGAATCTTGTTAACAATGACACATGGAATACCATGTTCTTCGAAATATTTGCCCGTACCGCCGGTTGCCTGAATGTGGTAGCCGAGGTCGATAAAGCCTTTGGCAAGACGTGCTGCTTCTTCTTTATCACGGTCCGCTACGGTCATGAGGATATGGCCTTTTTCAGGAATGCGCATGTTGGCGCCATGAATGGCTTTGAACAAGGCTTCCGAATAGGTACGACCGATACCCATAACTTCACCGGTGGATTTCATTTCAGGTCCCAAAGCGATTTCTACGAGGCCCATTTTGGAGAACGAGAATACCGGCGCTTTAACAGCTACATAATCTTTAGCCGGTACCAAACCGGTCGGTAAGCCCATGGATTTAATCGTTTCACCGAGAGCAATGCGCGTTGCATATTCAATCATGTTGATGCCCGTAACTTTACTGATGAACGGTACGGTACGGCTGGAACGCGGGTTAACTTCGATAACATTGAGTTCACCGTTAGCTACGATGTACTGAATGTTTACGATACCTTTTACATTCAAACCGCGAGCAATACGCTGGGTGTAATCAACGATTTGGTTCGTAATTTCTTCAGACAAATGCTGAGCCGGATATACCGCAATGGAGTCACCGGAGTGAACGCCGGCCCGTTCAATCTGTTCCATGATGCCCGGGATACATACGTCTTCGCCGTCGGCGATGGCGTCAACTTCCACTTCCATACCCACCATATAGCGGTCGATAAGTACCGGATGATCTTTGGAGGCCACTACCGCTTCTTTCATGTACACGTCAAGTTCTTTGTCGTTGTACACGATTTCCATGGCACGGCCGCCGAGTACATAGGACGGACGCACGATGAGCGGATAGGATAAACGCTGCGCCGCAGCCAACGCTTCTTCATGGCTCGTTACCAAGGCCCCTACAGGACGTGGAATACCGAGTTCGGCAAGGAGCTCGTCAAAGCGTTCACGGTCTTCCGCCATGTCGATGCTGTCCACGGAAGTACCGAGGATTTTAACACCCCGTTCAGCGAGAGGACCTGCCAAGTTAATGGCTGTCTGACCACCGAACTGAGCGATTACACCGATTGGATTTTCTTTGCGGATAACTTCCATAACATCTTCCACGGTAAGTGGCTCGAAATACAAGCTGTCCGATGTATCAAAGTCCGTACTTACTGTTTCCGGATTGTTATTGATGATGATAGACTGTTTGCCGGCTTTGCGAAGAGCCCAAGAGGAATGAACGGAGCAGTAGTCGAACTCTACGCCCTGACCGATACGAATCGGACCGGAGCCGAGTACGATAACGCTGTTTTCACCGCGAGGTACCACTTCGTCTTCCATAGCATAGGCACTGTAGTAGTATGGCGTATGGGCTTCGAATTCGGCCGCACAGGTATCTACATATTTGTAGGTTGGGAATAATTTCATGTCCTGACGTTTAGCCAATACGTCGTCAGCCGTTACATTGGCATAGCGGGCAATCACTTTGTCCGGCATGCTGTAGCGTTTCGCCTGACGAAGGTTGTCTTCCGTAATACCTTCGGAGGCTAATTTCTTTTCTAAGGTTACGATGTTCTTAATCTTATTGATGAAGAACATGTCGATTTTCGTAATAAAGTGGATTTTTTCCACGCTGATGCCCGCACGAAGAGCCTGAGCCACTACGTAAATGCGTTCATCATCTACCAAACGAAGACGTTCGATGAGCTGTTCCGGTGTTTCGTGAGCAATCTTTTTGAGCTCAATATGGTCGAGACCGATTTCCAAAGAACGGATGGCTTTTAAAAGGGAGCCTTCCAGGGTGCGGTCAATGGCCATAACTTCCCCGGTGGCCTTCATCTGAGTCCCCAAGGTACGATCGGCCAAGTTGAATTTTTCAAACGGCCAACGTGGGAATTTCGTTACCACATAGTCAAGGGATGGTTCGAAGCAAGCTTTCGTTTCCCCCGTAACAGCGTTAGTGATGCTGTCCAACGTCATGCCGAGGGCAACTTTGGCGGCCACTTTGGCAATCGGATAGCCCGTTGCTTTCGACGCCAACGCGGACGAACGGGATACACGCGGATTTACTTCGATTACATAGTACTGGTTGCTGTACGGATCCAAGGCGTACTGTACGTTACAGCCCCCTTCGATTTCAAGGTAGCGAATGATGTCTACCGATGCGGTACGAAGCATTTGGTACTGAATATCGTTCAACGTCTGGCTTGGTGCCACAACGATGGAGTCCCCCGTGTGAACCCCTACCGGGTCGATATTTTCCATGTTACATACGATAATGCAGTTGTCCGCACTGTCGCGCATAACTTCATATTCCACTTCTTTCCAGCCCGCTACCGAGCGTTCAACGAGAATCTGATGAATCGGGCTGAGTTTGATGCCGCGAAGGGCAATCATGTACATTTCTTCTTCATTGGCCGCAATGCCGCCGCCCGTGCCGCCTAAGGTGTAAGCCGGACGAATAATAATCGGATAACCGATTTTATTGGCAAATTCAACGGCTTTATCTACGTCGCTGAAAATATCACTTTCCGGTACCGGTTGGTTGATGCGTTCCATGGCTTCTTTGAAAAGTTCACGGTCTTCCGCCTGTTTAATAGCCGCCAAAGTTGTACCCAACAATTTTACGCCGTATTTTTCAAGAATACCCGCTTCGGATAATTCCACCGCCATGTTGAGGCCTACCTGGCCGCCCAAAGTAGCGAGCAAGCCGTAAGGACGTTCTTTGCGGATAACTTCCGTTACAAATTCCAAACTGATTGGTTCAATGTATACGCGGTCCGCAATGTCGCGGTCCGTCATGATGGTTGCCGGATTGGAGTTTACCAGCACTACTTCATAGCCTTCTTCGCGAAGGGAGCGGCAAGCCTGGGTACCGGCATAGTCAAATTCTGCTGCCTGGCCGATAATAATCGGGCCCGATCCGATAACGAGTATTTTCTTATTTTCCATTGTCATTGGTCAGCCCTTTCTATTTATATTCTTTCATCATTGCTTTGAATTCGTCGAACAAGTACAGATTGTCAGTCGGTCCCGGCGATGCTTCCGGATGATATTGTACCGACATGATTGGCAAGCTGTTGTGGCGCATACCTTCTACGGTGTTATCGTTTACACTGCGATGGGTAATCGTGATATCAGCGTCTTTTAAGCTGTTTTCATCTACCGCAAAGCCGTGGTTCTGGGAGGTAATGTACACGCGGCCGGTGCGAAGGTCTTTAACCGGATGGTTGGACCCGCGGTGACCGAAACGTAATTTATACGTGGAGCCGCCAAACGCTAAGGACAATACTTGGTGACCCATGCAAATACCGAAAATCGGTTTTTTGCCGAGTAATTTTTTAATTTCTTCAACGGCGTAGCCGAGGTCCGAAGGGTCCCCCGGTCCGTTGGATAAGAAAATGCCGTCCGGATTTACGGCCAATACGTCTTCCGCCTTGGTGTCAGCCGGGAAAATGGACAAGCGGCAACCGCTCGCTTCGAGGAATTTCAAGATATTTTCTTTAACCCCGAAGTCATAAACGGCCACATGGTATTCGGCGTTTTCACTGCCGCGAAAACCTTGCCACTTGGTGGTTACCTGCATAACCTGGTCGGTCGGTAAATCCTGTTTTAACAACGCGTCAATGCGTTCCTGCGGCGTGTCTACCGGGCAGATCACGCCTTTCATAACGCCGTGATTACGAATGTTACGAGTAATGGCACGGGTATCCACATCATAGAGACAAGGTACGCCGTACGCCCGTAAATATTCTTCAAATAAGCCTTCATTTTGCCAATTGCTTGGGAAGGTACAAAGTTCGCCCACAATCATACCGCGGCAATATGGTTTCGGTGCCTGCGCAATGTCGCGGTACACGCCATAGTTACCGATGAGCGGATAGGTCAATGTGATAATTTGATCGGCGTACGAAGGGTCGGTCAAAATTTCCTGGTAACCGGTCATACCGGTGTTAAATACAACTTCGCCGAGGATTGGTCTAGCCCCTAAGAGCTTACCTTCGTATACGGAGCCATCTTGTAATACTAATTTGCCTTTCACTGAGTCACAACTCCCTCTTTCATCACAATATTACCATCTACAACCGTCAATTTGGCTTTGCCCGTTAAGGTCATGCCGTCAAACGGACTCGTCTTACCTTTAGTATAGAATAAATTGCGGTCTACCGTCCACTCTTCGTCGGTGCTGAAAACGGTGATATCGGCGGTTTTGCCCACTTCTAAAACGCCCGCATCAACGCCCATGATTTCGGCCGGACGAACACTCATGAGATTTACGATTTCATCCAAAGTCAAAATGCCGGTTTTATACGTATGTGTCAAAACGGCTGCCAAGGATGTTTCAAGGCCGCTGAAGCCGTTCGGTGCACAGCAGAATTCCACGTCTTTTTCTTCTTCCGCATGCGGCGCATGGTCGGTAATAATGGCATCGATGGTGCCGTCTTTAACGCCTTCCAAAAGGGCCTGACGATGTTCTTCGGAACGAATCGGCGGTGCCATTTTGAAAGCCGGATTATATTCACGCAAGTATTCATCGGTGAAGGATAAATGCTGAGCCGTTACTTCACAAGTTACCTTAATGCCCTTCGCTTTAGCCGCACGGATTTGGTCTACCGTATCTTTACTGCTTACGTGAGCGATATGGATATGACCGCCGGTCATCTGAGCGAGGAGCAAGTCGCGAGCTACGGCCATGTCTTCCGCTACGGCCGGACGACCTTTAACGCCCATTTCATAGGCTACGAAACCTTCGTGCATATGACCTTCATGGGTGAGACTCACTTCTTCGGCATGGTCGATAACCGGTTTGTTGAACATGCTGGAGTATTCCAAAGCGCGGCGCATGAAAGCGGCGCTTTCCACATAGTGACCGTCATCGGAGAAGCCCACCACACCGGCTTCCGCCATGTCGCCCATTTCGGCAAGTTCTTTGCCTTCAAGGTTTTTACTTACGGCACCGATGAATTCCACTTTTACAAGGCCTGTTAATTCAGCCTGTTTTTGCAAACCGCGCACCAACGCCGCATTGTCTACGACCGGTTTGGTGTTAGCCATGGTGGCGATGCGGGTAAAACCGCCGGCAGCCGCTGCCTGAGTACCGCTGTGGAAGTCTTCTTTCGCTTCCTGACCAGGTTCACGCAAATGGGTATGCATATCGATGAGGCCCGGTGTTACGACAAGGCCCGTTGCATCATATACTTCGGCGCCGTCAGCGCTTAAATTCTGACCAATTTCGGCAATCTTGCCGTCTTTCACCAAAATATCGGCTACTTCATGTTGTTGTTTTTTCGGATTTACAATGGTTCCACCCTTAATCAGCAAGTTCACTGCCGTCACCTCCTACAATCGTCAAGTATAATACAGCCATACGTACCGCTACGCCGTTGCGTACCTGTTCCTGAATGGCCGATTCATCGCTGTAAGCCACATCGTGAGCAATTTCAAGACCACGATTCATAGGACCCGGATGCATAACCATCACATCGTCTTTGGTCAAGGCCAACACATTTTTATTGATACCGAAGATGCGTGCATATTCACGATTCGTCGGATATAAAGCAGAGTTAATACGTTCTAACTGAATGCGTAATACGTTGATTACGTCGGCGTCTTTCACCGCTTCACGCACATCGTGGTGAATGGTTACGCCCATTTTGGCAAGTTCCGGATACAGTAACGTACGCGGACCAACCAAGTGAACGTCGGCACCCATTTTGGTAAAACCGTAAATATCGCTGCGCGCTACACGGCTGTGCATGATATCGCCGGCAATAACGATTTTTTTACCTTCCAAAGTGCCTTTGCGTTCGATAATGGAGTACATATCGAGTAAAGCCTGGGTCGGATGTTCATGTGCTCCGTCACCGGCGTTGATGATAATCGGATCAACCACTTTAGTGGCGTATAACGGAGACCCTTCCGCACTGTGACGCATTACGATGGCATCGGTACCCATGTATGATACGGTAAGCAAAGTATCGCGGAAACTTTCACCTTTAGCCATGGAGCTGCCGCTCTTCGTGATGTTAATAACGTCGGCGCCCAAATATTTCCCGGCTAATTCGAAGGAACTGCGCGTGCGCGTACTGTTTTCCATGAATAAGTTGATGATGGATTTGCCTTTTAACAAAGGATACTTCTTATCATCC
The DNA here is from genome assembly GCF_023051165.1 of Veillonella sp. KGMB01456. Lineage (GTDB taxonomy): Bacteria > Bacillota > Negativicutes > Veillonellales > Veillonellaceae > Veillonella_A. Next base: position 17,747 of record NZ_JALKIG010000019.1, read on the forward strand.
GATAAGACGATTTTCTTCATTTTCTTGGCTACGCGTAATATAAGTTCAATTTCTTCCTTTGTAGCATGCTGTAAACCCAGCAAATGCTTGCCTTTCAAACTTACTTCTCCCATTGTCAGCCTCCTTAACTGAGATTCCCGGTTATAACAAAAAAAGACCCTTTGCCTGTGGCAAAAGGTCTATAGCAGACTTAGTGATACACCTATAGCAATATACAGGTGCCTACCATATCCTTTACTAGCCTCACAGGACTAACTTAAAAGGTAAATTGTCGTGAAACGAACAGTCTCTCGTACCGTCCTTCTGTTTCTTCTTTTTATATTTTACCTGTCTCAAGTTAGCCTGTCAAGGTTAGTATTATGAAGTTAATTAGAACTTAATTTCCGCCCCTACGCGCCATACGCGGCCGTACATGTTGAGGTCTTCCACATCTTTATCAAGGATGTTATTTACTGCTACAAAGGCCGAGAAGTTTTCATTAAAGTTACGCGTTACCGCTGCGTTCAATGTATTGAAGGAATAGAGATCGTAACTGGTGCTGCTGCGACCGCTCGCATTGTACGCATAGTCATGAGTGAAGCTATTCCAAAGGACTGCATTGTAGCCGGTCTTCTTGTGATCATCGTATACGAGTTGTACCGTCGTAATCGATTTGGCACGATTCAACAAACGAGTATCGGTAGTTTTATCTTTCGCATCGATGTAGTTGTAGGTGCCTTTTAAGGTCAAACGGTCGCTCAATTTATGGCCCACCGTTAATTCTACACCGTTAATCTGCGCTTTATTTACGTTTACATATTGCGCATGGTACACGCCGGTAGCCGCATCACGCCACTGATTGTAGTTTATTAAGTTGGATACCTTATTGTTGTAGTACGTAATTTTGCCGAAGGAATTACCCCGTTCGCCTTCCAAGGAGAAGTCGAAGTTCGTGGATTTTTCCGGTTGCAAGTCCGGGTTCCCCACTACGTTTACCATGATTGGGCCCGGACTGTGCCACATATCCATGTAGAGTTCGGACACGGTCGGCGCTTTATAACCTTTACCGTAGTTAGCTTTGAAACGGAGATTGTCCTTAATACTGTAATTTAAGCCGATATGCGGCGACACATTGGAGCCGAAGGAGCTGTTGTGCTCATAGCGAACCGATGGCTGGAGCATGAGTTTATCCGTTACCTGCCAAGTATCTTCTACAAAGCCGGAGTAGGAGTTAACCGTATGGGCTTCCTGCGTTTTCACACCGTTCGAATCGGATTGGCCGCCCAAACGGGTGCCCGCATAGTACACCTTGCGATATTCACCGCCGAAGGTCAATGTATGTTGGTCGTTGAGGAACATGGTGTTCTGTGCATCCGTTACCCATGTGTAGTATTTCGCACGGTCATAGTCGGAGCTCGGATACATACGCTCCATCATGGTCTGTGCCACTTTGCTGAAACGGCCCAAGAAGGAGAAGTCCACATTATTGCTCATGTCATAATCTTTTTTCAACTGATTATAGTACGTGCGCACTTGGTATTCGTTTTTGGCAGTCGCCCCGGTATAGGTAGCACTCACACCGTAGCCCGTATTGTTGTAATGCTCCACCTTGTCTTTTTGCTGATCATAGGTCATGCCACGGCTGATGCCCTGTACATCGGCGAGCTCGGTGCGAAGTTTTTCTTTAAAATAATTCGCATCCAAACGAAGTTTATTCTTGTTGGCGTTTTCAAAATCATAGGTAGCGCTGATGTCAAAATTCTGGCGATTGCCGAACATGTAGCGATTATAGCCTTCACTGCCCATTTTAGTGGCAGACGCTTCCGTTACGGTCAAAATATTCTGCGGGCGAACTTTGGTAAATTGAGCGCCGGTGGTCAAATTCCAACGCCCCTGTTTGCCGGAATCATAGCGATAGTAATTGTTCTGCTGTCTGGTACCCGTATTAACACCGACTGTTACGCCTTCTTTGTCCGGAATCTTCGTAATGATGTTAATAACACCACCCATAGCATCGGAACCGTACAGGGAGCTCGTAGCACCGCGTACAATTTCCACCCGTTCCACCGTGTCAAGACTCATACGACCGAGCGTATACACGTTCGCCGTGCTGTCCGTATCTTCACCGGCAATACGCTTACCGTCTACCAAAATAAGGGTATGTTTCGTATCCATGCCGCGGAGCATGACCTGATTGCCCGTCATAGCCGATTCGGCAAGGCTCACATTGTCAGCCAACTGCAAGGCCGATACTAAGTCGGTAGCGCCCATGCGTTTCATATCTTCCGCCGTAACTACTTCTACCGCCTGCGGCGCCGCTTTAATAGTTTCTGCTGTTTTAGACGCGGTAACCACAATCGTATCTGTTTCTAAATCAGCGGCCTGCACACCATATACCGGTGCCAACAACACTGCTAAGGTCATAGCACGCAACACAAGTTCTTTGAATTTTACTCTTTTCATCTCTAAACACCTCTACACAACACAAAATAAAAACACAAATCAACACATTTCACAATTGCACATTACAAATCCCTAATTATATATAGAACTTACCGGTATATTTTTTAAAAATCTATGTATAAAAAATGACATAATAAAAGGACCTGTCTGCACCATAATGACTATAGCGGCAAAGCCCCGGTCGCCACGGAAGCTTCGGGGTCTTTAATCCGTCTATCACATATGTGTTTAGCTAGGTCCTTACCTATTATGTCAATTTATTACACTCAATATGTATTGTATTAGCCTAATTTGGCCAAAACGTCTTTAGCAAATGCGGCTGCATTGGCCAAGTCATTAGCATCCGGATGAGATGCCGCCTGTTTATGGCGTTCTTCACGTTCCGGATTGCGTCCGTGCGGATGACCGTCCGGGAAGATTTTAAACATCATTTCGATGACTTTCGGATCTACTTTGCCTTGGCACATGAAAGTCCCGATTGGCTCCTGACCTTTTGGCAAAAGACCGGTAGCGGCTACCATGGTTTCTTTCGCATGGGGCATCATCGGCGGTACACCTAACGTAGCAAAGAGAGCTACTTTTTCATTATCGATGCGTTTTAAAACAGCCTGCGCCGCTTTATCTGCATTGCCTTGGTCGGCCCAGAAGCCCATGAAAACCAAGTCGTATTGGCTCAAATCAGCCGGTGCTTCGTTTACCGGCACACAAGGCGTACCTTCCGGTAACACACCTACGATTGCTTCCGCTACTTGTTTCGTGTTCCCTGTACGGGACGAGTAAATAACAATGCTGTTCATCTATATCTCCTTTCAACGTTTCCGTTTTGAAAAATCTAAAGCTACGCTTTTGCTTTCATAGTAAATACCGTCTATCTCTGTAAGCGGTAAATGCCGATGCACTCAATAAAGCGACAACGACTCTAATACACTACCGACTTTCATAAGGCACGCATATATTGTGCGTTATGCCATTAATACTAAGTTCGGTAAATACCATCTGCACTTCGTACAAATCACTGAGAACCGGTTCTGTGAAAATCTCAGCCACCGGACCGTCCGCCACGATGTTGCCTTTTTTGACGGCAATCAAGCGGTCACTGAAATGAGCCGCATGATTCAAATCGTGAAGGACCATGATAACCGTAATCCCCCGCGTACGATGAAGTTTCACGACCAATTTCATGAGCTCCAATTGGTAGCGCACATCGAGGAAGGTAGTCGGTTCATCCAAGAGCAGAATGTCCGGCTCCTGTGCTACGGCCATGGCGAGCCAAGCACGTTGCCGTTCACCGCCGGATAAATCTTTTAAGGGACGATGTTGCAATTCCACGAGGCCCGTTTCTTCCAATGCCGTTTGCACCGCCGCCACGTCTTCCGTAGTGAGCGAACTGAAGGGATTCTGATACGGCAAGCGACCGCACATGACCAAATCCCGCACCGTCATATCCGCCGGTGCCTGCGCCGATTGCGGCAACATGGAAATAATACGGGCCACCGCTTTCGAATTCATGCTGTGAATATCTTTACCGTCAAGGTATACGGTACCGCCCAAGGGCTGCAACAAACGGCCCAAAGTTTTTAATACCGTCGACTTACCGGAGCCGTTCGGTCCGATAATGGACACGATTTCCGGTTTGTCAAAAACGAGCGAAACGTTTTCACCCACAGCCCGCGTATCGTAACCGATACGGCCGTTTTTCATAACTAATGTTCTTGTCATGCGCGGCTCCTCCGTTTCAATAAGTATAAGAAGAACGGTGCACCCAAGAAGGATAAGAAAATACCTACGGGAATTTCAGCGGGGCTGAAAATCGTGCGGGCAAATGTATCGGCACCAACCAATAGGCCGGCCCCGAATACAGCCGATGCGGGCAATAAGTACTCAAAGTCCGAACCCACAACCAAGCGCATCAAATGCGGTACAATTAAGCCTACAAAACCGAGTAAGCCTGCCACACTTACGGAAGCGGCCGCTAAAATCGCCGCCAAAAGTACTAAAATGATACGCGTTTTTTTCAAATTAATGCCCAGTGACAGGGCCACTTCTTCGCCCATTTGCAACGCATTGAGTTTACGGTAGTTCCAAAGGGCCCCTACCAAACCGATAATGCTGTATGGCAAAACAATCCACACATAGGTCCAACGGGCACCGGCAAAGCCGCCGGCCAACCAGTTAACTACGCCCTGAATTCGATCAGGGAACATAACGGATAACGCCGTCGTACCGCCCCCGAAAAAGGCCGCCACGGCCACACCGGCTAAGATAAGTCGCAAGGGATTAATACCGCGGTCCCAAGCCAGGATGAATACAACCGCTAAGGCCACCAAAGCACCTACAAAAGCGGCTAACGGCACCCACGCCGTCAAGGCCGGCGCCAAAATCATAACCGCCATGGCCGCCACACCGGCACCGGCCGTTACGCCGATAATCCCGGGGTCCGCCAACGGATTATGCAATACACCTTGCAAAATACAGCCGGCTAAGGCTAAATTCATGCCTACCAAGGCGGCTGCAATCACGCGGGGCAAGCGCAAATAATATAGGATACGCTCTGTATCCGCCGTTCCCTGCCCCTGCATTACAGCTAACAGTTCCTGCCAAGTAATAGGCACGGCGCCATACATAAAGCCGGTAATAACCACAAATACTAAGAATAGGCCGGCTATAAGATATGTCAGGCGGCGTTTACGTTGCCGCGAATCATGGTACTTTTGAGTTTGTTTCGAAGTCACCGCCGTTTGCCCGTTTATGGCTCGTTCTTGAGCTTTTATTGGTGTTGATGTGCCGGCCGGCGCGTTACGGTTCGTCATGTGCCGCCTCCTTTCCGTATAAATCATCATACATAATGGTGAGCGCCTCACTGATGCGCGTGCCCGGGTTTGCCGCAAACAAGCCACCGGACAAGTAATAAATCCGCTGTGTTTTAACAGCACTTACATCAGCCCAGGCCGAGCTCTCAAGCATCTCACGTTTAAATACATTAACGCTGTCCGATTTAGGCGACATACTGATAAAAAAGATAACTTCCGGATCGGTTTTCACCACATACTCCATGCTGAGCGGCACATAATCGCCGTCAAGGCCGGTCGCCATATCGGCTATATTATGCCCGCCCAAGAGTTCTAATAAATTACCGCTGAAGGCTTTACTTGTGGCCATGCTGAAACTGCCGGGGGCGCCGAAAATAATAAGGCTGCGCGGTCCCTTTTGTTTTTTAGCATCATCAACAAGTTTATTATAATTCGCCATTGCTTTGTCAGCCGTTGCTTTCGCAACATCCGGCTGATTGGTGAGTTCACCGAAAAATGTCAGCGTCGTCACCACATCGTCATAGGTGTCTAAATCATTAATGTATAACGGAATATCCGCCTGGGCGAGAATATCCCGTAAATTCGTGTTAAACGGTACATTTATACCGATAACAAGGTCCGGATGAAGCCCGATAATGGCCTCCACGCTGGGGCTGTGAAGAGTGCCCACGGCGGGCACATCCTTCGTCTTTTCCCTTATTTCTTTAGAAATATACGACGAAGTAGGCTTACCGACTACAGTGCCGCCAACAGCATAATACATGTCTAAATTGGCGGAGTTCAAAATAACGACGCGCTTCGGATATTGCGGAATCACTACTTCGGTGCCGGTTGCATCCGTCACCGTGCGCATCGGTATCTTGGTGTTATCCTCATGAGTCAGGGAAATCCAACTTGTCAACGCTACAACGCACAAGACTACGATGGTCACCGGAATCAATACGTATCGTTTCAACCGGACACCTCATTTCCTTTGGCGCCACGCACCACATGGATGCCCGGCGGTTGTTCCTTAATCATACTGCCCATGTGACCCTTTATCATCCCTTCCGGTTCGGTCATAGCATGTGCCGATTTCTTAGCAATGCCGGTCGGATGACCCGGATTTCCCTGTGATACACCGGTCGGATGACCTTTAGGGATTCCCCCCGGATGACCTTTTGGCATGCCACCGGGATGGCCTTTTGGTACGCCACCGGGGTGGCCGGCCGGTTTACCCGGTGCATTTTGGGCCGCAATGCGTTCGTGGGACATACTCGATTCGCCAGTCAGTAAATACTGCGCCAACTCAATCGTTGTTTGTGTCAAATTCACATGCCAGAATTCACCGGCCAAAGTTAATTTATACATAATGCCGTTATGTTCAACGAGCCCTCGTTCACGCCACAAATCATAGAGCCAGGTAAGCTCGGCCAAACGTTCATCGTAAGCCACTAACGGCTTCAAGTCAAAATAACAATGCTCCAGTTGATCAACGATGATATTGGCCACTTCCTGTAATGGTGATTGCTTCATAAGCACCATGAACGGTTTTTGACCCGCTTCAACCATGTGCTCATAAGCGCCCAACGAACGATGAAGCATCGTCATGTAGCCACCCACATTACCGCCGGCGCCACAGCCGAACGGAAACATGGGATAACCGCGTTTAGCCATGGTGTTATATAAGCTGCGTTCACGGGACGAACGGCTCCAATGAGCGGCACTGAGGCGACGATAATTATACGAATCAACAAATGCACGCGCTTGGGCAAACATGGCCGCCTGTTCACGAGTTGTCGCCGCCGGCGATACTTTGCCGTTCTTGATAGCCGTATTCAAATCACTGTTTTCAAACACATTGAGCTGATACAAATCCATCCCGTCGATTGGTGCCGCTTCCAACAGCTCCAAATCTTCCTGCCATTTTTCAGGCGTCTGATCCGGCAAACCGTAGATTAAGTCGACCACCAAGGCACATTGATTGTACTCTTTTAATTGACGCAGTCGCTCTAAGATGGTCTCTTGATCATCAAGGCGTCCCAATTGACGACGAATCTTCGTGTGAAAAGACTGTACGCCCAGCGACATGCGATTCACACCGTTGGCAAACCAGGCCTCCATTTTCTCCGGCACCACATCATTAATGCGCCCTTCCAAGGTTAATTCGTAATCATTGGCCAGTGGCAAGCATTTTTTAATGGCCTGCAACAAACGAGCCGCATTGGTTGCCGATAACGACGTCGGTGTGCCCCCGCCGATAAATACGGTCTGAATTAAGCCGTCTTTTAAGCGACGCTGCGTGGCATCACTTTCTAAATCCTGAATCAATAAATCTATATAACGGTCCTCAGCAGACTGATTGGCCGCGTTTTGAAAAAATCCGCAGTACAGGCACTTCGTCTGGCAAAACGGAATGTGAATATACGCCGATTGCAATTGTCCTTTAACCGGCTCCGTTGCCATGACCTTTTGCCATGTTTGTTGCGCTTCTTCAGGGCTTAAAGGACGACCGTTGAGACCGGCATGAACGACGCGCTTCGCATCAAAGGCCTCCATCAACGGATTATCCGTAGCCCGCCCCAATTGCATCAATCGCTCTTCGGGGGACATCTTCGCAAATAACTCTTCCGGTTTCATCATATACAAATCCTTTCCATAACTTTAAGAGGCTATGCCTTCACAGCTCTGCTTGCCCGCTTATGCCGACTCCAATACGTTTTTCACCGTATGAATTCTACTTATTTATTGGTGGCACCGATGGAGAATTTTTTAATCCCCGCACTGCGCACCAGGTCCATAATAGCTACCACTTGACCGTGAGCCGAATGAGCATCGGCCTGAAGCACTACGGCCACCGCCGGATTGGCTTCCTGCTTAGTCACCAGTACCTCTTTAGCATCGGTCAAACTGAGCGGCTTCCCGTCGATTACGATATGACCCGCCGTATCCAAGGTAATAATAACCGGCACATGCTTTTGTTGCACCGCCGCCTGAGCTACCGGGAGTTGCACATCGAGCGACTTTTGCGCTACCGTTTGCAAGCTGTTCATCATAAAAAATACGAGTAAAAAGAAAATAATATCAATCATGGGAATAATCATGAACATGGGCTTTTGTTTCAATCCAAATTGCTTGAACATAGTATCACCATTCCTTTTTCATGGCATTCACCATGGTTAAACACAATTCTTCGGAACGAATCACAAACTGATCCAAGCGATGGCTGAAATAGGTATAAATGGCAAAGGCGATAATAGCTACGCAAAGGCCTGTGGCCGTTGCAATCAAGGCTTCCCCGATACCACCCGTAATCGCCGCCGCACCGCCGCCGTTATCGAGGACACCAAAAGTACCGATCATGCCCGTAACCGTCCCCAACAGGCCCAATAACGGAGCCACCGTAACGATAGCACTTAAATAATCCAAATACCGTTTGAAAGACGACGTTTCAAACGTCATTTGCTCCATAAAGGCATTTTTCATACTTTGCTCTGATTCTCGATTACTGCAACCGGCATGCACTACGCGACTGATAGACAACGGATACTGCTGACAAAGCTCATCGATTTCACGCCAATTGCCGGCTTTGGCACTGTGATACACGCCATGTGAAAAACCGCGACCGCCTTTCGTATTCAATCTGAAAAAATACCAGCGCTCTATCCCGATAGCCACGGTTATTAGCGATAATGCCAACAAAGGGTACATAACCAAACCACCGGTGACAAATAAATTAACGATATAGTTTATACCTTCCATTATAATGGCCTCCTTAAGCCCTAGCAAGCGAATTCAGCTGACTATACCAATTCGCTATACATTAAATGATAACAAATCTTAATTTCAGTAAACTACCCCAAAACGCCCAAACCAATCCGTTTAGACATTTAATCAACTTATTTATATGACTAATTTAGTAAATATTCGAAATAAATTTAACTCATTAAGTAAAGCAATTTAAAATCGCAAGTCAATTAATTCTCCGATGAATCAATATATTTATTACACTTACCTTAATTGAGCATTTTATTTTTTACCCGATATTCACGGGGATTACAGCCCATAATTTGCTTAAAAGCAGAAGAAAATTTGCTGCCGTTTTCATAACCCCAACGATTGGCTATCTCCAAAATTGCGTCATTGGTATTCACCAAATCTTTAGCGGCAAAGTTCATACGACAACGCTTCACATATTGGTAAATCGTAATGCCGTACACCGCTTTAAAACAACGTTTTAAAGCTGTCATAGAAATACGATGACGATTCGCCAAGGCTTCAATGGTGTGATGATTACCGAGGTCGTTATAAATTTCATCATGAATCCGCTTAATCGTTTCCACTTGAGCACGCTCGAAATAGATATGCTCATCTCCCGACTCACACGTCAATGTGCCAAGCAATACAAAAATCTCCACACATTTCACGCGCAAATACACTTCCGGCAGTACATCCGGCACATTATAGAGATCCATAAAAAGCTCTTTTAAGCGGCCCGTATCCTTCACCAGCCCCACACCGTTAGCCGTGCAGAAACGATTGCACACTTCTTCAAGGTCAATGCTGTTTTTGCCCACAAAGGCATCCACCGCCGCCTGAGCCTTCGGCACATATACGGCGAGCGACAAACCTTTGTAAAAACCGGTCGGAAAATACGAACTATGGCGAAAGGTACTGCACGTTTTCCAGCCCAACGAAATATCGCCGCCATTCATGTACAGGCATTTGCCGTTTTCAAAAGAGCATTCAATGCGCCCGTCTTGGCAAAAATGAATCTCAAACAAACCGGACATGGGCTTGGCATTATGGGTAATTCGCTCCATCACGACATCGTTGTAGACGATGTCAATACCGTCAAATACGGGCTGACTAATCATGCGGGCATACCCGTTTTCATCCTTGCGCTCATATACTTTACGATTGTGCAGAATCTCGAGCAAACGTGTGCCGGAATCCTGCATTTTATCCCTAATCGATTCTACTAACTGCATATTTCCTCCAAAATGCAAAAAAAGACCTTTCTGTCAGTACAAACTGTATACCTGCTTTGAGGCTATACAAAATCTGTACTTACAGAAAGGTCTTTACTCTAAATATCAATGAATTGCTTTGGTATTCTCCATCTAAACTAAATGGATCCTTAATTCTATACTTGAGAATTAATCTTAAATAAATTATGTTAGTTTGTCAAGCGAAAACTAATCGGCACATTCACCGTGACACTTTCACCGGTCGGGTTGTTATATGGCGTGGCATTATACACAGCCTTCAACGCCGCATCGGCAAGCAACGAATTAGTTGAAGATATTACATCTGCCGCTACCAAATTACCCCCGCTGTCCAAAGTGACCTGTACCGTCACATCGCCTTCAATATTACGCCTTACAGCCATGGGCGGATACGATTTATTGGCATTGACGGCACTCCAAAAACCATCCATATCAAAGGGCTCACCGGGAGCTACGCCTTCTTCTGTGCCGTTCCCGACACCGGCACCTTCACCATTACCAAGGCCTTCGCCAACGGGACCACCCGCTTCATTCGCCCCTTGACCGATACCGTCAAATGATGTAGCAGTACCTTCGTGAGCTCCCGGTATATCCAATGTACCGCTGCCGGGCGCTACTATCGAGGCCGGTGCCACCGCTTGCGGTGTTTCTGACGGTGTCCCGCCGCCATAACCGCCGGCTGCCGGATTCGTAGTTTGACTCACCGCGGCTACACGCTGACTCACATCCTCTACGGCTAAGGGTTTGGGAAACTCTACTTGTTTCACTATAGTCTCTTCCTGCGCCACAGGAATCGATAAATCAATTTCATACGCCTCGGCTGCCGCCATTTGGCTCATGTGATAGCCGATAACGCCTAAAGCGACAGCAGCTATTATATGAAAACCAAGCGAGCCGATGACGGCTTTACGCCATACAAATACCTGTTCCATAATTACCACCTTATACGATAAATCCTAAGTCTAATCCTATCTAAATCAAAATTTAGATCATTTTTTACCTTTAGGAATTATGAGAATATTACTCAATAAGTTAATAATAACAGGGACATGTTCTGAGTTCTGCTCCAAAAAGACATTTAATTTCAATTTACAGGTAAGCTTGCGGTATAAAGCAAAAAGTGAGAGCAAAATACATCGCTCTCACTTGAATAAATTTATTCTACTTTGCAACTAGTACAAAGCCACTATTCAGCGCAATCTTAACTTTGCCTGTAATTATGCCTGTGGCACCAATAAGAACTGAATCGGCAAATTCGACGCCCCGGCCGGAATAAATTGAATCGTCAATAATTTACCCGCTTTATACGTATTAAAATACTGGCTGTCTTCCGTCGTATTATTACCTAAAAATAAGCGCGCCCCCGTCGGTACATTATAAATTTCCGATTGGCCGTCATACGTTACCTTAAAGGAACCGGCATAAGCCCCGCCCAAAGGGTTAATATAAAGGGCAAAATCTCGATTGCCCATAGTGGGAATCGTCACTTCATAGCTCACACCGTAATTACCGCGATTCGTTACGGCCGTTCCGCTTACCGCCGTAGCGGTGCTTATATCACCTGTAGCACCGGCAACACCGGCAGCACTTCCGGTACCTGAAGCATTGGAAGGTGCATTTGGTGTCAATTCATCAACGCCTTCCACGAAGGGATCTTCACGGTCATTGGCCACCATAACGGACACAGGTCCCAAGGAACTGTCAAACGGTTGCATCAAGGTCAAACGACGCTGAGCGCCCACATAGGTACCACGCAAAGCCACTTCATCCATAGGCAAAGTTTCCGCCATCAAAGAACCGCCCAAAGCCGGCGTTTCAAATGGCAACATCATAACTTTTACGTACACCGGACCGGTAGACGTAAAGTCAAAAATCCCGGAGAACAAGTCATCCTGCGGAATCGGGATTTTATCGAGTTTTGAAAAGAACGCTTGTTTGCCACCCGGCGCCAACGTCACCGTATCAAGCACGGTGGGCTTTAATTTAGCCTCAGCCTGAGCCTGCTGACGAACTTCTGTACGCCAAGCCTTTACCGCCTGTTCACGCTGTTTGCCCACTACGTCATCGCCTACTTTGACAGCCTCATCGTCACCTCTTTGGCCGGCTACGGCCATCTTCTCAATCGCGCCACTTGTATTGGCCGTGACGACATTAGCTGTCGCTGTATTTGCTACGGCTGTACCGACCGTTGATTTATCGGTCGTGGCGGTATCGGCAATTTGTTCAATCGTATCCTTCTTTGCGGTTACTGTCGGCACCGGTACACCGGCTGCCTTTGCCGAACGTTCCCGTTGAGCGGCCGGTTGCCATTGACGATTCGTGCCCACGTATGGAGCATCCAAATCTTCCCGTGACAATTCACTGCCCACTACAAAATATTCACGATTCGGTTCTGCAAAGATCTCACGGTGAACCGTCACTTCCACATTCTTTTTTGATGTATTTTCCAGTACAATAGCGATTTTTTGTGGTTCTTTCATTTCATTAACATGGTAGAAATACACACGACCCGTGCCGTTAACCGTACCGGCCGCCAATACACCGCTTTTATTTACATATTCAGGACTGTCAGAAAAAATCAATGTGTCTTTTTCTTCCGTCAAAACTACGGGCAATGGCGTAAAGCTTGTAGTTTTGAAGTCCACCGTTTCCGGCGGTGCCCCGATTACAAAGCCTACGCCGCGTGTCCATAACGCTACTAAGATGGCTAACCATCTATATTTATTGCGTAATAATTTCACTGAATTATTCCTCTTTCCTACATAAATTCTTCAAGCCCCATAGGCTCATAAGACAGTGCTAATTGTTCCAATTTACGGAAGCGATGGCCTACGCCGGATTTAGAAATATGGCCGCCCAAAAGATCAACCAATTCCCCTAAACTGGCGTCCGGATTATCCAAGCGCACCATCGCCACCTCCAATAACTTCGGCGGCAAATCGCTAAGCTCTTGGTGTCGCTCGATGATACGAATGCTCTCGAGCTGACGCACGGCGGCATTTACCGTTTTTTGCAAATTAGCCGTTTCACAATTAACCTGCCGATTAATCTGATTGCGCACCGTTTTGACAACACGCACCGTTTCAAATTCCATAAGGGCTGACTGAGCCCCCATGATTTGTAGACAATCTGTTACAGCATCGCCTTCTTTAATATACACCACATAGGAATCTTTACGCTCCGTTACCCGCGCCACGATATGAAAGAGTCGCAGTACGCGCACAATTTCATCGGCAAAATGCTGATTACTCGTCATAAACTCCAAATGGTAATCACTTTCCGGTTTATTGACGGAACCGCCCCCTAAAAAAGCACCGCGCAAAAAGGCACGCCGTCCTTCCATGGTTGTCAGCCACTCCGCCGGTAACGCCGTATCCATGGGCCATAACGCCATATCTTCCAAAGCCTCACGGCCTTCAACGGTTGGCTCTACGGTTAAGGTATACACATTCTTTTTGCGTAAATTTAAACCGCGGCGAATGAGGACTGACGTATGCAACGCATAATGAGCGCGTAGAATAGACAATACACGCCGAGCTACCGCATTATTCGCCGTCGCCAAACGAATGCCTACACGGCCCTGACTGCCCAATAACAATGAACCACCCATGCGTAACAAACAAGAGGCTTCTACTTTGGCAGACAAACTGTCTTCATTCTTATACTGACACAGTTCGTTTTTTACATCTTCTGCAAACGACATAGGTGCCTCCCTTCTCTTCTCTCAAAACTGCCGGTAAGACAGCAGCAGGCTTACGCCTTATTTAATACAAAATCTAACTAAAATCGCAGTAACCGCATCAACCGCATCAGCCGCACCAATTACATCAATATTTTCAAGAGTTAGTATCAATCACACAAATGTCTTTAAGAGTTATCGGTGATTAACGGTCTTCGCGTTTTAAATAATATTCCAAAATATGCGGCTCTAAACCGGACTGCATGGCGTAAATAACATCCATTACAATCTTACCGAGACGTTCCGGATCATGAACAGCCGTTTCCGGATGCTGAATAAGACCGGCACGCACCGTACGCACCCCAAGGCCTGCCAATTTATCCGTATCCACCTTCACCGGTTCGGCGCCTACTGCTTTATACTTCTCGATAACTGCTTCGTCAAACGGCACATCATTGACAATAGCCGTATCGACAATGCCTTGACCGGCCAAGCGTTGCAAGGCGGCCACATGAGCGGCCGCTGTATAACCGTCCGTCTCACCCGGCTGAGTCATAACATTACAAATATAAATTTTTGGTGCCTTGGAAGCCTTAATATGCTCTGCAATTTTATCAATCAAAAGGTTTGGCATAATACTTGTGTACAAGCTGCCCGGTCCCAAAATAATAGCATCCGCTTCATCGATAGCTTGCAAAGCTGCACCCTGCGGTTGCGGTAAAGCAGGTTCTGTGAAAACACGTTTAATACGTTTTTGCACAGTCGGAATCTGACTTTCACCGGCTACAATGGAACCGTCTTCCATTTCCGCCATGAGCACAATATTCTGCGTGGACGCCGGAATAACACGGCCGCGCACCTTCAAAATCTTACTGGATGCGTCAAGCGCCTTATCCACATCTTCATCAAGAATCTGCGTCAACGCAGTTAAGAATAAGTTGCCGAAACTATGACCCGCCAAATCGCCTTCACCGCCGAAACGATAACGGAACAGCTGTTCCATGAGGCCTTCTTTTTCCGCCAAGGCCACTAAGCAGTTACGCAAATCGCCCGGTGCAATCATCTGGAAGTCTTCACGCAAACGACCGGACGAACCGCCGTCATCGGCTACCGTTACGATGGCCGTCAAATTGGATGTGTGCGTTTTCAAACCGCGCAACAAGGTAGATAAACCGGTACCGCCGCCGATAACAACGACTTTCGGTCCTTTCGCCATGCGGATATTTTGGAAAATATAGTCCCCCACCTTATCCGTATCGGCCGGAATGATGGCTCGCACCACCGCGCTACCTACCTGCTTGGTCCCGATAGTCATGAGCACGATGCCTACTAAAATGGTGATAAAGCCGCCGGTCGCCAACGTAGTATAGTTATAGGAACCGGTCGTTTCATATAAAAATTGTAAAAATAAATCTTCAAAATATGACAGCCATTGATAATTAAGCATCAAGGCCACACCGATGATTACGAGCAGCATACCAAGACCAAACACAACCAGCCATCGTTTTAATTTAAGGCCTGGCGTGAGCCACCGGAATCCTGACATATGTATCATTTGAATTCTCCTATCTAGCGATAACCCTGCCGAATTATTTGATTTCGGCCGCCGTTACCTCGCGAGGATTGCAATCCTCTTCAACATTATTTTTAAACATATCCCGATGCTCAATTGTTGCCCGATAGCCTAATGTCTGTACATGATTATACAACGCTTCCGCCATAGCTACACTGCGATGCATACCACCGGTGCAACCTACGGCCACTACGAACTGACTCTTGCCTTCTTTTTCATAATTAGGCAATAAGAAGTCCATAGTTGAAAACATGGTACTCAAAAATTGTTCCGTCACCTCGAAGGAATTAATGTATTCATTAACCTGCGGTACACGGCCCGTTTTATGACGAAATTCCGGATTATAGTACGGATTTGGTAAAAAACGAACGTCCCATACCATATCCGCATCAAGAGGAATGCCGTATTTAAAGCCGAAACTTACGACTGACACGGCAATGCCCTGTTTCTTTTCTTCCAATTGTGAAAACTTCTGACGCAAGTACGCCTTCAACTGGCTCGTTTTCATGTTCGTCGTATCGATAATATAATCGACAAACGGACGGATGGAGTCAAGAATCTTGCGTTCTTTTTTAAGACCTACCGTAATGCGGCCGTCCGGAGCCAACGGATGACTGCGACGACTTTCTTTGTAACGTCGAATCAGCGTTTCGTCGGTAGCATCCATGAACACGATTTCATAAGGAACCTGCATTTCTTTGAGTGATGCCAACGCGTCGGACAAGCTTTCAAAAAACTGGCCGCCGCGAATATCCACCACCAGCGCCACTTGATTAATACGGTCGCTTGCTTGGCGGCACAAGTTACTAAACTTCGGAATTAAAACGGGCGGCAAATTATCTACACAAAAGAACCCCATATCTTCCAGGGCTTGCATTACCTGTGTTTTGCCTGCACCGGACATACCTGTCACAATGAGTAATCTGAATGTACCTTCCACAATAGGTCTCCCTTCCTATAAAATATGCTCCTCGAGCCAGTGCGCTACCCCGTCATCTTCATTAGACGGACATATTTCGTGAGCCACCGCTTTTACATTATCATCCGCATTCGCCACGGCTACCGCCGTGCCGGCGTATTTCAGCATAGAAATATCGTTTTGCGAATTGCCGAACGCCACTACCTGCTCCGGTTTCAGCCCTAATTCTGAAACCATATGAGCCAAGGTGTTGCCCTTCGTGCAATTCATACTGTTAATCTCTAAGAAATTCGGCTTGCTGCGCACAATTTCCACTTTGTCGGCAAACTCTTTATTTAAACTTGCTTCTAT
The DNA here is from genome assembly GCF_023051165.1 of Veillonella sp. KGMB01456. Lineage (GTDB taxonomy): Bacteria > Bacillota > Negativicutes > Veillonellales > Veillonellaceae > Veillonella_A. The sequence goes on from NZ_JALKIG010000019.1 coordinate 34,509, forward strand.
GTGCAGAATCTTTTGCGGCTGCGCAATAAACAATAACTTATTCGGCCCTTTCGGTGCAGTGTACACCGCATCACCGATATATACCGGCTTGGCACCGACACCTTTTTCATACATGCGAGACTCTTCCGTTTCATGATGAACGAGCAATTCATCATCGATATAAGACTGCACATACCAATCATTGGTTTTGGCCAATTGCAAAATCTCGTTAGCCACCGACACATCTACCGTTTGTTCAAATAACTTTTCACCTGATTCGATGCGTTGCACCAACCCGCCGGAGAAAAGTATCATAGGCAAATCACCGATGTCCATGGCGAGCCCCACCGGCCGTGCCGTCTGGTACATGCGGCCTGTGGCAATCACAATGTGAATGCCCTTGGCCTGTACTTTTTTCAAAATACTTCTTGTATAGTCTGAAATAGTATTATCTTCTCTCACTAATGTATCGTCTAAATCAATTGCCAATAATCGTATATCTGTCATAGATACCCTCACAATCCGATCTAAATTCTATCCTCTAAAACCCGCTAATCTATTTTAAGGGGCTATTATTAAGTATACCATATTTGCTGAAGTTATTCGACTTTTATCAATCTTTACTACTGTTTATGTTACGATATAATTATATAGTCATTTTATTTTTGAAAGGAGGGATTATTTTAATTGAGTACTCATCTTTATTCTTGAAAGGAGGTATTGCTATTGAATAGATGACTCAATAGCGACTATGAATGACTGCAAAACGTTCAGCACTTTACATTCGCGTATCTCACGAAGAACAAGCTATGAACGGCTACTCTTTACAAGCTCAGGAAAACAGGCTACGCCAATATGCCTTGGAGCATAATTATCAAATTGTGGAGTGTTATCGCGATGAGGGCATTTCAGCCCGCAGTCGCCCCGGTCGCCGTAAAGAGTTTGCCCGAATGTTACAAGATGTTCAGGCCGGTCGAATCGACTGTATCTTATTTATTAAGCTGGATCGATGGTTTCGTAATGTTTCCGATTTTTACACTTATCAGGCTATTTTGGATAAATATAATGTTGTCTGGGAAACAACGGAGGAAGATTACAATACAAATACGGCTCAAGGTCGTCTCTACCTTAACATTAAGCTATCCATTGCTCAAAATGAATCGGACACTACTTCGGAGCGAATCAATTTCGTATTTGCCGATAAAATTAAACGAGGTGAAGTTATCTCCGGCAAATTGCCTTTAGGTTATTCTATCAAAGATAAACATATCGTTCCCGATGAAAAAGCACCTATTATCCGTGATGTTTTCAATTATTATTTAAAAACTAAATCAATTCGACAAACCATGATTTATTTAGCTGAAAAACATGGCATCGTTCGTGCCTATCCTACCATTACCCAATTATTGCGTAATGAAAAGTATATGGGGCGTTTTTATGGAATTGATAATTATGCCCCTCCAATTATTTCTCAAGATACCTTTTCGGCAGTTCAACAGGAGTTAAAAAGACCACGCCATCATGGAGCATCCTTCTCAGCCAAGGAATTAAGCGAACCATATCTTTTTAAGGGACTGCTTCGATGCCCCTCATGTCACCACCGTTTAGTCGGTATGCGACGACGGTACAAAGATAAAATTTATGTGTACTATCAATGCCCTCAATCCATTAATCACTCCGATATTTGTGGCAATAAAGCGCTATATAAAGAACCTCAAATAGAAGGTGCACTATTGGTGGCTATACCGCAACTTATTAAAACGTCCGCCCCTTATCTTTCTTCATCGATATTACAGCTATATTTACAGTGCCATAAGGATTATCAGAAATGGTCACTTGTCGGTAAATATCAGTATTGGCATTTTTTACTGAAATCCGTACTACTCCCTGCTATATCGTCTCGAAGTTCGAACTTGTTAAATCCTACAGCAACACAGAAATTAAATGCAAAACTACTTTCAGCATTATTAAAAGATTCTTCTTTAAATGATTCTAAAAACAACAAACTATTTACAGAAACAAACTATGTAATACCTATTGAAAACGTACAACTCAATGAAAACTATGCTTTAAAATTCAGTAACAATTAAAATTAAATATGGCAAGAGTTTTAAAACACTAAGATAAATTTTTTCAACGTTAAATTGAAAATTCACTACTTGTTTCACGGTTTTACATAAATTGTACCCTAAGGGGTAATTACAATGAAAAAACGTTTTGCAGCCGTATTTGCAGCAACTGCTGTACTTGGCGTAACTACTGCTTCGCAGCTAATCCATTCTCCGATGTAACTCCTAACGATTGGGCATACCAGAGCGTATCTCAATTGGCAGCAGCTGGTGTAATCAACGGTTACCCAGATGGCACTTTCAAAGGCCAGAACAACATCACTCGTTACGAAATGGCTCAGATGGTAGCTAAAGCTATGGCTAACGAAGCTCGTGCTAACGCTGAACAACAGGCTATGATCAACCGTTTGGCTGATGAATTCGCTAGCGAATTGAACAATTTGGGCGTTCGTGTTGCTACTTTGGAAAACAAAGTTGGTAACGTAAAAGTTACCGGTGACGTTCGTCTTCGTTACCAGGGTTCTGACAAAAAAGACATGTTCTCCAATGACAACAACCCTAATAAAAAATCTAAATTCGACTATCGTGGTCGTATCCAATTCAATGCTAATGTAAATGAAAATACATCTGCTGTAGTTCGTGTATCTACAGGTAGCAAAGAATTTGGTAATGCATCTAGTAGCAGTGTTGAATTCGATCGCGTGTATGTAGCTCATAAATTCGGCCAAGATACAACTTTAGTTGGCGGTCGTTTTGGTGCCTTAATTGGCGGCGGTTTAATCTATGATGATACTTTTGACGGTGCTGCTTTGGCATACGACAATGGTAATTTCTCTGCTACAGCTGCTCATGGTTACTTCATGGCTGGTAACTTGTTCGGTAGCGCTTCTTTTGATGGTTTAGATGTTAAAGATGCAGATGCTGATACAAATATTTCTGTAACTTTATTACAAGCACAAGGTAAATTGGGTGAACACGCTACTATCGGTGGTTTCTACGCATTTGGGAACCGTTTCCTTGATAACGATATCTACGGCGGTCACTTAGATCTTCAATTTGATAAATTGTGGATTGGTGGCGAATATGCTACTTGGAAAGATGATTTTTCGGACAACAACGGCGATAAAGATGCTTGGGTAGCAGGCGTTGGTGTTGGTAACTACAACATTAAAGAAAAAGGTACTTGGGGTGTTAAAGTTCAGTACTTTGATGAAGGAGCTACTTCTCCAGTAATCAGATCTACTTGGAACCAACCATACAATGCTGACTACAAAGCTTGGATGGCTACTGTAGACTATGCATTGGCTAAAAACGTTGGCTTGTCCGCTTACTGGGCATTCAATGCTGAAGACCAAGACGGTAACGACTTGAGCGATTACTACCGTGCAGAATTAAACTACAAATTCTAATTTCTCCTGAAATAGAATTATCTCGTAGCATAAAAAACAACCACTGCCTATGGCGGTGGTTGTTTTTACTTAGATGTATATTCCATGTTGCTCATAACTTGACGAAAATGGAATACATGATATACTAAAAGTACAAAGAGAGCTATCAACGTGTGAAGGCGTTAGGCTCATCTAAGCTGTAGCAAATGATAAACCTAACGTGTGAAGTCTGCAATACTTCTGGGCGTTAGGTCTATTTCTTTAGTGAAATAATTAACACTATAAGAGTAGCAAAACCAATCATTAATGATATAGCTTCGTATACTGTTATAGTATCACCACCTTTCGGTGATGAACCTAACTCACGTTAATAGCTCTGAATATTATTATAGCACTATGAATTTGAGAATTAATATTTCAAATTCATAGTGCTATTTTTTTCTTTCATTAGATTTTAATCGGGATTAAACCAGATTTAATAAGACGTATACTAGCTAAAGACTGACATTTTACTGTTTTAACATTGCTTCTTTAGTCAAAGTCATATGATCGAGTGTAAATTCTCTATCGGCAAATTTGATGCAAGCTTTTTTGAAAGCACGTTCGGTGCTGCTGGTACCGGCAGCATTTTCTTTTACAATGTATTTTTCATTATACACATATTTATCTTCTTTAACGGAATAAATAAGAACAGTGTACAATACGGTGACTTCAAATTTTACCGGAGAAAAACCGAGCCAAGCAGTTTTTACTTTCGAATCGGTGATTCTGGCATTAATCAATAATACATAATCGGAATTTGTTTGCTGTGCCATTTCATTTAATTCCTTTTTCTTCGGCACATAACCACGCCCCAAAGCAGTATCATCAGGATTCAAATCGTTTTCCAATAAATATTCTTCAAATACACTTTGGCTTTCAGCCATATTAACAGGTGATAAATTTTTGTGTTTAGCCAGTTCACGATCGATAGCTTTGTATAAAATTTCTCTTGCCTCTGTTTCATTGCTCACCCCTGCATTCCCTACATACACGAGCGGCATTATTCTTTCTTTACTACCGCTATTAGAATAAGCGGTAACATCAAAGGCATTTGTTGTAAATACAGCCCCAACTAAAACAAAAATCCCCATCATTAACAGTGAAAAAATTCTCTTCATAAATAAACCTCCTCTTACCTAAAAATAAAAATAGGCTTATAGGACAAAAAGTGTGTGTGGCTTTTTTAGTTAATCCCAATAAATTGG
>NZ_JALKIG010000020.1 GCF_023051165.1 Veillonella sp. KGMB01456
TTAAACATATAAATTCGTGATTAAAATTTTGTCGCATTTGATATTGCAATTAGCAAGTTATTTATAATTTATCTATTTTCATCTAAACACTATAATTTTCTTCGAAAATATGTTATAAATAAGTATATCGACAAAATCTAATATATAGATACATTGGCTTTTTGCCATATATGGTCCAACGAAAAACGAAATTATTCATAAGGAGTTAATAACTATGAAGTCATTTATTAATGGGGCAAAGCGCGTCGCCAAGGATTACAGCGAGCACAATATCGGCCGTCTGTCCGCGGAAGCAACGTACTATATTATTCTTTCCATAGTGCCCTTCTTAATTATTGCTTTAACGGCTATTTCCGTATTTCTTAGTCAAAATATGGATATCCTCGATCAATTTCTGGCACTCTTACCGCCGGATTCACAACATACCCTGTCAAACCTAATTGATGACTTAGCCAAAAATCAGAGTGGTACGTTGTTCTCCATCGGTATTATTACTGCCTTTTGGACTATGTCGGCCGGTACGCGTGCCTTAATTAATGCCCTTAACACCATGCTCGGCCTCGATCATGTGGAAGAAGGCATGATTAAGATGTACAGCAAAGCATTCTTCTTCACCATTATCGGTACCGTAACCGGTCTCTTAGGGCTTATCCTTTCGGTGTATGGCCCGGCCTTCTTACAGGTAATGCAGCGCTTCATCTTTATTTCTAAAGAAATCATAACTCTCGCCACTATGGCGGCCACCTTATTACCGTTGATTTCTTTCACTTTGGTGCTCACCTTGTTTTATCACTACGCACCGCGCAAAGAAACTGACAAGGACACGCCTAAAGCTACCAAGGAAAACATCAACAAGCTTATTTCTTGGAAGCGCTCCTTCGCGGGCGGCCTCTTAGCTACGATTCTTTGGTTAGCCCTTACCTACGGCTATCGTTTCTATGTTACAAATTTTGCGGGCAGTTCCTCCACGTACGGTCCACTGGTTGGTATCATGATTCTCTTCGTGTGGATTAACTGGTCCGTCCAGGTTATCCTGCTCAGTGCCGAAATCGTGCGCGACCGTTCCTTCGATGCCGAATTAAAAGCGGAAGCGGTTAAACTTAAAATGGAACAAATCGAGCAACTCAATAAAGAGGAGCAAGAAGAAAAAGAGCAGAAAGAGCTTGAAAAAAGAAAAAATTAGCAAAGAACAAAGCGTAGCATTAACTATAAAAACGCAAAAAACGCTGTGACCGATTAATTTCGGTTACAGCGTTTTTATTATTTAGTCAAACCGTATTCGTTTTATTAAAACAGATTACCTCGCAAAATCTAACATAGACCTTGCAACTGTCAAAATTACTTCTCAGCAACCTGTTGGCAACGTTAAGACTATTTTGTCATATTATTCGGCATGTTCTTCCAGCCACTGCAACGCATACTGTGCGTACATGGCGGAGCCGATTGGCAATGCTCGTTCATCAATTTTGAAGAAGTTACTGTGATGGGAATGAACCGCATCAATTTCAGGATTGGCAATACCGAAGAAAGCAAAGCAGCCCGGTTTTTCTTCCAAATAATAAGCAAAGTCTTCGCCGGCCATTGTTTTTTCCATCAAGACCACATTGTCTTCACCAACGAGTTCAGCACCTACGCGATGAGCGAGCTCCGAGCTGGCCGGATCGTTAATCGTCGGCGGTACCATTTGACGGAAAGTTACCTTCGCCTTAGCACCGTAAGCAGCGGCTGTTTCGTTCACCATGTGCGTCATCGTCTTTTTCAAATCATCACCGATGGCATGTTTGAAGTAACGGGCCGTGCCTTCCAAACGTGCGGCGCCGGAAATAACATTATAGCGCGTACCGCTGGTCATCTTGCCGATGGTAAGCACCACGGAATCGAGCGGACTGAAGTGGCGGGACACGATGGTCTGCAAATTCATCACGATGGCTGAAGCCACAACGGTAGCATCCACGGTCAAATGAGGTTGTGCCCCATGACCGCCCTGACCTTCAATATCGATACCGATTTCAAGCGCGGCCGCCATGCGTTCGCCGGCTTCCACGGAAATCTTGCCAACGGGCAGATCAATCCAAATGTGAGCGCCGAAGACACTATCCGTTTCTTCAAACCAGGTACCGAACTGTTTCATGTATTTAGCACCTTCACCGCTTTCTTCGGCCGGCTGGAACACGAGGAATACCTTACCTTGGATTTTGTCCTGCAATGTTTTCAGCATCTTGGCGGCGCCCAATAAAATGGCCATATGCGCATCATGACCGCAGGCGTGCATCTTGCCGTCATGTTTGGACGCGAAGTCATACCCCGTCTGTTCATCAACGGTAAGGGCATCAATATCGGCGCGAAGCATGATTGTTTTACCCTTTTTAGGACCTTCAATCCATGCCACAATGCCGGTGTTTTTTTCAGGATTTATCACATACGGAATGCCCAATTTATCCAGTTCTCCGGCTAAATATTTGGTCGTTTCCTGTTCTTCAAAACTAATTTCCGGATATTGGTGCAAATGGCGACGCCACGCAATGATATCCTTCGTATATTCTTCTTGTAATTTTTTTATTTCAGTTGAATTCATACATTCGCCTCCCAATCTCTTTGTTTTCATGGTAGTGTACCGGAAATGGTTTGTCAAGGTTTTCGGGTTAAAATTCCTATTTTATTACTATGATTTTAAAAATCCATTCTTTTACTCATTTAAAACCATTAAATTAACACAGTTTAGAGCCATTAAATACCTTAGCCCATTAAAACTTGTTAACTTTATACTTTCAACTATGGCAAATAATAAAACTAATATGTTATACTGATTGTATGCATTTTTAACAGAGGGGGAGTTTCTTTTATGGATATGTCTTTATTTCCTTATTTCTTGGTATCATCCATACTCTTGACGATGACACCGGGTCCGGATAATTTATATCTTTTGGCAAAAAGCATCGCCGACGGTGCCAGAGCCGGCATTATTTTAGCCGCCGGTCTCGCCTCGGGCATTGTCTTTCATACATGCCTTGTAATTTTAGGGGTAGCCGCATTAGTTAAAAGTTCACCAATTGCCTTTGCAGCTTTAAAATATGTTGGTGCCGCCTATCTTTTCTATCTTGCCTACGGGGCCTTTACCGCTAAAGTTGCGGAACCGCAACCGACTGAAACAGCCGCCGGTCAAGCTACTGTTGCCGGTTCAAACATCACAACAAACGACACGACAAACAGCGTATCAAGCAATGAAACATCCAGCCAAGCTTCAAGCGATAAATCGTCAAGCCAACCTTCAAACGGTGAGTCATCCGCCTTTGCCATCTATCGTAAAGGTCTCATTATGAACATCTTGAATCCGAAAGTTCTGTTGTTCTTCCTCGCGTTCTTGCCACAGTTCGTGGATCCTAATAATGAATCACCGGGCCTGGCCATTGCTATCCTCGGTGCCGTTTTTAGCTTACAAGCATTCATCTTATTCTCCATCATCGCTCTTTGTGCCGGTAAACTCCGTGGCTTTTTAAACCAGGGGCCTAAATCGCAACGTATGTTGAACCGTATTCAAGGCGTAGTATTGTTGGGTATTGGTTGCTTGTTATTAGTCTTCTAAAAATATAAATTCACATAGCTTCCGGAATAGATAGTGCTATACTTTGTCGTTTATGTTTAACAAAAACAAATGCTGAGGTGACTTTTAACGGTCATCTCAGCATTTTTAGTTCTATATTCTATTATCCAAAAACTTCTTAGTTGAAAACTCTTATTTAACCCAAGTTACGATATCTTCCATAGGCTGACGAGTTTTTTCACGATGAGGCTGTTCATCACGATAGCCGAAGCCCACCATTACGGACACGCCGAAATGTTCTTTGTCGAGAATGCCTTCTTCGCTAAGAATTTCCTCCACTTTTTCAATATTGAAGCCTTCGATTGGGCAAGAGTCAACACCGAGCATAGCAGCCGTTGTCATCATGTTAGCCAAGGCAATGTAAGTCTGTTTGCTGGCCCAGTCGAACATAGCACGGTCGCTATCGATCAATTTGAAATCGTTAGTCTGGAAGTTGCTGTAAGCACCGCGCATCATGTTCTGCACGTCTTCCGGCATGTGTTTGATGTCTTTCATGATGTGTGTGATGTAGTCCGCATCAGCTACGGTATCCGCTTTTTTGCGAGCCAAAATAATTACAAAATGGCTGGCACCGTTCAAGCTGTTCTGAGCGCCCCAAGATACAGGGTATAATTTATCTTTAATGCTCTGTTTTTCAATAATAACGAATTTCCAAGGTTCAAAACCGAAGGAGCTTGGGGACAAACGACCTGTTTCCAAAATCGTGTTAAAATCAGCGTCGGATACCTTTTTATTAGGGGCAAACTTCTTAGTTGCGTAACGATAATTGTAAGCGTTTAAAATGTCTTGTGCAGAAATGCTCATGGGTATCATCCTTTCGAATTAATAATAATTTATACTAAATTTTGAATATCTATCTCATCTATCTTTCGACATGTTTAGTATAGCATATCTAAAAAAATAGTTGAAGAACGCAAAATTTTATATATACTATATATAAATTAAGTTAAGTATATTTTTTATATTTAATATATTAAAATACAACCATAGATTAAAATCCAGGAGAATCGCAATGAAAGCTACTGCCAATAACACAAACAAAAAAGATTTAAAACCTTGCCCGCGTACACTATGCCCGGTAGCCACGACGTTAGAGCTTATTAGCGGTAAGTGGAAAGGTATTATTTTGTACCATCTTTTTACCGGCGACAAACGATTCAGCGAACTTAAGACATTAATCGAAGGCGTCACCCATCGCAGCCTGACCTTGCAACTGCGCGAACTCGAGGCCGACGGTCTTATTACTCGCACCGTATTTCCGGTAATTCCGCCACATGTGGAATACGCCTTATCCCCCTTAGGTCGTACCATGGAACCCATTATCAACGCCATGTATGACTGGGGCGTGGCTTATAATACCCGGCAAGTTGATACTATGCCTGCTGTTCAAAGTAATCAATAAAACTGTGTGTAAGAACTCTTACTATTAGAATACAAAAATCCCATAACCGATGGCCCCATCGATTACGGGATTTTTGCTGTCATTTCAAACTTCTATTTGCATTAACCCTTTATTAACACTTTATATATTTCATGTTAACGAGTTGTAAGATTAAAAGCTCGACCCATTAATGCTTTCTTATACGCCCGAGTCATTGCTTCTACACTGACTAAATCAAGACTGTCATCATACGTTTCAATTTCAAAATTGCAAACGGCTTGAGCTGCTTTCTTATTTTGCATCACTGCATAGTTATAGGACAACTTCTTTTCTAAATCTGATAAATTAAATAAATAACTCATAATTAATTCCTCCTCCAAATTAGAACTAGCTCTTTTCTCTGTTATTATCATACGCCTCTCACATCAAATGTCAACCCTCCTGAAAACTTCAAGCAAATAACTAATAACTGTCAGTTATGTAGGGCTATGAAAAACGCCGTTTTCATCACAAACAACCGCTACTTGCCACTTCGTACATGACCATTTTTTATAAGTAAAACTTTGGATTTTACAAAAACAAGATTCCAAACATCAAAAATTTAACTGTAAAATCTTGACTTCTACCATTGAACTTTGATGCCCATTGTGAAAAAACGCCCCATGCGATACCATCTAATCAAACGAAATGTATATCCATTAATCATTAAGGAGGTCCCTCATGAACACTGAAACAATGAGCCTACGCAAAGCCTTAGGTCAGAAGAAGTTATTAGACAAACAAATCAAAGCCATGATGTCCGAAAAGTTCGTCACTTCGGAATCGGCTCAAACGGCTGTTATCGACGGCTTGCCGCTCAATTCCTGGCAAGACGAAGTGAAAGCCAACTATCAGTCGTTAAACGATAAAATCCGTCGCCGCGAAGCATTGGCTGTGGCCATCATGGACGCCAATGTAAACAACTTCGTGGAGTTGCCACGCTTCATTACCCTCGATGAAGAAAACACCGGTACCGAAAAAGTAAGCTTCGCCGGCGCCATTGCCCGCAAAGCTTACTACACAAATGAACTGTCCTATATCGTTAACGAATTGCGCCAGAAGGTAACTAATGCTACCGAGCAGTTTGATTTTATCAATGATCTATGTGAAAGGACTATAAGAGATCGTATGGCACAAGAGTTCGGCACCGTTAATAACGCCAGTGCCAAGTCCCGCGAAGAACGAGAAACTACCCTTCGCAAACAGTATGAAGCCGTTTTCTACGATCCGGCCGATATTGTGAAAAAAGCGAAGCTCGCCAAGGAGCGTATCGAGAACTACCTCGAAGAAATCGACGCTATCTTGGGTAACGCTACGGAAATGACGACAATTACCGTAACGTACTAAGTTAAAATGATATACCTCTGATATATCGCGACTTTCGTTATATCAGAGGTACGTCATCAAACTATTCAAGTTATATATTATGTGTTTTTTATTAAATGAAATACGCCGGGTTACCGAAAAACATTAAATATGGTTTGCCGGATTTTTGGGAGCAGGGTTTTACCGGTAAAACTAAAACTCTACCATTAATTAAACATATAGGATAAGCCGGTGTCTTTTTCGACCGGTTATCAAGGTATGTTGGCATCATGCAATTTTGGTCCGCAGGGAGCCCGCAAACATACCATCCCTGCAGTAATCATTAACCATTAATTGTTAGCGTTAAACTATTAATCATTAAACCCAAGTTAACTGTTACCAATAAGCTATTAATCAATAAAGGTTAATCATTCTAAAATCTTGGAGACCGATTTTCGCTACCAAACCAAAGCCCAATGTTTTGGACCAAGCAGGTAATCCGGCATTTTTATTTTTGCTTAAACAACAAAAAAGATGCATAAAATGTAAATCACTTATACATTTTATACATCTTTTTTTATTTAAGTATTATTTATTGATTTTATCTTTTATTTGTTCTGTTTTATCTTTTAAAACTTCTGTGCCCTTAATCGCTAATTCTTTAATAGCTTCAGTATTTGCACCACTAAAAGAATCAATCCCAATTTCATTATTAGGATCAAAATACGGGGCTTCTTTAAACCCAAGAGCAGAGGCAACAAATACCATTGGAATTTGTGCTATCTGGCTATTGTAGCCTTTAACCACATAGTTGTAAGTTTCACGTTTTTCAGTTAAAATCTGCTCATTTTGACTAATATTTTCTAAGAATTGTGAATAATGAGTACTGGACTTTAATTCAGGATATGTATTCGCTAATGCCTTAATCGAAGTAACAGCTTCAGATGTAGCACGAGCCATTTCAGTATAATTATCAGACACCTTAAGTTGAATTAGTTTTTCATAGCTACCATAACTGTTAACTAAATCGGCAAACTGATTAACAATGGCTACTTTACGTTCTACCACTACTTTAATATTAGACCTTGCTTCTTTAATTTCTTGGTTTAAACCCTGTAACCGATTGTATCTTGTAATAAAATAGTAAACAAGAAAAATCAGAAGAACCCAAAATAAAAAACTCATCATAGTAACACTCCTTATCCCTATATTACCAACAAATCCCTATACTCTTAATACTTGCATATATCCCACACAATGCTATATCAAAAGTAGATATTACTGTATAATTTAATTATAGCAAAAAAAGTACTGCAGATGAATGATACATTTATAAAATAAAAATTTCTTTCATTTTAAATCCTAAGAGCAATTATTGTTGCTGCGACAATTCATACAGTTTAGCTACTCGCTTACGCAGTGGCGGATGATCGCTGACTAGTTGATTGATAAAACCTTCTGTATCGCCGTAGCGTGTCAGTTTTGCCAACGCCGACGCGAGCTCCTGCCCCAGCCCCAACTCATGAGCAAAACGGTCGGCACGATATTCGGCTACACGAGAGCCGAACGGCGCCAACAGCACATAGCCGAAATTAGCGATACTATGCAGGATTCGTACAATAAATCGTATAAATAGGATAAAGGCCATAAAGATAACTGCCAAAATATTGATAAACGGAATGTAGCGAAGTATATTATACACCATCGTAATCATCCAAACGATTAATTCAAAAGCAATTATGATAGCGTTATACACATTGAGCATGGCCACCGACGTCATACCGTAAGTGGTATCGCGATGAATCAAATGGCTGAGCTCATGCGCCAGAATCCCCTTAAGTTCAGCCGAGTTCATTTCATTAATCAAGCCCATCAACACGACTACCCGGTCATGGCCTAGGGCAAAGGCATTAATCTGATTGCTGTGCTGCACATACAGCCGATAGCGCCCCGCATCAACGCCGGCGCGATTGCACACATCTTGCCAACAGGCATCTAAATAGTTTTTCAAATCACCTTCCGGTTTGCTAATAGCTTTAAATTTTAAAAACAAGCCCTGCACCGGTGGCAATTGGAATAAGATGATGGCGACTAAAAAGAAAAGTGCCACCCAAGTGCAAGATACGGCAAAGCTGTGTGTCGGTAAATTGTATTTTTGCAAAAAATCTAAAATAAACGGCTGTTCCAATATGGTCGGTTCCCCAAAAAGCGCAAAGATATTATTGATAAAGTGCAAAATAACCGTTCCTACCAAGCCATAAATGAGACCGGTAATTATAAGCAATAGAATTCCCATGCAATATCCCTTTCTATTCGCACTACCTCTGATGTTTTAAACGTATTACCGGTACGTCCAATACCATACCTAAACTTACGATATATTCTTTATTCTTATCTAGATTATACCCCAAGACAGGAGTAACGACCATGATTTATTTCACCAGCGATCTGCACCTAGGCTATCCAAAAGTTATTAAAAACAGAAATCGTCCGTTCGACACGGTTGAAGAAATGAATGAAACACTCATCGCCAATTACAACAGCCTTGTTTCTAAAAAAGATACGGTGTATCTCTTAGGGGATTTAACGCAAAAACTAGAACCACAGGAGGCTAATTCCTTACTGAGTCGTCTGAATGGTAAAAAGACGCTCCTCATAGGCAATCATGATAAGTATAAGAAATATGATGCCAAAATTTTTAAAGAGATGTGTGATTATAAATATTTGACTGATAAAAAAGTCCCTATCGCCTTGATGCATTATCCGATTTTAGCGTGGAATCGCTATCGTCACGGCAGCATGATGTTGCACGGTCACATCCACTCAACGGGCGAGTATAACGAACGAAATCGAGTGGAAGGCATTCGACGCTACGATGTGGGCGTTGACGCCAATCACTTCTATCCTGTTTCTTTGGATGAAATATGGGAATTTTTTGAGATTGAATAAAAAGGAGTTAACCTATGATTTTTGTTACAGGCGATCTTCATGGTGAAAAAGAACAAATCCAAGAATATATCAAAGTATTAAGCGATTGCACTAAAGACGATATTTTGATTGTCGCCGGTGACTTTGGCATTCCTTGGTACAGTCGTGCCTTAGACATGCACTATAAAGACGATAAGTTATTAGACTTATTAAGAAATGCCCCTTTTACAACTTGCTTTGTTGACGGCAATCACGAAAATTTTGACTTACTATATAGCAATCCTGTCATTGAAAAATGGGGCGGCCGTGTTCATGATTTGGACGGTATCTACCACCTCATGCGCGGCGAAATTTTTACCATGGAAAACCAAACTATTTTCACCTTCGGCGGCGCTGCCAGTGTGGATAAACAATACAGAACGCCGAGCATTTCATGGTGGGAGCAAGAAAACTCGACATCTGAAGAACAATCCTATGCTATTGAAAACTTGAAAAAGCACAATTTTAACGTAGATTACGTCATCACCCATCAGGCACCCAAACAATTTATTCATATCATTCGTCATTTACTTTTTAATAAAGTCAACATTACCTGCCCGACACAGGAGTTCTTGACCAAGCTAAAGCCGAAACTTACTTTTAAGAAATGGTACTTCGGACATTATCACGATGATATAAATTCTCCGATTGATAGAGCCAGACTGCTGTTTGATGAGATTGTTGATTTGGGGACGTAAAAAATATTGATTTAATAGCAAAAAATGAGATGCAAGTTAAACTGCACCTCATTTTTTATTATTTAAGTATCAATTAGAATTCCGCTTCCTCTTGGAAAAGTTCTTTATTAATGGCACTTAACCCCAACCCTACTAGGCCAAAAATCCAGGTAATCGGATGAGAAGAAAATCGGTTATAATTACGTGCTTGGCGGCTATCATGAATTCCTGTTTTACACCAAATAGCAAAATGTTCACAATTATTGCCCAGCAAACTATAATTTTCTTTCTTCGGCGCATTTAAACGTCCATATGCTCTTTTTACAGTCTCCTCCGGTGAATAAAAATTATATTTACCATCTTCAAAGGAACAATAATCATCAATAACAGACAACAACTCTTGTGGCGGAATCGTATATATTTTATCCTCACACCTAAATTTTTCAACATCAGTCTTAGCAATTCGCGGATCTTTATATCCTGTAACTTTGTCAATAAAGTTACTATCAAAATGAATGACGTTTAATTCTCCCACATAAATCCCAAAATGTGAATAAAATCCTCGATCGCAAAAAATAATGTCTCCTGGAATAACTTTTCTTCCCATAATCACTAACCTCCCCATTAGATTTCTTTACATATGTATTTTGGAAATTTCAATGTCCGTTGTGCCTAATTTAGTATATTTCATCTTATTCCACCTTCTCAATCGTAGCCGTAAAATCGCCCTTCATGCCGGATAGAATTTCCATCCCCGACTCTACACGGCCTAATTTAATTAGCCCCGGTGAATTTCCAAAGTCTTTATAAAAAATGCATAGATTGCCCCATGGTGAGAAGTAGCACAAATCACCTACATCGGGATCCGTTGCATCCGGTTCGCCTTTAGTCGGCAGCTTTTCAGGTGGATAGGCAATTTTCTCGGTACTGTTATAATCTGAAAAACTCAGCGTCATAGGAAGTGCTTCGTAAAGGGCATTGGCCGTTGGTGTATCATAGAGAACAATAGAAATCTCCTGTCCTTCGACGGTCATTTTTAATTTACGATTCGTTACATTTGGTGTAGCTTGTTGCGTTTTCACAACACTCGTGTCCTCTTTGGCATTCGAGCTTACAGCTTCTTTAGCATTCGAATTCGCAGCCTCTTTAGCCGTGCTCGACTGGCCGGCACAGGCCGTCAATATGGTAACAATCAGTGACATTGCCAGAAATACAATAACTTTTTTCATAAAAGCCCCCTCTTTTCTCAATGAAACTGTATCCAAAAGGCAAATACTCCATTCTCTTAATACCTTTATTGTAACTATATTTAGTTCATATTTCTAATACTTATCTCTCATTATTAGTTATGCCTAAAATGTATTTCTTAGCGAAATCAATAAATCTTGCTGTAGCTAATGAAAAAATATACGTATTTACTTCTTCACCAATTCATATCGTATATTACGGCTTCCACCAATCTGTACAATCTGCCCCTTATCTATCATTGATTTCAAAATACGCCCCGCCGTAGATTGACTAACACCCAATAATTCCTGAGTTTCTTTGCGAGTAATCACTTGCTTCTCCGCCAAGTGATGCATTATTCTTTCCTCATTCGAACTGCCAAACGGAACCACTGTCTCTCTAATCGCCTGTGGTTTCTCCGTCACTTCTCTCATAGTATTGACATTAGGTAGAATAATTTTAAACGTATTATTAGTAACTCGAAGTTGTGGCTGTAACGGAGCACCGACGTATGCATCCATAATTTTTTGCATACCTGTGCCATAAGCTTCAATGAGTTCTAAACGGTAAAAAACATTAGCCAGGTTCGGATTACGACACACCGAAACACCTGCTGTCACATCTTCTAACTCTAACCCGGGGAGCAGACCACCCAAAGAAACAAATTCTAACCTGTCTTCGAAAATACTGATTAATGTACTGGCACTAAATGAATAGTCTCGGTGAACTAACGTATTAAGTAATGCCTCGCGAACTGCAACTTCCGGATAATCTCGGGTGTCGATACGCCGAAGTTTTTCAAAAGTTGAACCGATTTGATTATGTAAATCAATATAATCGTAAACTTCATTCATTTGTTGCATAAGCGAACCGGAGAATTCTCTACGATCTTTAAATATATTTTGATTGGTTCCTTGAAATATGGCTGCCTTGATAGTATAAGGACACTGTTCAGATAGGAGTAAGCCCAAGTTCGTATATAATCCATCAGGAGATACTAGTTTTAAAGTTTTCAGCTGAGATGGCCCAAATGGAACCCTTCGAAGATCAAACTCTTTTTTGGTGGCTTCAAAAGTTAACTCCTGATTAATAGAACGCATATCCTCAAAGCTATCGTATTCTTCTTGAAAACTCATTCTACTCATTCCTTAGATTTCCCCCATCTATATTCTAACCAAATTCTAACTTTCTAATCACTTTCTAATCATTTCTAACCATTCTCATTAACAATGTCAATTAATATTTCTCAGCTCTCCATTATTAGGTATTTTAGAATATGAAATCTATGTAAAATAAAAAAGTAGCGAGAACCTAGCAAAAACAGGCCGTAACGAAATGTATTTTTCTACTCGCATTTCGTTACAGCCCGTTCGTATTACTTCTTAATATTAATCTTTGTCATTATTCGACTTAGAGTCTGCATAATAGTTAATTAAGCACCCCTTAGCAATAATAGATTTTTCTTCATTGCTCAAATAGCCTAGGTGTAATGTAATTTCTTCTTTTTTCCCATTATTAATCACATAAGCCTTAAAGTCGTCACTATCACTTAATAAGATAGCTCTTACATTAGGTACAAATACATAATCCCCTACCGCCAACTTTCTAGAGTCAGTTTCACTTGTTACAAATGGCAACATCCCCCAATTAATTACATTTGAACGATATCGTTTAGTAGCATATTCTAAGGCAATATTGGCTCCTCCACCTAATACACGCTGACAAGATGCAGCTTGTTCACGAGCGGATCCATCACCCGGTTTATTGGCATAAATCATGCTTGCTACAAGTGTCGACTTAGACAAATCATCTAATGATTTACCAAGATTCAAAGCGTCATTAATCATTTGATAAGCATTTTGTAATTCCAAATTAATAACTCCATCTTGACGGCTTTTTTCCCAGTCTCTTACTGTCTTAGCACGACCAACATATTCCGGCACTTTACGACTTAAAGCAAATTCTGAAAGTGCATAAGGATTTGAACGATAAGAGGAGGTTTCCCCAGATGGGATTAATTCATCAGTGGTTGTAACCGGATCATCAATGTATGCAGCTACTTTTAACAAAATATTATCTGTTAATGCTTCAATTTTTGGCCATGCTTTAATTGATGGACCATATACAAGTTCTTCAGCTGTATTCGCATCACCATAACCTTGATAAACCTTATTAACATATGGTTTATCATTAAAATGATAGGAAGCTATATTATCATCATAATCAACTTCAGTGGCTGCTGTTAAAGCGCCCTTATTAATTGCTGTAGCCGCTATAGATCGTGCGTCCATCAGTGCAACCGAGGAAATTTGTCCCTGTCCCGGTTTGGAACCTTCACGATTAGGAAAATTACGCGTTGCATGTCGAGCAGATAGCCCACCATTATTTGGGGTATCACCAGCACCAAAACAAGGACCGCAGAATGCAGATCGAATAATAGCACCGGCTTCCATTAAATCACCTAGAGCACCATTTCTCATAAGTTCTAAGTAAATTGGCTGGCTGGATGGATACACGCTAAAGGCAAAACGTTCTTGTCCAACACCTTTTCCCTTTACAATATTAGCGGCCGCCATAATATTTTCATATAAACCGCCGGAGCAGCCTACAATTATTCCTTGATCTACATGAAGTTTATTCTCATGATATTTTTCCGGTAACATAAGACGTAATTCTTTATTATCCAATTGATCTACTGCATTTTTTTCAATTTGACGCAATAAATCTTGACCGCCTTCATTCAACTCTTTAATTGTATATACGTTGCTTGGATGGAACGGCATAGCAATCATACTTTCCACTTTATCGAGTTCTACTTTAACTAAACCATCATAATAAGCAATATTACCCGGCTGTAATAATTTATAATCAGAACCTCGACCATGAATTGTTAAAAATTCTTTAGTCGTATCATCTGTGCACCAAATTGTAGTAAGACAGGTCGTTTCCGTCGTCATAACATCGATACCATTGCGAAAATCCATGGATAAATTATGTATACCAGGTCCTACGAATTCCATAATTTTATTTTTAACAAAACCATTTTTAAAAACAGCTTTCTCTATAGCTAAAGCAACATCTTGTGGTCCAACGCCATGACGTGGCTTACCTGTCAAATAAATGGCAACTACTTTTGGTCGTTGAATATCATACGTACGGCCTAATAATTGTTTAACTAACTCCGGACCGCCTTCGCCGATGGCCATTGTTCCTAATGCACCATAACGAGTATGACTATCTGAACCTAATATCATCTTCCCACATCCTGCCATAGTTTCACGCATATATTGATGAATAACAGCCAAATGAGGTGGCACATAAATACCGCCAAAACGCTTAACCGCAGACAAACCAAATACATGATCATCTTCATTAATTGTTCCGCCAACGGCAGCTAAACTATTGTGACAATTAGTTAAAACGTAAGGAATAGGAAAACGATCTAACCCGGATGCTATTGCAGTCTGAATAATCCCCACATACGTAATATCATGCGATGTAAGTGCATCAAATTTAATACGTAAAGACTCATCCCCTTCACTAGTTTGATGTGCCATCATGATTCGATACGCCATGGTTTCTTTAGCGGCTTTTGTTTCATCAAATTCTTGACTACGCGAATGGTTTACAACGGATTCCTTAGTGACAATCTTGTTTCCATTTTCTAAAAAAATGCCATCTGAAATTAATGTTACTGCGTTCATGTCCCTACCTAACCTTTCTTTTTTATTCCAACGCTTTATATACTTTACTATCGAACATTAACTATAAATTAACCTTGTATCTCAATGACGGTTCTTATATAATTGATATAATAAATATTTATCGGAGGATTTCATGGATACAAAAGACTTTATATTGCTAAAAACTTTATATGAAGAAAAAAATATTACTTATACGGCAAAACGTTTATTTATGACCCAACCGGCCTTAAGCGAACGTATTAAACGTCTTGAAAAAGAATTTAATTGTAATCTGATTATCCGACAACCTCGTGGTATTGCTTTTACTTCGGAAGGCGAACAATTATATAACTATATGCAAGAGGCTGACAAAGCCTACCAAGCTATAAAAAAACAATTAAGTGCTACCGGCACTGAAATCAGAGGCACATTGCGTCTTGGTTGCTCTAATATTTTTGCCAAATACCACATTCCAAAAATTCTGTCAGCCTTTTCTCTAGCCTATCCATATATTGACATCAATATGTACAGCGGCTTAAGCTATCGCTTGTATCGACGATTCTTAGAAGGCGAATTAGACGTTACTATCGTTCGTGGTGCACACGATTGGAGCGAACATCATCTGGAACTCTTAAGTGAACCATTATGTTTGTTCAATAAATCAGAACTTTCATTTGAAAATTTACCACAACACTCATATATTCATTATCAAACCGATCCTAATTTACAGCAAACATTAGATGATTGGTGGTATAGTCATTATCAAACGCCCCCTAAAACTTCCATCGAAGTTGACGACATTGATACTTGCATAAAGTTAGTTCGCCAAGGCTTAGGATTTACTCTTCTCACAGAAAGTTGTGCCCAAGATGTTCCCGGTATCTATACCGCTCCACTAATTACTAAATCCGGTGATCCTTTACTCCGTACTACTAATTTATACTATCGAAATAACTATACATCAATGACACCGGTCAAAGCTTTTATAGACTTCATTATGAATTGGAAGTTGTAATTTTATATCCTATATTCTCTTTACAAATTTACTATATAACTAATTAGCAATATGTACAAATAATAAATAACTCAATTATCAATAAATTAAAACTATTTCTAATTTTATAGATGATTTACTTCTTATGGAACTAATTTAAGATATCTTTTCTTAAACAAAAAAACAAAGCGACTCGCCAATAATCCTCGAGTCGCTTATTTTTATATGAGCACTAATAAATCAAGGCAATATTGTTGTCTAAAACCTTTCGTGTATTTCATACCCATATAGAATTATTGAATATCTTTAATTAAATCGGCAAAACTATCGTCCAATATAATATTTCTTAACTTTTCTTCCGGAACTAGTTTTAAAAATGCATCCCAAACCTTTTCATAGGAAATCAATTTTTCAAACTGCGTATGTGGCCAATCGCTGCCCCATAATAAACGCTTAGCTCCAAAAGCGTCTATTAAGGCTGGCATCAATTCTTCGGCTAACTTAATATTTTCATCAAAAGACAATTCTTTTTTTAATCGATATGAGGCAGAAATTTTTACCCAAATTTGTTGGCTATTACCAACAGAAAGTAAATATTTAAACCCTTCATCCTCTAATAAATTTTCTGCAGTAGGTCTACTAAAATGATCTACTACTATTTTTACACCGGCATTTAATAAGTCATCAATTAATGGAGGTAACTGAACGGCATCAATATGTAACTCTACATGCCATCCTAATGTTTTTACATAATTAAGGATTTCAGGCCATTTGCCTTCTTTCAAATTAGGGATTTGACGAGCGTATAGATTAAGTCGAATTCCAATAATATTGTTTTTTGCCAATGCTTGTAGTTCTTTAAGTGTGATTGTTGTATCGACAACAGCTACACCATAAAGCTTATCCGGGAATTTCTTTATAGCGTTTACCATATAGGTATTATCAAATCCTAAAAAGCTTGGTTGAATTAATACGCCTTTGTCCATTCCTTTAGATTCAAAATTAGAAATAAATTCCTCAACCAATGCACTATAAGTAGGTGCATAACGTCTATCACTCGCTAAATTTAAATTAGGCTCAAATACATGTGCATGTGTGTCAACTCTCATATCTATACCTCTCTATCACATAATTAAATTAACAATAAATGCATAAATGATAGCAGCACCCAAACAAATAGGTACACCTCTAAAAATTAATTTCCCGAACATATCTACTCGTTCTTCTTCGCTTACTGTACTTAATACTAAGCTGCCACCCGAAGAAAATGGAGATATTGCAGTAGCTTGTGCCCCAATAACGATAGCTGAGAATAATACAGCCGCATCAATACCTGAAGCTTCAGCCAAATTAGGAACAAGTGGAAATAATGCCGGAGTTACTACACCCATAGTACTTGAAAAGAATGACATAAATCCACCAATAGCAGCCATTACAATAGGTACAACTGGAGCCGGAATCGTATCAGTAACAAATCCCGCAATTAATTTTACTGTTCCGGCTTTTATAGCTACTGATATTAACATCCCTACACCACAAATCATGATTAATGTACCCCACGGCACTTTTTTTATGACTTCTTTTTCATCACCCAAGTTCATCAATAAAGCTAGGACTGCAAAAACAACAGCAACTAAACCAACATCAATAGCTTTATCAAGAGTTTTTATAAGACCAACTTGCGGGAAAATAATGTGTAAAATAGGGAAAATTAATACAACTACAATCATAGATACAACTAAAGCTAATGTTTTTTTCTGAACAGCATTAAATGCTTCCGGTAAAGAAATTTCTACAACATCAGCATTACCTTTTTTACGTGTATTAAATAAGATTAACAAACTCAATACTACTATTGGAACAACAAATGAGGCTAAAAAGATTTGGAATTCAAATCCATATGATACAGCTTCATAACCTGCTTGATTCATTAAGCCAATAAAAACAACACCCCCAGGGCTAATCATAAAATTGTTACCGCATAAAGCTCCATAGTTAACGGCCAAAGCGCCGATTAATGGACTTAACCCTGTCTTTCTGCATAGAAGCATAGTGATTGGTGTGAAAAAGGCCATTACTGCAAAGAATCCGGCACCTAATGCAGCTAAAATAGTGGCAGCTATAAAAATAGCAAATGGCAACAATTTAGGAACTTTGCGAGTTCTATATAGCATGTGCTGAGCTAACTTCTCTAATGTCCCATTAGTCATTGCAAAGTTATAGAATAAAGAAATAGCTAAGATTACAAAGAATATACTTATCGGCCACATTTTGATAATGTCGCCAGGCTTAATGCCTAAATAAAATGTACCAATAATATAAGCAAATACTATCCCAAAAAAACCTGTGTTAATTTTAGTCCTATACCCTAATGCAATAGCGAGTATAATGGCACATAAAATTAAAATGTTAGCCATACAATTCCCTCCTATCAATTACCTATACCCATCTTTGATATTCGTTGCGCGCAATTACATTTTCAAATACAGTATATAATCTAAAGTCATAAACAACAAATACTGATTACTTTGCATCTAATATAGATTATTTTTATGCCTTAAATAAACATCCATTACTATGATTAGATATCAGGAGAAAAATTACATACTATTAACTTTGCTAAAAATAAAAAAAAATAGCGATTATACAGGCTATTCTGTACAATCGCTACATTTTTAAACTTAAAGAATATTTCTTTATCCTAATTTTTCTGATTCTTTTCTATTTTTCTTGATTAAAAACGTATCTGTATCCGCATCAGAATTCCAATGACATTCCATAACAATCACACCAAGAAAATACAATATCAAATTACTATCTATTCTTAAAAAAATCATCTTTAGAGATATTTTCATAAATTCGTTGCGTTAATGAATGATAAAAATTACGTTCATCTTTAGTAAATCCTTTAAAAAGCTTTTCATTCCATTCATCTAATACATTTTCAATATCTTTTCTCATATCACGAGCTTTATCTGTAGCATAAATATTATAAGCTCTACGATCCTCAGCATTATTTACTTTAGTAAAATATCCGGCTTCAATAAGTTTAGCCACAGCTCTTGCAGTAGTTGCTTTATCAATTTCTATATTATTAGACAATTGCTCTTGTGTAATTCCATCATTTCGTATAGCCTCCATAAAGAAAATATATTGGCCACTTCCTAGCTGATACTTCTTTAAATGTTCACTAAAATATACTTGACTATATCGATATAGCAATGAAATATATCTTGCTAATCTTACTCTTGCTCTTGCCACTTTTAAATCTCCTATTAATATAAAGACTTATCTCAAATAAAAACTCTTTATATTTAGTATATCATCTCAAAGCCAAATGATTAATCTAATTTTATATTATATAATACGTTAATTACAAAAAAGGTGATGAGCAAATGCCCATCACCCTCCTAGTATTATTGTAAAAATTTATACTATTATTTAATCAGCCCCTATTGACTTTTAATAATCCTGACTGTCCAAGTTTAATAAACTATAGTATTAGAAAATGCCCAATACCTTCCAATAGGTTTGTGAGAAAACTAACAACAAAATATACCCTACAATCGTTAATGGTATACCAACCTTCATACAATCTTTTGCTGAAAAAGTATCTGTTGCAAATGCAAGAATCCCCTGTGGTGTATTAACCGGCAAAATAAACCCAAAATTAATAACAAAATGAAATACCATTGTTAAACCAACAATATTTAATCCCTCAAGTGGTAATCCTTGTAAAAGAGCGATAACAATCGGAATCATTGCCGAAGCTATTGCTGAACCAGATGCAAATCCAAGATGAATAATAATAATAAATAGCGAAATAACTGCAAACACGCCAAAAATAGATGCATCAGCCAAGCCCATTCCGACTGAGATTTCATTAGCCAACCATTGTGCAGCCTTGGTAGTAAGTAAGGCAGAACCCATGCTAATTCCCACACCTAAAAGCATAAGAGTCCCCCACGAAATATGACTTTCTGCCTGTTTCCAAGTCATAATGCCTGTCCAAGGTAATAGCATTAAAGTTACAGCTAAAATTGTTGTTGTCGTTGTATCGAAATTATGTAAGAACCCTTCAGTTACCCATAGCAATATCAATCCAGCAGAAATTGCTAAAAGTTTCTTTTCGGCAGGCGTAACTGCACCTAACTCCTCTAACTTAGCCTTTATAGTTTCGGCGCCACCCTTGATTTCATCCAGTTCAGGTGGCAACATATACATCGCAATAAAGTACAATATAATAGACATAACAATAGCAAACGGAGCTGCCGCAATGAACCACTGCATCCAAGATATATTACCATTTAAAAGTCTTTCAATAAAACCCATTGTAACCATATTCTGTGCTGCCGCAGTTTTAATTCCTGTATTCCAAATGCTTCCAGTTTGAATAGTAACTACCATTAATAATGCAGCAAGCCTACTTCCGGTCTTCATCCCAAACGCAGAAACAATACCTAATATAACCGGGACCATGCATCCTACACGAGCAGTAGTACTTGGAACTAAGAAAGCGAGTATAATACCAACCAAAATCATCCCTGCGACTAAACGATTAGTCTTACTTCCGATACGTGACAAAATAAATAATGCAATTCGTTTGTCAAGTCCGGTCTGTGTCATTGCCGCAGCCAAGAATAATGCTGCACCAACTAAAATTGTAGCACTGGCTGAAATCCCCATAAAAGCCATTTTCAACGCACTGCCAGTACCATAAATTACATCAGGCTTGCCGACTTGAGGGGAAAACCCTACACATATAATCATTAATAATGAAAGAATTGCCGCACTAACCGGATAAGATACGGCTTCAGTGAGCCAAATTATAACTGCAAAAACCAAAATACCTAACATTCTATGCCCTGCCGTTGGTAATTCAGTCGGTGTAGGTAACGCAAAAATTGCGGCCAACACTAATAACGCTATTAACATACCGTATTTTTTAAAAAATGGAACTTTCTTTTCGGTTACGATTTCCATGCTTATACTCCCTTCATATATAAACGGAAAATACCAGGAATACGAAAGTCAAAATTTTAATTATTTATTTTGCTGCATTTCAACAACCCATTGCGGAGCAAGTTGTGGTAATTCTGTGCCATTTTTTTTAGCTTCTCTATACGCTGCAATTGTTTTATTCCGATTATCTTCGTATATAGCTTTTTCCTCAGCGGCACTCAAAACTATTTCTATATATTTTTTAGGTATTACACATACACCATCTAAATCACCACATACTAAATCTCCAGGCTCTACGACAACACCAGCACAGGTAATAGTTGTGTTGATATTTCCTTCGGCCTTTTTGATTGGTCCTCTCGGCATTAAACCTTTACTATATACAGGAAACTTCAGTTCTATAGTTCCATCAAGATCTCTTGTATAACCATCAATAACCATACCTTTAAATCCCACTGCTTGACATGCACCCATGATTAAATCGCCAAAATACGCTCTTTCCCTATACCCTTTACCATCAATTACCATGATATAGCCATCTGCTTTAAAATTATAACTTGCTATATGAATTGGGTAGTTATTTCCCTCAGCCGCTTCTACAGTAAGAGCCGTACCAACCACTGTAGCTCCTCTTACACAGGGGTTGATGTCTGCGTCCATACAACCTCCATTAGGAATATCAATTTTAGCGGCTTTCACTCCATCCAAAATTAATGCTACATTTAATTTTTCAGCTCTTTTAATAATATCTTCCGGTAACAATGGTGCACATTCATTAATCATAGTTTTATCCCTCTTATTGATAATTCGGTCAGGAATTATCCCCTTTATCTAATCTATTTTAGAAATATAAATTTATACTAATTCATCACCTGCAATAGGAAAAAAGCTTGAAAATGCCTCTCCATATTTATAAGTCTGATTACCTGAAATTCTTCTTAAATGATTGCCTCGAAGATTTGCTCTTTCTGTATAATACTGAATGAGATGATGCTGTGCCTGGAAACACTGCATCGCCGCAACTTTTTGTTCATAAACCTCTGTAATATCTACTAACTCATCAGGAACAAATTGTGATAGTTCAGTTTGATGAGGTTCAAACCCAAATAAACGCATTTGTTTAGTCGTTGGAAGATTATCTACAATAACGCCTCTTGAATTTGAATGAATAGAGCATTCAAATACAAACTCTGATACATCATTATGATCAGGATTTAATATGTCTTTTCCTTTTTTATCATGCGTAATAATGATGTCTGGTCTAACTTCTCTAATTTTCTTTACCATTCTCTTTCGAATATCTTCCGTAAGATACGGTCTCATTGGATAATCTGGAAGATCCCAAAACTCAATATTTTTAACGCCAAGAATTTCTGCGGCTTTAGTTGTTTCCTCTAGTCGATTCTGCTTTACAGTATCATACGTGGCTCCTTCTTTTTTCCACTGTGCTGCACTCTCACCTCTAACCCCAAAACTTAAAACCACAACATCCACATTAGCACCATGTTTAATGTATTTTGCAATTGTACCACCCGATCTCCATACATAATCTGCTGCATGTGCACTTACTACTAAAATTCTCTTGCCTTCCATAATAGTTCCTCCTAAATTACTCTAATCATTTTACTTAAACCCAATACAATCTTTTATTCAATGTCATTTTTCCCCAATAAAATTTTTGGATTAATTACAACCATAGTTCGAATTTCATCCTCAGAAAAACCTTTTTGTAAAAGTCTTTCTGCAAACTCTGCTAACCCTTCGTCTGGATAACACAGTTTTGTATTACCAAGATCAGTGGCAAGAATACAATTATCTGGCCCTACTTGTCTTATCTGATCTGCCACTATGTCAAACGCTACCTTGTCCGTCTTCCATGTTGTATAACACTGTTCAATCTTAGCTCCATAATCAATAAACTTTTTTTGATCTTCAACGGAATAAAATGTAGTTGGAAATGTTGCATGTGTAATAAGTATATTTTTAACATTTCGTTTAGCTGCTTCAGGAACCAGCTTATAAGCTTCTTCATGAGAGATATGTCCGGTTGCTAAAATCAAATCGTATCTAGCTATAACATCTAAAACATCATAAACTTCTGGCTTCAACTGACCAAATTCATCAAGGATATTAATCGTAGGAACCTTAATTCCCGCATTCTTCATCTCAATTACAATAGACGCCCAGAAGGCTAATTTTTTATTTGGATCTCCATTAAATTGATGTGCCATTTCATGTTCACTGTCACAAGTAGGAAACCAAACCAATTTACAATTATCTCGAGCCGCCATTTCTACAGCCGGTGCATTTATTCCTCCGACTGAACTATTTAAAGTAATAGAGCCGATTGCATCACATTTCGGATAAAGCTTATTTATTAATTTTGCTCTTTCACCGGTTTGAGTCCAATGTTTTTTTATAACGTATCCCGCCAGTGGACCATTCGTGCATCTTTCAGCCATTTCCAAGTCATCCATCTTTCTTGGTAACACATCCGGTGCAGAATGAACGTGTAAATCATAAGCCCCTTCAATTATTTTTTTTACATCACTCATAATTAACCTCCTTCAAAATACCATTAATTTCATCCCCGCTATAGTTTTTTATACGCCAGAATGCAAATTATTTAATACTTTTGTGTTTCTTGCAACATCATTATGAATGCATTCTATACCAATCATTCCTAAAAGTCAATAAAAATAATTGCAATAACATCTATTTCGCTCTTTCACATAAGATTGAAAAGGATATTTTATTCATATTTTAAGATTATAAATTCAATAAATTAAATATTTCTTCTTTATAAACCTATAACACTAAGAAATATGTATATCTTCGCCTTCAACATCCTCTTGCCATATAAATATTTTAGTTGCTATAGCATCTATATATACTACACCTAAAATCCAACAAACCACTACATACCACAACAAAACAGGCGCACTAAATTATCAATCCACAAAGCAACATTTCTGCACAACATAAACATCACCCCCCAGAAATCATATTTATGCAGAAAAAAAATATACAAAAAAGCTGTAGCAAAATACCTATTAATCGAATTCTGCTACAGACTCGTCCTATTATTTATTCAAATATTCGCCTCTCATATCAAACAAAGTAAATTAAAGTTTTATTAAACTTCTCGACAGTACTATGCATTTCTTTTTAAATTTCTTCATAAAACTCAACATTCCACCATAAAATTTAGTCTAATCAAAAATCCGCTAGATCATCAAAATCAAATACTTACAAGATAAAAATATTATCTGCAAATACACACTTTTATGCTTTTACCATTTTACAAAAATCACATACGTATTTTTTATCTCACACGCTCCTTATTGAGTTCAATATTTGAATCAAATACACGAAAAAAGGCCTCTCGAAATTTCGAGAAGCCTTTATTTATCTGGTGCGCCTAGCAGGATTCGAACCTGCGCACCCGGTTCCGGAGACCGGTGCTCTATCCCCTGAGCTATAGGCGCATATTGGGATAACCTGATGTTTTCACAGTCACGAATCAAAACTAATACTTAATCATGAATCATAATTGCAAACCCCTTCAAGGTTACCCAATTATTATATCAGTGCTGATTATACACTGTCAAATACGGGCTAAGTCATAATCTAGCTATAATCTAGCTATAATCTAGTTATAACTTAGCCGTACCGTATACACGGCTCAATCAAAACACAACCTCAACTTAGTCGTGTTTAAGCTGTTTATTACCGATACCTGTTTTGCGAAGAATTGCAAAGCAAAGGCTTAAAATAACAGCTACTACGGTAGCGAGGCCCATGCCTTGAAGGACAACCGGGCCAAGTGTTACTTGAGCGCCGCTGAGGCCGGTGATCATAACGATAGACGTCAAAATCAAATTATCAGGACGTGTATAATCTACCTTACGTTCAACGAGCATACGCAAGCCGGATGCTGCGATGATACCGAACAACAAGATACTTACGCCACCCATAACCGGTACCGGAATAGCGTGGATTAATGCAGCGATTTTGCCGATAAAGGAGAAGATAATCGCTAACACAGCCGCCCCGCCGATAACGTACACGCTGAAAACGCGAGTAATGGCTAAAACGCCGATGTTTTCACCATAGGTCGTATTTGGTGTCGCACCAAAGAAACCGGACAGAATGTTGGCGATACCGTCGCCCAATAAAGAGCGTTCCAGGCCCGGATCTTTCATGAGGTCGCGACCTACGATGTTACTGGTTACCACCAAGTGGCCTACGTGTTCCGCAAATACTACGAACAAAGCCGGCATAATCATCAAAATTGCGTTAATATTGAAAACCGGTGTGGTCATATGAGGCAAGGAGAACCAAGCCGCTTCGGATACTTTTGAAAAATCGACTACACCCATGATGGCCGCCAACACATAACCGGACACAACGCCGATTAGTACCGGAATTACCGCGAAGAAACCACGGAAAATAACGGTGCCCAAGATAGTTACAATCAAGGAGAACATGGAAATGGTCACAACTTGTGTGTGGGTCATGCCCAAGGTTTGCCAGCTGTCACCAACGATGCCGGCCATGCCCATAGCTACCGGACCGAGTTCCAAGCCGATAACGGCGATAATGGCACCCATGGCTGCCGGTGGGAATAACAAATCAATCCAGCCGATACCAACGGCACGAACAATGAAGGACAATACTATAAAGGCTAAACCAAAGGCGATAAAACCGCCCTGTGCCGCTTCATAAGACATGCCGGCCGCCATAACGGATAATACCGGCGCGATAAACGCAAAACTGGAGCCCAAATAGGAAGGGATTTTCCCTTTACAAATAAATAAGTACAAAATGGTACCAATCCCGTTCATAAATAACGCCGTTGCCGGATCCGCTTTTAACAAGTACGGTACCAAAACGGTAGCCCCGAACATGGCGAATAAATGCTGGAAACTCAACGGCAACATGGCCGCGTTTGACGGCCGTTCAGATACGTCAATAAAGTCTTTCATTCCTCTAAATCCTTTCTGAAATCCTTTTAAACCCTTAATACTATAAAATATATAAACTTGCGTTTTAAAAACGCAGTCTAAAAACAGCCTGTTTGATATTAATATCAATAAAAGTTCAATTCATCAAGTGTCTTGTATACGATGAATTCATTCTGCTATCTTACGCGTCCTTACTTAACGCCACCAGCGGATGGTCTGAAACGACTACGCGTCTCTTCGCGAAGGGACGGTGCCACACCTTGTGCCCCAATCTGGCGATTAGCGAGCTCATTGCTGCGTGAAATGCTAAGCAAAATAGACACCGCAAAAATGTTCATCAATAACGAGGAACCACCATAAGAAACAAATGGCAATGGTACACCGGTAACCGGCAAAACGCCACAAACCATCAGCATATTGAAAAAGGCCTGCCCCCCAATGAGGCAAGTAATGCCGATAGCTAGTAGTTTTCCGAATAAATCACGGGCGTCAGCCGCCACACGCAAACCGTAAACAACAAACAGGAATATGACAATCGCTAAAAACAGCGCCCCCAATATGCCTGTTTCTTGAGCCCAAACGGCAAAGGCAAAGTCAGTATGAGCTTCCGGTAAGTAGAAGTACTTAGCCGTCCCCTCACCAAGGCCCTGGCCAAAAATCCCACCAGATCCGATGGCCACAAGACTTTGTACGCTTTGGAAGCTCTTGGTTAACGAATGGCCCCAAGGGTCCCACCACGCTAAAATACGGTCACGCCGATAATCAGAAACCCAAATCAAAACAATAAAACCAATTATCCCCATGAACCCGAGATATTTTAGTTGAGTCAAAGATGTTCGGCTCATTTTACCGATTATCATCAACAGTAAAGGGAATGCCAAAATTAACATGGCCGTCCCTGTATCCGGTTCTACCAGCGTAAGACCGGCAAATGCTATCGGCGCCCAAAGTGCTTTGGTTGGCCGATAGGTAAACGGCGGTGCAAATCGCCGCCCGTATAAATCGTGTTTTTCTAAAAGCTCTACATGAGGATAGCGCTTGCGCCAGTCTTCAATATATTTACAAGTCCAAATAATGCCGCCTAATTTAGCAAATTCCGACGGCTGAATCGATACGCCAAAAGGCAGGGAAATCCAGCGATACGCACCGTTAACTTGTACACCCGCAAAAACGGCTACCAATAAAACGATAAGAACCAAGGAAATTATATTTAAGAACTTTTCGTCTTTCAGCCTTCGATAATCCAGCCTATACACGCCTCGCCCTAAAAATAAACCGAGCGTTAAATATATGATATGTTTTACAATATTGCTGGAAAAGAACGAATCTTGACGCACTAAATCCACCGAGGTCGCACTATAGATATTGAGACTCCCGATAATAATCCAAATGCCTACCATAACCATAATGGCCTGCGCATCATTGCGGAACAGCGTTTTCAAACTGAACGAAGGTAATTTTTTAACCTTTTGCGCCATAATTACGCCTCCTCAGGTTTAATTGCTTCCAGGCGGAAAATCGGCTGTCCTTTTTTGCTAAATTTTTCTTCGTATTCAGTCATTACATTCGGCGTATCCGTGCTGTGTAAATCGTAAGTCACATTTTTTAACGTCCAGCCGCATTCTTTAAATTCTTCTAAGGAGAACAAAAAGAGTCCTTCATTATCTGTTTTGAAATGAATTTCGCCCTGTGGTTTTAGTAAACGAGCATATCTATCTAAAAACGTACGATATGTTAAACGACGCTTCGCATGGCGTGCTTTCGGCCATGGATCGCAGAAGTTGATGTAAAAACGATCGATTTCCTCCGGTGCCACAACGTCTTCAATGCCGGCAATATCAAATAAAGATACTTTGGCGTTTGGCAAATTGCGTTCAAAAATCTTCTGAGCCGCGTAATATAAAACGCCGAGCTGCACTTCAAAGCCTACAAAATTGGCTTCCGGATGAGTTTCTGCCATGCCTGCAATAAAGCGGCCCTTACCGGTGCCAAGTTCAAAGTACAAAGGTTTTGTCGGGTCTTCGAACATCTCTCGCCACTTACCTTTGTGCGCCTCGTGGTTTTCTAAAATCACGTGGGAATCATATTCATGAATAGCCTCGTCAATCCAAGGTTTTCTACGTAATCGCATATTGTCTCCTTCACAACTTATGTTAAAATTCTCTATCTAATTAATTATATAGTATTGCTTTAAAATACTCAACGGAACAAGGGAAAAACATGATTCCCTTAATCGACTAAATTATTTTAGAGTTGTGTGATACAATTAAATTGAAATCACCGATAGCAGAAAATCGCATTTGCTGCCTTAATATGAAGAGTGCCTTGTCTAATCATGGGTTGCGTCCTTCCGGTGATTTCTTTTTTTAAAAAAAACTAAAAAACAAATGAGGCTGTATCAAAATGTAGATTTACCCACATTTTAGATACAGCCTCATTTGTTTGAGAAGAATAGTTATTACTGCAGATTTTAAAGTCAACCAGTGTCCCCTGCAGCCAATGACTGCCACGGTTAACTAAATCTACATTTGCAGGAACCACTTACTTTGGCTCCTCCGATTCACCTCCCGCCTTAACACTAACCATAGAGTAAATGCTATATACACCCTTACATTAAAGGTACTGCCAACTACTTTGCTTTGCCTATTGCAAAAAGCTTAACTACTTGTACACTTAACATCTTTTAAGCACTTGTTCGCTTAACATCTTTTAACTACTTACACATTCCCAAGTTTTTAAAAACTAACTTCTTTAAACTATCGGGCAGCCATTAAGGACTGAACCAATTCTTCCAGTTTTTGAATGCGTTCGTTCTGACTTTCGTTCTGCGCTTTCAATTCGTCGATTTCACTGGTCTGTTTTTCAACATACTCAATCAAACGGCCTTTGCTCATGCCCGCATACGGATTGGAGTTACCGAACTTCATGCTGACGCCGACGTTCATCATGTTTTCCCCATTGCCCATAGAGCCGCCGATACTGAACAATGTATTTTCATTCGGACGATAGAAGGCACCCAAAGCTACTGCATTAGAACCGTGGTAAGTACCCATACCGGCCGTGAAGTTCCATTTGTTGTCAGGATCATAATCCAATGGATGTAAGGCTGCCAAGGCGGCGGCACCGGCGCCGGATTTATTGACTTTCGAGTCCAATTTGGAGATTTGACGAGCATTGTTCTGAACGGCTGTAGCTACACCACCGATTGCAGTTGCCATTTCTTGTCGAACCGTGTAAACCTGACCGGTTGTAGCAGCGTTCGTGCCATCCGCTGTAAGCTCAACAGCTTTCACATTCTTAATTTCCTTATCATTAGCATTGATGCCATCTTTGGAAATGTACGTCATGTTATTAACGGCAATGCTGTTACCAACCTTTAAGTCATCGTTTAAGGATAAGTTGTATTCGTTTTTGCCTTCCACTTTAACAGCGTTGATATTATCATCACCATTAATCGTAGTAGCTCCGGCCGTACCGGCAATACTCTTAGCAAAGTCCTTCAACTGACCTTCCGTAGCGGCGCGGTTATCGACAGCCTTTTCAGCATCCCAAGTTGTGTTAGTTAAGCCTGTAATTGTACGATTTGCCGTTTCACCTTCGCTTGGAGTTGTGCCGTCAATTGTAATACCACCTACTTTGATTTTTTCTTCAAGACTAACTTTTACGCCCTTCGTAGCATCATTTGCATCAACTTTTTCAGCCTTAACACCGGTTTCCGGATCGCCGACTACATTGGCTACGCCTGCTTTACCCTCGATTGTTTCAATCTTAGTGTTAATATTTGTGATATCCTTGTTGATATTGGTGATGTCATTGTTAATCTTAGTAATGTCTTTCTTAACATCGGTTACATCGCCTTCAACTTTTGTTACGCGGTTGTCTAAATTAGTGATATTCTTCGTATTATTTGTAACTTGCTCTACGAATTTAGAGTCTAGACCTACCTTGATGTCATTATCTTCTTGGGTAATCTGAACGTTAGAACCGTTAACGAAATTAATTACAGAGTCTTTCTTAATAGAACGTTCACCAGTATCATTTACTGTTAACTTCCAAGCACCTGCTTCACCAAGAAGTGTGTCGGTAATACCTAGTTTAGCCTTCCAGCTATCTACATTATCATCTGACAAGTTAGCTGCATCCACTCTTGCAGAAGAATCGGCAACTGCTTTCAGTTGTTTTTCAGTAGCGGCACGGTTTTCAACAATGCCATTTGCGTCCGGATTCCAATCGGTATTGGCTAAACCTGTAATGAATAAACCATCTTCGGTCTTACCATCCTTAGTTGTTGGTACTGCTTTCTGATTAGCTATGTAGATACCGCCGGTAAGAGTGCCATCTTCAGCAGTCGTTCCACCAATGCGAATACTACCGTCATTCAAGTTAAGGTTCTTCGCTAATTTAACGGTTAAACCACTTTTTTCTTCAGCAACAACACCGATGTTGTTATCCGTGAGCATACTTGCATCACTAATGCCGCCTTTAACTTCTAAGGTTTCATTGAGTTTCTTAGCGATAGTTACATTTTCTGTATCACCGGCAAATTTCAAACCATCTTCCAGAGTAGCTACTGTATGCTCTTTATTGTTTTCATCAACATAAACGATACGAGTCATACCATCCTTGCCGTTAGTACCATCAACACCATCAGCACCGTTTTTCACGGAGATTTCGCCATACGCGTTTTTACCAGGTTGGCCATCTTCACCGGCAGGGCCTTGTGGACCAACTAAACCGATGCTGCCAGGTTTACCGTCTTTGCCATCCTTGCCAGGTTGCCCGATAACAACTTGATTCTTCAATTTAAGGTCGTAAACCTTCTGACCGTTAACGTCTTTAACAGCCATAGTGAGGTTATTATCGCCAATGTAATCGCCTAACTCACCATCAGCACCGGCTTCAGCAGATTTACCATCGAGAGTAAGTTCGGTGTGAGCTCCACCAACCGAAGTCACCACGTTGGAAATAGCTGCATTCAACTGATCTTCGGTTGCTGCACGGCCACTTACTATGCCGTTAGTCGCCGGATCCCATTTAGTATTGGTTAAGCCTGTAATAAAGGAACCATCATCAGTTACACCATCTTTAGTTGTTGCTATGCCTTGCTGCTTAGCGATGTAAATACCACCGGTAACAACGCCATCTTCACCGGTTGTACCACCAATACGTACACTACCGTCAGCCAAGTCTATGTTCTTAGCCAATTTAACGGTTAAACCACCATCAGATTTGGCCACAACACCGATGTTGTTATCTGTTAACAAGCCTGCATCGCTGATGCCACCTTTAACTTCTAAAGTTTCATTGAGTTTCTTAGCGATGGTTACATCTTTTGTATCACCGGCAAATTTCAAGCCGTCTTCCAGAGTAGCTACCGTATGTTCTTTATCGTTTTCATCTACGTAAACGATACGAGTCATACCGTCCTTGCCATTCGTGCCATCAACACCATCAGCACCATTCTTCACGGAGATTTCGCCGTAAGCATTCTTACCCGGTTGACCATCTTCACCGGCAGGACCTTGAGGACCAACTAAACCGATGCTACCAGGAGTACCGTCTTTGCCATCCTTGCCAGGTGTGCCGATAACGACTTCGTTACTAAGTTTGAGATCGTAAACCTTCTGACCGTTAACATCTTTAACAGCCATAGTGAGGTTGTTATCGCCAATGTAATCCCCTAACTTGCCGTCAGCACCGGCTGTTGCCGATTTACCATCGAGAGTAAGTTCCGTGTGAGCGCCGCCAACGTCTGAGGATACTTTAGCAATAGCTTTTTCTAACTGATCTTCGGTAGCAGCTCAGCTACTTACGATGCCGTTAGTCGCAGGATCCCACTTAGTATTACCTAAACCGGTAATAAACAAGCCATCTTCAGTTTTACCGTCCTTAGTCGTTGGTACAGCTTTCTGGTTAGCGATGTAAATGCCACCGGTAACAGCACCGTCTTCACCGGTTGTGCCACCTATACGTACACTACCGTCAGCTAGGTCAAGATTTTTCGCTAATTTAACAGTTAAACCACCTTTGTCTTGAGCAACGACACCAATGTTATTGTCCGTGAGTAGACTTGCATCGCTAATGCCGCCTGTTACTGTTAATGTTTCATTGAGTTTCTTAGCGATAGTTACATTTTCTGTATCGCCGGCAAACTTCAAGCCGTCTTCCAAAGTAGCTACTGTGTGCTCTTTATCGTTTTCATCAACATAAACGATACGAGTCATACCGTCTTTACCGTTAGTGCCATCAACACCATCGACGCCGTTCTTAACGGAAATTTCGCCGTAAGCATTCTTACCAGGTTGTCCATCTTCGCCGGCCGGACCTTGAGGACCAACTAAACCAATGCTACCAGGTGTACCGTCTTTGCCATCCTTACCAGGTTGACCTATGACAACTTCATTCTTCAATTTGAGGTCATAAACTTTCTGTCCGTTAACGTCTTTAACAGCCATGGTGAGATTGTTTTCACCAATGTAATCGCCTAACTTACCATCAGCACCGGCTGTTGCGGATTTACCGTCAAGAGTAAGTTCGGTATGAGCTTTAGCAATGGTTTCTACAGTTTTAAGCTGTGCCAAGTTAACCGCATCAGTAGCTTCCGTACCAGCCGCAACATTAATAATTTGACGAGTTGCACCCGAACCACCTACTGAAACGGCACCATAACTAGGTTTATAGGCTGCAATAATACCAGTTCGTTTTTCAAAACTTTCAGTCATAGCGTTTGCAGCATCTACGTAAGCTTGTATTGCATTTGGATCTCTCGGATTTTGCTGATATGCCACTAATTTTTCCTGGAAAATTTGAACTTTTTCAACATAATCTTGATTTGCCTGTTCGAATTCAGCAGTTTTACCTAGATAAGCTGCTACTGATGCATCATCCGTAAAGGTCACACCATCAGGTGAATAGCCATATACTTCAGCACTTCGATTAGCCACTGCACCTAACCCCAAGGCAACCCCCGATTTTTCTGTTACAGACGTTCCATAGCCTAAGGCTGTACCGCCTTGAATAGTAACAGAACTGTTAATACCTATGGCCATGCCATAATTTGCGTTATTAACATTTGCCATAGAACCAATAGCAATACCGGAATCAGAGTTTATTACTTTCGAGAATGTGCCCAAGGAAGTTCCATAATTTGAACTACTAACAATAGCCGATTGCCCTACAGCAGTCCCCTGGAGTGAATTAGTAACATTAGCCCTTGTACCGAGTGCAGTTCCAAATAACGAATTATCTACTATAGCCCCGTAACCAATTGCAGTACCTTGTTCCGAACCGGTTACCTTAGAAGTGGCACCATACGCACTGCTAAAATTAGAATTACTAATTTCAGATTGGGAACCAATAGCAACAGCACTTGCAGACGTTACTTTTGTTTTAGGACCAATAGCAATCGAGTTATCTCCCGTAGCCCCATCATTAAGTTTATTCTCAGTTTCGGCAGATTTAATAGATACGTATTCAATCTTATTGGCATCGACTTTATTAGTAAGAGCAGTTAACTGAGACATATTTACAGCATCGGTACCATCAACACCAGCTGCCACGTTAGTAATTCGTTGATTACCATTGTCTAGGCCAGTTGAACTCAACTTCACCGCTCCTACAATCGGACTTTCGACAGCCGTTAAATCTGCACCATCCTTGGTATAAGTCTGCGAATCTGCATTATAAACCGCATCTGTTAAATCCGTGTACCATTTACCATCTTCACCTTTAACTAGAGGGTTACCGTCTGCATCTTTTGCGGTTTCTGCAAAGGTTACACTACCATCAGCCAAGTTAAGGTTCTTAGATAATTTAACACTTAAAGAACCACTGTCTTTGTCTGCTACAACACCGATATTATTATCTGTTAATGTTGTAGTATCTGTATTACCACCGGAAATAATTAATTCAGTGCCTAGATTGCGATGAACAATAGTATCACCATCGCCTTTAAAGTTAAGGCCTTCAGCCTCTACAGCTTGTAATTGAGCCACGTTAACCGCATCATAATCAGCAGCACCACCTGCTACGTTAGTAATACGACGACGATTGGCTTCAACCGTGGTTTCACCGATAGTATATTCAGCATTACCGACAGATACGACGCCATTTTCTTTTGTAAAAGCTTCATCAGTTAAATAAGCTTTAGTGGCAACATTATCACCTACATAAGCTAAAGATTCATAACCTAATGCTACAGAATTATCAATAGCTGCACGAGAGTAACTACCTGATGTAGCAGATTTATTGATTGCCGTCTTTCCATCTAAACCTTGAATTGTAGAAAGAGTACCGATAGACACAGAATCTTCACCGACACTAGTTGCCCAGTGGCCGATAGCAGTCGAATTTTTACCAGTCGCACGCGCTTGTTTCCCTAAAGCTGTCGCGTAATGATCTTTTGCTACGGCATTTACCCCTATTGCTATGGTATTGGTATCATAAGTTTCAGCACCGGCACCTACGGATAATGTTTGGAAGCCAAAAGCTTTGGCTGCAAAACCTAATGCAGTAGAGTTCATATGCTCTTTACCTACTTCAGGTGTCGTGTCATCTCCTTCACTAATTCCATCTGAAGGTATACCGATTCCCCCACCAGAATCACGTATCGAGCCAATATATGCATTTCTACCGATTGCAGTGCCATTATAAGCGGTGCTTTCTGTAGTTGCACCTTGACCTAAACCAACCGAACGACTCCCTTGCACTTTTGCCGTAGGACCAATAGCCGTTGTATTTTCGCCCAACGCCTGCGCCATTGTGCCGATAGCTACCGAGTTTTCTGCAGCCGAGGATGTTGCTGCTAAAACACCAATACCCACTGACTGAAGCCCTGCTGTCTTAGCACCATATGAAGCAGCTAAAGACAAATGACCTGACGCTTCTGTATCTTGAGCAATGGCAATACTCCATGCCCCAGTCGCTTTCGCCTGATTCCCCAACGCCAATGACTGTGCATTTAATGCCTGTGCATTAAACCCTAAAGCCGTCGCATCAACGCCTTTTGCCACAGCATCTTGACCAATCGCTACAGCATGTTTGCCGTCACTAACAGTATCATAACCGACTGCTATTCCACCTGTTTGTTTTGTCTTTGTCCGATACCCTATAGCGACAGCCTTTTCCGCGTCTTTATTAACTTGAGCTTCTATACCAGCTGCCACTGAGTAAAGTCCACCTGCACCACCGGTTTCACTCATCAATCCATAGTTATTCCATGTAGGATCTGTAGCTTCTTTTATATTTGCATGGAAATAACCTTTACTATTATCTTCAAGACTTTCAGTTTTAGTATCTACTAAAGTCTTCAGCCCTTTCAGCTGTGCCACGTTAACTGCATCAGTATCTTCACTACCTGCAGCTACATTGGTAATTTGACGAGTATCACCCGCAGTACCTACGGAAATAGCACCTAAACCGGAGCGGTACGCAGATACAATCGCATTACGAGCATCAAAGCTAGCTTCAGCAGCCTTACTTGCTTCTTCATATTCTGTTTTTAATTGTTCATTATCAGGATCATCAGCTAAAGCAGCTTTTTTCTCGTTATAAACAGCTAGTTTAGCGTTAAAATCTTCTGTTGCTGTCTGATACGCTTCTGCTTTTCCAATATAAGCAGCAATATCTTCATCTGCTCCAAAGCCTACGCTATCTACATTATAGCCATGTACCTTACTTCCTCTATCGGCTACAGAGAACGCACCTAATGCTACACCGGTATTCACATTAGCTGCTGAATCATACCCTAATGCCATAGAGGCACCACCGGATGCAGCAGAATAACTACCTAAAGCCACTGCACTTCCAGCGCTAGTACTAGCCGAGTACCCTAATGCTGTAGCAAAACTGCCATTTTGAGCACTAGCATAAGGTCCCACTGCTACAGATTTCTCTGAAGTAACGTTACTATAATGGCCTAAAGCAGTACTTAACTTGGCACTGGCTACAGAACTTTGCCCCATTGCCATACTCCAATTGCCAGTAGCTTCTGCATTTCCACCAATACCAATGGTCCCGTATCCCAAACCTTTAGTATAGGTACCTATAGCGATGCCCATTACATTATCAGCTTCAGCTCTATTACCAATTGATACTGCTCCTACACCTGTAGCTTCCGTTGTGTCACCGATAGCAACTGCACCGCGAGCAGTTGCTTTAGCCAAAGAGCCCATAGCATTAGATTGGAATACCGCTTTTGAGCCTTGACCGACGGCTACACCACCTTGCCCCGACACAACAGCACCACTACCAATGGCAACAGCCAAACCACTACCACCATGCTCAGGATCCGAATCCATAAAAGCACTCGCACCATTACCGATGGCTACACTATATCCGGCTGCCTTAGCCACATTACCAATAGCTACATCAGCCTGCAAAGAATCTCCTGCAACCGAGCCTAAACCAATAGCTACGCTATGTTCTGAAGTTGACGATGAATTTTGGCCAATAGCTACCCCACCATTTGCAGTAACGTTACGCCCAATAGCAACTGCACCTTCATAAGTAGCACTTGCTTTCGGTCCAATAGCAACCGTATCCGTTGCGGTTGCTCCATCATTTCCTTTATTTTCTTCTACAGAAGAGTTAATTGAAACATACTCTATCTTATTCGCGTCAACTTTAGTATTAAGAGCTTTCAACTGAGCCACGTTAACGGCGTCAGTATCTTCACTACCAGCTGCTACACCGGTAATTTGACGTGTCGCAAAATCTGTACCTACCGAGGCAGCACCAAAATACGATTTATACGCAGCCGTAAGTTTTAATAGAGCTTGTTGGCTGGCAACCCATTTTGCTTCAGCTTCTTCGGCCACCACTCTTAATTCTTCATTACCTCTATCAGCTCTCCATGCCGCATATTTTTCGTCATAATCTTTTTTATTCGCTGCAATAATATCTACAGTTGCATTATACTCGTCTATTTTTCCAAGATAAGTAAGTAATTCGGCATCACTTGTAAACGCCGCATGATCTACTGTATAGCCGTAGGTATCATAGCCCCTATCTGCCACACTCTTAGCCCCAATTGCTACGGAAGAGCTAGTGGCAGCAACAGCATTATGACCTAATGCAATTGAATCTGCACCACTCGCATTTGAATAACCACCTATGGCCATTGAATAATTACCGGTAGCCTGTGTTTGAATCCCCATGGCCATGCTGCGTTTTCCTGATGCAATACTCTTAATGCCCATGCCAATAGATCCACTGCTTTTTGCTTCCGCTCTATCACCGATAGCAATGGATGATTCAGCCAAGGTTTCCGTATTACTTATCGCAGTATTACCAATCGCAATACCGGACTTTCCATATGCCTCTGCGCCCGGACCAACGGCAAGAGATCCTTCGCCCAGTGCTTTTGAGTTAGTCCCATAGGCCGCACTATGCCCAATACCCGTAGCTGTAGCATTCCAACCGACAGCAGTATTCGATGAATTCGCGTTGGCATTAGCATTTGTACCAATGGCTACAGACGTGTCCATTTTTGTAGCCGAATTTTCCCCTATAGTAACGCCCGGACCTTCTCCCAATTGTAACTGCTGAATCACCGCATCATATACGGCCTGTTGATCTTCTGTGAGATCCGCCGCCAACACACCTAAACTCGGGTATAGCACCGAGCTCGTAAGCAATGACGCCACTAACAGCGCTCTGGATTTTTTACTCATAAGATGTATCCCTTTCAATTAACACTAACCTAATCGTCCCCATGTAGTGTAAGTAAAAAATTATCCAATACTTATCGTGTTTCTATATTCAGTTTTAATTCCCCAAAAAAGATGATTAAATATTATATATTATATCCACATTAATCATTTATAATATTATAATGACATATTTATCAAAATTAATCAAACTTTTTCTTAAAATTAATTTTAAATTTTATTAATTCCTACTTTCTAAAGAACCTTATAAATTCTGTATTTCTCTTTTTATTCACATTTATTTTTGATGCATTTATCGTTTATATTTATGTCATATCAATAACATAGTAATAACTTAAAATTATATATGCTATTTAACAAAGTGCAAAAAAATAAAAGGTGACGGTTAACAAACCGCCACCTTATCAAGTGTAAAAGCAAAATATGCTTAAATTTTTCAATCTGAAAACGTTAGTTATAAATCGTCTTTAAAAAGTATTATATCACAAAGACAAATGTCTATTATCACTAAAATAAGGCTTATAGGACAAAAAGTGTGTGTGGCTTTTTTAAATTAATCCCAATAAATTG
>NZ_JALKIG010000021.1 GCF_023051165.1 Veillonella sp. KGMB01456
AAACCGACCTCCTTAAAATTAGATTTTTAGGTCTAACTTTAAGGGGTCGGTTCAAGCCGCTGGGAAGCTCTTTTTTATATGTATATTAAATTGTCAACATAATTAGTAACTTTGAATGATTTGTTCGAAATTAACAATCGAACAGATTATTCATTCTGAGCTACGTATTCACTGAATACTTTATCGTTCTGTGTTTTAACAGTAGGTATTTTGAGTGTACGACCCGGTTCTAAACTGGCAGTTTCATCTAATTTATTTAACGTGCTTACAGCGTGAACCATTTCACGGATATCTATATGATCATTGGCATATTGGGAAGCAATGCCCCAAACAGTATCACCGGCTTTTACGGTTACGGTGCGTACATTATGCGTATCTAACTCAATGCTTGGCGTATTCATAAAATAACCTATGGTTAAGGTTAAGAACATACTGAAAACAATTAAAAAATCGCGTTTCATAACAATCACCCCATTGAACTATGCTTTCTAAATAGTATTTAAACGAACATTACTAACGGTATATATGTTTGTTTACACGCTTAGTATATCACACGAATAAATGTTCGGTCAAGGTGAAAATCGAACTTTTATTTGACAATATTTGTAAATACGTTCTATAATAACATTGAGATAGTTTATGTACGCCAATTTTTATAAATTACATTTCATAATATATGACTATTTAGTTAATGACAGATTTTAAGTATTTTAGATTGTGAGGTTATAGCCGTGAGACGACCTGCTACCGATATTAACTCAAAACAAAAGAAAATTTTGGATTATATTACCATGTGTTTAGAAACTAAATTTCGCTGCCCCAGTGTTCGTGAAATTTGTGAGTATATGGGATTGAGCTCTACTTCTACGGTTCAGAGTCATCTTAATACTTTAGAACGTTTTGGCTATATTACCCGTGATGTAAATAAGAACCGCTCTATTACAGTTGTTGGCCTTAAGCCTAAAATGGCGCCTAAAGTAGAGGTGTCTGCTGATAAACAGGTTACCTCTTCCGAAACATTTGAAATGCTCCAGGCTCGTTTACGTAATGTTCCTTTAATCGGTACGGTTCAAGCCGGTACACCGGTAACGGCTATTCAAAACCAGGAAGCTACTATTCCGCTTCCTTTATCCTTAATTGGTAATTCCGAATGTTTCCTCCTTCGTGTACGCGGTGAGTCGATGCGTGATATCGGCATGTATGAAGGTGACTTACTAAT
This sequence comes from Veillonella sp. KGMB01456, assembly GCF_023051165.1. Lineage (GTDB taxonomy): Bacteria > Bacillota > Negativicutes > Veillonellales > Veillonellaceae > Veillonella_A. The sequence continues at coordinate 1,220 of NZ_JALKIG010000021.1, forward strand.
CGTTCGTAATCAACAAACCGCTAATAACGGTGATATTGTAGTAGCCCGTATTGATGACGAAGCAACGGTTAAACGCTTCTATCGTGAAGCCAATCGAATTCGTTTACAGCCTGAAAATAGTGAATTTGAACCTATTTATACAGATTCCTGTACTATCGAGGGTAAAGTTATCGGTTTAATTCGCGATCACATTTAATAGTCAGTCTGTCATTTATATTTTCAATTAAATAAAATAAAACGAACACTTGTTTGTCTGCCGGAATTTTGGCTTAAGAAACAAGTGTTCGTTTTTTATTTTTATAATTTTCTTCTTTATTATTGTTGTTGTAATGCAGTGCTGGCTTATTTAATGTATGGTTTAATAGCTGCATTAATTACGGCTTCTTCTTCGTCCGACGGTTCACATAACGGCAAGTGGAACGGACCGGCCGGCAAACCTAATTGACGTACTGCGTATTTTACAGGAATCGGATTAGTTGTTACAAACATGGCTTTGAATATAGGGAATAAGTCTTTATTGATTCGTTTGGCTTTAGCCACATCCCCTGCTTCATAAGCCTGAATCATTTCATTCATTTCTTTGCCCACTACATGAGCCGCTACAGAAATAACTCCGCATCCGCCTACAGCGAGCATCGGTAGAGTTAACCCATCATCACCACTGTAAATCATGAAATCATCCGGCAATAAATGATAAATTTCAGCCGCTACATTAATATCACCGCTCGCTTCTTTAACAGCAGCAATATTTGGGCAAGCTTCACGCAATTTAGCTATAGTAGCGGGCATAATTTTGCCGCCTGTACGGCCCGGAACATTGTATACGATGACCGGTAAATCAGTAGCTTCAGCCATGGCTTTGAAATGTTCAAATAATCCGCGTTGATTTGGTTTATTGTAATAAGGTACTACGCCCATTACGGCATTTACGCCCGTTTTAGAAGCCGCCTTGGTCAATTCTATTGTACGTTGGGTATTATTGGAACCTGTATTGGCCACGATGGAACCTAAATGACCACACTCGCGCGCGATTAATTCAAATAGCTTAAGTTTGTCCTCATTGTCAATTGTGGGACTTTCTCCCGTAGTGCCACATACAATAAGACCATCAGATCCATTGTTTAGTAAATGCTTGGCTAATGTGAGCGCTCCTTCAAAATCTACTGAACCATCCGCGTTAAACGGTGTAATCATAGCTGTTAATACGCGACCTAAGGTTTTCATAATAACCTCCTCTAAAACTATTCTTTAAAATGATTGGTGTTCCACCAAATACTCGGCAATCTGCAAGGCATTCAAGGCAGCCCCTTTGCGGATTTGATCGCCGGCAATCCAGAAATTCATGCCTTTATCGTTGTATAAATCTTTGCGAATACGGCCGATTTCACAATCATCCTTACCGGATGTGTAAAGCGGCATCGGATACGCTTGTTCTTGTGGATTATCATTGACCACAAGGCCCGGGAATTTTTCACAGGCAGCTTTAAAATCAGCAACACTTACCGGTGCTTCGGTTTCTACCAAAACAGACTCGGAATGGGAACGATATACGGGGATACGAACCGTGGTCGGAACGACTTGAATGGAATCATCATGCAAAATCTTCTGCGTTTCATTGACCATTTTCATTTCTTCTTTAGTATAATCGTTGTCCAAGAAAACATCAATTTGCGGAATTACATTAAAAGCAATCGGATAATGTTTAGGCGCGGAAGCACTAGGTAAGATATGGGCTTCCATCGGTTTCCCTTGAATGTGAGCACTTACTTGGTTATCCAATTCGTCAATGCCTTCCTTACCGGCTCCGGATACGGCCTGGTAGGTACTTACGACAACACGTTTAATCGGCGATAAATCGTGGAGCGGTTTAAGCCCTAAAGCCATAATAATGGTAGAGCAGTTTGGATTGGCGATAATGCCTTGATGAGTATCGATATCTTCCGGATTTACTTCGGGTACTACGAGCGGTACGTTCGGATCCATTCGGAAGGTGCTGGAGTTATCGATAACAATAGCACCGCGTTTCACCGCTTCCGGTGCCAAAGTTTTGGATATGGAGCCACCCGCAAATAAAGCAATGTCAACATTTTCAAAAGAATCGGCGGTAGCTTCTTCTACCACATAAGTTTTACCGCATACTGTTAATTCCGTGCCGGCTGAACGAGCGGATGCCAATAATTTAAGATTTTCAAACGGAAATTGGCGATCTTCGATTAATTTAATAAATTCTTGCCCTACCGCGCCGGTAGCACCTAAAATAGCAACATTTGGTTTTCTCATGTGTATCTCTCCCAATTTAATAAAAATAAATATTGTAGCAATAGTATGACAAAGGGTTTTTAAATACCCTATCATATCCTATCTTTAAAATTATAAGTAATGTTCCAAACCGTAAGTAAGGCCCGGTTTTTCAGCAATCTTCTTACAAGCTAAAACTACGCCCGGCATGAAGGATAAACGGCTGAGTGAATCGTGGCGAATTGTCAGTGTTTCATCATAACCCCCAAATAAAACTTCCTGATGAGCCACATAACCCGGCAAGCGAACGCTGTGAATCGTTACATCATCTACCTTGGCACCGCGAGCACCGGGTAAACTTTCACGAGTTAAATCTTCAGCCCCTACCGCACCGGCTGCCTGTTTAGCTTCATTAATAAGCTTGGCTGTTAATACGGCCGTTCCCGATGGAGCATCATATTTGTGATTGTGATGCAATTCGATAATTTCTACATTCGGGAAATAGGGTGCCAAATCAGCTGCTGTTTTCATCATCATAACAGCGCCCAGTGAAAAGTTAGGTGCCACAAAGCAATTGGCATTATTGGCTTTACCGATGGCCGCTAATTCATCACGCTGTTCAGCGGTAAGACCGGTAGTTCCGATTACCATGTGAACGCCGGCGCCTAAAACAGTTTTAGCGTTTTCAAAAATAATGGCGGGACTGGTAAAATCAACGATAACATCCGGCTTTTTAGCGCTTAAGGCGGCTGTTAAGCTTTCGTATAAAGGCAGCCCCAATGATTCGATACCGGCAGCTGTACCGGCATCTTCTCCGGCCTGTTTAGGATCGATACCGCCGATAAACTGTAAGTCCGGATCATTATGAACAGCTTTTACGACTTCGCGACCCATTTTGCCGGTCGCACCACATACCATTACTGTAATCATGTTCATTCCTCCCAAAAAAAAGACCAGCGGATAGCTGCCACTGATCTTGGTATGGTTACCTGAACGACTATGCGCTTTATCATATGAATATAACAAAACTATGATAGTCAGAACAATGAGCTAGCACTCCATCAAATGATGACAGTCATACACTTATTCAATGCACAACCAGCTATGTTTGTCGGCACAAACAAGCTTCGGCGATTCTCCCTTTCTTCATATCTCACAGCCTTGCCGGGCTCCTTACAAGTACTCTTAAGCATCGCGCCTCTATCTCCGCATATTTAATTCAAAATTCAAAAGTGATTACCAATAGTATACATTTATTTTCTGATGGCGTCAAATCGTATTCTGTATACATAGTTATAACTATAACCGAGGTAAAGCTATTAATGCTTATTTTTAAAATGCTGAATCATTTCTTTCGCCGTAGCTAGAGCCGTATGGGAGAAGTTTTGACCGGACATCATGCGGGCGATTTGTTCCACATGTTCTTCCTCGCTAAGCTCGGTAAGGCTTGATACGGTGCGTCCATCCACTTCCTGCTTGGACAGGTGATAATGATGTTTGGCAATACTTGCGGTTTGAGGCAAATGAGTTATACAAAATACCTGTGTGCTGTTGCTGAGTTGTTGGATTTTAGCTGCTACCTGCAAGGCAATATCGCCACTAATACCAACGTCGATTTCATCGAATACCAAAGTCTTAAATGTTTTGGTATTAAATACCGTTTTAAAGGCCAAAGCGATACGCGAGATTTCACCGCCGGAGGCCACTTTGTGGAGCGGCAATAAGTCCTCCCCTGCATTGGCATTGAATAAGAGTTCAATGCGTTTAGCCCCTAACGGCAATAGTTCGTCACTTTTTTCAATGACAAATTGAAGTTTGGCTTTACTCATCCCTAAGTCTTTTAACTGCTTTTGCAATTGTTCGGCAATTATGGCACTGTTTGTATCGCGAATCGCAGTAAGCTCAGCTAATTTAGTTCTTGCATCGGCTTCGGCTTGTTGGACGGCTTTTTCTAAATCTTCTTTAGCATAGCTCTGTGCTTCTAACTCTTCCAATCGGGCTTGCGCTTTGTTTTCAAATTCTAAAACGGCTTCAATGGTTTCCCCATATTTGCGTTTTAAACCGTAAATTAAGGAATCCCGTTCCTGACAATAGGCGTACCGTTCTTCATCATAAGAAATGGAATCACGATAGCGATCAAGCCCTTGCGCCGCTTCTTCTAATTGAAAATAGGCGGAATTGATCAATTCGGATAAGTCTTTGAGCTCCTCGTCATAACGAACCAAATCCTGTACTTCCGATTTAATGCTGTTGACTGCTTCCAAGATGGCATGTCGATCACTGTAGAAGGCATTGTAACAAGCACCTAATACTTTATCCAGATGTTCAAAGCTGTCTAATCGTTTAAGTTCTGCCGCTAACGCTTCGTCTTCACCCGGTTTCAGTTGCGCTTCTTCAATTTCATCAATTTGAAAGCGAAGCATATCCAGTTCTCTGGCTCGTTCCGCAGCCATGGCTTCCAGACCGTCTAATTGAGATTTTGCTGTTTTATAGCTCTTATAGGCCTTTACATAAGTATCAAAGGCCGTTTGCCCTTCTTTGGTGTATTCATCTAAATATTTGTGATGCACATCAGGATTCAACAAGAGCTGATTGCTATATTGGCCGTGAATATCCGCTAAATAAAGGCCGATTTCGCGCAGTGCTTTAAGTGGGATAGCCTGGTCATTAGCCAAAATAGTAGACTTTCCTTGACGGTTAAAAGAGCGCGATAAAATGAGCTGATTTTCTTCCACGAGAATATTTTTAGCTGTTAAAAGATCTAACAGTTCCGTATCATCGGTTACATCGAATACCCCTTCAATAACAAAGGCATCCTTGCCATGGCGGATAAAATCACTGCTGGCCCGCTCGCCCAACAGAATGCTGAAAGCATCCATAAGGATGGATTTACCGGCACCGGTTTCACCGGTAAAGATGGTAATGCCGTCCGAAAATTGTAAATTCATCTGTTCAATTAAGGCAAAATTACGAATTCCCATTTGTGTGAGCATAGATTACAAGTCCTTAATCCCTTTACAGGTAATAACACATAAATAAATTATACGATACCAATATAAATAATAAGTATACTGGGCAAATATAAATAGTAATTATACGAGGCAAACATAAATGATGCCGTTAATAATCACTAAGCCTATACGCATAAGGGCGCATAGGCTTAATAGTTACATATTAATCTTTCATAAGATCGGAAATACGTTTTAAAATCGGCTGTACGTCTTCAACGGAGCGTGCAATTAATAAAATCGTATCATCACCGGCCAAGGTGCCGATTAACTCAGCCCATTTAGCATGGTCAATGGCAAATGCCACAGATTGAGCGGAACCCGGTAAGGTATGCAATACAATCTGATTCATGGTAAAGTCTACGCGCGTAATGGATTCTTGGAACAGGCGACTAATGCGATTACCGATAAGGAGTACATTCTCTTCCGGCGATAAAGCGTAACGATAATGACCGTCACCGGTAGGAATTTTAATGAGCATTAATTCTTTAATATCGCGGGATACCGTAGCTTGCGTAACTTCAATACCTTCCGCGGCTAAAGCGGCTGCCAATTCTTCCTGTGTTTCAATAGAGCGAGATTGTACGATTTCTTTGATTTTATTATATCTGTAACGTTTCATAGGTCACCGTCCTTTAATAATATATAAAATAGGAGGTTTGTTTGCTTGGTTTATTAATTTCCAATTGGCTACATCATATGACTTTTGCGGCAAAGTACTTATAAATTCACATACTGCTTCGTCTTCCCGCTCACCTTCCGGTGTACCCGGATAGGTAACGATAGTAATGAGCCCTTTAGGATTTAATAAATCTAAGCCTCCTTTGATGGCTTGTATAGTTGAATCGGGTTTTGTCATCATGGTATGATCACTACCCGGTAAATACCCTAAATTAAAAATTAGTAAGTCAATATTAGTAATGGTCGTATTAAATTTAGTATTCGCCGCAGATCCATCGTTATGGGCTGCTGCCGCATTGCCTGTTGCCAATATATCTTCATGGGTACCATGTACCAAGTGATACGTAATATCTGTGCGGCCGCATTCGGTATGCAGGCGCTTAGTGGAAGCTTCGATGGCCTTTGCCTGTTTATCGATGCCCCACAGCGTGCTGCCGGGCAAACAATGTTGGGCCAGATACACCAAATCATGGCCATTACCGGCCGTAGCATCTACGACTGTTTTGGCACTTTTTAGTTGCTCATCCCAAAAAATGTGTTGGAACTGTACAACATGATTATAGTTGATCATAAAAGCTCATCTCTTCGTGCCGATAATTTGCGGAATAAGGTAGCGAAGAATTTTACGTCATAGAAGCGCACATAGCGGCTGTAAAGCGCGCTGGCTTCGATGTGAAGACTGTCTTCACTGCTAAACTGATAATCGAACGTCCCATCGATGCAAATATGAAGCTTTTCCTGACGCTTCGGCATGGTTAAATCGATGCGGGCACTCTCTTTTAACACCAAGGATACACTTTGCAACAAATGCGGCGCTACCGGTGTAACGATGATGGAATGATTATCAGGTGCCATAATCGGACCGCCGGCCGATAAGTTATAGCCCGTAGATCCTGTAGAACAAGCTACGATTAAACCGTCGGCAGGGTACATCTGCGTATACCCTTCGTTGATGGCTAAATTTATACGTGCCATACGGCCGGGTTTTTCATGAGTAATAACCACTTCATTAATGACCGGTGTTAATTTTTTTACACCATGAGGTGTGCGGATTTCCGCAGCCAAATGGATACGATTTTCCACGCGATAATCACCGTTGGCGATTTTCTTGATGCGGTCTTCCATATCGGCTAATTCGATTTGATTTAAGAAGCCTAATTCCCCTAAATTAATACCGCAAATGGGAACATCATATTCATAAATTTGACGGGCTAAGTGAATTAAGGTACCGTCACCGCCGAAACTGAAGGCCATATCAAGATGCTTAAAAAATTCAGGCCTAGGCAATACGTGCTTAGTCGGAACACCTAATAGTTCAGGTAAATTAAACTCCTCCAAATCGGCCGGTAGCCATACGTCCAAGCCGTTTTTTTCACAAAGGCTCTTCGCCTCTTGCAAAATAGGAATAATATTCTCTTTCCCCATGTTAGGAATAAACCCTACTCGCATATCATCACCTACAGTTCGTGCGCGGCGGCTACCACTGATTCAACCAATTCAGGCGTAATCGGTAAGGCACCGTCCGTCGTCTTTTTAAAATATCCCAAAAACTCTATATTACCTTCAGTCCCCTTGATGGGTGAATAGGTTACGCCATGAAGATGTAAGCCCACTTCTTCGGCTACATTTAAAATGCGTGTCAGCACTTCGGCGTGCGTAGCCGGGTCACGGACAATACCACCCTTGCCCACTTTTTCACGCCCCGCTTCAAATTGCGGTTTAATAAGAGCTACTAAAGAGCCTGTGTCCTTAAGGAGCGTTACGGCTACAGGAAGTACTTTATCCAGTGAAATAAACGCCACATCAATGGAAATGAAATCAACCAGTTCACCCAGTTGTTCCGCCGTAACGGTTCGTATATTCTGCTTTTCCATGTTGATGACGCGCTTATCTTGGCGCAGTGACCAAGCCAGTTGGTTATAGCCCACGTCAATGGCAAAGACTTTGGCGGCCCCATTTTGAAGAGCACAGTCGGTAAAACCACCAGTAGAAGCGCCAATATCAACCATAACCGCATCAGTTAAATCGATTGGATACAATTGTAACGCTTTTTCCAGCTTTAACCCGCCGCGACTAACATAAGGTAACGTATTGCCTTTAACGCTCAAATCCGCATCAATCGGCACCTTAGTACCCGCTTTGTCGACACAGACAGTGCCCATAAAAATTTGGCCGGCCATGATGGCTGTTTTGGCTTTTTCACGACTTTCAAAAAGACCGCGATTCACCAATAAGACGTCTAACCGTTCTTTAGTACTCATAAAACTCCTTAGTTTCAACTCGGGAAGCTTTTAGATTGCCCCTGTAAGCTTCTTAGTTATAAAAGTTATAGAAAGTTATAGTAAATAATGGAGGCCACGGCATAGCCTAAAAAGGCACCGCCGAAAACTTCAAAAGGCGTATGCCCCAAGAGCTCTTTGAGCACATGACCGTCATCCAGATAGACCGGAATATTACGCTTTTTGAAATGTTCCATTAATTGGTTTAAAATTTGTGCCTGTCGCCCTGCTTCACGGCGTACGCCGGACGCGTCATACATGACGATAAGTGAAAAGGTAATACAGATTACCGATAAGTCTGACGTTATGCCATGAATATAAGCGGTAGCCGTTGATAAAGCGACTACGAGCGACGAATGAGAACTGGGAAATCCGCCGGATCCGATGAGGCGTTCCCATTGGAAGCGTCTATACTGCAGTAACACGATGACAAATTTTAAAGCTTGTGCTGAAAACCATCCCAGAAAGGCACTCAGCGCAATGTAATTATCGAATAATTCATTTAAAAATTGCATATCAATTCGTCCTATGTACAAGGTAGTCTACTAATGCTTCCAAGATGGTTGTATCGTTTGGTACCGAAGCCAAAGCACTTTTAGCGGCTGCTGCGGTTTCATCCGCTTTAGCGCGAGCCCCGTCTTCACCTAATTCGGATACATAGGTGGATTTATCTTGTTTTTCATCACTACCGGGCATTTTCCCTAAATCCTCAATGGTGCCCGTTACATCGAGAATATCATCGGTAATTTGGAACAATAAGCCTAGCTGATCGCCATAAGTCATATAGGCTTTATGGACATCTGCTGAAGCGTGGCTGAGAATCAGACCGATTTCGATAGCCGCCAAGAATAAGGCCCCTGTTTTACCGCGATGGAGCACTTGCAGTTCCGACAGTGGAATGTGACGTCCTTCCGACAATAAATCGAAGGCCTGCCCCCCTACCATACCTTCCGGTCCGGCTGCCTTGGCTAAGGCTAACACGCATTTAAGATGCTGTTCCGGTGTGGCTGCTTTATTTTGACAGATTAGCTGAAAGGCATATGTTAATAAGCCGTCACCTGCCAAAACAGCGAGCCCGTCACCATATACTTTATGGTTTGTCAGATTGCCGCGGCGGTAATCGTCATTGTCCATGGCCGGTAAATCGTCATGAATTAAGGAATAGGTGTGAATTAATTCGATGGCACACACAATTTCCTTATACGGTTCCGGTGAAACACCGAAGGATTCCATAACCGCTTTCGTTAAAATCGGGCGAATCCGTTTACCGCCCATGAGTAAACTATAGCGCATGGATTCATAAAGTTTCTCATATTCTGTATTGGGCGAGTTTAACACTTCTTTGAGATAATCTTCCACCCATGTTTTGCTCGCCTTTAAATACTCTTTTAACATATATCCTCCTGCCTCTGAACGGCCTGTAAAGTCAGTTTTACTGACTCGTTTGAATATAGTTATTATACATCATTTTATAGATTTTATACATAGATTATTGAGTAAATAAGCAAATATTTTGCATATTTTAGAAAAATTATTTCTGACCTTCACTGCCGATACGGACTTCTTCAATAATTTGGCGTACTTCCCCTTCCACGCTTTGCAGCATGTCGGAGCACTCTTTCACGAGTGTAAGGCCTTTTTTATATTGTGTTAATAAGTCGTTAACGGATAATTCATTAGCATCCAAGGTGCGTACAATTTCTTCCAAGGCTGCATATTTTTTTTCGTAATTCTTAAGTGTGTTAGCCATTTGTTATAATCTCCTCTACCTTGGCTGTTAATGAGCCGTCGTTCATAGTAATATTCACGCTATCCCCTACATTTACAGCGGTGACGGAGTGAATCGGTGAACCGCCATGTTCAATTTTAGTATATCCTTTTAACAGTAAATGCAACGGATTCAATAATTCCAGTTGCTGTCCCAGGAGTAACAAATCGTTTTGCTTTTTGCCGACAGCCTGTTGCACGGCACCGCTTAAACGATGTTGTAACTCACTGAGTTTAGAACTTTCTTGGTGGATTAAGGTTAAAGCGGGAATGCCTAATTTGCGATTAAAAATAGCCTGCAATTCTTGTTTCTTTGTTTCTATCGTTTGTTTCATGTATTGATGCAAGTATGTTTCTTTCGCTTCTAACTGTTCTAAGAGATAACTTACGGGATAGACCGTAAGTTCTGCTGCATGACTGGGCGTGGCACCACGTACGTCGGCGGCAAAGTCACAAAGGGTATAGTCCGTTTCGTGACCTACAGCTGATACAATAGGCGTCTTACAGTTATACACAGCCTCTACTACGGTTCTATCGTTGAAGCACCATAAATCCTCCATAGAGCCCCCGCCGCGTCCTACAATAACGAGTTCTACCTCGGTATCCGCATCAGCTCGTTCAATCCCTTTAGCAATAATGGGACCGGCTTTATCACCCTGTACCGGTACGGCAAAGAGTTTAAACTGTACGAACGGATTACGTTGCCGAGCTACATGCAAAATATCATGGAGCACAGCACCTGACTCGGATGTAACGAGGCCAATCGTAGCAGGCATAACCGGCAATGGCTGTTTATGGCTTTCGTCAAAATAGCCGAGAGCCGTCAATTCTTTCTTTAGCGCTTCGAAGGCAAGTTGATACGGGCTCTTCTGGCCGATTTCCATATCATTACAGATGAGACTTAAGCGGCCGGTTTTTTCATAGAAATTAATAGTAGCCCGCATGGTTACAAAGAGGCCGTTTTCCAATTGACCGACGAGGCCTTTTTTCTGCGCCGTGCCCGCCCAAAGGGCTACATCGACGGAGGCATCATCGTCTTTTAGTGAAAAATAGTAATGGCCGGTGCTGTGGCGTTTTAAATTGGCAATCGTACCGGCTACATAACAGTTTTTCAGTACATACTCCCGCTCCAACACCCGTTTTATTAGATTGTTTAATTTGGTAATGGAGAAAACATCCATATAATTCCTCCTGTGAACCTTGTATTTCTTATGGTAAAAACCTTCAATACTATTTATTTTCTATTTGTTTTCAGCGTCCAGTAAAGCGGCTCCGTAAGCTACACCGGTGGCATTATCGGAACTGTATTCAGGCGGTGCAAAGAGGACCTTAACTTTGCGGGATTGACCGAAATCAAACAGAGCTTGGCGTAAATAACTGTTAGCCATGACGCCGCCTACGGCAATTAAAGTACCGGCCGGGCGCTGTTCCCAATGATAGGTCAACATTTTTTGCAGTGAACGAGTCATGCAGTGGAATACGGTTAAAGCCGTTTGCGCCTTGTAATCATCGGAAAGCTTATGTCCGTTGTTAGCTCGTTCAATACGGCGCATGGCTTCACTGCAAGGGCCGCCAAAGCTGATGGCGCCGTTTTTTACCGATACGGGTAGCATTTTAAAATCACCATTTGATTCAGATTCTAAGCGATTAACTGTCTTTTTTAATGCTTTAGGATCATCGCATAGTGTTTTGGCGATTCGTTCCATATGGGGCCCCGCCGGAAACGGTAGGTCTAGAGCTACGCCGATGCGATCGACAAATTGACCGCCATGTAAATCTAAAGCCCCGCTTATTAATTGGGCCGTAAAAAATGTTTCTTCAGCCGGTTCACAATATAATAGCTCCGTCGTGCCGCCCGATACATGGAGCGCATAAAACGATTCGTCCGGCACACAGTTTAAAACACGTAAAGCGGCCAGAATATGGTTTTCCTGGTGTGAAAACTCATAGACGGGAACGTCATTTAGATGACCTAAGCTTTTTGCCATGCCTCGGCCCACCAAAAAAGCAGGCATATAGGAATCCTTTTCACGGCGCGGAAACGCACTGACTCCAATGCCCGCTAGTTGGACACCTGACGGCAATTGTTCAATTAAATCGGGTAAAGCACGGGTATGCTGAAACACCATTTGTGATTGTTGCAGCCCACGCTCGCCCGATTTTACGTCTAATAGTTTTCTGGCTTGGCCAATTAATTCACCCGATTCATTGACCAACGCACAGGATGTACTATAACAACTTGTATCTAATCCTAAATAAACTTTCATGATATGCCTCGTTTAGGACTTAAGGTCTGAAGCATTATCGGATGTTTTAGCTTCCGTGGTTTTAGCATCGCTAGACTCAGTCGCCCCGGATGTAGGAGACGCTTTTGAAGAGCCTTTTTCTTTGGCAATGGCATCCAATACGGCATTTACAAATTTATAGCCTTTATCGGAACCGAAATCTTTAGCCAATTGTACGGCTTCATTAATAATAATGCGAGGATCGATGGCTTCGGTAGAAACGGTAAGTTCCCAAGCTGCTAAGCGCAATACGTTTCGCTCAACCGCTCCTAATTGCCCTATTTTGCGTTTTGGCGAGTGGGCCTGTAACAGATTATCTAAAATCTCCTGATTAGCCGTTACACCGTTAATAATCGCTTCTGCATAGGCAATATCCATGGCACCGGTACTGCCGGATTCTTCTTCCGGCATAATTACGGAATCTTCAGGCTTATGAAATTCCTTGGCATATAAAGATTGGAAAGCATACAGCCGCGCTTGGCGGCGATTACGATTTTGCTTCATTATTTAACTCCTCTGTTACTTGATTAGGATCGATTATATTTTCAAAATGCACATCGATTCGCACTGAATCCAGGTCTAAGGATTCTTTTAAATCTTTGTTGATTTGTTGGCGAATTTGGGTAGCCATTGTCATCAAAGGATAGCCGTAAAGGACATTAATATATATATTGATCTCAAGGCCTTCTTTGCGATGTTTTACATTAATGCCGGGCAAGCGTTTTTGACCAAAATTGCGCGCAATGCCGTCAACCATACCGGTGTAAAAATTACTGTTTAGTGAATGATAGCCCGGAATTAAGGTTAATGCATGATGAGCTATCTGCAATAGAACTTCATCGGACACATCTACCTGTAATTGCGGATTATTTGATTTTACGTCCACTTGGTATCGCTCCTTTCCCGATTAAATGTACTTAACGCCTGTATTTTCAAAGGCAATATCCTGAATAAAGATATTAACACCCTCTACATGTGTGCCGGTCAATGTTTCGATGCCGGTTTTTACATGTTCCTGAACGCGCAAAGCCACATCGGGAATACGATAGCCGTAACGAGCAACAAGATATAAGTCGATGGTAATACTATTATCCGATGTTCGTTGTAAACTAACGCCTTCCCATTGGCTTTTCATGCCGATTAAATTGGCAAAATCATCGCCTGCAGTGGTACTCATAGAAGCGACACCCTTCACTTCCAACGCTTTCAAGGAAGCAATAGTGCCATACACATTATCGCTTATTTTAGTCACTCCTTCAAAGAATGCATTCTTATCACTCATAGTACCCTGCCTTTCTTTAATAGCATAAAAAGCATTTGCCTTGAACAACGTACGTTAAAGACAAATGCTTTTAAAATTAATTGATATTACGCACGTTCAATGTATTGGCCGGTGCGTGTATCGACGCGAAGAACATCGCCCACTTCGATAAACAATGGCACTTTAACAACATAGCCGGTTTCCAATGTAGCCGGTTTGTTACCACCTGTTGCGGTATCGCCACGGATACCAGGGTCAGTTTCAACAACGCGAAGTTCTACAGCTACCGGTAAATCGATACCGATTACGATGCCTTGGAAAAATACGATGCTAACTTCCATGTTTTCAAGCAAGAAGTTTTTAGCTTCGCCCAATTGTTCAAGATTCAATTCTACTTGGTCATACGTTTCATTGTCCATGAACGTATAAGCGCCGTCAGCTTCGTATAAGTATTGCATACGACGACGATCAACATGTGCTTTAGGCACTTTTTCACCGGCATTGAAAGTACGTTCAACTACAGAACCGGTCTGTAAATTTTTTAATTTACAACGTACGAATGCAGCACCTTTACCCGGTTTTACGTGTTGGAAGTCTACAACCTGCCACACGTTGCCATCGAGCTCAATTGTTACGCCCGGACGAAAATCATTACTAGAAATCATTTAAATCCCTCCGTTTAACCTTTTACTTCTATTAATTCCTTCGAGGTATGAGTGAGTAGCTCATAGCCATCGTCAGTAACTATAACACTGTCTTCAATGCGAAGACCTATTTCCCCGGGAAGATATACGCCCGGTTCCACTGTAACTATCATATTAGGCTCTAATACAGTATTGGAACGCGGTGATGCTACCGGTTCTTCGTGAATATCGAGCCCTACACCGTGACCGGTGCCGTGATTGAAATAATCGCCATAACCGTCGGCCGCAATACTGTCGCGGCAAGCGGCGTCTACAATTTTACCTGTAGTACCGGCTTTTACAGCGGCTAGGCCCTTCAGCTGCGCATCAAGCACAACTTTATAGAGCTTGCGTTGTAAATCGGATGCGTGCCCCATCACAATGGTGCGGGTCATATCCGAATGATACCCTTGGTATACGGCGCCAAAGTCAAAGGTAACAAAATCACCGGTTTCAATGACTTTATCAGACGCTACACCGTGTGGCATACTGGAGCGATGCCCGGAGGCCACGATGGTATCGAAAGACGGTTCTTCAGAGCCGCGTTTTAACATTTCAATTTCTAAAGTGACGCATGCTTCCCGTTCCGTCATACCCGGTTTTAATTGCGGTAACAAAGCGGCAAACGCTTCATCGGCAATGCGGGCAGCTTCTTTCATAAGCGTAAGTTCATCCGGCCGTTTAACAGCCCGTAAAGGTGTTAAATCAACGGATTTAAACTTACTGCCTACCAAAATATCGGAAAATGTCATATACGTGTCAACCGGCACATAATTGCCTTCGAACGCACAGACAGATAATGTAATATTATGATTTTTGACAATATCCGCTATAGTTTCCCAATTAGAACCGGTGTATTGGATGACTTCATACCCTTCACATTGGTTCTCTGCTTGTTCCGTATAACGACTGTCAGTTACTATAAACGCTGTATTCGGTGTTACAAAGCCTATGGCTGTAGTCCCTGTAAAACCGGCAAAATATCTCAGATTGGTCTGGCTAAGCAAGAGTATGCCATCATACTGGTGCGCAGTCAAATAATCCTGTAGGCGTAATAAGCCGTTCATGATAAGACTCCCTTGCTATAAGTTTTTTCATTTCATGATACCACAAAATGAGCGTTTTGACTATAGTTTTTCGTAGTCTGACGCTTCAAGATACATAAAATCACCGGGGGTCGGGATGTCTGTTAAATCAAGATGTCCCACTGTGAGGCGCTTTAAATAGGTGATTTCACCGCCGGCCGCCCCTATCATGCGTTTAACCTGATGATATTTACCTTCTTCGATTATAATTTCGGCACTCTTAAGTAAAACGGCATCACCGACGCCCGTATCTTCTGATTTTTCGGCCACTGCACCGGTTAAGATGATTTCAGCCGGTTTACATTCCGTACCGTCACCTAGGACGATACCGGTGCGAATGCGTTCTAAGCCTTCTGCGCTAAGGGTACCGCTATATTCAAAATAATACCGTTTGGGCACATGTTTTTTGCCGTTGATAATGCGGTGGGCCCAGGCGCCGTCATTGGACAGTAATAAAAGGCCTTCCGTATCTTTATCGAGGCGTCCCACCGGGCCTACGCCCATAGTGCGAAACTCGGGCGGCAAAATATCCATAACCGTGGGATGACGAGCATCCTCCATGGCACATACATAACCGGCCGGTTTATTAAACTTTACATAATAAATCTGGCGGCTGTCGATGATTTCACCATTTACCGCAATCGTTTGTTCCGGAATATCAATGGGCATATCTTTTTTCTTAGCCACTACACCATCCACCGTAACAAGTCCCTGCTTTATGAGTGCATGGACTTCTTTACGGCTGCCCAAAGCTTTATTGGCTAAAAATTTATCTAAACGTAATCTCATAATATAATCCGAACTATTATAACTGAATCGTTTCCAAATGTTTCGTGTAGTTCAAAAGACTCAAAGTATTATGATCATCTTCTGTCAGGCCGTAGAATTCCACACGGCTGATGGCCGTATTACCTTGGCTGAAATTCCAAGCAAAATGAAGCGGTAAGCTGAGCATTTTACAAATCAAGGTACGATTGGTACCGCCGTGAGCCACAATAAGAATGGTTTTATCTTCACCGATAGCTGTCATTTCATCGGTCAAGGCTTGCCAAGCGCGCTCCTGCACTTCTTGGAAAGATTCCCCGTTTGAAATTTTAACTTTATCGGGACTGCGATACATGGTGTAAATGGAATGAGGCCATTTAGCTTCAATCTGGTCATAGGTGAGGCCTTCCCAGTCGCCAAAATTAATTTCACGCAACCGTTCATCGGTTTTAAACGGAATTTGACGATTTCCTAAAATTGTTTCCGCTGTAATACGGGCACGATCTAAGTCACTGGCAATAATGGAGTCAAAATGTACGGATGTTAATTCCTTGGCCACCGCTTCAGCTTGAATAATGCCCGTCTGATTGAGTTGAACATTCGTAAATCCCTGATAAAAGCCACTGCTATTCCATTCCGTCTGGCCGTGGCGAACTAAGTAAATTGTGTGCATGGGCGAACTCCTTTACATATGAAATCAATAATTCATTACGGTTTCTATCTTTAACAGCAATCCGAAACCACCCTTGCCCAAGCCCGTCATAGGCTTCGCAACTGCGAATCAGAAGCTGTTTATTTTCTAAAAATTCCATAAAATCGGCAAGACTCGGATGTTGCGGTTGCCAATGTAAAAGCATAAAGTTAACCGTCGGCGGTAAAGCTGTTATAAAGTCGAATGCATTAATGGCGCCATAGAGCCACTCTTTTTCACGTGCCACGACGGCCCGCGTTTTTTGACGATACACTTCGTCTTGAAGGGCTTCTATCCCATATTGTTGGGCCAAATGATTAACCGACCACGTCGGTACATGAACGGCAATACTCTTTAATATATTCGTGTCCCCCAATAATAAGCCTAAGCGTAAACCCGGAATTGCATAGAATTTGGTCAGTGAATGCAATATAACAATGGCCGGATATTCCGCCAAATAAGGCCGGAGGCTATGAGATTCATTGGTGAACTCAATAAATGATTCATCAATAAGCAGTAAGCTGTTTGATGCTTGGGCTAACGCAGCCATTTCGAATACTTCCGTCAGCGTTTGCAAACTGCCGTCCGGATTGTTCGGGTTACCGAGACAGATTATTGTTCGCACTTGTTCTTCTGCACAGCGTTTGAGATGGGCTTTTAAATCTTCATAAGGAACGGCAAAATGGGTAATCGGTTGATGCGGTGTAGTACTCCCAAATAAATGATGGGATTCATTTACCGATTCTACTTCACCATCGGCGGCCATCGGAATCATAGAATAGGCTAAGACCGAAAGACCTTGAGCCTGTGCGGCTAAGGCATATTCGGAAAAGCCCGGTGCCGGTACCAATACTTCCTCGATACCGGGTAGGGTCATGAGGGCATACAATAATTCGGCCGCTCCATTCCCCACCAGAATGTTCTCATCAGGTACATCCATAACCTGACTTACTGTCCGGCGAAATTCTGTGTATTCCGGATCCGGATAGTGAATGATTTCATTTAAGTGAGCCGTCAAAGCGGCTTGCCCTTTGGGGCTCATGCCTAAAGGATTAATATTAGCGCTAAAATCAGTAATATCCTGTGGTGCTACGTTATGAGCGGCCGCCACTTTATAGATGTTACCACCGTGGGTATTTTTCATGGCTGAGCACCTCCTAACGCTTCATAAAGGTGATACCTTCGTTGGTTGTTTCGACGGTATCTAAATATAATAAATCCGGTAATTCCTGATGGACAGCGGCGCGACAATCAGCCAGCGGTGCCCCGTCGGTGGGGAATAAAAGTCCCATAATTGTGCCGCTATGGGCAATAATCGTGCCTACACTGTTAAAATGATTACCGATTTCATGCAACGCATACAATAATGGTTTATGTAAAATACGCTGATTAGCAAACGCACTTAAGGTGGCGGCCTGGCCGATTAAAGATACATTATGGGTGGCAATCCCTTCTTTAAAAAGAGCCAATGATTCTTTGATGTACGGTTCTTTTTCGGCAATCAGGTCATGAAGCCCGTGCTGCGCATTGAAACTGACTGTATCAATTTCGCCGCCTTCGTCAAAAATCATGATTTTCATAGGCGGACACTTGCCAAGGGGCTCGGTTATTTTTCCCTTGATATAGTCAAACTGAACTACCCCGGGATAAAAAGAAGCATCACTGGGCTCGATACTTAAAGAAATCTCTTTTAGTTCTTCCAAGGTTAGCGCTCGTCCGTAAGCCAAAGCCGTAGCCATGGCGGCTACGCTAATATCGGCACTGCTGGATGCCATACCCTTTCCCTGGGCAATATCGGAACGCACATAAACAGAACTACGCCAAGCACGCTGTACAGCCGGACTATTGGGCAGGGTGCCTTCAGCTACAAAAGAATTGATAACTTTTTGGGCTGCTAAAGCTGCTTTTGGTTGCAGCGAACAATAATAAGGTCTAAGCGGTTGCTTTACTCCGCTTAACGCATAGGAATAGCGATTAATAGGACAGGTAACCAAAAACGGTTGACCATCAATGGACCCTTGCAAAAACTCACCGCATGTCCCTGGTGCTCGTACATAATATGACACCTGTCGTTCCTCCATACTAATATACACAAAATAACACAAATCAATGTAAATACATTGTAAAAGTTTTGTTTGAGGCCGTGTTACAATACAAAGAATTCTTTGATACTAAAAATATTACTTATAAATGATAACTATAAAGTAATACCAACAGCAACAGCGGCCAATACCAATAATAATTCCGATGACTCAATGACAAAGCCGTACGTATCGCCGGTTACGCCACCAAGGTGTTTGGAAATATAGGAATTTAACACTAAATTGATCAAAATTCCTAAACCGAGGAAGATGGCGTAGAGCCAATGGAAATATACAGCCGGTAATAAGGCAATGAGTGTTGTCCAAAGAAGGGTTTGCTTTGGTGAATATACGGCAAAGGCCTTCCCCATCCCTTCGGGACGAGCATAGTGAAAGAGTCGAATACTCAGCACTAAGGAATAGCGACTGATAATCGGCATAAAGAATAAAAATTGTAAAAGTATGGTTGGATTGACATGGGCGATTAATTGCCATTTCAATAAAGTAAGAAAAACAAAGCCAACGACACCATTTGAGCCGACGCGGCTGTCTTTCATAATTTCCAACTTACGTTCACGATCGCGACCTGAAAAAAGACCGTCACAGGTGTCCATGAACCCGTCCGCATGTAAGCCGCCGGTAAAAAGAAACTCGAACACAACCAATAATAAAGCTAATAACGTAATCGGTATATAGGGTACCAACAGCCAATAAATAAGAGCCATGAAGGCACCGATAACAAGGCCTACCAGCGGAAAGGTTACGACGCTTTTACCAAAGTCGTAAATGTCCCATTCCGTCTGATTGACCAATTTTAAACGTGTTAAAAACTGTAAGCCAATAAAAAATGACTTCATAATATCACCAAAATCCTAGTTAATACGGCACTGATAACAACGCCTAGTAAAGAACAAACATACATCATGCCAATCGTTTTTTGAATATGAACACCTCGCATTTTCATGTCCGGATCCCCCATATAGGCACGGAATGTCATGGTGTCGCCGTATTTATTATAACCACCGAGACGAATATGAAGTGCCCCGGCTACCGGCGCTTCCGCATAGCCACCATTCGGACTCGGATGCTTCTTGGCATCACGTAAACCAATGCGCCACGCGTTACGCCAATCATGACGTAAAATAAAGGCAGTTAACGTATATAAGAGAAATGTTATGCGAGCGGGCAGCCAATTTAAAACGTCGTCAAAACGTGCCGCTATACGGCCGAAGTACATATATTTATCGTTCTTATAGCCCAACATGGAGTCCATGGTGTTGGCTGTTCGATAAAATAAGGCACCTAAAGGACCGAAAACAGCAAAGAACAATAAAGGTGAAATAATGCCATCCACCGTATTTTCCGCCACCGTTTCAATGGTAGCACGAGTAATTTCACTTTCATCAAGCTCGGTTGTATCACGACCTACAATCCAGCCTACCTTACGACGGGCTTCTTGTAAATCGCCTTTACGCAACAATTGAGCCAGTTCAAGCCCTGCTTCCGCCAATGAGCGCGGACTGATTGTAATATATACGATAATGACCTGCATGGCATAGCCAACCCACGGATTGATTGTGCCGGCAATTAAAATCAGTAGAAAGCCTATAACAGTCACTGTTAACAATGTTAAAAGTACAGTTAAACCGCCGTATAACAACTTTTTCCCATTACTGTCACGCTCGCCGTAGAGAAATTTTTCATAGAAAGAAATAACATCGCCAATGAGGACCACCGGATGGAATCGGCTTCTTGGGTCACCCACAATACAATCCAGTAAAAAGGCCCACAAAGGAATGAAATAATATGCATTATGTAGAAACCAGTCCATTATGCCTGTTCCTCTAATAATTTGTCGATATAATCCATATCAAGATGTTTTTCCACAATATCAGCTAAGCGATTATAGGCCGCATCTTTATGTTCAAAGTAATGGAACACTTCGTCCAGCGGTTCGAGCCCTTTACGCTTGCGTAAGGCGTTCAAGATTTGGCGACGTAAGCTGTCATTATCCAAAATGCCGTGAATGTAGGTCCCCATAACAAGACCTGATTCATTGACGAAACCATCCATAACAGCTACCGGTTTTTCGCTGCGAGACGTTATGGCAAAACAATCAGCCACAGTACCCACACCGTGGGTGTCCCCCATATGAATTTCATAGCCGCGTAAATTTTCACCGCTATAATCGATGCCCAGGAATGGCAATTTAGTAGTGTTAAACGAAACTTGATGGGTCATCTTCGTGCCCGTCATAGTTGTTTCCGTCGGTAATAAACCAAGGCCGTTAAGTTCCGGAATATCTCCTTCCACACCGTCCGGATCATGGAGTTTTTCGCCGAGCATTTGATAGCCGCCGCACACACCGAATACAGGTACGCCCTTTTTGGCAAGAGCTTTAATATCTTCAGCATAGCCTCGATCTTCGAGATATTTTAAATCGGCCAAGGTGTTTTTGGAACCCGGTAAAATGACCATATCCGGTTCGCCGATAGCGTCACCGGGTTTTACAAAGCGTACTGCTACATCCGGCTCATAAGCTAACGCATCAAAATCGGTAAAATTGGAAATTTTAGGTGTTTGCATAACCGCAATGGTAATTTCACGGTTAATGGTGGTGTGTTTGCTTTCAAGGGCTACGGAGTCCTCTTCGTCAATATCCAAATTGTCAATGGCCGGAATTACCCCCACTACCTTGCGACCCGTACGTTCTTCGATAAAATCAAGAGCCGGTTTTAATAAATTAATGTCACCGCGGAACTTGTTAATTACAATGCCCTTTACCAAATCCCGTTCTTCCGGTTCCAATAGTTCTAAAGTTCCCACGATGGACGCAATAGCACCACCACGGTCAATATCGGCTATGAGCATAACCGGACAATTTGTCATTTTAGCTACGCGCATGTTTACGATATCGTTAGCCTTTAAATTAACTTCCGCAGGGCTGCCGGCACCTTCGATGACAATCATGTCAAAATTTTTATCTAAAAAGTCCAAACTTTCTTTTACTTTATCGAGAGCTGTTAAGGAGTAATGGGTGTGGTATTCTTTGGCACTGTATACACCAACCGGTTTCCCCATGAGAACCACTTGGGAGGACTGGTTGCCTGTAGGTTTTAACAATACGGGATTCATCTGTACTATCGGGTCAATGCCGGCGGCTTCCGCCTGTGCCACTTGAGCCCGGCCGATTTCATCGCCCCAGCGTGTTACATAGGAATTTAAAGCCATATTCTGGGCTTTGAACGGTACTGTTTTTAAGCCGCGACGATAAAAAATACGGCAAAGCGCCGTCGTTAAAATACTTTTACCTACATTTGAGCTGGTTCCTTGGAACATGAGTTTTTTTGCCATTATATATGAACCTCCTTAGCCTTTAGCTCTGTGGTAATGCCACTGATTGTTAAATATACTTCATCGGCCGCTTGGGCCACAGTTTGATTTAATAAGCCTGCAATATCACGGAAGAATCGAGCCATTCTGTTTTCCGGAACAATTCCGAGACCCAATTCATTCGTTACAAAAACTACTGTTTTATCGGCTTTATGCGTTGCATCTATGAGTTCTTTGAACTCAGCTACTAATGAATCTGCCAACTCATTGCACTCAGCTTGATTTTGAGGCTCTTTTTTTAGCATAGCATTAGTGGCATACATAGTCAAACAATCAATAAGAATAACGTCGCAGCTGTCTAAAATCTTTGACCATGAAGCGGTTATGTCATAAGGAATCTCAAAATTATGCCATATATTACCGCGCCGTGCTTTATGTTTTCTGACGCGATCTTCCATTTCATCGTCAAAAATCTGACCCGTTGCAACGTAGCCTTTTTGACCGGGCAAGGATAAAACGAGTCGCTCCGCAAATTCACTTTTACCGCTGCGTGCCCCGCCGGTGCACAATATAATTCGACTCTCTACTATCGACATGAGAAATATCCTCTCCCTTACATTTAAATTTAAAGGATTTTGTATATCATAAACCCTTGAAATTATTTCTAGAATAAGTATACAATAAATCAAAGACTGATAAGGAGTGTATACCTATGGAAATGAAAAACTTGTTTGTAAAATTAATGGCCACTTTATGGGAAAATACATATCGTGCCGTGGTTACCGATCAAAATGATCAGTACGTAGCAACGGCTCGCGTTATCGTTAATATTCCCTTAAGTCGTGAAGTACTGCCGGATAACGCCCCCGAAGTGGACCCACAGTTATTGGTACTTGTTGAAGACGGCGCTCTCGATCCCAATAATCTCATCGAATTCGAAACTATTTTAGCGGCGAAAGTTCGTGAAAAATTTAATTATGAAATCATGACGGTCTTCTTCTACTATCCAAGTCCCGAAGATGTGCTCAATAAAGGCACCATAGACCAGCAATAGTCAGTTATTACTAAATCGCTTAGTTTAAAACTATCTATATAACAAAAGAAAAAGCTATGTTACGCGAATAATTCGGTAACATAGCTTTTTTATATTGGTGACCGTATTCACGTGTCAAATTTTATGAAGTTACTGCCACCAACTTATAGTTCAAATTCGGCACGTGCTAACATATAGCAGCAATCGGACAAACGATTTAAATAGCGAATATCCACATCGTGAACGGTTTCACCGGACTCGGCAAGACGCCATAAAGCGCGTTCGGCACGACGAGTTACCGTACGGCATTGATGCAATAAGGCGGAACTTTTTTTGTCGCCCGGTACGATAAATTTAGTGAGCGGTTCCATTTTAGCATCATAGCTGTCAATAATCTTTTCTAAATTTTCAATATGAGCATCCGTGATATTCGGTTCTTGGCCGAGACTGGCCACATCCGCCATAAGCTGCCACAATTCCTTTTCAATATCATAGATAACCTGCTGAATATCTTCATGTTCAGAAAAAGCACGCGCAACACCTAATACAGATTGAAGTTCATCAACCGTACCATACGCTTCTACGCGAAGGGATGCTTTGGAAAGACGCTCACCCGTGTAAAGAGATGTAGAACCTTTATCGCCAGTCTTAGTATATACTTTACCACTCATACTAATCACCTCATTTGTAAAAAGAAAGATATATTACGCTTTGAATTCAGGGAACCAAAGGGCAACTTCACGTTCTGCCGTTGCTACCGCATCCGATGCGTGAACAACATTTTCATTAATAGCCAAACCGTAATCGCCGCGAATAGTACCGGCATTAGCTTTTAACGGATCTGTGGCGCCATTTAACTGGCGAACGGCAGCAACTGCATTATCACCGCTAAGTACCATAGCCAAAACCGGGCCGGACGTAATAAAATCAATCAATTCTTGGAAGAACGGCTTATCTTTATGTTCGTCGTAATGGGCAGCGGCTAACTCACGCGGTACTTGCAATAATTTTAAAGCGCTGATTGTCAAACCTTTGCGCTCATAACGAGCCAAGATTTCACCGCAAATTTTCTTTTTCACTCCGTCCGGTTTTACGAGTACTAACGTGTGTTCCATAAGACTGCCTCCTAACGCATACGACTTGCTAATTCTTTTAATTTTTCAATACGAGATGCTGTACTTGGATGTGTGCTGAAAAGTGAGCTTGCTAAATCTTTCACACTTCCCAACGGGTTAATGATGAACATGTGAGCTGTTGGCCCAAGCTGAGCTTCGCCGCCCGGCAACATGCCATGTTTAGCGTAATAATCGATTTTAGCTAAGGCCGAAGCTAAAGCTAATGGTTTGCCGCTCATTTCGGCGCCCCCTTCATCGGCGAGGTATTCACGGGAACGTGAAATCGCCATCTGAATTAAGGCAGCCGCAATCGGTGCCAAAATAATGGTAGCCAACATTGCGATTGGATTGCCTCTTTCACGGTCATCACTGCTACCGAAGATAGCAAACATTTGCATCATATTGGCAATCATTGTAATTACACCGGCCAGACTGGCAGCCACAGTACTGATTAAGGTATCGCGATGTTTAACGTGAGTTAATTCGTGACCCAGTACACCTTCGATTTCATCATCCGTCAAGAGATTCATAATCCCTGTCGTAACTGCTACCGCTGCATGCTCAGGATTACGACCTGTGGCAAATGCATTCGGCACATCGGAGTTGATGATATACACCTTTGGCATCGGCAAATTACCGCGTTTGGCCAAACCGGCTACCATATTGTATAATTCCGGATTGTCCGTGCCCGAAACTTGCTGTGCATTGTACATTTTAAGTACAATCTTATCGCTATTCCAATAGCTGAAGAAGTTCATAGCCATGGAGATAAGGAACATTGTCATGAGACCGGCCCGTCCGGCGACCAACTGTCCGATCACCATCAATAACCCCGTCATCAATGCCAGTAAAACAGCAGTCTTAACATTATTCATATTTGTTTTGCCTCTTTCTTAAGATAAATGTGTAGCTTGCTACTCAGTAAGCTACGTCCTGATGAATAGACTTGTTTCCTGATTTTAGTAACATTCTATTCACAGTATAATTATATAGTAATTGCTTTCATTTGGCAATTTTATAAACATTTATCATATGTATCGAGCCCCTACCGTATCGGCTTTCAGCACATAAGTACGGCATGGAATATTATTGTTATTAAACACATCACCCATACGCGTGGCTACGGTTTGTGCTGTTGAGCGCGGGCAATAGGCAATTAAGGTAGAGCCGGAGCCGCTGATAGTGGCGCCATAGGCACCTGCTTTGCGAGAGGCCTCAAACACGTCCTCACAATGAGGAATGAGCGTTTTGCGGTATGGCACATGAAGATAATCTTCCAAAGCGATGCGCAAGTAATCCAGTTTATGTTGCAATAAGGCCGTAACAAATAAAGTGGCATGACTTACATTAGCCACCGCTTCTTTATGAGCAATAGTCTTTGGCAAAACGCTCCGGGCATATTCCGTTGAAACAGACACTTCCGGTACCACTACGGCGAAAAGTAACTCTTCCGGTAAGGCCACGGTTGTATATAAAAGTTCTTTCGGATCATTGACGGCACACACAAGATTACCCAATAAAGCAGGCGCCACATTATCCGGATGTCCTTCGATGTCGTTGGCTAAGACTAAGAGTTCATGCGTTGTAAGTGGTTTTGCCAACAAGCGATTCGCTAAGAGTAAACCCGCTACGATGGCCGTGGAGCTGCTACCGAGCCCACGGGACGGTGGAATTACCGTTTCACTGTGAACGTTACCATATATAGGTTCGGAGCTTGCTTGTTGAAATACAGCTTGCATGGCCTGCCCCACTAAATTATAAGTTTGATCTTCTTTGGCCAACGTATCGGCATCAAAGCCGGAAAAGGTATATGTGTTGGCGCTGGCCGTTTTATCGGGCGTGAAGGTAAATGTATTATAAAGCTCCAAGGCGAGCCCCAGAGAGTCAAATCCGGGGCCGCAATTGGCACTGGTAGCCGGTACTTTAACTGTAATTGTATCCATCTGCATTGCCTCCTAATCAGTCATAATAGGAATAACGCTGCCGATTTCACGAACGACGCGAAGATTATTGAACGCATCGATTACATTTGAAATATACGAACGAGGGCAGGACGATGTAACAATAGCTAACGTAGAGGTCGTTTCACTTTCATTACGCTGCGTTACGGCTTGTACGGAAATACGCTGCTCCGCCAGTTTTGATGCTACTTTTGCCAAAACACCGGTGGAGTTGTCTACTAAGATGCGAATGTAGTAGGACGATTCAATCTTACCGGACGCATATAGATTCTTTTCGGAGAAATAGAATGGTTTTAACTGACCAAGGTGGTTAGTTTGGATATTTTTGGCAATTTCCATGATGTCACTTACGACGGAGCTGCCCGTTGGCAAGCTGCCGGCGCCGCGGCCATAGAACATGGCGTCATCGATGCCGTTGCCCTTAACATATAATGCATTATAGGAACCGCGTACCGACGCGAGCGGATGATTGCTGGAAATAAAGGACGGATGCACATTAAGCGACAAACCTTTTTTCGTTTCTTTGGCAATACCCAACAATTTAATGGTGTAACCGAATTCTTTACCAAAGGCAATATCCATAGCGTCGATTTTAGTAATCCCTTCTACGGATACGTCTTCAAAGAATATACGACGGTTAAAGGCAATAGATGATAAAATAGCCAATTTACGAGCCGCGTCGAGCCCTTCCACGTCGGCTGTCGGATCTGCTTCGGCGTAGCCTAAAGCCTGTGCTTCCGCCAATACTTCGGCATAGCCGGCGCCTTTTTCAGTCATGTTGGACAAAATAAAGTTAGTTGTACCGTTCAAAATACCAACGATTTCCGTAATTTTATTCCCCCCTAAGGATTCATAGAGGGTGCGGATAATCGGAATACCGCCTAATACGCTGGCTTCGTAACGCAAATCAACGCCGTTTTTACCGGCTAAATCCAATAAATAAGGACCTGCTTCAGCCAGTAAATCCTTATTGGCTGTAACTACACTTTTCTTAGCTTTTAGAGCTTTTTCAACACAATCCCGGGCGAAAGTCACACCGCCCATAACTTCCACAATAATTTGAATGGACGAATCTTCAAAAATCGAGTCTACATCATTCGTAAACTGTGTACCTTCCGGCAACGTAATGTGGCTGTATTTTTCAGCATTACGCACGAAAATTTTGCTGACTTGAATCGATACACCGGTGCGATTAGTGATTAAATCACGGTTTTTAACTAATAATTCAAATGTTCCTTGCCCTACGGTCCCAAATCCCAGTAAAGCGACCTTAACTTGTTCCATCTTCTTCTCCCTCTCTCTTATAAGAGTGCCCCGGCCTATTAAATAAGTCGGGGCTAAGCCTATTTTTCTTTTTTATTAGCCATATTCTTTAATGTTGAAATGAGTGATCAATCTGTTTCGATTAAGCCTGACCTAAAATTTCAACTTTTAAGATACCGCGGATACTACGGATATTATCCAAACATTCTTCTAATGTAGTGGACAAATCCTTGGTTTCAAAGGCAATCGTTACGTTAGCAATGCCTTGAAGCGGAATATCCTGGTTAATTGTCAAAATACTGCCGTTACTTTCGGCAATAGCCCGTAAGATGCTGGATAACATGCCCGGATCATTAGACATGGAAACCGTAATAGATACGATTTTACCTTGGGCAATTTCGTAAAACGGGAATACATAGTCCTTATATTTATAGTAGGCGGAACGACTTAAATCCATGCGTTCAACAGCTTCGTTAATCGTTTTAGCTTCGCCTAATTTTAAAATTTCTTTTACTTTAATCGTCTTTTTAATGGCTTCAGGAAGAATGTCTTCTTGAACCAAATAAAATTTGTCTTTCTTTAACTTAGCCAATGTTATTACCTCCATCTTTTTCCTGTTCATCAGTCATTGCCGCGCCGGCTACAAATTGACGACCGTAGAGGGTAAATACGGAATACATGCCAATGAAAAACGGCAAATACTCAGCCACTACACGCCAGCCAACTGCGACAATTCCGACAGTCCCTAACGGCAAAAATGACTCAAACAAATAAACGAACAAACCTTCGGCTACACCTGTACCACCCGGTGTAGGGGCAAAATACAAAATAAGATTTAATAAAATCATGCGATTGAGGACTTCCACAATCGGTATATCCCATGTAAAGGCCATCATAAGTGCCGGTGCTATCGTATATAAAGCGATAAGACTTAAACCGGACTCAATGAAAACCACTATGGACTGAAATGGTCTGGCATAGATTAAGCTAAACCCTTCATTTAACTCAGCTAATTTGGCTAACCAACTTTTAGGATGACCACTTTGTAACCGTTCGGCTACAATGTAAACAAATCGTTTCATTAAATTGGTCTGCAACAGATATAAGCCAAAAATTGTACAAAGTACCATAATAAATGATACCTGAATCAAAGCTTCGTTGCTGATGTAAGGAATTGTTATGGAGCCGTGTAAAAATATAACCGGTAACATAGCAATTAAGAACAAAATAGAAAATACGGTTCGAATCAGTACAATCGGCGCCCCTTTCATAACGGGTACACCGTAACTCTTAAGGATTAAAACCTGAGCCACCGCGCCGCCGCTGGCACCGGGTGTCAGCATGGCCATAAAATAGTTACCGAATATAACACGTAAAATAGCTTTAATCGGTAATTTATAGCCGCCCATTTGTACTAACCGCTGTAAACGTAAACCGTCAAAATACATACCCACAGCCAATGCAATCAAGGCCAACAACAGGGATGTAATATTAAAGGTTTCCAGAGTTTGTAACGCGTTTAAATCAATGGTGAAATAAATAGTGAGCCCTGAAATAACCAGTAGCAAAAGCCCTAACAATAGGCCTCGCTTGAGCATCTTATTCATTCACATTCACCATAATTGAGAAGCTGAATCTGATGGAACTTGATAAACTCTTTTACCGGTTCCGCACACATAGCGGCTAACTCACTTTCCCAGTGATAATCCCAAGGGAATAATGCATTGAGAACCCGATCATTATTACCGGGATGGGTCATAATTTCATGACTGCCACGAGTACCGGCTACACGATGAAAAATTTCCATTAATCGTTCTTCCGTGAGCTGGCCGCCACTCATCATACCCCAGAAATAACGTGGTGACCAAATACCCATACGACTTGAAAAGGTGTATGCTTTATCGGCCACTTCCGCCAAACCTACCTTACCGGCAAAGCGTCCCCATTGATTAATTCCGTTGCGGAAAAAACGATCTTCCGCAGGAATGCGCATCTTTTTAATGCCGTATTTTTTCAATAAGGAAGTCATAATCGGTGTAATTTGCGGCAATACATGCAAGTGCTGATGCCCGTCCGCATGTGTAATGGCAAGTCCGGAGGATACCACTTTTTCGAATTGTAAATCTAATTCTTGATAAACTTCTTCAAAATTAATATCTCCCGATACCGCTTTCTTAATGAATTGCGGATAGGAGGTAAAAAATCGACCGTGCTCGTCAACGAGGCTCGGTACTTTGTCGGCACCGCTTAGTGGTTTAAGACCACCCACAAGGGCTGTGTGGACGCCAATCCCCAAACGAGGATTTTCCTTAGCCATAGCAACTGCTTCGTCAAAAGAATCGCCATTGGCCAATAACGATGTGCTTGTGATAATCCCCTCTTTGTGCCCTTTAATGATACCTTCGTTAACGGCTTGATGTAAGCCGAAATCGTCGGCATTAACAATTAATCGTATCATATGCACCTTCTACTTTTTTAATACTTAATCATTTAAAGAGGATATATGTTATTTTAACATATGTCTATTGGTAGTGTATAGTGGAATTTTACTATTACACACTAATTTTAGGAAAAAATTATAAACAATTAATGAACTGCTGATAATATGACTATAAAATTTACCGTAATGATGTATCAAACCACGACAGATGATACTTTTCATCTTGAATTTTAAATAATTAGTACGAGAGACTATATTTTACACTAAAATACGGGACTTGTTAAGGTGGCCCACACTTCTTTTTCTAAAATTTTTATAGGAATATTTAATGCAAGTGCAGCGTTAGCTAAATCTTCGTATTCAAGGGAAATATTCACCAGTTTTCCGTCGTGAAATGCCTTTTTTACATGTATCTTTTGATTTTTGTAAAAAATCTCTTCAAATTCTCGTTCACAGATTACACGGTCTATCTCAAAATATCGAAAACCGATAGTGGTGGTATTTTCAAAAATCAATCGGCTTATATCTTTTAATTGTTCTTTCGGTGCCAACACACTGAGCATAATAGCCGGTCTTCCCTTTTTCATAATAATAGGGGTTAACCACGCATCATTGGCACCGCCCTTCAGCAAGGTATCCAATAAGGGACCATACAGTTCCGGATTCATATTGTCGATATTGGCTTCAATTTGAATTAATTGTGAGTTCATACATTCACCTCTGACTGTTAATCATATGAGCCAAACGGCCGGCGCCGAAGCCGTTATCGATGTTCACTACGCCGACTCCGGCGGCACAAGAATTTAACATAGATAGCAAGGCGGCTAAGCCTTTAAAGTTGGCGCCATAGCCTACACTGGTGGGCACGGCTATAATCGGTTTCGTCACAAGCCCACCGATGACACTGGCCAGAGCACCTTCCATGCCCGCTACTACAATAACGACATTGGCGGATGTAATATCATCTAAACGATGAAACAGACGATGAATGCCCGCTACGCCCACATCATAAATGCGAGTCACTTCATTCCCCATAAGCTCCGCGGTTACCGCTGCTTCTTCGGCGATTGGAATATCACTTGTCCCCGCTGTTACTACCGCAATAGTACGGCCCTCATTGTGTATGACTTTATCACTATGACGATAAATAATGCGACTCGTTTCATCGTATTCAATTTCAGGAATGACCGTTTTTAACGCATCATAAATGCTCTGTCTCGCTCTGGTGCCCATATACGTACCGTAGTGTAAATTCAGTTCTTTTAGAATCGTAATACACTGTTCATCGGTTTTACCTTCACAATAGACCACTTCGGGAAAACCCTGTCGTTTGGCTCGATCCAAATCGAGTACGGCATCTTGTAAATTGCGCGACCGTTCTTCTTTTTGGACCGCTTGACTAATCAATTCGGTAATCGATGACTTACATTCTTCTAACTCAAGGGAACCGTTTTTATAAGCTTTTAAAATTTGGCTGATGTCCTGTTCATTCATTATAACCAACTCTCTCTCACTGCATACATGCATAAAGCGGCCGCTACCGATAAATTAAGGGACTCAATAGGTCCGTACATAGGTATAGTTATCCGATTATGGGCCATGTTGAACCACGCTTCACTGAGCCCATTTGCTTCATTGCCTAAAAATAATAAGGTTTGCTTCGCAAATGTTACATCTTGAATAGCCTCAGCATTATCTAAGGCGGTGGCATAGGCCGTTAACTGACTGTTTTTCATTAGACCCGCCACATCTTCCATGGTAACATTCTCAAAAATCGGTATTTTAGTGATGGCACTCATGGTGCTGCGAACAGTCTTTTCATTATAAGGGTCTACACTGCCTTTAGTTAAAAAGAGCCCCTTCGCACCGGCCGCTAAAGCGGTACGAATAATAGTCCCCAAATTACCGGGATCTTGCACTTCATCAAGTAACACATATAAACCATCGGTAATAACTAAATCGTTAATATCATGAGTTTGCTTTTTCACAATGGCAACGATGCCTTGGCCGTTAACGGTAGATTCGATGGTATGCATCAAATCACTGCTCACCGACCATAACTTGATGCCTCGTTGCTCCGCCTCCGATATTATTGACTCGCAGTTACTGTCTTCTTTTACAAAAATCGTAGTTACCAATCCCGTGGCCATCATATCACTTACGGTACGAAGACCTTCCGCTAAATATTCACCATGTAATTTGCGGTATTTTTTGCGCTGCAAAGATTGTGCATATTTTAATGTTTTATTATCTTTTGACGTAATGAGCTCCAACCTTATTTCGCCTCCCAAAGTGCAAAGAATTCACCCTTTTGTGCAATTAATGATTCATAATCCCCCTGCTCTACAATTTGTCCGTGCTTAATCATATAAATACAATTAGCCGAACGAATAGTCGATAAACGATGGGCAATGCTGATAATCGTTTTTTCACCGCGAATCGTTTCAATGGATTCTTGAATCAATTGTTCCGTATGACTGTCAATATGAGCGGTTGCTTCGTCAAAGATAAGAACCTTGCGATCGCGCACCAAGACGCGAGCTAACGCTAACAACTGCTTCTGACCGGTGGATAATAAAGAACCTAAATAACCAACCGGCGTATTATAGCCTTGCGGCAATCGTTCAATCATAGCGTGCAAATGGGCCTTTTTAGCCGCTTTTATGAGATTCTCTTCCGGAATTGTGTCATCGTAGAGGGAGAGATTTTCACGAATAGTCCCTTTGAACAAATGACTGTCTTGGAATACATAGCCCATGACTTTTCGCAAGACAGCCGGTGCATAAACGGCTGTATCATAGCCGTTTATGCGAATCGTACCTTTAGTAGGACGGTAAAAGCCCATTAATAAGCTCATCAAGGTAGATTTACCGCCCCCGGACGGTCCTACGATGCCTACAAATTGCCCACCGTCGATGGCAATGGAAATATCTTTTAAGGCATAATTATCGGAATCATCATAGGAAAACCACACATGGTCAAATTCAATGGTGTTAATCGTTTTAAACTCTTCCGGAATCGCCACTGCTTCAATGGTCGTGTCGGACTCTTCATTAATAATCGGCACCAAACGCTCCGCACCGGCTAAGGCACTTTGCAAGTTATTATATTTTTCGGCGATTTCTTTAATCGGCTGGAAAAATTTATCCATATATTGGATGAAGGCAAATACTGTACCTGCTTCCGTCACCGAATCGAACCAATTGGTAAAACTGAAAATAGCGATAAAAATGACGAACAGTAAGCCGTCCACAATCGGACGGAAGATGGCGAAGGTTTTAACCTCGAATAAACCGGCTTCTAAAAATTCACGACTGATGCGGTCATACTGCTTCGCCATAATCTTTTCACCCACATAGGATTTAATAATGACGATGAAGTTGAGCATCTCCTGCACCGACGTATTGGAAGCCGCCAATTTGGTACGGACACCGCGGAACGCTTTACGGCTGTATTTTTGATAAATAAAAATAATAACCGCCATAATCGGCACCAGTAAGGAGACTAAGGACGCCAATTTTACGTCGATGGCAAACATGGATATTAAAATACCGATAATCATGAGCACACTGCTGCCCAATTTTAACACTACGTCGGTATACAAAGTGCGCAGTGATTCCGTATCATTGGTTACCCGGGTAACCAAGTTACCGATTGGCAATTGCCCGAAATGAGCCGGTGTGCGCGCTAAAATCTTGGAAAATACTATATTTCGAATTTCAAAAATAATGCTTTGACCGAATTTTTGTAATGTATAATTTTGTACAAACAAAGCAATAATACTGAAGCATATCGTCATAAAGTAGATACCGGCATACTCTGTAATAATGCCGATGTCTCGTTGCGGAAAAGCCGTATCGATTACGGTTTTCATCAAAAGCGGGCGCAGTAAGTCGAGGCCCATGGCAATCAATAAAAACAGCGCTGCCCACAAAAGCAGGAAGGAATGCGGTTTTATATATTGACCTAAACGGCTTAGTAGCAAGATATCTTGATGCTTCGTTAACTGCGCTTCTTCCTGTACCGTATAGGAACTGGTATGTTGCTTGCTCATTGGTCCCCTCCTTCCTCAGCTACACCGATAAGCGGTTCATCAAGCTGCTGGGCATATAAGCGATAATACTCGCCTTCTTTGGCCATAAGCGCTTCATGAGTACCTTCTTCGACAATGGTACCTTCTTTAAAAACAATAATGCGATCCGCTTCGCGGAGTGCTTCCAAACGTTGGGAAATGAATAATAAACTTTGATTACGACCTTGGCGTAAGGTGTTTATAATCGTACCGGCACTGATGGTATCCAAAGCGGAAAAACTATCATCCAGGAGCAAGTACGGTGCATTTTTATAAAGACCGCGAGCAATATTAACACGCTGTTTTTGACCGCCCGATAAATCGGTGCCCCCTTCTTTTAGACGTTTAGCCGCCGGCGCCAGGCGCTCGCTTAAATCACGAGTTAAAGCCGCTCGTTCAGCCGCTTGGGAAAGTTCCAGCGTATGATCTGACGCTTCCCCAAAGGCGATATTTTCACCGATAGTAGTGCCTAACAAATATGGTTCCGGCGGTACATAGGCAATGCTGCGACGCAGCACTTGAAGCGGCATGGACGTAATATCTTCGTCCCCCACATAAATACTGCCTTGCGGCGTATCGTGTAAGCGCAATAGCAATTTAAATAGCGTAGATTTACCGGACCCCGGTCCACCGACGATGCCGATAAATTCACCCGGTTTAATCGTTAAGTTTACGTCGTGAAGCATAGGTACTTTTGTTTCCGGATAGGTAAAGGTTAAATCTTTAACGGTAAGTGTGGTCAATGGTAACTCCCGTTCCTCGTCGGTTGGTTTTTCTTCTTCAATCATGAGGAAATCGTAAATACGATCCAAAGAGGCCAACCCTTTTTGAAGAACCGATAACAAGGAGCCAATACCCATAATTGGGCCGATAATTAAGCTCAAATAGCCGTTGACTGCTACGAAATCGCCTACGGTAATTTCATTGGCAATGATTAAGCGACCGCAGATAAAAATGGCGATGGCGTGACACATAAAAGGAGCTACGAAAGTGAGCGGTGCCAAGATTGAATCAAGGAAGGCAACACGCATGTTCTTGTCATAATTCACCTTGTTAATGTTATTAAAACGCCATAAACTGCGCATTTCACGGTTAAAGGCACGAATCACCGGCATGCCGAGGAATAGCTCTTGAGCGAACTCCGTTAAGTCGCTATACGTATTCTGCGCTTCTTTTTGACGCTTACGCATGCGGCGACTCACGGTGAGCATACCGGTCAGAATAAACGGCATCGGTAGTAAGGTAAGTACCGTCAAGGAAACGCTGATTTCTTTAGCCATCAAGAAGAATGAAAAAATACCGAAAAAGATGGCATCTACTAAAATCATTACCCCCAGGCCTAAGGAAACGCGCAAGGATGTTACGTCATTGGTCATTAAGGCCATAACCTTACCGGGGCCGTTTTTTTCATAATAGGCAGTAGGAATATATAATGCGTGATCAAATAAACGACGACGCAGTAAAAATTCAAAGCGACGAATGGACCCCAACAGCAAATGTCGGGATGAAAATTTTAGCACAGTGATAACAATAGCTAACATAAAAAAGTACCCTATATATGTAGTAAGGCCTTCCTTACCGTAATATAAGGTGTTAATGGCTTCCCCGATGAGGCGCGGAACATATAAAAACAGAATGTTAATCGTAATCAGAATCAAAACGCCCAGCAAATAGACGGGCCCATAACCTTTAAAAAATTGTGAAAAAATAGTCAGTTTTTTCATTATCGTCTCCAAGAATAGTTAGATTTTTTATTTTATCTATAAAAATAAAATGATATATTTTACTTCTATATTGTAACATAGTTTATATCACATCGAAAATCATCAATTTTTATTTTACTTATAAATTCTATCATGCTATACTTAATATGGTAAGCGGAGTTGTACGGCATTTATAAAAATAACCGTCTCCACTTTACGAGGCAGTGAAAATTGTTCTCTGTCAGATAAATTAAACATTAAATTTTGAATTAATCTTAGGAGGTTATTCATTATGGAAAAACGTACCGGTGTAATTACATTCGCAGGCAATCCAATGACATTATTAGGTAAAGAAGTAAAAGTTGGCGACGCAGCTCCTAACTTTACTGTTTTAGATAACGGCTTAGGCGCTAAAACTTTGAAAGACTACGAAGGCAAAGTAAAAATTATTTCCGTAGTTCCTTCCCTTGATACCGGCGTTTGTGACGCACAGACTCGTTGGTTCAACAAAGAAGCTACTGAGCTTTCCGACGACGTAGTTATCTTGACTATCTCCATGGACCTTCCATTCGCTCAGAAACGTTGGTGCGGTGCTGCCGGCGTTGATAACGTAATCACCCTTTCCGACCACAAAGATGCAAGCTTCGGTGAAGCATACGGTTTCTTGATTGAAGAACTTCGTTTGTTAACTCGCGGTATCGTTGTTATCGGTAAAGACGACAAAGTTGCTTATGTTGAATATGTTCCGGAAGTAACAAGCTCCGTTAACTTTGACGCAGCTGTTGATGCTGTTAAAAAATTAATCTAAGGATTAACTTAATTAACTCACATAGAGTGTCGAGCATTGGCTCGGCACTCTTTTTTTGTCCTATAGGTCCTCACCCACTGAGCTCTATAAGACCCTATTTACCCTATAAGCGCCTATTTTTGTATGAAAAAGGGGCTGTAACGAAATTGAGTTTTTTAACTCACATTTCAGTTACAGCTCTCTTTTCAATTAAAACAAGGATATTTCCAAAATCAACAATTCTGAAAATATCCTTG
>NZ_JALKIG010000022.1 GCF_023051165.1 Veillonella sp. KGMB01456
AAGACCCTTATAGGGTCAGAGCAAACCACCCGTTCTACGGGTGGTTATGATTTATAAATTTATTAAAATTAAAATGAAGTGTTTATTTAGTTGATAAATATATTTAACGATTCGTGTATAAAAACGTGATAAAATAGATGACTTTTATATAAAAAAGATGAATCAGTGTTAATTTTATAGAAAAATATGAAAAATAATTATTATTTTTAAGTTAAAATTATTCTTTGTTTTAAGTTAATCGAAAATCATAAATAAGGCATGAATCATGGTTTATTCATAAAAAAGCTCGTGCGTGAAATTTTAATGTAATCTTGTTTAAAAATACATAATTATTGAAATAGTCCGCTTTTTGGACTATATGCTTTACTATCGGTAATTTTGATTTCATAAAAATGAAGAGTCATTTGGTAAATTATGAAGAGTTAAATAACATTTACTTCATCTAATCATTAGGTATATGATAGATTAGAAATCAAGTAATATTATTTACTCCTATATATTTATTTATGTTAGTTGTGAGTGAAAGAAGATGCATACAATAAAAAATATATTTGATGTGAATAATGGTTTGATTAGACTCAACATGAAAAAATAATTAAAATTCATCGGGGGGGTAATCGGACTTTTACTGTGGGATTGTAGTGTAGCGAGAATTTGGATAGGGAGACTTGGGGACAAAAACTAGACAAGTGTGTTACAGTTTTGAAAGAGGTATGACTATGAAAAAAGGGAAAAACATTAAGTTGGCAACTAAATTAGCGTTAGCGGCTTTGGTTGGTGTAACGTCTTTGAGTGTGTATACGGTTGATGCAGCGGGTTTGACCGGGTCTTATGTAGGGATTGGTAAAGAACCAACAAGTACGGATGTCCTTGATAAGGGTACTGAAGTGAATACGGCTACAGATAGTATTATCGATTATCGTCAAACGACCAATGCTCAAGGTGCTGTTTTTTCTAGAACACCAACTAACAACAACAAAAACGGGGAAGGCGTTGATGGTCAATCGGCAGGTAATAAAAATGATACAAATAGCACAGGCAACACAGCTATCGGTATTGGTGCTTATTCGGCTCGTAACTACAGTACGGCCATTGGTACTTATGCTGAAGCCATTACTGGTTCTACAGCTGTAGGTTCTGGTGCTTATGCTGGCGATAAAAGCTCGTCTTTTGGTAAAAATACTTATGCGAAGACGAACGCTGTTTCTTTAGGTAACGGGGCACGTTCTTCATAAGGCGTTGCTATTGGCTCTGGTGCTTCGGCGGGTCTATTTTATAAATACTTACAAAGCGATGGATCTCAAAACTATAACGTAATTAATTATAGTATGGCTATTGGTAACGATGCCACAGCCGTCGGTGGCATTGCTATCGGTGCTAACTCCTCGACTAGTAGCGTGTATGGTGTAGCGCTTGGCCAGAGTGCCAAGGTTGCTTATAGCGGTGTTGCTTTAGGTACAGATGCTAACGTTAAAGTTTCGACCGGCGTTGCTTTAGGCACGTCATCTATCGCTGATCGTCGCTCTAACACGATCGGCTATGTTCCGTTTGCCGATGACGGTAATGGTAGTTATGTACCTGCCAGTGCAGAAGCTTTGGCAGGGGCTATCAGTGCCAGTGATGTTTCTAAAGACTTTGCTACCACTTATGCAAGCCAAATTACAAAATTTAATGAATTAAATGCAGCTTATTATGCGGCCGCAGATGAAGTTGATAAACAAGATGAAATTATTAGGAATACTAAAGGCAGTACTATTGCATCTGAACAAGAAGCTTACGCAGCTGCAGTAACTGCTAAAGCCAAAGCTCAGGCTGATGCCGTTGCCGCCACGAATGCTTTAAACGCATGGACGAAAGCTAACCAAGATTTTACAGCAGCTTTAGGTCAACAACGTACTGAACTTGGTGTTTTCAAATCTACCAGTGGTGCAGTCGGTGTTGGTGCTACAACATATAGCAGTGATGGTCGTGTAACTTCTATATTGACTCGTCAAATTACAAATGTAGCTGCAGGTACTACTGATACTGATGCAGTCAACGTAGCTCAGTTAAAACGTGTAGCTAACGCTACTATTTCTAATATTACAGTAGGTGCCGATAAAGCTAGCACAGCTGACGGTTTAGCCATTACTAGTGATGCGGATAAAACCCGTATCGATATTGTTGGTGCTAACGATAATATTACGACTTCCGTTGATGCAGATAAACGTTTAATTCAGGTTGGTTTGAGCAATACTTTGGATTTATCCGATGCCGGTAGCATCACATTTGGTGAAAACGGTACTACTTTAAATAACTCCGGTTTAACTATTGGTGCACCATCCGGAAGCAAAACATCCAACATTATAATCCAATCCGGTAATGTAAATATGGGTGGTAATATAATTAAAAATGTTGGCAATGGCAGTGTAGTAGAAGGATCCACTGATGCCGTTAACGGCGGTCAGTTGTATGATGTTCAGAAACAGATTAATGATATTGCTGGAGAAAATGGTAGCTTGTCTCAAAAAGCCAATACCAACTTGGATAATCTTAACGAAGCAGGTAAAAAAGTAATTACTGATGCAGCACAGAAAGCCGTTACCGTTAAGAATGGTGACAACTTCATTAAAGTTGGCTTAAATGAAGAACAACAGAAATCCGGTGTAAACCAATATGACGTATCCTTAGACAAAGACGCTTTGCGTGATGCATTAGGTACAGGTACTAATACAGCCGGGGACAAGAACCTCATTACCGGGGATACTTTGAACCAAGCTATTAATTCTGTTGTGACTGGTCAGGCTAGTGATACTCATATCACAAATGTTGCTAAAGAAAACATTAAATTAGCCGATGGTAATAACACTACAGTTAGAACAGTAAGTGATGTTAAAGATGGTGCAATTACTTATGCCGTAGATGTTTCCGATGACGCTATTAAAAATGCAGTTAAACCTGAATTGGATCAGAAAGCTAATATTGACGGTTCCAACTTAAGTACTGAAAACATCAATAACTGGAAAAATACATTAGGTGTTACTAATGTAAATCAGAGTGTTACGGAAGTTACTAACCGTGTAGATTCTTTGGAAACTAATGTATCTAACTTAAATGACAGTGTAAGCAACTTAAACGGTCGTGTAAACAGTTTGAATGATCGTGTAGATAAAGTTGGTGCCGGTGCTGCTGCATTAGCAGGTTTACATCCATTGGAATTCAATCCACAAGATAAATTCTCCGCCGCTGCTTCCTTAGGTAGCTATAAAGGCGATTCCGCTGCTGCTATCGGTGCATTCTATCGTCCAAATGCTGATACTATGTTCAGCGTAGCCAGCACACTTGGTGATGAAACAATGTTTAATGTTGGCGTATCCTTGAAATTCGGTCAAAAAGGTGATGCTATTTACAGAACAGGTACAACTGTTGACGTAAGCGGTTTACAAAATGAAGTATCCGACCTTAAAGCTCAGAATAAAGGCTTGGCAGATACCGTAGCTCAACAGCAAACTGAATTAGAACAACAACGTGCCTTGATTCAGCAGTTGATGGCTAAAGTAGGTATGTAATATCGAACCTATAATATGAGGTAACAGTTTTAATACTATTTATTTGATTTAATATAGTTTTACTATGAAATCACAATAAAATGTAAGAAATAAAGAAGAAGTCAAAGTAATTTTGGTAATTTACCTAAATTTTACTTTGACTTCTTTTTTCTATACTGTTTTTGTATTATTTATTGAAATTTTTTAAGTACCACTAATGTAATATTTCAAATGAGTAAAAGACATTGACTTTAGAAAATAGAAGGATTTTTAAATAATATATTAAATTATATTTCAAAATTTATATATAAAAAAATAAGATTACTGTCAAAAAAATTAATTGCTTTCATGAAAACTTTATGATATGATTTTTACAAAATGAATATGAGATGTAGTTATTCAACAAGATATAACTTTATGAGATATTATAGTTAATTAAAAAATAATCTAATTTTATATAAAATTATTTGCATTTAATATGTTGATTAGAAATTGCTTGTAAACTATTATTTTACAAAGAGTATACAATATAATATCTTAAAAAGTTATTTGTTGATTTTTTCAAAATAGACTTAATGATTATTTATTTTTTAAGGGAAAGCTTATTCATTAAATTACATTTAAGTGATTAATGAAATTAAGATAAAAATAAAATAGGAAAAATTATTTTTGGAAATGTGTATTTTACTGCAGAATATATTCCGTTAAATCTAACATCTTTTTATTTGATGTTAGTGTTTAGTTAGTGTAGGTGTTTTGAGAGCAAGAGGAGTTTGTAGATGAAAAATAAAAAACAATTGGCGTTGGCAGTATCTTTAGCAGTATTAGGCGGCACAGCTTTAACAACACAGTCATTAGCTGCGGAAGTGGCAACACCTTCAAAAGCTAATGAACTTCAAGCCGGCAATTATGTATATGTTACGAATGCTATTAGTGTAGGTACGGCTACTAATAGCACTGTGGGGAACGTTGATAATGGAACTCAAACATATTCGGTAGAGGTAGGGTATTCGGAAGATAAGTCTGCTACGGATGAAACATTAGCGATTAATGTTGACAATGTTAATAATAAAGTAACCGGTGCTATGGCTACGGGGTATGGTGCGTCAGATACAGGTTTATTGGCCAATGCCAATGGTGTAAAATCTCAAGCTAACGGTGATGCATCGCTAGCGTTTGGTACGCAAGCCATAAGCTCTGGTTCCAGTACTATTGCCATCGGTACTGATGCTCAGGCCGGTAATACCAGTGGTATTGATTCCTCCAGTGGTGATGGTGCCATTGCTATCGGCTTGGGATCACGCGCTAATGAGAATCTGAGCCTCGCGATTGGTGGTAATGCTCAATCCAGTGCGATTTCCAGTACTGCTATTGGTGCATTTGCCAGAACAAGCGGTATTTCGTCTACTGCCATCGGTGGCGCGGCACAAGCTGAATATGACGGCGATATTGCCATTGGCGTGGGTAGTTATGTAAATAGTGCGGCGGTAACTCCTGTTGGCACTGCTGCTGGTGGTGCCGGCTTAGCGGTTGGTTATTTGGCAAAAACGACAGGTGCTTCGGCATTAGCATTAGGATCGAAGGCAAAAGCCAATAGCCAAACAACGATAGCAATTGGTTCCGAGGCTACGGATGCACCGGGAAGTATTCAGTCCATTGCTCTTGGTACCAGTGCTAAAGCTTTTAATAGAATTGCTTTAGCTGTGGGTAGTAATTCCGTTACAAACGGCCAAAGTGGTATTGCTGTAGGTAGTTATTCAAAAGCTCGTGGCGATTACGCGATTGGTGTAGGTAGCAGAGCTAATGCCATCGGTTATAAGAGTATAGCAATTGGTGAAAATACACGTGCCGTTGGTGATGCAGTTGCCATTGGCAATGCTGCGACTGTAGGCTCTACCAGCAGTAGTAACGCATCTGTCATTGGTGGTGTAGCCATCGGTAATAATTCCAAAGCCACTGTATCCTATGGTGTAAAAGGCTACGATCCATTAAATAATGCAGTTGTTTCAGAAATGAACACAGTTTTGACCGGTGATAATTTAGCAACTTATGAAAAAAATAAAGATGCAGTTGCCGGATACCGAACTGCTATGGAAAATGCAGAAAAAGCATATAAAGCTTTTGATAGTACTTACCAAAGTAAGGTGACGGCTATTATGAATGATGGGACCAAAACGGATACTCAAAAACAATCTGAACTACAAGCTCTTTATACAGAAAAAGGAAGACTAGCCAATTTATATAATCAAAGTACATTATGGGTCTTTGCTACTGATGAAGGGGATGAGGCGAATGATTACGGTAAAGCAGCCGGTGCTTGGGAATCTACTAATAGTGCCTTTGCTATCGGTAACAGCGACCTCGGCCTTACTCGTCAAATCACCGGTGTAGCTGCCGGTACCCAAGATACCGATGCGGTTAACGTGGCACAGTTAAAACGTAGTCGCGTAACCTTGGTTGCAGGCAACAATGTAACACTTTTAGACGTGGCTGAAGATAAGTCCACTGGTATGGTATACAAAGTAAACGCCTTACGCACTGATGTGGCTGTGGACGGAACATTGAAATTAACTACTGATTCATCTAAAGCAGTAACTGAAGGTGTTACTACTTACACTGTTGGCTTAAGTGATGATTTAACTTCGAAGATTAATAGCGCAGCAAAGCAAGATTTATCTAATCTTTCTGATGATGGCAAAACAGTTGTTCGAGACTTAGCAAAAGCTTCAGTAATTGTAACTCAAGCTGACGATGCGCAATATATTTCGGTAACACCGGACAATTCTGATGCTAACAAAACGACTTACAAAGTTGGTCTTAATTTAGATAGTCTTAAAGCCGGTTTAACTGCCGGTGATAAGAGCCTAGCTACCAAAGCTGACGTAACAGGGCTCAGTGAAGTTGTACAAAATCAAA
The DNA here is from genome assembly GCF_023051165.1 of Veillonella sp. KGMB01456. GTDB lineage: Bacteria > Bacillota > Negativicutes > Veillonellales > Veillonellaceae > Veillonella_A. The sequence goes on from NZ_JALKIG010000022.1 coordinate 6,444, forward strand.
TTAAGAGTTTAACAGATAGTCAGTTGAAAGAAGCGGATGTAAAAGATATTGCTAAAGATTCCATCAAGGTTATAGATGGTGTCAATACAACTGTTACAGAAGGTGTTGGTGAAAATGGTGCTAAAACCTTTGCAGTTAACGTATCTAACGATGCAATCAAAAATGCCGTTCAACCGGAGCTTGATAAGAAGTTAAATTCAGACGGCTCTAATTTGAAAGATACATTGGTAGATACATTAAAAGATCGATTAGGTGTTAACGATGCGCAACAAGGTCTTAAAGATGTAAACAGTCGTATTGATGCAACCAATACCTTGGCCACTGAAGCACATGATCGCATCACAGATACTAACACTCGAGTAAATGACATTGACACCAAAGTTCAGACCATTGATGGTAAAGTAACGACTATCGAAGGCAATGTAAGCACATTAAGAACTGATGTAAACAACATTTCCGCCAATGTAAGTACTTTAAACACCAATGTAGATACGCTCACTACGAATGTGAACACGTTGACAACAGATTTGGGCAATCTTACAAATGACGTGAATACACTTTCTGAAAATGTAGGTGCAATCGCAAGTGATGTTTCGGCTATTAATAATCGTGTAGGTAAACTCGACCAACGTCTTGATAAGGTAGGGGCATCCGCGGCAGCGTTGGCAGCTTTACATCCGCTTCAATTCGATGAAGAAGATAAATTCACCGTAGCTGCCGGTATCGGTAATTACAAAGGTGAACAGGCTATGGCTCTCGGTGCCTTTTACCAAGCTAACGAAGATACTTTGTTTAGTGTAGGTGGTACGCTTGGTGATGAAAACATGGTAAACCTAGGCGTGTCCTTACGTTTTGGTTCCAAAGGTGAAGGCGACCGTCCAAGCGGTCCGAAAGCTGTTCGTGCACTTACTTCCGAAGTAGCGACTTTGCAGGCTAAGAATACAAGCCTTGAAAATACGGTAGCAACGCAGCAAGATCGTTTGGCTCAGCAAGAAGCTGAATTAGCGGCACAGCGTCAATTGATTGAACAGTTGGTAGCCAAAGTAGGCTTATAATTTCCGGCAGTATTACATTAAAATCATCAGAATGGGCATCTGTGGTTTTAACAAAAGAACTATTGAGGTTTAATCATTACAATTAATCGTTACATTATTTGTTATATAATTGTTTTTACAATTATATAATAAATAGAGGGAGTGGCTTGTCAGAGAAATTTGACAAGCCCTTTTCTTATTTCATCAAACTTATAAATCTAAACAATAGATAAATTTAAACGTAAAGGGTACCTCTATGCCTCTTATTTATGGTAAAATACAAGTGAACAATAGATTTCGAAATATTTCGAAATAATGGTAAGGTCATTTTTGTTTTATTTGTGATTTTAAAACATGTGAGTATATGTTTTATATAGAGTTAATTAGTATGAGGGTACTGAATGAAAGCAGAAACAAAGGTTAAAGTATTTGTTGTTGTATTAGCAGTCGTTTTATTGGCTAGCTTGGAGCTCATTGTGCCGGGCTTTTACGGTGATATGATTGACTTGATGGGCACCGGTGATGTACATCACATTGCGGAAGTCCTCCAAAGTTATGGTGCCTGGGCATGGGTTATCAGCTTTGTGCTCGATGTAATTATAAATATTGCGGGCTTTTTGCCGTCCATTTTCTTTTCAACCGCGAACGGTCTAATCTTCGGTTTGATTCCGGGGATTATTATTTCCTGGCTCGCTGAAACGGTGGGCGTTATCATCAGCTTCTTACTCATGCGTTATATTTTGCGTGACTCTGCTGAAAAGCTCATTCAGAAAAATAAGTTTTTACTTAAAGTTGATGATTTCAGCAGTAAAAACGGGCTCGCCGTTATGCTGTTTGCCCGTACGATTCCTTATTTTCCATCCGGTATCATTACCGCTTTAGGGGCTATCAGTCGTATCAGCTTGCGTGATTATGCCATTGCCAACTTAATCGGTAAGTTTCCGTCCACTGCCCTTGAAGTAGTGGTAGGTCACGATGCAGTCATGTTGCATCAGCATTTGGATCGTTTGACGATTATTGTGGTGGTCGCAACTGTTGTGTATGCCATAGCTTGGTATGGTTATAAGCGTTGGATGAAAAAGCGCGAGCAAACGCCGGAATAAGTATCCGCTCATTAAGGCTGATTTAAGTTAAACGAAATGTGTTTTTCAAAAACGGAAAATGAATTATCCGGTCGTCGCTTAATATAAACAGTGGTCAAATTCAAAGTTTCATAGTAAAATAAATAACAAGTTAAATGTAAGCGTACCTACTTGGGTACGCTTATCGTTTATCCAACATGTAGCTTGGCAGTATAGTAGTAAAAGGAGAGAGAGTTATGAGTTTTACATTTCAAATTCCGGACAGAGCCGTAATGAAAGGCCCTAATTTTATCCGTAAAGTATTTGAACGCGGTGCCGGTATTCCCGGTTTTATCAGTTTTGGCATCGGAAATCCCGCTTCGGAAGCTATTCCTGTAGAAGCCATTCAGGAAGCCTTCGATCATGTGGTACATACGAATCCGATTGAAATATTACAGTACGGCCCAATGGCCGGTGATGCCCGTTTAGCGGAACAAACTGTTGAACGCCTTGTTAAAGTTCGTCATATGCCGACGGAAGGTCAACAAATTTTGATTTCCATCGGTGCCGGTCAAGATTTGGGGCTTGTTCCGCGTACTTTGTGTGAACCGGGTGACGAAGTGTTTATGGATGCTTATTCTTTTACCAGCGGTATCAATGCGGTTCGCAATGTGGGGGCTAAAGCCGTGGGCATCGCTATGGACGATTTCGGTATGATTCCGGAAGCCCTCGAAGAACAGGCAAAAAAAGGCAAGGGGAAATACATCTACTTAATTCCTAACTTCCAAAATCCGACCGGTATTACTATGCCATTGGAACGCCGCAAAGCGATTTATGCGATTGCCGCTAAATATAATCTGTTTATCTACGAAGATGATCCATACGGTGAAATTCGTTTTACCGACAACATTGTGCCGACGTTTAAAGAAATGGACACGGATAATCGCGTCATCTATGCCGGTTCTTATTCTAAAACATTATCCGCCGGGTTACGTGTTGGTTTCCTATATGGCCCGAAACAGGCGATTGACGCCATTCAGGCGCTTAAAAATAATCAGGACGGTCAAATGCCGCTCGTTACACAGCGCGTTGTATCCCGTTTACTCGATGTTATTGACTATGACGCTCAGATTAAACACGTATCAACAGTGTACAAAGAGAAAGCAGACTTGATGATGCAAACTCTTCGCACGCATGGTAGCGATAAAGTTCATTTTGTGGAACCCACAGGCGGTATGTTCTTATGGCTTACCATGCCGGACGGTGTCGATTGTGACGCTTTCTTCGAAGCCTGTATGGAGCATAAGGTAGGTATCGTACCGGGGGCAGCCTTTGCGGCCGACGGTGTACCGGCCGGTCAGTCGTTCCGCTTCAGTTTTACCTTCCCAAGTAAGGAACAAATCGTGGCAGGTATGACGATTGTAGGTCAATTGACGAAATCATTTATCAAATAGTCATATTTTTTGATTGATTAGACTTTACAATTACTTCATAATTTCGTATAATTACAAATCATCAGAGTGCATGGGCATAACAGATTATCATGTTTGCCATGCACTCTCTTATATTGATAAAAGCTGTTTTATATGCTACACTTTAAATGAAGAAAGAATTCTTCAAATAATTAAATGAATATATCGGCAAGGCCGATTGAAAGTAGGTGTATTTTATGGCATGTGGTAGTTCAGGCGGCTGCAGCGGTTGCTCTTCGGCATCCTCTTGCGGCAGTGCCCAACAAACGCCGCCGGATTTGACGGCAAAGCTTAATGATTTAAGCAGTGTAAAACATGTTATCGGCGTAGTCAGCGGTAAGGGTGGCGTAGGTAAATCCCTCGTTACATCTTTATTAGCTATTACGATGGCACGTCGTGGTTTTAAAGTAGGGATTCTTGACGGTGATATTACCGGTCCTTCCATCCCTAAAGTATTTGGTATTAACGGTAAAGCCCATGTAGATGAATTAGGTATGTACCCGATTCAATCTAAAGGCGGCATCGACGTAATGTCGGTTAACCTTTTACTCGAGAACGAAAGTGACCCTGTGTTATGGCGTGGTCCTATCGTAGGCAATGTAGTTAAGCAGTTTTACACGGATGTAATTTGGAAGGATTTGGATTATTTATTCGTGGATATGCCACCGGGAACCGGCGACGTAGCCATTACCGTATTCCAGTCTTTGTCCTTAGACGGTATTGTAGTTGTAACATCACCGCAGGACTTGGTATCTATGATTGTTGAGAAGGCCGTTAAGATGGCTGAACTCATGCAAATTCCGATTATCGGGGTTGTAGAAAACTTCTCGTATTTCCATTGCCCGGATAACGGCAAAGATTACAAGATTTTCGGTGACAGTCATATTGATGATGTACTTGAACGTTATAATTTATTGTTGTTAGGTCGTTTACCAATTGATCCAAACGTAGCAGCTCTTTGTGATGCCGGCAAGTTAGAAGACATTGAACAAACGAATTTAGAATCTGTAGAATTACCTCAATAGCATTACATAAGGTATTAAACTCAGGCTGCTTATTTTCTTTATAGAAAAGGGGAGTAGCCTGTGTTTTTTATATGTAGGATATTATTCAAGTAACAAAGTTGTTAAAAGGGAAAGGGAGGAACATTACGTGAAAAAGTATATGTCATGGATTACTCCCATCTTAGTAGGTGTCATCATCTGGTTTATGCCGGTACCGGAAGGTCTTAAACCGCAAGCGTGGCACTTATTCGCTATTTTTGCCGGTACTATTTTAGGATTCATTTTACAGCCACTGCCAATCGGGGCCTTATCGATTATCAGTATTGTCATTTCGGCTGTAACCAACACTTAAAAATCGGCGAAGGCTTAGCCGGTTTTGCCAATACAGCTATTTGGTTAATCGTAGCTGCTTTCTTATTCTCCCGCGGTTTTATCAAAACCGGTTTGGGTAAACGTATTGCTTACACTATGATTACAGCGGTAGGCAGTAACTCTTTGAAATTATCGTATGCTCTTGTTGTCAGTGATTTAATTTGATCGCCGGCCACACCATCCAATACGGCTCGTGCGGGCGGGGTTATTTATCCGATTACTAAATCGTTAGCATCTGCTTTCGGTTCCGAACCGGGCGATACAGCTCGTAAAATCGGTGCCTATTTGATTCAAACAATTTATCAAGGCAATACCATTACATCCGCTATGTTTATGACTTCCATGGCCGGTAATACCTTGGTGGCTTCTTTAATCGCTGCTTCTTTCGGTTACACCATTACTTGGGGCGATTGGGCTATTGCCGCCATCGTTCCGGGCTTAGTGGCCTTGATCGTTATGCCGCTGATTTTATACTTTATTTATCCGCCGGAATTAAAAGATACCCGTGAAATTCAAGCTCATATTGCTAAGGAATTAAAAGAACTCGGCTCTATGAGTTTTGCTGAAAAGGTAATGCTCGGCGTATTTATTTTATCTCTAGTTTTGTGGGCTACCGGTCAGTTTACCGGCCTTAACGCAACTACGGTTGCATTATTGGGCGTAAGTATCCTCCTCGTTACTAAAGTGTTAACCTGGTCCGATGTAACGGAAGAAAAAGGCGGCTGGGATACTTTAATCTGGATGGGTACTATGATGGCCTTGGCATCTCAATTGAATAAATTAGGTTTTATTCCTTGGTTTGCCAAAATCGTCGGTGACCAAGTAGCCGGTATTGAATGGATCATGGCATTCATGATTTTGATTTTGATTTACACCTATTCCCATTACTTGTTCGCAAGTCTTACCGTACATATTACGGCTATGTATGTAGTGTTCGTAGCGGTTGCTATCAGCGCCGGCACACCTCCGTACTTGGCAATGCTTGCGTTCGCATTCTTCTCCAACTTATGTATGTCCCTTACTCACTATGCAGCCGGTCCTTCACCAATCTTGTTTAACTCGGGCTATGTTCCGCAGAATACTTGGTGGCGCTTAGGTTTCATTGCTTCTGTAGTCAACCTTGTTATTTGGCTCGGTGTCGGTTCCATGTGGTGGAAAGTCTTGGGCCTTTGGTAATAAATTTTTAATATATTTCATAGAATAATATCCAACCTAAAAAGAGAAAGCACTGCCCTTTGCGCGGCAGGCTTTCTCTTTTTTGTTTTAGCTTCAATTGTGTTATAATATTCAGTGTAATTAAACAAAATGAGGTGTACTATGGATACAGTAGCACGATTGTTAGATTTTATAGATAATAGTACCTCCCCGTATCACACGGTGAAGACCGGTGCCAATGAGCTGAAGGCTAAAGGTTTTACGGAATTATTCCTTGAAGATGTTTGGGCTCTCGGTGAAGGGGACTACTTTGTAAAGGTCTACGACTCCGCGTTGGTAGCTTTTCATATCGGATTGAATCTTCGCCATTCTATGCGCATTGCTTCGGCCCATACGGATTTTCCGGCTATTCGTATTAAGCCAAATCCGTTGGTAGATGCCAAAGGCTATGGTGAGCTTAATGTGGAGACTTACGGGGGACTGATTTTAAACACTTGGCTTGATCGCCCTTTGTCTATGGCCGGTGCGGTAGTGACACGTACGGACGATCCCTTCCGGCCCGACGTTCACTATGTGGATGTGGCAAGGCCGCTTTTGACAATTCCTAATTTGGCTATTCATATGAATCGTCAAATTAATGAAGGGGTAGCGCTTGATAAGCAAAAGCATATGTTGCCGCTTTTCATGATGTGTAATGATAAAATTAATACCGACAGTGAGTGGCGTGAATTTTTGAGCGAGCTTGTAAAACGACCGGCTGAGGATATTTTATCCTATGAATTGACGCTTTATCCGGTGGAAGGCGGTACAACCTTTGGCCGTTATGATGAATTTATCAGTTCGCCACGTATCGATAATCTTACGTCCTGTGTAGCTTGCCTGGAAGGTATTTTTGAAGCTAAAGCAATGGACGCTGAAGGGCTTCGGATGGTTGTGTTATTCGACAATGAAGAAGTAGGCAGTCGCACTAAACAAGGCGGGGCTTCTACAATTTTGTCACAATTGGTTGAGCGTATTTATATGGCGACCGGTCATACAAAAGCGGAATGCTATGCCGATATAGCGGCGGGCTTCATGATTTCCGCCGATGTGGCACACGGTTATCATCCGAACTATCCTGAAAAAAATGATATTACCAATTATCCTATATTGAATAAGGGTGTTGTTTTAAAAATGGCATCCAGTCAATCCTATGCCGGTGATGCGTGGGCTATTGCCACGGTAAAGGCTTTGTGTGAAAACGATTCTATTCCGTATCAGATATATGTAAATCGCTCGAATATTCCGGGCGGTTCTACGGTAGGATCCATTACGTCCGCCATGTTGGCTATGCGTACTATGGATGTGGGCGTACCGATTCTGGCTATGCATTCGGCGCGCGAAACCATGGGGGCTGATGACCAGGAAGCGTTGGATAATTTAATGAAGGCGTTTTTAAGGTAGGTATTTATGCTGACTGAGTATACAATGCTTATCACGGACGTTCTAGGCACTTCCTATGGTAAGCTCACGTTAATCGTATTAATTTTCTTGGCCGGCTTTGGCATGTCGCTGGTGCCGGAAACGGTGGCCGCGATTTTGCCACGCTTGGCGGGACATATATATAAGCGTATTTATTTTGCCATTGGCATGACCGCATCTATCATTGTGGTCGGTGTCATCGGTTCGCGTATTTTAGGCCCTACCAGTATTGGCGGCAGTTCCTATGTGATTTGGGGCGTCTTGCTCGTAGCCATGTCGCTGCAAGCGTTTGAGTGGATTGCCTTTATTCATCCGGCGCCGCTTAAAGGGCGCGATGAACGACGCATTGAAAGAGCCCGCACGCCGATAGGCCGTACTCTGGCTATTGTAAAACAGGGTCTCTTGGTTGGTCTCTCGTGGCGTTATGATCGGTTGCCGATTTACATCTGGCTCGTTGCTACCATTGCCGTAGCGGGCTGGAAACTGGCATCGGTGATGATTATTTCATTTATTATAGGCTATTTAATTCCTGTATTTTGGCTCACCAATCGTTTGGAACGACTGGCTAAATTGGTGACACAGCCAAATTATCGGACAGGTATTTTTTGGTTCAAACGTCTTATGGGCGTAGTTATGTGGCTGGAAGCGTTATATTTTATCGGGCTTTTGGTGACATACTAATTATGGTTATCTCATGTATGTATTGTGTATACATGGTAAATAAAGGTTGTATTCCTTTGGGAATGCTCCTACAATGTAGAGAGGTAACAAGTTGAGGAGGAAGTCTCATGAAAGAAATTAAATCTGTGTTGGTTGCCAACCGAGGTGAGATTGCTATCCGTGTTTTCCGTGCGTGTAACGAAATGGGAATTCGCACAATAGCAATTTACTCAAAAGAAGATTCGCTTTCTTTACATCGTAATCAAGCGGATGAAGCGTACTTAGTAGGACGCGGTAAAAAACCGGTCGATGCGTATTTGGATATCGAAGATATCATTCGTATCGCTCATGAACATGATGTAGATGCCATCCATCCGGGCTACGGCTTCTTGGCAGAGAATGCCCGTTTTGCCAAACGATGCGAAGAAGAAGGTATCACATTCATCGGACCTCGTCTGGAACATTTGGAAATGTTCGGGGACAAGGTAAACGCCCGTATTCAGGCTAAATTAGCCGGCATTCCTATGATTCCGGGGAGTGACGGACCTCTTAACAATTTTGAAGAACTTGAAGAGTTTGCCAAAACTCACGGTTTCCCATTGATGATTAAAGCCGTTAACGGCGGCGGTGGTCGCGGTATGCGTGCCGTTGAATCCATGGGCGAACTTCGTGAAGCCTATGATCGCGCCAAATCCGAAGCGAAAATGGCCTTTGGCGATGATGATGTATATGTTGAAAAATTAATCGTTGAACCTAAACATATTGAAGTACAGATCATGGGTGATGCTCATGGTAATGTAGTTCATTTATATGAACGTGACTGCTCCGTACAGCGTCGTCACCAGAAAGTTGTTGAAATGGCACCTGCTTTCGCATTGCCTATGGAAACACGTCAACGCATCTGTGATGCAGCCGTTCAAATTATGAAAAATGTTAAATACATAGGGGCCGGTACCGTCGAATTCCTAGTTACCAATGACGGCAATTTCTACTTCATCGAAGTAAACCCTCGTATTCAGGTAGAACATACTATTACCGAATTAATCACCGGTATTGATATTGTAAAAACTCAAATTCGTGTAGCGGAAGGCTATTCTTTATTCGATAAAGAAGTAGGCATCCCTGCACAAGAAGATATTGAATGTAACGGTCAAGCTATTCAGTGCCGTATTACCACCGAAGATCCAAGCAACAACTTCATGCCTGATACCGGTAAATTGGTAGCCTATCGTTCCAGTGGCGGTTTCGGTATTCGTCTTGACGGCGGCAACGCTTTCACCGGTTCCGTAATTACGCCATACTATGATTCTTTATTGGTAAAAGCTTCTTCCTGGGCGCTAACTCCTGAAGAATCCATCATGAAAATGCTTCGTTGTTTGCGCGAATTCCGTATTCGCGGTGTCAAAACGAACATTCACTTCTTAATTAACGTATTGGAAAGTCCTGAATTCATGTCCGGTACTTGCAATGTTAACTTCATTGATGAACATCCTGAATTGTTTATTTTTAAACAAGTTCGTGACCGTGGTACTAAAATGTTGCGTTACATCGCCGATGTAACCGTTAACGGTTACCAGGGTCTTGGTCATCAGGAAGTACCTGATTTTGAACCGATTCAGATGCCGGCTTTGCTTCCGGGTCAACCACCGGCAGGTACCAAACAGAAATTTGACGAATTGGGACCTGAAGGGTTCTCCAAATGGTTAAGTGAACAAAAACAGGTATTTTTCACCGATACAACTTGGCGTGATGCACATCAGTCCTTGTTTGCCACTCGCTTGCGTACCGTTGATATGGCGCGTGTAGCCGGCGAAGCGGCTCGCGGTGTATCCAATTTGTTCTCCTTGGAATGCTGGGGCGGTGCTACCTTCGACGTAGCTTATCGTTTCTTGCATGAAGATCCATGGGAACGCTTACGCATGTTCCGCAAACAAGTTCCGAATGTATTGTTACAGATGTTACTTCGCGGTGCCAATGCGGTAGGTTATACCAGCTACCCTGACAATGTAGTACGTCAGTTCATTAAATTGGCGGCCGATAACGGTGTCGATGTATTCCGCGTATTCGACAGCTTGAACAGCCTTGATAATATGCATGTAGCTATCGATGAAGTTCGCAATCAGAATAAGATTGCCGAAGTATCCTTGTGCTACACAGGCGATATTCTCGATGCAAGCCGTACAAAATACAACTTAGATTACTATGTAAGCATGGCTAAAGAAGTAGAAAAAGCCGGTGCCAACATTATCGCCATCAAAGATATGGCCGGTCTTTTGAAACCACAAGCTGCTTACAACTTGGTATCTGCTTTGAAAGATGCTGTTGATTTGCCAATCCACTTGCATACACATGAAGGGGCTGGCAATGCTATTTATACCTATGGCCGTGCTATTGATGCAGGCGTTGACGTAGTTGACGTAGCCTACTCGGCATTTGCCAACGGTACCAGCCAGCCAAGCATGAACTCCTTGTATTATGGTTTGTCCGGTCATGACCGTCAGCCTGAATTGAATGCAGATTACATGGAACAGATGTCTCATTACTTTGCATCCATTCGCCCATACTACAAAGGCGTGGATAAAACTAATCCATATCCAAGCACCGAAGTATACCAGCATGAAATGCCGGGCGGCCAGTTCTCCAACTTGCAGCAACAGGCTAAGAGTGTAGGTCTCGGTGAACGTTGGGATGAAGTTAAAAAAGTATATCATCAAGTAAGCATGATGTTTGGCGATATCATCAAAGTTACGCCATCCTCTAAAGTAGTCGGTGATATGACTTTATTCATGGTTCAAAATGACCTTACGGAACAAGACATCTACGATAAAGGCGAAACCCTTGATTTCCCTCAATCCGTAGTAGAATTCTTCCAAGGTTATTTGGGTGTTCCATACCAAGGTTTCCCTAAGAAATTACAGAAGATTATTTTGAAGGGCAAACAGCAGCTTAAAGGTCGTCCGGGGGCATATTTAGAACCGGTTGATTTTGAAGATGTACGTAAACACTTGGTTGATTTAGGTTCGCCGGCAACCGATGAAGACGTTATCGCATACTGCTTATATCCTAAAGTTTACAGCGACTATGTAAAATTCAACAGCGATTATGACGATATTTCCGTATTGGATACGCCAACCTTCTTCTTCGGCATGCGTCGTGGTGAATCCATCCACGTTACCATTGAAAAAGGTAAAATGCTCATTATCAAATTAATTCATGTGAGCGAAGTGGATGAAGACGGTAATCGTATTGTAAGCTTTGAATTCAACGGTCAGCCTCGTGATATTAAGATTCGCGACAAACACGTTAAAACTACCGGTGTTGTTCGTCATAAAGTTGACAAAACTCAACCTGGTGAAGTTGGTGCAACCTTGTCCGGTTCCGTTGTTAAAGTTATCGTTAAGACAGGTCAAAGCGTCTTGAAGGGCGAACCGCTCATCGTAACCGAAGCAATGAAGATGGAAACGACTATTACATCGCCAATCGACGGTATCGTTGGGGAAGTATATGTTCGTGAAGGCAGCCGAATCGAAAGTGGCGACTGCTTGCTCAAGATTCAGGACCGTTCCAACTCTTAATAACATACTGCTTGTTAAAAGTGCATGACTTTAAGCCGACCTTCTCATTTGAGAAGGTCGGTTTTTTGTATTTATTAAATAAACTATCAAACAATGGCAAAAATTGGGTCGATTGCGAAGATTATTTTCACAAATTAAGTCCCTATACATTGACTTTGATAGTCCTTTTCGTCATTTCGTGTTACAATAGATTAGAAACCCTTTAGCATATGGAGAGTTTTTATATGACATTCAGATACAATATGTTGAAAGTTCAAATAGGATTAACTACAAGATAAATTTCAGATATTAATAAAGTTGATACCTCAACGGTAATTAATGCAAGAGAATTCATCTTAAACGATTAAGGAGTGAAGGTATGTTTTCATATGGGAAGAAACAATGGGCGTTGGGACGCTCTATTTACGGTTATAGATCTTGGCGCGAGAAGCGGCGCATTACTTTGTTTGTAGGTCGCTCTTATAAGAATCGCAAGCAGTTGAAAGAACTCATCGAGTATTTTGACAACTATCAGCCGTTACCGAATTTGCTCGACAAACACGAAGGCATTTACGAAGTAATTAATCGCGTGTTTTTATTTAAAAATTCATCGGCTAAAGAGCGTTTGGCAGCGATTAAAGATCATTTTGATATGCTCCCTAAGTATTTCACACAAGAAGCCATTACGGAGATGTATAATCCCGATGAAAGCCATGCGATAGTGATTTGGCAGAACGAAGAGCTCGATTTAAAAGCACAGCTTTGGTTCCATACGGGCCAGCGTAAGGAAGGCTTTTTAAGTTTATTCCTCATGTATGAAGGGGAAAGTATTTACCATATTAACTTCCGCTTGGGTCATGGTTTTAACGGTGAACCATGTATTTGGATCGGTACCATTCAGGGTCACAAAAACGGTCTTGATAAGGCAAAACAGATTACGAAGAAAATGTTCAGTTATCGACCTAAGAATTTTATGTTCTTCTTAATGCGTCAATTGGCAACACAAATGGGGATTAACTCCTTATACGCTATTTCCGACGAAGGTTTTTATACCAACAGTCATTTGATTCGTATCAATCGCTCTAAAAAAGTGCAGTTTGATCCGTTCTGGAATGAATTGGGCGGTACACCTTGTGCTGAAGATAAAAAGTTCTATCGTATTCCTTTAGAGGAAGAACGTAAGACTTACGAAACGGCCAAGACGCATAAACGCAACATGTATCGCAAACGTTATGAAATGCTGGATCAATTTATTGAAGAAATTGCTGAAAACAGTAAGCAGTATTTGAAGCAATAATAACTATAATATTTAATACATTAATTGGGAATGAGGTGAACTCATGAGATGTCCTTACTGTAAACATACTGAAAATAAAGTAACCGATTCGCGCGCTACCGATGATGATAACAGCATCCGTCGGCGCCGTGAATGTTTGGCTTGCGGACGCCGTTTTACGACGTATGAAGTTATTGAAGATGTGCCGATTATGGTCATCAAATCGAGCGGCAGTTATGAAATGTTTGACCGCAGCAAATTGTTGAATGGTATTTTGCGCTCCTGTAACAAGCGTAATATTCCACGCGAAATATTGGAAAATGTTGTAAAAAATGTAGAAGACACGATTCGCAATCGCTCGCAGCAGGAAATTAAATCTTCTGAAATCGGTGATTTGGTGTTGGCAGAATTGAAAAATATCGACGAAGTAGCCTATGTTCGCTTCGCCTCCGTATATCGTAATTTTGAAGACGTACAAGCCTTTGTGGCCGTATTGAAGGATTTGCGCGAACATGAGGATACTAAATGATAGATTTACATTGTGATACCATAATGATGCTCATCGATGAACCCGATAAGGGCGACTTGGGGCAGAATCCATGGAAAATAGATATAGCAAAATTAAAAAAGGGCGGTTATCATTTACAAGATTTTGCTCTCTTTGTAGAGCTCGATCAGGAAAAAGATCCCTATGCCCGCTATGAAGCTATGCGCCAATTGTTTATGGCGGAAATGGAAAAGTATAAGAACGATATTGTTCATGTACGGTCCTATGAAGAGTTCAAGGCGGCGCGAGCAGCCGGAAAAATCAGCGCCTTATTATCCGTTGAAGAAGGGGGCGTTTTTGAAGGCGACTTACAGCGTTTGAAAAAAGCCTATGATGACGGTGTGCGCCTCATTACGATTAGCTGGAATTTCCCGAACGGTTTATCCTATCCTAACGGCGAAAAGTATGAAGGTAAAGGTTTGACTCCGAAGGGGATTGAGTTTGTACAATATATGGAAGAATTAGGGATGATTGTGGATTGTTCCCATTTAAACGATACGGGTACGTATCAGCTTGGTGAAATCTTAACGAAACCATTTATTGCATCTCATTCCAATGCCAGGGCTTTGACTAATCATCGACGTAATTTAACGGATGATCAAATTCGTCTCATTGCCAATAAGGGCGGGGTAATCGGTCTTAACTTTGCACAGTCCTTTTTAGGCACATCCCGCATCAGCTTAATCGAAGATATTGTGCGCCACAGCCTTTATATTCGTAATGTAGGGGGCAGTGATGTAGTAGCGTTAGGTACGGATTTTGACGGCATCAGACCGGATACGGAAATTGAAGATGCCGGTGACATGATGCGCTTATATGATGCTTTCCGTAAAGCGGGCCTCAGTGAGCGCGATACGCATAAAATATTTAACGACAATGCGGAACGTTTATTACAGACTATATTGTAATTTATATGGCTCTATGAAGCCGTTTAATATAAATGCAGTATGCATTTTAAAAATGGACAGCGCATTATTAACATAGTTTTTAGGAGGCTATATGGAATTTCAAGGAGAGTTGAATCCTATTATTGCGGAGCGTTTTACAGACCATTTGGATGTGTTCGGCAAGACGATGGAACAAATGGATGTAATTCAGTTAATGGCAGAGCGCTGCAAAGAGGCGTTAAAAGCGGGCAATAAAGTTTTATTTTGCGGCAATGGCGGTTCCGCTGCGGATGCTCAGCATTTGGCGGCTGAATTAATCGGTCGTTTTCAAAAAGAACGTCGTTCGTTGGCGAGTATCGCCTTAACAACCGATACATCGATTTTGACGGCCGTAGCCAATGATTACGGCTATGACGAAGTATTTGCCCGTCAGGTTGAGGGGCTTGGTCGTTCCGGTGATGTTTTAATAGGTATCTCTACTTCAGGTAACAGTGCCAATGTGGTAAAAGCGGCGTTAAAAGCACGTGATACGGGTATGCACACGATTGCGTTTACCGGTGAAGGCGGTGGCAAACTTAAAGATATTTGCGACATTACCTTTGCCGTACCTTCAAAAGTAACGGCACGTATCCAGGAAATGCATATTATGGTAGGCCATATTATTTGTGAGCTGGTGGAAGAAGAATATGATAAGTAAAACAATTACCGAGTTTTTGAATAATAAATTGCCTAAGTTACGCATTGCCGTTATCGGCGATATAATGGTAGATCGCTATGTATTCGGCGATGTGAGCCGTATTTCGCCGGAAGCACCGGTGCCGGTTAACCGCGTCACCGATGTGCGTGAAGTCTTGGGCGGGGCTGCCAATGTGGCATCTAATTTGGCAAATCTTGATTGTCAGGTGTTCTTGGGCGGTGTAGCCGGTGAAGATACGCATGGTAAGTTATTGACCGATTTATTGGAAGTAGAAAATATCAATCATTCCGGTATTATGCGTGAGCCGTCCCGTCAGACCACGACTAAAATGCGAATCCTCGGCGGTCGTCAGCAAATGATGCGCCTCGATTTCGAAGAACCGGAACCGGTGAATGCGAAAGAAACAGAATTCTTGTTGGCTTGGATTAAAGAGTTGGCTGAACATGGTCTTGACGGCATTGTTATTTCCGATTACGGCAAGGGCGTATGTACGACGGCCGTTCTGGGGGAAGTTTTAAAAATCGCCAAAGCCAAAGGTATAAAAACCATCGTTGATCCAAAGGGCAATGATTGGTCTAAATATAGTGGTGCCACGTTTATTACACCGAATGTAAAAGAGCTTAGTGAATATATCGGGCGAAACTTGCCGAATACGGATGAAGCCATCGTTGAAGCGGCGAAAGAAACACTGGATGCCGTTGATTTTGATTATGTGGTGGCTACACGTTCCGCTAAAGGGATTACGATTGTGAGTCGTCAGGGTCAGATTTGGCATAATCCGGCGACGCAGCAAGATGTATTTGATGTGAGCGGTGCCGGTGATACGGTAGTGGCCATGATTATTACGGCTATGGCGGCGGGCCTTACGGTACGCGGCACTTTACATGTTGCCAATGCGGCAGCCGGGGTCGTTGTGTCCAAAGTCGGAACCTATCCGATTCATCGGCAGGAACTCTTGGATTTGTGGGCTACCATTCGTCAACGCCAACGCCAGGCGGATCCGATTATCGGTTACAGTCGTGAGGAAATGGCGGCTAAAATTCGTCAGTGGCAGAATGAAGGTCATACCGTTGTATTTACGAATGGTTGTTTTGACATTCTTCACAGCGGTCATTTATCCTATTTGCGCGATGCGGCTCGCTTGGGGGACCATTTGATTGTGGGCCTTAATTCCGATGCATCGGTGAAACGCCTTAAAGGGGTGGCGCGTCCCATTAACTCTGAAAGTTCCCGCGCCGAACTTATGGGGGCCTTGGGGTTTGTGGATGGCGTCGTTGTCTTTGAAGAAGACACGCCCGCTGAATTATTAAGTGCGTTGCGTCCCAATATTTTGGTTAAAGGCGGCGATTATAAGCCGGAAGATGTTATCGGTCGTGAATACGTGGATAAAGTGATGATTTTACCGTTTAAAAATGGTTATTCCACGACAGGGATTATAGAAAAGATTAAGTCCTTAGTGCAGGAGGGATTATTATGATTATAGTTACAGGCGGTGCCGGTTTTATCGGCAGTAATATCGTTAAACAACTTAACGAACGCGGTCGCAACGATATTTTAATCGTTGACGATTTAACAGACGGCAGCAAAATCCGTAATTTGCAGATGCTCGATTATTATGATTATGTAGATTGCATCGACTTTGATGATGCGGTAGCTACGAATACCTTTGATGTGGGACCGATTGAAGTGGTGTTCCATGAAGGGGCTTGTGCGGACACGATGAATTATGACGGACGTTACATGATGCACAATAACTTTGAAGGCACCAAAAACTTGTTCCACTATTGCCAGGAACGTCGTGTGCCGTTCATTTATGCATCGTCCGCGTCTACCTATGGTCATGGTAAAAAAGGTTTTACAGAAAAACCGGAATGCGAAGAAGCATTGAATCCATATGCCTATTCTAAATTATTCTTCGACCGTTATGTACGTCGTTTTGAAAAAGACTTACAGTCCCAAGTAGTAGGTCTTCGTTATTTCAACGTATTCGGTCCGAATGAAAACCACAAGGGCAATATGGCGTCTTTAGTACGGCAGATGTTCTACAAACTTCGTGAAACCGGTGAAATTACTTTGTTCGAAGGTACTGACGGTTATGAAAACGGCGGGCAGTTACGCGACTTTATCTATGTCAAAGATGTAGTGAATGTAAACTTCTTCTTCTGGGAACATCCGGAAATCAGCGGTATTTTTAACTGCGGTACGGGCGAAGCGAAAAGCTTCAATCGCTTCATGCAGGCTGTTATCGATTATAACGGCTCCGGCAACTTACGCTATATTCCGTTCCCTGAAGTGTTAAAAGGTAAATATCAGAGCTTTACGGAAGCGGACACCACTAAATTGATGGCGGCCGGTTACGATAAAGGCTTTACTAAATTGGAAGATGCCGTTGCCGAATATTGTGAATTGTTAGATCATAACGAAGGTTATGTTCGTTAAATATATCCGTTAATTGTGTTTGTTAAGGAGAAGCCCATGCGCAAAGTATTGTTTTTAGACAGGGACGGCGTTATCAATGTAGATGTGAACTATTTATATCGCATTGATGATTTTGCCTTTGTACCGGGCGCACCAAAAGCGTTAGCTGCGGCCGTGCAGGCCGGTTATGATTTAATCGTCGTCACCAATCAAAGCGGTATTGCCAGGGGTTACTACACAGTAGAAGATATGGAGCGCCTACATGCCTATATCAACGAAGAGTTGACCAAGGTAAAGGCGCCCATCCTTGCATTTTATTATTGTCCTCATCATGTAAAGGGAACGGTAGCGGCATTCACTAAAGACTGTGATTGTCGTAAACCAAAACCGGGCATGTTATTGCAAGCCATGAAGGACTATGATATTGATAAGGAAAACAGTTTTTTAGTGGGCGATAAACCGTCCGATGTGACGGCGGCTGAAGCGGCCGGTATAGAAGGGTACCTTTTTGAAGGCACCGATTTGTATGAATTTTTAGCCCCTATTTTAGAAGCCAAGCAGAAAGGACAGACCCATGAAGGAGTATAAACGGATACTGATTGTCAAAATGAGCTCGCTTGGCGATGTGATTCATGCGTTGCCCACCTTATATGCGATTCGTAAGAATTGGCCGAATGCGCATATTACCTGGGCAGTGCATGAACAGTTCAGCGGCCCTTTGCCGGGCAAACCATGGCTTGATGAAGTTTTGTTTATCGATAAAAAGAAATTGAAATCAATTTCATATTTATGGACTTTGCGCCGTATCTTACACGAACGAAATTTTGATATGTGCCTGGATTTGCAGTGTTTGGCAAAAAGCGCCATCGTTTCGTTTTTATCCGGTGCCAAAGAGAAGTACGGCTATTGGGAGCTGCGTGAAGGCAGTAATCTTGTTAATAAAGCCTTGGTAGGGCCCAATAAATACGGCCATGTCATTGAGCGTTATTTAGATACGGTACGGGCTTTAGGCGGCACTGTGGATACTATTGAATTTCCCATGAATGAATCGGAAGAAGCGGCTAATTCCTGTGAGGCTAAATTACGGGCTCAGGGCATGCCGCAAGGTGCCGATTATGTAGTTGTAGCGCCGGGTGCCCGGTGGATTGTTAAAGAATGGCCAATCCCGCACTTTACCGACCTTTGTGAGCGCTTAGCCGCCCAAAAGCAATATGTGGTACTCGTAGGGGCCCCTTCGGATAAGGAAAAGGCGGATGAAATTCAAAACGGCGTAGATAGTCCGTATGTCATAAATATGACGGGGCAAACTTCATTGGAAGAATTAATTGAATTAATACGTCGCTGTAAACTGTATGTCAGTGCCGATACGGGCCCGTTACACATTGCCAACGCGCTAAAACGCCCGTTAATCGGTTTATATGGCACCACATCGCCGGAACGAACCGGTCCTTATGGCGGCGATTATGTGCATATTATTGTTTCGCCAACATCGAAGGCCACGCCGGAGGCACCGCTCGTGGATGATCCGGAATGTATGGCGCAAATTACGGTGGATACCGTATGGGAAACGGTGCAAACACTGCTTTAAAAAAGGAGTTAGTATTTTATGAACCTCAATCATAAACGAATTGTAGTCACCTTTTTGATGCATTTAGGGGACGTTATTTTAACAACGCCTTTTTTACATGTGTTGCGACAGGCGGCACCTCAAAGCCACATTACATTTGTAATGGATGAAAAATTAAAAGAGGTTATGCAATATAATCCGAATATAGACAGTATAGTAACGATTGATAAAAAAGGCCGCGACAACAGTATTAGTGCGCTAAGACGGATAGCTCATGAATTACGTGATAAAGAAGGTCGTCCGGATGTGGTAATCAATATTCACCCCAACGAACGAACGAGCTTTTTTGCATGGGCTTTACATGGCAAAATTACGGTGGGTATGAGCCATTTTCTGTTCCGTCCGTTTATGACGAAGTATACGCGCCTTGATCGTAAAACACGTCATGCTGCGGATATGTACATTAATGTGTTGGAACAGTTGGGCGTAAAGGATACGTCCAATAAAGGCCTTGAAATATATACCTGTCCCGAATGGGAGGCAAAGGTAACTGAGTTTTATGAATCCCATGGCGTCAGTGATGTGGATACGGTTATCGGCTTTAATGTAGGCAGTGCGGTGCCCGAGAAACGTTGGCCGAAAGAACGATTTGCGGCGGTGGCTGATTATTTTGCCGACCACGGCTATAAGATTGTATTTTTCGGCGGTCCTATGGATGAAGACATGGTGGCCGATGTAGTGGGACAGATGAAACATACGCCGATTGTGGCAACGGGTAAATTCAGTTTAGGCGAATTGGCGGCCGCCATTCATCGTTGCAGTTTATTTATAACCAATGATTCCGGACCGATGCATGTGGCGGTGAGCCAGCATGTGCCGCTCGTAGCCTTGTATGGTCCGTCTAATCCTAAATTTTACGGTCCATACACGCAGAACTGCGTAGTCTTGGAATCAATGGAAGAGTATGAAGTAGGCAAAAGCATGAAACAGATCATCAAGGAAGGCAATTACAAAGGCGTATCTGTTATATCTACCGAAGCCGTTATTGCGGCGGCTCAATCGCTTCTTGTCGAACCGGGAAGCGAGGAACCCTGATGACCTATATAATATTTGATTTGGAATGGAATCAGCCCTTTGCCAATGACATTAGCTTTATGAAGCGCACCGGTTTACCCGTATCGGGGGAAATTATTCAAATCGGCGCTATTAAGCTTGATGAAAACTTAGAGTTGGTTGATACCTTCAATACTTTTGTAAAACCGCAGTATTTAACGCGCATGCATAAACATGTGGAGAAGTTGACCCATATATCGGCCGCTGATTTGGCCATGGGTGTTTCTTTCGTGCAGGCTTACAAGGATTTTGAACACTGGTGCGGTGACGATGCCGTGCTTTTGACCTGGGGCTCCGATGATATTGTGATGCTTCGTGAAAACCTCAAGTTATTCGGTCTGCCCGGTACGATTAAACATACCTGGTATGATGCGCAGCTTATTTTTGCTTATTTGCAACATGGCAATACGCAGCAGGTAGCTTTAAGCAAAGCTATGGAAGAGCTTGACATAAAACAGGATGAGTTGAATGCTCATGATGCCTTGAATGACTCCATTTTCACAGGCTATATTTGTAAAGCGATTGCGCTAGACCAGGGGATTGCTCAGTACGAACAAATTTCAAAAAACACTTATTCGCAGGCCTATTTTCCGAAACCAATCAGTTTCTTTATTTATGAAAACTTCGGTGATAAACGCAAAGTGTTGCACGATAATAAAGTGCGCCGCGCTCATTGTCCGGAATGTCAGTCCTTGTTGACAACCAATAAAATTCAGCGCTTAAGCGGCGATAAATTTTTGAGCATCGGCCGCTGTCCGCATCACGGCTTATTCGGTGTCCATTGGCGTATCGGTAAATATATGAAGCGCAATCGAGAACTTAGTTATTATGTGACTAAGACATTGACGGCGGCACCGCCGGAACTTCAAAATTTATATGAAGAACGGGCTGAGTTAAATCGTCAAAAAGAGGAAGCCTATTTGGCCCGCATGGCGGCGAAACAGGCAGAGGAAGACGCAAAGCAGCAGTTTATTAATAATCCGGATAAAAAATAAATGAAAATGACTTACAGTTGAGATGTAGAAATTTTTCAATTGATGTATAATATATACAGCTGAATCGGCCGCTACGGGCCGATTCCTAATTTTGAATTAGGAAGGATGATAATATGGAACGTAAATATGCTTGGCATGAATATACCGAAGCCGACACACAGGCTATGGAAGCTTTATGTAAAGAGTATCGTGATTTTTTGGATAACGGCAAAACAGAGCGCGAATGCATTGAACAAACAATCGCGAAAGCGGAAGCCGTTGGTTATAAAAATTTAAAAGAATTTCAGAACGCGGGTCAACCGATTAAACCGGGCTACAAAGTATACGCCGTACACATGAATAAAATCATTGCTTTATTCAATATCGGTACCGACTCTTTGGAACAAGGTTTCAATATCTTAGGTGCTCATATCGATTCGCCGCGCCTTGATGTTAAACAGAATCCGTTCTATGAAGATAAGAACTTGGCCTTCTTTGATACGCACTATTACGGCGGTATCAAAAAGTACCAGTGGGTGGCTATGCCCCTTGCTTTACATGGCGTCGTTGTGAAAAAAGACGGCACGAAAGTAACTCTTTCCATCGGTGAGAAAGATACGGATCCGGTATTCTGCGTAACCGACTTATTGCCTCATTTGGGCCAGGAACAGATGGAGAAAAAAGCGGCTAAAGTGATTGAAGGGGAAAACCTTGATTTACTCATCGGCAGCCAACCTGTTAAAGGTGAACTTAAAGACGGCGTAACCAAGTTCTTGAATGATATTTTTGAAAAAGAATACGGCTTCACCGAAGAAGATTTATTGTCCGCCGAACTTGAAATCGTACCGGCCGGTCGTGCTCGTGAAATGGGCTTTGACCGCAGCATGATTTTGGCTTACGGCCAGGACGACCGCGTTTGTGCTTACACTTCCTTAGCGGCTATGCTGGAAGTAGATAAAGTAAAACGCACTACCTGTACTTTATTGGTAGATAAAGAAGAAATCGGTTCTGTCGGTGCTACGGGCATGCAATCCCGTTGGTTTGAAAATGTGGTAGCTGAATTATTGGCCATGGCCGGTAATAAGTCGCCATTGGCCGTGCGTCGCAGCTTGGAACGGAGCCGCATGTTGTCTTCCGACGTAAGTGCCGGTTTCGATCCATTGTATGCATCCGCCTTTGAAGCTAAAAACGCCGCATTCCTTGGCAAAGGTGTTGTATTTAACAAATTCACCGGTGCTCGCGGTAAATCCGGTTCCAATGACGCCAATGCGGAATACATGGGCTTTATTCGCCGTATTATGGATGATAATAATGTTAATTTCCAAACGGCTGAACTCGGTAAAGTAGACCTTGGTGGCGGCGGTACCATTGCGTACATCATGGCGCTTTACGGCATGAACGTTATCGACTGCGGCGTGGCTGTGCTCAGCATGCATGCACCTTGGGAAGTAACGAGCAAAGCGGACGTATATGAAGCTAAGAAATGTTATGTAGCCTTTTTAAAAGCCGACGGCGTGGAAGGAAATCTATAATGGGTAATATCAGTCAAGGTAAGACCAGTAAACCGACGGTGCGCATTGATATTTTTGACATTGAAGAAGACAAGGCGCAACAATATTTGAAGGACCGTGAAGAATGCGCTACTGCCGCGGAAGCGGTAATGGCGAAGTATTGTCAGACTGTTAAGCGTGAAACCCTTGATCCGACGGAAGGCCAAGGCGTAGTAGGCTATTATAAAACGGGTGAAATCCTCATGCAAGTTTTGCTTGATCCGTTTGAAATTCCGGTTATGAAAGTAGCCATCGGCCGCGGTAAATTGGAAGAGTATATTTTGGCGGCCAACAGTTTGACTCATGAAATGCTCGAACAGCTGGCTAAGGAGGACGAAAACTAATGTTATTGGTACAATATCCGACTTGCACAACTTGTAAAAAAGCAAAAAAATATTTGGAAAGTCATAATATCAGTTTTGATGACCGCAATATTAAGGAAGAAAATCCGACAGCTGAAGAACTTGGTCTTTGGCAACCGAAGAGCGGTAAAGACGTTAAGGCTTTTTTCAATACGTCCGGTCAGGTTTATCGCAGTGAAAATATTAAAGATAAATTGCCCACTATGAGTGATGAAGAAAAATTGGCTTTACTTGCTACGAATGGCATGCTCGTAAAACGTCCGTTATTAATCCTTGATGATGAAGTGCTGGTAGGTTTTAAAGAAGCAGAATGGGAAGCGGCACTTAAACGGAATGGCTATTTGAAGTAGTTGACAATCCTGTGGGCGTCATTTATAGGCCTCTTTGATGAATTTTCTTTCATTTTCCTATTGAAATAGGCAAAGAAACAGGCTATAATGGTTGCAATATCCCGTGTAGATGGATATGTGTAGTATGGTAGAAGGGAGCATTTTATTATGTGGAAGAAACGTGTAGTAGTGGCAGCGGCGGCAGCTTTGATGGCTGTAGGTTTACTCGCCGGCTGTGGTAGTGACAGTAGCAATGATAGCGGTGCGAACAAAACGTACAAAGTAGGGGTCGTTCAACTCGTTGAACATCCGGCGCTTGATGCGGCCAACAAGGGATTTGTTGACGGCTTGGCGTCTAAAGGGTTTAAAGATAATGTAAAAATCGATCAGCAGAACGCTCAGGCGGACCAGTCGAATTTGAACAGTATTGCCCAGCGTTTTGTGGCAGATAGAGATGATTTGGTGTTGGCTATTGCAACGCCGGCTGCTCAAGCTATGGCAAATGCAACCAAAGATATTCCAATCTTGGGTACAGCCATTACCGATTATGTCCAAGCTAAATTAGTAAAAAGTGATGAAAAACCGGGCACTAATGTGAGTGGTACGACTGATATGAATCCGGTAGAAAAACAGGTGGACTTAATTACTCGTATTTTACCGAATGCTAAGAAAGTCGGCATTATCTACAGTGCCAGCGAAGTGAATTCCCAATTACAGGCAGAACGCATGAAGAAACATGCTCAGGAAAAAGGCCTTGAAGTTGTGGAAATGACGGTTCAAAATGTGAACGATATTCAGCAGGTCGCACAAAACTTGGTAACACAGGGTGTTGAAGCTATTTATGTACCTACCGATAATGTAGTTGTATCGGCTATGCCTAACTTGGTTAAAATTACCGATGCC
Source organism: Veillonella sp. KGMB01456 (assembly GCF_023051165.1). Classification (GTDB taxonomy): domain Bacteria; phylum Bacillota; class Negativicutes; order Veillonellales; family Veillonellaceae; genus Veillonella_A. The sequence goes on from NZ_JALKIG010000022.1 coordinate 30,840, forward strand.
GCTAAAATTCCGGTATTCCCGGGTGAAGACAATGTGGTAAAAATGGGCGGTTTAGCGACTTACTCCGTTGATTACTACCAATTGGGCTTCCAAACCGGTGTAATGGGGGCTAAAATCCTATCCGGTGAAGCTAAAATCGAAGATATGCCGGTTGAAAGTCAAAAAGAATTCAAATTGGTTATTAACCAAGATGTGGCTAATCGTTTAGGCATTACTATTCCGGCCGACGTTTTGCAAGAAGCCGGTAAATAAATATCCTGATTAAAAAAGGGAATAGCCCGATTTTAAACTAAAGGGTAAATAATTAACCTAATACATAAAAGAAAAGGGCTTCGGCCTTTTTCTTTTTATAGATGGAGGAAACATGGAAAACCTGATTATTTCTACATTAGGCCAAGGCCTGTTATGGTCACTGTTGGCTATCGGCGTATTTATTACGTTCCGTGTATTGGATATTGCCGATTTAACCGTTGAAGGGAGCTTCCCATTAGGCGCAGCTATTTCCGTTACACTCGTTGTGGCCGGCGTGAATCCGGTTGTATCGATTTTAGCAGCCGCCGTGGGCGGTATGCTCGCCGGTGTGGTTACGGGCTTGGTTCATACTAAGCTTAAAATTCCGGCCCTCTTAGCCGGGATTCTAACCATGATTGCATTATACTCGGTGAATCTTCATGTCATGGGGAAAGCGAATGTGTCCTTATTGCGCATGGACACAGTATATACCTATTTGGAAGCCATGAATATTTCCGCTACCTGGGCTTTGGCCATCGTAGGCTTATTGGTAGCTTTTTTATCCGGTCTATTTTTATTCTGGTTCTTCGGGACGGAAATCGGGGCCGCCATTCGTGCCACCGGCGTGAATCCGCAAATGATTCGTGCCCAGGGCGTGAATACGGATACGATGATTGTATTGGGCTTGCTTTTATCTAATGCGTTTGTAGCTGTAGCCGGTGCCCTCGTAGCACAAGGAAACGGTTATGCCGACGTAGGCATGGGCGTAGGCACCATCGTTATCGGTTTGGCTTCGGTTATCATCGGGGAAGTTCTCTTCGGCACCCGTTCTTTTGTGAAAAGTTTAACGGCCGTAGTGCTCGGTTCCGTTGTGTACCGTATCGTTATTGCCATTGTATTATACTTAGGTATGCCGCCAAATGATTTGAAATTATTTACGGCCGTATTGGTTGCCATCGCCTTGTCCTTACCGACATTGAAGGCGAAATGGCAGAGTCGCTAAGGAGGGCTACCTATGTTAGAAGTTAAACAGATTGTCAAAACATTCTTTAAAGGTACGGTCAATGAAAAAGTGGCTCTTCATGGCGTTGATTTACGCTTGGAGTCCGGTGATTTTGCTACCGTTATCGGCGGTAACGGGGCCGGTAAGAGTACCTTGTTGAATTCCATTGCCGGTGTATTTCCCATTGATTCCGGATCCATTCATATTAATGATACGGATATTACGAAAATGCCGGAATACAAACGAGCGGCGTTTATCGGCCGTGTATTCCAGGACCCTATGCTTGGTACGGCGGGGAACATGCAAATTGAAGAAAATCTTCTTCTCGCTTTGCGCCGTGGTAAACGGATGGGCCTTAAATGGGCGTTCGTACCGAAAGAACGGGAATTGTTCCGTGAACGTTTATCCCTCTTAGGCCTTGGTCTCGAAGACCGTTTGACGGCTCGTATGGGCTTATTGAGCGGCGGTCAGCGCCAGTCCATTACCTTGTTAATGGCCACCATGCTTCGTCCTGAGCTGCTATTGCTCGATGAACATACGGCAGCCCTTGATCCTAAGACGGCTGAAAACGTGTTAACGTTGACGGATAAACTCGTTAAAGAGCATAATCTGACAACCCTTATGATTACGCATAACATGCGTGATGCCTTGCGTTTCGGCAATCGTCTGATTATGATGAATAACGGACGCATTATCTTTGACGTGCGCGGCGAAGAGAAGAAGAAATTAACGGTTCAAGACTTATTGGAACGCTTTGAAGTGGCCGGCGATACTATTAGTGACCGTATGATGTTGGGAACCTAAAATTCAATCGTAATGAACAGTGGATGCCATTATATGGTATTTACATAAAATGAATATCGTTGTACTTATAACGACGTATGTAAAGAGGGATTTTTGTAAAATCCCTCTTTACAATTATAGGGGCATATAGTATACTCATTAAGGTGCTATACGCACTGTTAACGCAAGCGAAGTATTCGAATCTCCAACGTTTACTTTGGCTTGTCGAGATTTTATTCGTAGTACAGGAGGACATAATAATGTTAACTACAGAAGCTAAACAAGCTATCATCAAAGAATTTGCTGTTCATGAAGGCGACACCGGATCTCCGGAAGTACAAATCGCGATTTTGACTAACCGCATTGTATACCTTACTGAACATTTGAAAGAACACAAAAAGGATCATCACTCCCGTCGTGGTCTTTTGAAATTGGTTGGTCAACGCCGTAACATGCTTGACTACCTTCGTCGTAAAGACATTGAACGTTACCGTGCAATTCTTGAAAAATTAAACTTACGTAAATAATTGCGTTTCACGCGTTAGTTTGCGTAACTTAAAAAGCGGCCTTGGCCGCTTTTTTTATATAATAACTAATAAAACACTTTTATTTTATGAGATAATCATTTACAATAATAGAGAATGTAAAAATTGTAGAAGAGTAACTCAGAGGAGGAATCGGAATGGAACAATTCCAAATGGATCTTGCCGGTCGTACCCTAACTATTGAAACAGGGGAATTGGCAAAACAAGCAGGCGGTGCAGCCTTAGTACGTTATGGTGATACGGTCGTATTGGTAACGGCTACGGCATCCAAAGAAGCCAAAGACATTGACTTCTTCCCATTGACTGTAGATTATGAAGAAAAAATGTATGCGGTAGGCCGCATTCCGGGGGGCTTCGTTAAACGTGAAGGTCGTCCGCCGGAAACAGCTATTTTGCACAGCCGTTTGATTGACCGTCCGATTCGCCCATTATTCGACAAAGGTTGCCGTAATGAAGTGCATGTATGTGCTACCGTATTGTCCGTAGACCAGGATAATGCACCTGAAATTTGCGGTATGATTGGTGCGTCCGCAGCTTTGGCTTTGTCCGACATTCCTTGGGCAGGTCCAATCGCCGGTGTACGCATCGGCCGTGTAAACGGTTCTTTTGTAATTAACCCAACCGTAGCACAACTTGAAGCTACTGACTTAAATGTAGTCGTAGCGGGCACAAAAGATGCTATCTTGATGGTAGAAGGCGGTGCGCAGGAAGTAGCGGAAGACGTACTCTTAGACGCTATCATGGCGGCTCATGAAGAAATTAAACGCATCGTTTCTTTCCAGGAAGAAATGGTAGCCGTGGCAGGCAAAGAAAAACGCGTATTGCCAACGCATGCTTTAGACGAAGATATTTTGGCAGCCGTTAAAGAATACGCTCATGATGCCCTCGATAAAGCCGTACGTTGTGCCGATAAACAACAACGCGATGCGCAGCAGGATGAAGTATATGCTGATACACGCGCTCATTTTGAAGAAATCTATCCTGAAAATATGGATGATGTAAATATGGCGCTTGAAAAAATGACGAAAGAAATCGTTCGTCATATGATTACGGTTGAAAAAATCCGTCCGGACGGCCGTCAGTTGGATGAAGTTCGTCCAATCAGCGTACGTGTAGGTGTATTGCCTCGCACTCACGGTTCCGGCTTATTCACTCGTGGTCAAACTCAGGTTCTTAATATCTGTACTTTAGCTCCATTGTCTGAAAAACAGACTATCGACGGTATCGGTATTGAAACGGAAAAACGTTATATTCACCACTACAATTTCCCATCCTATTCCGTAGGGGAAGCTCGTTCCTCCCGCGGTCCTGGACGTCGTGAAATCGGTCACGGTGCCTTGGCTGAACGTGCTTTATTGGCCGTTTTGCCAACAGAAGAAGAATTCCCATACGCTATGCGTTTGGTATCCGAAGTATTGGAATCCAACGGCTCCAGCTCCATGGCCAGCGTGTGCGGTAGCACCTTGTCCTTAATGGACGCCGGTGTGCCTATTAAAGCACCGGTAGCCGGTATTGCTATGGGTCTTGTAACTCAGGGTGAACATTACACGATTTTAACGGATATTCAAGGCATGGAAGATGCTTTGGGCGATATGGACTTCAAAGTAGCCGGTACGGCGAAAGGCGTTACCGCTATTCAGATGGATATTAAAATTTCCGGTTTATCCCGTGAAATCTTAAAAGAAGCATTGGAACAGGCTCATAAAGGCCGTATGCACATTATGGGCAAAATGCTTGCTGTTATCGATGCACCGCGTGATAATATGTCCCCATGGGCTCCGCGCATTATTACCATGAACATCGACCCTGACAAGATTCGTGACGTAATCGGTCAAGGCGGCAAAGTAATTCGCGGTATCATCGAAGAAACCGGTGCTAAAATCGATATTGAAGATGATGGCACTATCTTCATTGCTGCTGTTGAAGAAGCGGCGGCTAATAAAGCGATTGAAATTATTACCAACTTGACGAAAGAAGTTGAAGTGGGTGAAGTTTACCTCGGTAAAGTAACCCGTCTTATGAACTTTGGTGCCTTTGTTGAAGTATTACCGGGCAAAGAAGGTTTGGTACATATTTCCAAATTAGCTAAAGAACGTGTTGAAAATGTGGAAGATGTTGTCAATGTGGGCGACGAAATTATGGTTAAAGTTATCGAAATTGATAAACAGGGTCGTATTAACTTGTCCCGCAAAGATTGCTTAAAATAACTATCACTTGAAAGAGGAGTCCTTAGATGGATATACGTGGATTTGAAGTTGTATCACAGTTTGAAGATAAAGATATAGCTTTACCAAGACGGAAAACAACGGAAAGCGCGGGCTACGATATTGAATGTGCGGAAGCCGTAACAATTGCGCCCGGCGAAATGAAGTTGGTGGCTACAGGCCTCAAAGCGTTTATGAATTACGATGAATATTTGGCGATTCATATTCGTTCCAGCATGGCTATTAAACGGCACCTTATGCTCGTGAATAGTACCGGCATCATTGACAGTGATTATTATAATAATGAAGAAAACGAAGGTCATATTCTGATTGCCCTTATTAATATGGGGAAAGAAGAAGTTCAGCTTGAAAAAGGCGAACGCGTGGCCCAGGGCATTTTCTCCAAATATTTAATCGCTACCGATGACGATGCCACCGGTATCCGTAAAGGCGGTATCGGCAGTACCGGTAATAATTAGGTAATAAAACTCCATGACACTACGCTCAGCTTGCTGAGTGTGGTTGCCGTGGAGTTTTTTGTTATATTTTGAGTTCAGCCATAGAAATGGCTCTTTGTCAAATTTTGGGGCGCTAAAGAGTCTATGCACTTTGAGGAAGGACA
>NZ_JALKIG010000023.1 GCF_023051165.1 Veillonella sp. KGMB01456
TCGTATCTTCAAACCGCATTCTTGTTTTTAGGGGTGTATTTCGTTACAGCCCCTTTCTTTGTATGCTTATAACATTTTCTTGATGTTACAATTTACTTATTTTGCTTAAGCAACTTCTGTGTCGCCACCGGTTTTATTGCTTACCGGACGGTCGATTGTGGACGTATCGTTGAATGCTTCCTGGTCGAAAGTGCCCATAAGTTTATCTACCACAATGGCATTGGTCATGGAACCACTTACGTTAAGCATGGTGCGACCCATATCGATGATTGGGTCAATAGCCAATACCGGAGAAATGGAGCTGAAGAACGCGCCAAGACCAGTACCGGACAAAGATACGGATGCAGCCATAGTAGCTGTACCAGGCACACCGGCAATACCGATGGAACCTAAAGCGATTACGATAACACTCATAACATACATGGTCATATCGAGTGGTACACCGGCAACGTTCGCAATGTATACGATACACAAAGCCGGGAACACGCCGGCACAACCCTGCATGCCTGCAGTAGTACCGAAGCTGCCTACTGTATTAGCAGTAGCCGCGTTAACGCCTAAACGTTTAGTCAAGGTATCTACCGTTAACGGTAATACACCCATACTGGAACGGGATGTGAAAGCCAAGAACAATGGAGCTCTTGCTTTACGGAAGTACATAATTGGGCTTACGCCGAAGATTGTTAAAAGTACAGCCTGTACAATTAACATAATTACTACACCAACGTAAATCAATACGATGAAAAGACCCATATCGGCAATAGCCTGGAAGCCTTTTTGAGCCAAAGTTGTTGCTAACAAGCCCAATACGCCGTAAGGCATAAGGCCGATGATGAAATCTGCCACCCAAGAAATAATGAGGTGCAATTCATCAAATAATTTAGTAACCAATTCGAGTTTGTCGGTGCCTGTTTGTTTAATCAAACGAGCAATACCGCCAATGATAACGCCAAATACTACAACGGCGATAACGTTAGTTTCCGCCATAGCGCTGATTGGGTTATTCGGAATCAAGGCACGCAAAGTATCTACTACAGGTTTTACTTCACGCATCTTGGCAGGTGCACCGCCGGCGGCAATACCTTCACCCAAATGAGTTACGGAACCAAGCACAAGACCTACAACAGCAGCAATAGCTACCATTACTAAGGCTACGAAAGCGGTAGAGCTAACTAATTTTTTCAAATCAGCGCCGCGTTCCATGTGCAAAATTACGTGAATGATGGAAATAAATACCAATGGAATAACGAGCATACGGATTAAATCAATGAACCCGCCACCAATTAAGGAGAACCATTTGGTACTTTCTTTAATGTACACAACTTTCATAGGATCGTCCGGGAACTGTGCAATGAATTGCACCACGAAGCCCAAAACGGCGCCTAATAAGGTACCGATGATAACAAGGTTACCAAAGGCTGTTTGACGACGTTGTAAGTAGTAAACAAATCCCAACATCGCTACAAACAAGATTAGAATACCGATGGTAATCGGATTGCTAACCATTAAAAACTCTTGGAAAAATGGAATATCCACTTTTTCCCTCCTTACTGTATTCAATTGTGAATGTGACGATGATATTATAGCATAAGTTCTTTTAAATTCCTACTATTTCACAGGGATTATTTTCAAAATATTTCGATATATAAATTAGTCGATTTACATTGATACAATATCCGCGCAACAGCAGGTCGAAACAGCTTTCGTACAGCTATCTTTATCAGTACATTCACTAACCCTAAATTTTGTAAAATCTTTTGACGAAAATCTCCTATAAAAAAGTCCGACGTCATAGGGCACAATTTGTGCTTACGGCGTCGGACATTTCCTTACCTAGTCAACGAGAATAAACGTTACATTGATAGGACCATGAACCCCTACTACACGAACCAATTCGATATCGGCTGTGTTGGAAGGACCTGAAATGTGAACCACATTGGATGGGAACCCTTCAGGATTTTCTTTATATACTTTGGTAAGAGCACGCATAGACTGCGTCATGCGAGGCACAATGTCAGAAGTACGGATAACCGCAATGTGACAAAGTGGCAACAAACCGATGGAACGGCCGCTGGCTTCAAAGCTTGGTTGAATAACCGTTGCTGTTTCGGCAATCCCTAAGATTGGGAAAGTAATACCGATTTCAGCCACTTTGGCTTCGTCAATATTAGCTTGACGACCGGCGGATGGATTCCATTGATAGAAGGTGGTACCTTCTTTATCTACCTTATCAAAGTTTTCTTTTAATTGGAATTTTTCAGCTTCTTCACAGCAAGGATAAATTACTTTACCGCCGCCGCGTTCTTCAATTTCTTTTAAGATTGTTTCGACTACATGCGCTTCATCAGTAGTTACAAATTTAGTACCTACTTTTTCACATTCCACTTTGAACATGTCTACAACTTGTTCGTGGGAAAGGTCGGAGTACATTGCCTCTTGAGGTCCTTTTTCATAAGGATACGGTGCTACGAAAGTAGGAATCTCTTTACGACCCAACGCATGAGAAATACGGCTAAAAAATGCTTTACGTTTTACATCATCCATTGTCTTGTCTCCTTACTTACGTTTGCTAGCTTCATATTCAGCATATACATCGCGGAATTTCTTGAGTTTCAATGTACCCATTTCTTTCGCTTTCATCCAGCCGCCTACTACCGGCAATAATTTAGTCCAATCGGCCATGTTACCGTTCTTACTCATGAGTTTCATGCCGATGGCACCTAACTTAGTACCATAATCGAAGAGGAAGGAATTACTGAATACAGTAGCCACTGTTTTGAAAATAGCTTCTTCTGCTGCCGGACGAAGATGCGCTTTGTCGGCAATGTTAACGCGATGTTTCAAAAGTAATTCATGGAGTGGAATCTTAACCGGACAATGTTCCCAGCATTCGCCGCACAAAGTGGAAGCGTATGGCAAATCGCCCGCTTTTTCATAACCAACCAATAATGGAGTCAATACCGCACCCATTGGACCCGGATAGATGGAGCCGTACGCATGACCGGTGATATGACGATATACCGGACAGATGTTCATACAAGCACCGCAACGGATACAACGAAGCATGGAGTTGAATTCGCCGCCCAAAATATTGGAACGACCATTATCGATGATAATGATGTGAAGTTCTTCAGGACCGTCGGCTTCACCTGGTTTGGCAGGACCGGTAATCATGGAGAAGTAGTTTGAAATCTTAGCGCCTACAGAGGAGCGAATTAAGAGTTCCATCATAATGTCAAGACCGGCAAAGTCAGGTACAAGACGTTCCATACCCATGAGACAAATCATAGTCTTAGGCATGGAGCTACTCATACGACCGTTACCTTCATTGGATACGATAGTAATAGTACCGGTTTCAGCTACGGCAAAGTTACAGCCGGTGAAGCCGATATCGGCGCGCAAGAAACGATCGCGAATACGTTTACGTACGAAACGTGTCATTTCTTCCGGATCTTCCGTACCTTCATAACCGAGTTTGTCGTGGAACATTTCACGAATACGACCACGAGCAAAGTGCAACGCAGGTACTACGATATGGGAAGGTGGGTTCCAGTCAGCTGTCTGCAAAATGAATTCGGCCAAGTCAGTTTCGTTAACTTCCACGCCTTCTTTCATCAATGCTTCGTTAAGGCTGATTTCTTCGGACACCATAGTTTTGCCTTTTACGACCATTTTGGCGTTCTTGGCACGAACTACTTCCATTACATATTCATTTGCTTCTTCAGCTGTATGAGCAAAGTGCACTTTGGCACCGGCTTTAGTAGCGTTTTCAGCAAATTGGTTTAAATAATAGTCGAGGTTGCTTAATACATGATCACGAAGTTCAGCCGCTTCTTCACGGAAATCTTCCCATTCAGGTACTTGATCAACCAACGCTTTACGTTTTGCATAGAATACATCTTGCGCTTTTTGGATGGCCTTTACCTTAAAGTCATTGGCAAGAACATCCTCAACACGTTTTTTAAACGGGCGTTCATCGTATAAAATAGCCATGTTCAGTTCCTCCTAACGACTAGCGGGAATTCAATAATTCCGCAATGTGCATTACTTTGATGCGACGATCGATTTCGCCGTCTTTATAAAGACGATCAAGCATACCTTCAATATTCATAAGACAAGCTTGGTCACCACCGGCTACTACATTAGCGCCGGAGTTGTAAATATTCATTGCTTTTTCGCGAGTCATAACAGCAGAAATCTCAGGCTGTTTAACCGTAAACGTACCGCCGAAACCACAGCAGCCTTCCGCGCGATTCATTGGCAAATATTCTAGACCTTTAATATTTTCCAATAATTTCATAGGTGGTTCCTTGATACCCATGAGACGTGTTACGTGACAAGATTTGTGGTACGTAACTTTGTCGTTAAATGTTGCACCTACGTCAGTTACGCCTAATACATTCACGATAAATTCGGTGAATTCATAAATGCGTTCACTGACTTTGGCGGCACGAGCCATCCATTCAGGTTCGTCGGCCAAAATATGACGGTATTCGTCACGAATGGCAAAGGCACAAGAACCGGACATACTCACGATATATTCTGCGTTTTCGAAGACTTCAATTGTATTCTTGATAGCCCCTTTAGCCGCATCATTATACCCGGAGTTCACGAACATCTGTCCGCAGCATACTTGCTTTTTAGGTACTGTGATATCACAGCCTAAACGTTCTAATACCTGTACGCCGGCCATCCCCACGTGGGGATAAAACATGTCAATCAAACATTGTGAAAATAAATGAATTTTCATTTCCTCACATCCTCAACTTTCCTACGTACTTACACTTACTAGATTACCCACACTTGCGTATACTTCCCATTTTTTTCAACATTAAACGGTCTATATTGTATATTCGCACGGAAATCATCACTATTATTATATAGAATAACAAATATAATGTCCAAAGAATTGCGATATTGGCAAACGCCCTATGTCATATGCGTTTTACGAATGCTTGAAATAGGATTTAGTAAAATATTTGTATACAGAACGTAATTATTTGAATAGTGAATCTCATTACCGCTAAACCGCCCCTTTATCTCTTTAAAGCCCCCGTGGTTCGTGATATAATCAATGTATTAAGGATATTATTTTTTAGTATTTGTAAAATCAATAATAAAGTGCATACTTTATCAAGGTGAAAACCGTTATTTTAACAACCTGTAACAGAAAGGGGTCTCATTTATGACATCACGTTCTTTACGTTTAGCCGTTCTCGTGGCTACACTTTTAACAACAACTACCTACACCGGCTTCGCCGCCGATGCGGACAACACTACGGCGTCTACCGCCACAACGGCTGCCGTAACAACAACCGCTACGGATAGCGATTCCATTGACACTGTAACAACTGCCGCTACTTCGACCGTTCAAACTAAAGAGTTAACCGAAGCGGACAAAGAAAAGGCGCAATTAGTCGAATCGATGAACGAAAAAGCGGCTGCCCGTGCTGCCGAGGAAGATGCCAAAGGTTTTAAAGATGTAAAAAATCATTGGGCTGCCATACCAATCAACGTGATGCTTGAGGATGGTATCTTATCCGGCAACGGTCAAGGTGAATTCAAACCGGATGACGCTTTAAAAACTGCCGATGCTGCCGCTCTTTACAACAAGCTCATTGCGTATGACAAAGCACAGCAAGCTGCCAAAGCAGCCAAAAGCAGCCAAAACAAAAAGAACACTAAAAACACCACCACTGTTAAAGATGTGACCGGCGAGGAGTTGCTCGCACCGTTCAAAAATCAGGAAACGTTAACGCGTGAAGAGTTTGCTCAAACCGCCGCTGAATATTTAGCTTACAAAGACGAACTTACCGTGGCTTCCATTAAAAGCAAAACGAAAGCTAAAGAGTATAAACCAAATATCGTGGTAGCACCTGACGAAGTGAACTTCCCGGATGAAAAGAAAATCGACAGCGATTATAGATCCTCCGTTACCACTTTGGCCAGCCGTGGCATCATCGCTTCCGGCGGTGACGACAATTACTTCCGTCCAACTGAAGACATCACCCGTGCCGAAGCAGTTGCCATGTTATTCCGCATCGAAAAAGGTATGACCGTAGCCCCGGCAACAAGCACTAAAGCGAGCGATACCACTGCTAAGGCTACCAACAGTGCAACCGGCGACAAAACAGCCGCTACAACTACCAAAAATCCTACTACCGGTAATGTAACCGCTAAAAAGACCAGCGAATTAGAAGCGCAGTCTGATCTAGAAAATAAAGTTTTCAAAAAATTAAACAACCTCTACAAAACACCGGGCAATTTCCAGAACTACGGCGTAATGTATTGGCAAAATGATGTGCTACATGTAGCCTTCAAGAGCGATGACGATCTTGCTCAATTCGAAGACATTTTAGCTAAAAACGACAAAGATAAACCGGCCAACGAAACATTGGCTAATCGTGTTCATTTAGAAACAACCCAATACAGCCAGGCTGAATATGACCGTATTGAAAACAACTTCCGCACGTTCTACGCTCAAAAACAGCCGGCCGGCACTATCTTGGGTGCTTATCCAAGCGTAGCTCACAATCAGCTTATTGTCCGTGTCGACAAAGGTTTCGATTATATGAATGATTCCATCCGTAATGCGTTCGGCAACAAGGTTCACGTTTTCTTGGTTACCGACAATGCCGACTCCACTACTGATACTGCTAAGAATTAATTAAGGAGTCTTCAGCCATGTTTGCAACACCTTTCACGCGCCGAGATTATCTCTACCTGGCCGCCATCGGAATCTGGCTCTTATTCGCCTACGGGCTCTTCGCCTGGAACTTTCCCATAACCGACACGGTAGAATCCAATTATGCCTTAAGTGCCGTCAATATGCTGCAACATCAAAGCTATCTGTCTCCCATGATTTACGATCAGTACTGGTATGACAAACCGATTTTCACCTATTGGCTCTTAATGACATCCTTCAGCCTATTCGGCATATCGGATTTTGCGGCGCGCCTGCCGTTTATCCTTTGTGCCGCCCTGAACGGCATGTTTATGTATTATGGCATGCGCCTCATCGCCAAGCGTCGTGATTTAGCTTTATGGTGTGCCATTATGCTGGGCACTTCGTTAGAATTTTGGTATATCAGTCATGCTATTTTGACGGATGGTTATTTATTCCTGTTTACCCAAGGAATTCTCTACTTTGCTTATTTAGGTCTGCGCGGCCGGCATGTAACACGCCATATGATGCTGGCCTACGCCTCGGCGGGGCTTGCCGTTTTGACAAAAGGACCGGTCGGCCTCATCCTGCCCGGCCTTATTCTCATAGCCTATGTCGCTCTTTTCCAGCGTGATACACTCACGTGGCAGCGCTTGTTCCACCCATTGGGACTGCTCGCCTTTGCGTTAGTCGCCTTGCCTTGGTACATCCTGATGTACAGCTACCACGGCATGGCCTTCATCGAGGAGTTCTTGGGCCTCCATAATGTAGTTCGTGCCACAATACCGGAACATCCGGAGCAAAACTGGTGGTTTATGTACTTTGTGCTTTGGCCCGTATCCTTATTGCCATGGACAGGCCTCACTATTTACGAACTCATCTATGGTGAACGCAATTCTTGGTTCAAATATCTCTTAACTTGGGGGCTCGGCGTATTTATTTTTTATAACCTCATGGCCACCAAGTATATTACCTACACATTCTTGTGTATCATTCCGTTTATCATCTTAACTGCACAGGGCTATATTCGTTTAAAAGGCCATCTTTTGCGAAATATCCCGCCTCGCGAAGTTAAAGTTATCGCCATGGCACCGGACAGCGATTTCTGTTGGCTCCCGCAGCAAACAAAATCGTATAGCAAAAACCTGCTTGTTCTATTACCGGCCTTTCTCTTAGTGGCTATCGCCATCATCGGTGTTTGGCTTGGCAGCCGCACCCAACCGGATGTGGATTTGTCACAACTTAGCATAGCATTAAGTATCGGTGCCGTGCTCTGTGTCTTGCCCCTTTTATACGCTCTTATCAGACCACATATCTGCCGCAGTATAAAAGCCGTCGCCATAAGTACCAGCATTCTCTATGTATTATTACTCTGTGCTTTACCGCCAATCGTAGATGATGCTTCTACTGAAAAACTGGCTGATACTTTAGCCTTACGGCCAACTACGCAGATGTACTACTATCGCGATTATCGCACATCCCTCGTGTATTACACGGGTCATTCGGTAACGCAAATCATACCGGACCCGGACGCGGAAACCATCTGGGATAAGGGCAAAAATGTAATGCCCGTATTGTCTGAAGCGGATACTGAAAAAGCCATTCAAGGTCAAACGGATTACTTTATCTTTGTGCCGAAGAAATATAAAGATGATTTCTTAAAAACTTCACTTAGTCAGCATACGACTGAATTCTATCAGGTAGAAAATATTATAGTTTTCAAACCGAAAGCACAATAGTTTTCAAACCGAAAGCACAATAGTTACAAACGATTTACAAAACCCAATTTTGGAGGAGTACCATGTCTAAATTTTTTACCACAAAGTCCCTCGCCGTACTTTGTGCCCTCGTGCTCACCGGCGCAGTGGCTCAGGCCGACACCGTAACGGTAACCGGCTCTGACGACGCCGTAAGTGACGATTATACCCCCGTTCGTGTTGTCAAAGAATCGACAGGCAACGAAACAACCTTTAGCCCTTTGGTGTTAAAATATTACACCACTAACAATACGGCTCAAGCCGTAGGTGAAGCCGCTAAAGCCGCCGTAACTGAAAAAAATGCCGTAACAGAAAAAAACGCCGAAACGACAGTGGCTGATAAAAGCGTCAAAACCATAGACGCGAAAACAGACGCTATTTCGGAAACGGCTAAAAAAGGCGCTGACACAGCTAACACCAAAAAAAGTGCCGAAAAAAACTCTTCAACCGACAACACCTTAGAGAACGGCACCTATAAGCCTTTTACCTTTAGCATCGCCACAAACTCCTCCCGTGTTTTTGAAGACGCTCGCAAATATACTTTTGTAGATATTCCTGCCGATTACTGGGCTGCCAAAGCCATTGCGGTTATGACAAACCAACAATTAATTTCCGGCTACAGCGACAATACCTTCCGTCCGGAAAAACCGATTAGTCGCGAAGAAGTGGCCTCACTTTTTAGCAACTTAATTTCCGGTGAGTCGTCCGTCATGCTGTCCAGCTCCTTCAAAGACATTACCTCCGACCGTTGGTCGGCCAATGCCATTGAACGGGTGGCTCAACTGAATATTATCAGCGGTTATGGTGATAACACCTATCGCCCGGAACAATTCATGTCCCGTCAAGAATTCGCCGTAGTAGCAGATAATTACATTCACTATCTGGGCTACAACACCGATGACCAAGCCGCCATGGAGGCTGTTCATTATACTGACCAGAAGTTCATCGCCCCTTGGGCTCAATCGGCCGTACGGGAACTGGCTGCTTTAGGTTTCCTTCATTACCAACCGCGCTTGTTATTTAGTCCTGAAAAATACATTACCCGTGCCGAGGCAACGGAAATTATGTATCGCGTTACAAACAGTAGTGCTGCCGTGGCCTTACGCGAAAAAATCTTACACCAACAGGTAGAGAATAAAATGCTCAATTTAATTAACCACACATTCGGTAAAGAGTATGTATTCCGCACCCATGGTGCCATGTATTGGCAGGACAATAAATTGGTAGCTGCCTTAAAAAACGAAAATGATGTCCAAAAATTAGGCGCCGCTCTTGCGTTTTCTAAAGATAGCGATTTGCGTAGCAATACCCTAGTAACAACAGGCGTCATGAACGAAATTGAACTGGGAAAACTACAAACCGAAGCCGCTTACTACTATAATCAGCAGGAACCAACCGGCTCCATATTATCCGCCGCACCAAATAAAAATGCGTCGGGGTTAATTTTGGTGGTTGACCAATTAAACACAGAAAGTAATAAAGCGATGGCAAAAAAATTCGGCTCCAAAGTAACGATAACGGTTGCCGAAGAAGCAAACTAAGTGTACTGCTCGAAAAATGATTGGCTCGACGAGCTAATAAAACGACTATATTTAAGCGAGTGAGCTAAATAAACCCTTTAATAAAAAGAAGGTTTACGCTTTCCAATATCCGCTCTCCTATTTGAGCGAGAATTAATCAATAAAACACATTACTAACATGAAAAAGAAGACCTACTCCCTTCCCCGCTGTTTCACACCAAGGGGACCCCTTTGGAGTAGGTCTTCTTTTTCATTGTTTATATCACAGTGCCTATTATTATATGTTATCTCGCTCAAATATCACCAACGCCATAAATGCCAATAACGTAAACCTTCTTTTTAATTTCATAGAGCCTCTGCACCAGCCTCACTCGCTTAAATAACATAGCTTCAATTAAAGCTATTCGAGCCAATCTTTTTTCACCGCCAAAACACTTAACTCGCCACCTTCGGCAACGGTTATCTACTAAATGGAATCCGAATTTTTTCTGCCCACCCTTTTGGCGGAAGGGCGGAGAGAAATAAAAAGGCCGTATCTTATACGGCGACTCCACTTGTTTCGCCTAATGGTGCTTCGGTGAGTGACATGGCTCGGACTTACACTATGGTTTTAAAAGAGACCCTTATCTTATCTACCTATTGCTGCTTGTCACAAAGAGCGATATAAGATGAGGGGATTATCCTAAATCACCGTAATATACGAAGAAGACCTCCTCCTCCTCCTTCTCCTCCCCCCTTTTGGCGGAAGGGCGGCGAGAAATAAAAAGGCCGTATCTTATACGGCGACTCCGCTCGTTTCGCCTAATGGTGCTCCGGTGAGTGACATGGCTCTAGTTCACAGGATTGTTCAAAGAGGACTCTTATCTTATAAAAAGACACGGTGTGATGCGATTAAGCGGGTGTAAGATAAGATTGGCACTATTTAATATTTAGCTGCATTAGAAGACGACACATATCTTATGAAGCGACTTTTGCTGCATGCAGCCCAGGAGCAAATAAGATATGTGTCGCCTTCTTGATAAAAAATAGGGACCCTTATCTTACACCCGTAAAACGGTACAGCCATTCCGGCTTATATAAGATAAGAGTCCCTTTATTAATCACTATAACCAGTCACTCACCGAAGCACCTGCCGTAAACAGCTCAGCGCCGGTAAGATACAACCTTTTTATTTTTTACGCGCTACGCCCGTTTTCACAGCCACATCCGCAACGGCTTTAGCTACTGCGAGTGGAACGCGTTCATCGAATGCGTTAGCAACTACATAATCTTCACGAAGGTCTTCGTCAGCTACGAGGTTAGCCAAGGCATCGGCAGCAGCCAATTTCATTTCATCATTGATTTTAGATGCGTGAACGTCGATGGCACCGCGGAACAAACCAGGGAATACGTTTACGTTGTTAATCTGGTTTGGTGCATCACTGCGGCCGGTACCCATAACGCGTACGCCGCAAGCTTTAGCATCGTCATACATGGCTTCCGGATTTGGGTTAGCCATAGCAAATACGATGGAGTCTTTTGCCAAGTTTTTCAAAATTTCAGGTGTGAAAGCACCGGCAGCGGACACGCCGAGCAATACGTCAGCGCCTTTAGCCACTTCAGCCAAAGTACCTGTTTTTTCTTCCTGGCCCAACAACTTGATTAATTCAGCTTGCAAGGAGTCAAGGCGTTTGTAGTTTTTGTTGAGTACTCCGGAACTTACCATCAAGGTAATGTCGCGAGCGCCTGCCAAGTACAACAAACGAGCAATATTAGCACCGGCTGCACCGGCACCGTTTACAACGATTTTAACTTTGGTAAGGTCTTTTTTTACAAGACGAAGAGCTGCTTTAACGCCGGCCAAACAAGCGATAGCTGTACCGTGTTGGTCATCATGGAATACCGGAATTTCAAGTTCTTCTTTTAAGCGGTTTTCAATTTCATAGCATTTAGGCGAGGAAATATCTTCCAAGTTAATGCCGGCAAAGTTTTTCTGCAATAATTTAACAGTGCGGATGATTTCTTCCGTGTCTTCCGTATCAATTACGATTGGCACACAGTCTACATTACCGAAACGTTTGAAAAGCAAGGATTTACCTTCCATTACCGGCATAGCAGCCGCTGCCCCGATATTGCCAAGGCCGAGTACACGAGTCCCGTCAGATACAACCGCCACCATGTTACCGCGGCAAGTTAAATCAAAAGACAACTCTTCATTGTCTTTAATGCGAAGGCAAGGTTCAGCAACCCCCGGCGTATACGCTACGGATAAATCGTGAGCATCCTTCAAAGGATATTTTGTACCGGTTGTCAAAAAACCACCTAATTCTAATTTCTTTTGTACTGCTTCTTCGCGTACGTCCATGTAATTTCCCTCCTATTGTTTTAATGTCGGTAGATTTCTACCATAAAAGATTTCTGCCATTTCCTGTTTCAATAATTGGTTAATGTGCTTGCGTTCTTTTGGCGTCAAATCGTCTTCCGTAATCCCAAAAAGGTAATTATTGATGTCATATTCTTTGAGCATCATTTTCGTATGGAAGATGTTTTCCTGATACACATTCACATCAATCATGTTATACAAGTTCTTGGTTTTTGCATCAATATAGTTCTGAATAGAGTTGATGCGATGATCAATATAAAGTTTTTTGCCTTGTACATCGCGTGTAAAGCCACGTACTCGGTAGTCAAGGCTGATAATGTCCGAATCAAAACTGCCAATCAAGTAATTTAAAGCTTTGAGCGGCGAAATTTGACCGCAAGTGGACACGTCAATATCGGCGCGGAACGTGCTGATACCGCGATACGGATGACTTTCCGGATAGGTGTGAACCGTCAAATGGCTTTTGTCCAAATGACATACCACATCTTCCTTATGAATTTCTTCTTCCGAAATCAAAATCGTCACACTGGCGCCTTGCGGATCATAATCCTGCTTAGCCACGTTAAGTACGTTAGCACCAATAATATGAGACACTTCTGTCAAAATATCCGTTAGCCGTTGTGCATTATACACTTCATCAATGTATTCAATATACTGCCGTTTTTCAGCTTCGGTATTCGTATAGCAAATATCATAAATGTTAAAACTCAATGTCTTTGTTAAGTTGTTAAAACCGTATAATTTCATCTTTTTAATCGGTTTCACGGATGTCTCCATAATATTTTGTACACCTTCCTCATTCAATACTTATTCCTATATTTCATTATATCGAAACTCTTCATCGTATTCAATACTTTCGATATCTTATTTTATAATATTCATGTAAAAATCTAATTGATAATCGGCATTTATGTAAATACTACTTAATAATCGGCGACTCCCACGGCTGTTCTTTTAAATAATAGAAGCGACCCGTGAAAAAACCGTCCTCATAAGTAGCCACCGCAAAGGTACCGCCCGACTTATCCCGCGGCAGTGCGGGACTCCCCGGATTGATAAAAAGCCCATGACCGTCACTATACTGACTGTGATGATGACTGTGCCCCGCAATGCACAAGGTAGCCCCCATACTTTCGCCTAGTGACAACACTTCCTGAATGCGATTATACGGCAAAAACTGATCCCCGTGAGTCATATAAATATATGTGTCCTTAAAAGGAATCAGCTGTTCGCGCGGCTCTAAGGGCCGTTGACGGTCATTATTACCGCGAACCGCCAATACGGGCACACTCGTTTGCTTAGCCATATAGCGTGCATCATCGCCATAATCGCCGGCATGGAGCCATAATTCAATAGGCCAATCAGCGGTAGCTGCCAAAATCTCATCAATTTTGTTCAAATAACCGTGGGTATCACTGATAATACCCACACAACTGACTGCTTGTGCGCTCATAGAGCCTCTCTTTCTTTTTATTGTAAATATATTATTATTTGGTGCTTACTTTAATTGTTTGTTACCTATTTAATTGTTTGTTACCTATTTAATTGCTTGTTGCCAACTTTGATTGCTTGTTACTTATTTTATTGGCTTATTACTTACTGTGATTTCAACTTTTCAAGTAACTCTTTTAACGCTAAACCTCGATGGCTGATCGCATTTTTTTCGTCCATGGATAACTGGGCCATCGTTTTTGCAAACTGCGGCAAGTAAAAATACGGGTCGTAACCGAAGCCGCCGTCGCCTACGGCCTCTGTCTGAATTAAGCCTTCACAATAGCCCGTTGCCGTCAGTTCACGACCGTCCGGATAGGCCAACACGAGTTCACATACATAGCGTGCCGTTCTTTTTTCAAAAGGCACGTCTTTAACAGATTCAATGAGTTTATGATTATTCGCCTCATCATCGCATTGAGGGCCCGCATACCGCGCCGAATATACGCCCGGTGCGCCATCAAGCACATCAACAGCGAGACCGCTGTCATCTGCCAAGCAGGGCAAACCGCAAGCCTCCATATAATATTGCGCTTTAATGCGTGCGTTGGCCAAAAAAGTCGTGCCCGTTTCTTCCGGTTCCGGCACCTTCACAACCTCACCGATGCTTACTGCCTCAATACCGACTGTTTCAAGGGCTGCTTTAAATTCACGCAACTTCCCCTTATTGTGGGTTGCCACAACGATTTTCATATATTGCTCCTACCAAAACCTCATAATTTGATACATGGAATACGCTACCTTAGTATTAATATCATATCCACTGTTAACTTAACATTAATAACTTAGACGGCGCTAACTTAACATCAATCGCTTAGGCGCCCGTACCGATATATTTGGCTTCATCACCGAGGGCTTCTTTTTGAGCCGCCATCAAAGTATCGGTAGCGGATTCTGCCAAGTCTAGCAACGTATTAAGCTCAATGCGGCTGAACGTACCATGTTCACCGGTGCCCTGCACCTCGATTAAATTGCCGGAGCCCGTACGAACTACGTTCATATCCACAATAGCTTGGCTATCTTCTTCATAACATAAGTCCGTAACCGGTCCTTCTTGACCGATACCAACGGAAATAGCGGCACAGTAATCGCGAATCGGATACATACCTTCACCGTCATACATCGTATTTACCGCATCAACCATAGCTACAAAAGCGCCGGTAATGGCCGCCGTACGGGTACCGCCGTCAGCCTGCAACACGTCACAATCAAGCGTAATCGTTCGTTCACCGAGAGCTTCCAAGTCCACTACGGCACGCAACGCACGGCCGATAAGGCGCTGAATTTCAACAGTACGACCGGTCTGTTTACCTTTGGCCGCTTCACGGCTGTTACGAGTTTGCGTGGCTCGTGGCAACAACGAGTATTCCGCCGTTACCCAGCCGTGACCTTCACCCTTCATAAAGCGAGGTACTTTTTCTTCAATAGTGGCATTACAAAGCACCTTCGTATTGCCGAATTCAATTAATACCGAACCTTCCGCATAGGCCGTAAAATGGCGTGTAATTTTAATAGGCCGAACAGCCTTTGGATTTCTTCCGTCAATTCTCATATTTGTCACTCCTATTTGGGTTGGTCACCCCTATTTCGTATTCATTTCCTATTATATCATAGGATATAACATACTATTAGTTCCTATTTGAAAACCGCCTATATTACTACAAGCGGTTTGAATGTTAATAATTTATTCGTCTTTTTTGCCGTCCCCGAACAAAATTCTCATATAATCACAACGAGCATAAAGAATACGATCGACAAAAACTTCGCTACCGTAAGAGCGATAAAAACTGATATAATTTCCGCTCACAATAAAGCGATAATCGCTTTCTATATCCGCAATTGAAGATAGCATCGGCCCAGCTTCTGCATAAGTCTGTAAAATTCGGAGGCTATTTGTAATTTGACCTACAATTCCCAATGCAGCTGACTCATTCATTAACTCTTCTATATTATAAGTTTTAATCCCGATAAGGTCTTTTTGAGCTTCTTCAGATAAATGTAAATTATTCATTGACTATCCCAAGATTCTTCTCTACCTCTTCCAAAGTTAACCAGCCCTTCTCTTCACCGGATTTTCGACCTTTTGCCAATTCATTCATCAGGCGGAGTGTTGCCTGCACCTTTTCAAAGTCTTGTATATCAAGAATTGCATATCTGCCGCGCCCATTTTTTGTTAAAAAAACCGGGGCACCAACAGTCACATCGCGTAGTACGTCACTGTAATTTCGTAAATCGGAAATAGGTTTAATATTTGGCATATTGCTCAACTCCTTTCACTCATAGTATATCTCAAATTTGCCGTAAAATTCAACATCAGTTTTTACAGCAATTATTCTATATCGACTGCAAAATTGCTTTTTTTCACAGAGAGATATTTTCGCAAAACGATAAGGCAATATTTTTATCAAAATATTATATCCTATATTTCTTCCTGTACGTCCTTCATAGGATCCACTACCACATAACGGTCCGCGTTACCGGCTTTTTTAGCCGCCAAGGTTGCGTCATAAGCATCTCTGCGACATTCGTCATCGGCCTGCCAAGGAATGAACGTAGCATACACATGTTGGGAACCGAATGGGCCGCCATCGCTACGAGAATCAATGCTCATATACCCCACCTTGTCCGGATAGAGGCGGATTTTTTCATCACGGTATTCGGAAATGCCCGTTTCATCATAATAAATCTGACGGCGATCTTGCCAAAAATCTCCTAAACCCAAGAGCGCATCCACTTGCATTTCGTGGCGGCGATGCCACTGGTCGGCCCATTTTCTGATAATATCATCAATACGGCGCGTCACATCGGGACGTTGGCGATTTGTATCTTCGTCAAAAGCCGGTTCCACTACCTGACTGTAATCAAGGCCTGCCATGGAAAGGACAATACCCGTATTTACATACGGTAACGCTTCTTGCACCGAATAACCGCCTTCGAGGACGGCAATATCGGCTTTTAAAATATCCGTAAGTCGCGCATAGCCTTTAGCGGTGACCATCATGTTCGCCAGGGGATCACTGAAATGATTGTCCTGACCGGCTGAGTTAATAACAATATCCGGTTTAAAATCATTGAGCATCGGCATTACCAAGTTCTGTAACACTTTAAGCATCCCTTCATCGCCCGTGCCCGGCGGGAGCGGAATATTTACGGTTGCACCGACCGCTTGAGGCCCACCATATTCATACATAAACCCGGTACCCGGATATAAGGTGCGCCCGTCTTGATGGAAGGAGATAAATAAAGTATCCGGATCGTGGTAAAAAATATCCTGTGTCCCATCACCATGATGAACATCTGTATCCACGATGGCAATGCGGCGCACGCCGTAATGGCGGCGCAAATAAGCAATCATAATGGCTTCCACATTGACCGTACAGAAACCGCGAATGCCGTGCACCATTTTCATAGCGTGGTGTCCCGGTGGGCGCACCAGCGAAAAAGCCCGTGTCACTTCACCGCGCATAACTGCTTCCGCCGCGGCAATGGCGCCGCCAACCGATACACGATGTGCTTCAGTCACCCATTTTTTCAAAGAAGGGGCTCCCACATGGACCCGTTCTATATCCTGCCACGAAGCTAGTAACGGATTATATTCACGAATAGCCGGATGTTCCAAAAGGCCTTCTTCCAACAGTTGATCTCGCGTATATAGCAAGCGTTCTTGCCGTTCCGGATGGGTCGGCGAAATTTTCCAGTCAAAGGCCGGGAAAAATACGAGGCCCAAAGTATTCTTATTGTACATATTCACTCACCCCCGGTTCCAATTGAGCTTTCACGGTAATTAAACGATGCATAGACTGCCAACCTTCAATAATCGGCACGTCTTCTACCGAAATAATATGTCCTGACGGCGCATTCGTAAGACCTAAGTCGCCTGCCGCCTTTTGCAAATAGTCTAACGCTAACGACTCGGCTTGCGCCGCGGTCTGTACCGATCTTTGTTTTTCGTGAATGCCCAGTTCCGGTACTACCAAAATACCTTTAGCCGTATCTACATGTACCGTAAGCATCAAAGTTTCACGGGCCACCGCGGCACCAACCGCATTGGCTACCGGTGCATTCTGCGGAATCTGAACCGGCAAGGCTAAGCGTTCACTTACAAATGGGGCCAGCGTTACAGCTGTACCGCCTACGGCCACCAGTTTTTCCGGTTTAAAAATCTTCGGTTCTACAATATCGCGCACCACATAAATAGGCAGTTTATTTTCCCGTTGCACCGAAGCCGCTATGCCGTCGGTAATTACCGTAACAGCTGCCGCTACAATGTCTTTGGCAAACGCTATAACAGCATCTTTAGCTATACCTTCAGCAGCATTGCCCGCAGCTATACCTGCATCAGCATCGTCCGCAGCTATGGCCGTATTATCTGTATCGGCAACATCTTTATCGGTCCCCGCAACATAACCATGAGGCGCTTTTTGCAACAAATTAGCCAGTCCCTGCCAAGCCATATGCGTATCGCCATAATTAGCTTTACCCAACACAATGAGGGCGTCCCCAAGCGTTGGCACGGTGCCGCCCAATACGAGGGATGGGCCCAATCTGTCGGGACCTACGGTCAATTTACCGTTTTCATCAAAAGCAACGGCCGATTCGCCGCCGATGCCTACGGAACTTACCGCAAAGGAGCGTACGGCGCTTGGATAATTACGTATCATCGCACCGCCGCGAGCCATCATAGGCACACCGTTTTCCCACAGCGAAATATCTGTAGTGGTCCCACCCATATCGAGGGCGACCGTCATATCTTTAGGCATAGAGCGAAGGGCCGCCATCCCCAAAACACTGGCAGCCGGTCCCGTAAAGGCCGTTTCAACAGGGCTTGCCTTCATTCGTTCTAACGGCAACGAACCACCATCGGCTTTTAATATGTATATAGGCGCCGTCAAACCATAGCGAGCCAAAGCTGCTTTAACGGCTTCACTGAAGTCTTCAAAGGTTCCCTGCACGGCACTGTTAAAATAAGCACTTACGGTACGACGCGGGAAGTTTAAGGAACCGCTTAATTCGGCACCGGCCGATACCGTTTCATAGCCGGCTGCCAATAATTCTTCTTTTAAGGTTTGTTCCAATTTTGGATTACGCACGCTGAATTTGGCCGATACAGCGGCTCGTGTATTTTGTTTTTCGCCGGGAATTTGGTCCAGCTCACGCTGTCTCAAAGGGGCTGCCAATGAACCGCGATGATCCGTATAACCGTTAAGTACAATTGGTGTTACCGGCAACAAGGGCCGAATATCCATGCCCGGCCCCGGAATCACATATAAATCAACCGGATCAACTTGATTCATGACGAGTGCATTCGTTACAATCGTCGTGGACAAAGTCACCCGTGTCACTTTTGTAGGCTCAATAGCAGTCGCTACACCGGCCAAAGCGGCTTCAATACCTTCCATTAAATTCGGCTTGGTGGTGCGGCATTTATGACTTTTTAAAATCCGTCCCTTATCTACGACTACGGCATCCGTAAAGGTACCGCCTACGTCAAGACCTACTAACATAGGAACAACTCCTTTCCCTAAGCTCCGCTATTTAATAGCAATAATACGTTAACTATATCATTGATACATCAAATATATATCTAAAAAATCAAAGAATAGTTTAGCAAAAAACTCTCTATATATAGTGTAACAAGGTTTTTAACAAACAAAAAGAGGCCCTAAGGCCTCCTTTTTATTTTCGCTCCGAAATGGAGGCGAAGTTTTTAATAATAACGATTGGCGTCATCTGATCATCATTGCCAAACGGATTGTCAATCAAAATGCGCGCAATGCGTTTAGGGTCCATACCGCGGCTGTGACCGAGAACGGCAGCGCGCTTCAAATCATTAACGTCGGCTACTACGGCACCGTAACTGCCGGTGCGTTGTACAATGCGTTCCGCCACTTTATCCGCGTCTTTCGGACCATACACAATGTGTTTATCGAACGGCGGCATTGTCCCCGTAACGTCATCCGTAAGTGCAGCCGCACGGGAAATTTGGTAAAAAACGCCGTCTTTGCGGAATATTTTAGCGATGGCCCCCAAAATAAAGGCGCCAAATACCTTCCATTTACCATCAAGTTCCATTGCGGACTGCATGCCGTACACGGAGCTCATAGAGCCTTCAGCCGGTACAAAACGGCACAACAAACGAGCCTGCCAAGTAGGACGAAGCTCTTCCGGACGGGTGATGCGGCCCTGCGTAATCGCTACTACAGATTCCGCCACACATACAATATCTTCCGGCCCGATATCTTTGCCGGCATAATGCATAATTGCTTCTACAATATCATCTCGATGGGTCAGTATACGAGTATGAACCGGTACTAATTCTAAATTTGCCATGGTTACCTACCTCCTACTGCCGCATAGCATGCTGTAATTCTTCAGCTGTCAAAATTAAACGATTTTTAGAAATGTGCCAATCACTGCGACCGACAACCTGGTATACAATATCAATATTCATATCAGGAAAACCTACCAAATCTTTGCGAATATTGCCCGTTTTTGCATTCAAAATAAGACGCAAGCGAACGGTGCCGCCTTTGCGCGGTTCGATGATAACAGATTTCCAATACCCATCATGACGTTCTTCCGCCGCATCGGTCGTCCACGACGTAATGGATACCTGATCAAACTGTTCCTGCGGCAACAAATGACGTGGATATAAATCCATAATAGTACCGTTTTGACGGCCTTTATTTACGAATGGAATATCCGATACCAAGGTTACCTGATTAAAACTGATGTCTTCTACTTCAAATTGAGTACGACGTTTAGGTAACATGACAATTTCTTCATTCCCCTGTTTCCAGGCAAAAATGCGAAACGCCACAAATAGAACGGCAACGATGAAAACAATCGTTACGATTATGTTAACTAATGTGTAAAAATACATATCCATATACTGCTCCCTTATAGTTTTATAGTGTAATAATCCGAACGTTGAAATCTTCCGGCGGAATCAATATTGAAGTCATGCGCTCAGCCAGTTCTTTGTCTTTGGTAAAACAAATATCCAGCTTGCCTTTAGCAGACTGCGAATTCAAGAGTTGCTGCGCTTCCAATATATCTTTCACTTCCTCAGCTGTTTCATAGGCCGGGTCGATAAATGTCTTGTTGCCACCCGACATGTGCTGCATCAAATCCATCAAAAACGGAAAATGTGTACATCCCAAAACGACTGTATCGGAACCGCTCTTTATAATCGGATCCAAGTACTGTTGCAATGATGAATGAACAATATGGTCATCCAAGTGGCCCTGCTCAATCAGGTGGGCCAAATCAGGGCAAGCCTGTTCCCATACGGCAACCGCAGGCTGTAACTCATGCGCTTCTTCAATATGTTTGTGACTATCAATAGTAGCCTTGGTAGCCATGACGGCAATCTTCTGAGTCTGACTCGTATCAATAGCGGTCCGCACACCTTTAGCCATACCTACCACCGGAAAGTCAAAGGTAGCTTGTAATTCATCCAAGGCCACCACGGAAAAGGTGTTGCACGCAACCACCGCCATCTTCACAGGCACCTTGGCTAAAAAATGACCGATATTCATAGCAATCTGACTGATTTCTTCCTTAGGTCGATTGCCAACCGGATTATTCATATTGTCGCCAACAAAAATAAAGTCTTCATGGGGAAACATTCGTCGCAATACGGCTAATACTGTTAATCCCCCGACCCCGGAGTCAAATACTCCGATAGGTCTTTTAGAGGCCTCGGTTGCGGCTGCTTTACTCATGACTCTTTCTCTCCTTTATGGTGCGGATAATTGGCTCATAATAGGTATCGCTTAAACGAATTACCTTCCCCGTCGCCTTATCGGTGAACACATTCTGCGTCTCACCGGTTGCAATCAATGCACCATCCGCTTCACGCACTATACGATACGTAAAAACACATTGAGCTCGTGTTACTTTGGTCGGCGTCACTTCAACGGTTAACACATCATCGAAGCGAGCCGGCTCCTTATATTCACAAGCCACTTTTGTAATCGGGAACACAATCCCGTTATCCATCATATCCCACAGGGAAATGCCACAGGTTCTGAAAAATTCCACCCGGCCTAACTCAAACCATCGCAAGTGATTGGTATGGTGAGCTACTTCCATCATATCAGTTTCATAAAATCGTACCTGCAATGATGTGGTAAACATATACTTATTTCACCTCTCATTACTATAAAATAATTCACCCTTCATTGTACGCCACCAATAGGTGGCTGTCAAACTATTGTAAGTGCCATGACCCAATGCCATGCACTCAGCTTGGTTAATCAAAGCAACCTATTGCAAACCACCGTGACCTAACGCAATGCACTCAACTTGGTCAATCACGGCAGCCTATTGCAGACCGCCGTGACCTAACGCAATGCAGTCGGCTTTCGTAATCGGATCATCCGATGCCAAACGTGGTAAAAAGACATCAAAGGCTGTCGGTTTACTGAATAAAACACCGCCCGGTAGGCCTACAAGCGGTGTGCCGTCACTCATGTAGGCTATGCATACCATGGAGCCCGGTAAAACCGGCAAGCCATATGTCACCACATGAGCCGCGCTCTTGGCAATTGCGCCCGGCGTCAAATCATCGGGATCCACACTCATGCCACCGGTACAGAAAATAATATCCGCCCCTGCGTCTTTTACCGCTTTAATAGCGGCCATAATTTTATCCGTATCATCAATAACAATCTCATGCGCTACGATTTTCATACGAAACGGTTCCGTTCGTTCTTCAATAATCGGGCGGAACGCATCTTGAATGCGACCTCTGGCCACTTCCGAGCCGGTCGTTACAAGACCGATGCGTTTTCTCACAAAAGGTTTTACCGTAAGGAGCGGTTGACCTTGCCAAATAGCCTTAGCCTGTTCAAGTTGCACTTTAGGGAGCCACAAAGGGATGCAACGCATACCGGCTAATTTATCACCACGCTTAACCGCCGTATTAGTGAATTTGGTAACGATTGTAAGGTCACCGATACTGTTAACCGCCTGCAATCGAGCCACATCAATTTTGAGCATCCCATCCCAGGCTGCAAACGCTTCAATTTTACCTTCACGGACATCAGATGCATAAATACTGTCATTAGCTAACAAGGCATATAATCCCACCGCTACATCTTCTTCGTGCAATGTATCGGCCAATATCGCTTCATCGCCCGGTTCCTGCACAAAAACGTGCTCCTTGCCTAATTCTAAAAAAGCCGGAATATCTTCTTCACGAATGATGTGACCTCGACGAAACGGCGTATCTTTAACTTCGCCAATGACTATACGCGCTATATCATGACATAAAACTTGGCCGACAGCTTCCTCAACGGCTACTTTTTTCATGAAAACCTCCTCTACAAATCATATGTTACAACAAAACCCAAGCTACTTGAATCTCATCAAAACATCATCTATACGAAACTATATATTTTTAATTAAAAACAGACTCCCGTTGTCCTCCACTAAAATACTTTTATTCGTTTAACTAAGTATTTAATCTTAAATCCTTTTTAAACGCACAAAAGCCTCGGCATATGCCGAGGCTTTTGTGCTTGAGAAAAAAGAGAGAGAGAACATTTGAATCACATTCAAATGTTAAGGGGCTTTGGGGGGTGCCCCGAGATATGACTCTGTGGTCATATCCTGAAATGATTATAGCAAACTGTAAGAAAAAAGTAAACAGTTGTTATGCAAATTTTGCACTTTTTTCATGCAAATTTTTTAAATTTGTCTATCCGGTGCAAACTTCATCTTACAAAACGCTTTTATCAAGTTCCCAACTCCGGCATCAAAAGTCTTATAAACCAAATTTCTTGGCTCGTAAATCGGCATGTGCTTTTTTAAATACAAAAGCATTGCGAATATGTTTACGCATCGCCTGTTCGGCTGCTTCACCATCGTGATTTCGAATAGCAGCCATAATTTCATCATGCTCCCGATTACAAGAGTCGGTGCGGGCTTGATCCATGGTACTGATGTACATGTCACGATTTACCATTTCACGGAACTCGCCCAAATAATCCATAACCCGTTCATTTTGTGAGAAGAAAGAGATTAACGTATGCAAACGACTGTTGATTTGAACACGCTCTTCCGCATCCGTCGTAGCCGAACCGGCATCACAAAGAGCCTGTAATTCTTCAATCTGTTCATCCGTGCACAATTCGGCACATAAACGAGCGCCCAAACCTTCCATCACTTCACGGCACTGATACATTCCGATAATTTCTTCCGGTGTATACCCTTTAACCGTTACACCTTTCCAAGGTTTGATGACTACCAGATTGTCCTTAGCCAATTTACGAAACGCTTCGCGAACCGGTGTGGCACTTACATTAAGCTGTTCCGCAATTTTCACCTCGTTCAGCTTCACCTGCGGTTTCAACGCGCCCGTCAAAATGGCTTGTTTTAATGTAACATATACCTGTTCACTCAATGGCAATCGGCCAATGGAGTCAATCGAATTAAGATGATATTCTTCTTGTTTACCCATAGTAAATCCTCTACTTTCGCGAATAGCACTCAGCCTACTCTTTGTAGTGACAGTCAATCTTTAGTATACTATAATGTATAAATACTTTATAATAGATATTACAAGGCTGTATGCTTATTTTCTGCAGACTATATTAATCTAATTATAAAGGTAAGTTCTGCAAAGCGTCAACTAAAATACAACGGGAGAACATATATGAGTCGCTGTTTAGTTATAATAAATCCTGTCTCAGGCGGAGGCCGTGCCACCCAGTATGCCATGGAGCTGCAATGGCAACTAAGCACCCTCTTTGATCATATGGAAATTAAATTCACTACCAAAGCCGGAGATGCGACCCGATTTGCCAAATATGCCACAGAGAATGGCTACGACGCCGTATTCTGCATGGGCGGTGACGGCACCATTAATGAAACGGTAAACGGTATCGCCCAAGGTGGCGGTAAAGCCAAATTTGGCTTTGTACCGGTAGGTACGGTCAACGATATGTCGCGGGCCCTCGGCATTCCACTGGAGCCGTTAGCTGCCATTCGCGCGTTAAAAAACAGTAAGATCCGCCGCGTCGATATCGGTCGCTGCAACGATCAATATTTTTGCAACAACATTGCCGCCGGCGTTATTCCTAAAGTAGTAGAAGAAGTAACACCTAAAGAAAAACAACTCCTTGGCCCTTTGGCCTACTTTGTAAAAGGAGGTCAAGCCCTTTTCACCACTAAGGATTACAGTTTTCACATTCAAACGGATGACCACGATTTTACCATCCGCTCGCCATTGGTAATCGCATTGCTTACCAATGTAGTATCCAGTTTTGAAAAATTTATGCCTCAAGCTTCGGTTGATGACGGCTATATGCGCATCATCATCTTCAAAGAATATTTCATCATGGACATATTGCGTATCTTACCGCTCATCTTGCGCGGATCGATTTACACGTCGAAATATGTGACGATTTTAAAAGTGCGCAAAGCCAAAATTACCTTGCTCGACGACATCGAATTGCCTACCAATATGGATGGCAACAAGGGCCCTCTCATGCCGGTTGATTTAGAAGTACTGCCGGGCTTTTTGCAGGTATATGTGCCGAATAAAAAAGACAAATAAACGCTAACCTATAGCGAACCCACATTAAAACTTCAATCAATGCATATAAAAACGCCGTTCAACTCGTACTGAACGGCGTTTATTTATTTCCATATTAGCTTGAACGTTGCACGTTAATTCTCCCGTAGCGGCTTATTGCCGAGGAGCTTATTTATACATCCAAACATGCGGACAACCTTCCTCGTCAAATACTTCGCCGGCCGCCGTATAACCGAGTGTTTCATAAAAACCTTTGGCCTGCACTTGGGCGGCTAACTTAGTTTTAATGCCACCCATGACACGAATAAAATCTTCCGCTGCCAAGAGAATCTTAGCTCCCAGTTGCTGCCCGCGGTGCGTTTTCATAACAGCCACCCGGCCGATAATAAAGGTGGACGCTTCATCTTTATCTCTAAAAAAACGACACGTGCAAACCGGTTCATTTTCAATAAAGCCTACCAAATGAGCGGCTTCCGTATTATCTATATCGTCAAACTCTTCTTGAAAGCCCTGTTCCTCTACGAATACGGCTTGGCGAATCGCACGCGCCTCATCCGGTAATTCAGAATATATAGATACTTTCCACGACATAATAAACTCCTTTAAATGATTATATTGAACTTGCCCGGTGCTATGCCTAGTGCGATTGTTTTACTTATTCCGAATCATAGACGGAATAATGCCTACTACACAAAAGGCCATAAATACCATTAAACTGTATTGAATATTAGCCAACAATACGGCCTTATCTACATTAGCAATAGCCGTTCCGGCTGCCCCGGTATTACGGGCCAAAATGGATGCCACAATCGCCATACTAAGCACCTGTCCCAATAGGCGAACCGTGCTGATAACAGAACTGGCCATGCCAAAATAAGCGGGCGGCACCGAGCCCATGATAGCGTTATTATTCGGTGCCGAGAACATGGCAAACCCGACGCCCACGATAATCAAGGCTGTAATAATAAGGGCCGTCGATGAAAGATTCATAGCCGTCCACATCACGAGGAGCCCTACGGCAATAACGCCCATCCCGGTAGATGCCAAAACGGCGGATCCGTAACGGTCGGATAAGGAACCCATAACCGGCGACAAGGCGGCCATTACAATGGATTGAACCAATAAGAACCAACCGGCCGTTTCCGAATCATAGCCCATAATCATCTGCAAATATAGGGATAATAAAAAACCAATCGCAAAGGTAGCGCTATAATTCAGCATAGATGCCAAATTAGAAAACGCAAACGTCTTGTTTTCCAGAAAAATACGTACCGGCAATAGCGGTTTGGCCGCACGGGCTTCGTGCCAAATATATATAATCGTCGTCACAATACCGGCTCCGAAAATATACTTAGCTACCGGCAATTTTACAATCTCCGATAGGCCGTAAAGCCCCATAACCAACGATGCGGCGTACAGCAAAATACTAACCGGATTCATATAGCCCTGCTCTTTATTTACCCAATCTTCTTTCATAAAAAGGATTGTCATTATGGTCGCAATCATACCGAGAAACGCGATAAAGTAAAAAATACTTTGCCAGCCGAAGCGATAGTTCAAAAAACCGCCGATAACCGGTCCCACCGCCAAGCCGATATACACTACTGCTACATTCATACCCATAGCCCAGCCGCGCCGTTCCGGCGGAAACACTAAGGCAATAATTGCGGTCCCCGTAGAGAACAGCATAGCTGCCGCAATTCCCTGCAGCCCGCGCAAAACCATGAGCCAATGAATAGTCGGCGCAAAATGGATAACCAACGAGCTCAATGTAAATAATATGGTGCCGATTAAAAATACCTTCTTTTTGCCGATGCGATTTCCCAGTTGACCCATGGGCACCGTAAAAATGGCGCAGGTCAATAGGAATGTTTCAATAACCCAACTGAGCTCCGACGTACCGGCATGAAACTCCCGGCCGATATCCGGCAACGACATATTCAAGGAACTGCCGCAAAATGGCGTCAAAAACGACGCAATCATGACGATGATTAATATTTGATTACTTCTGTTGACAGCCAAATTAAAACCTCCCGACTTCACTGCCAAAACCTATACCTGATTTCAAGAATTGATATGTTCTAAAAATTGTAAAACCTAACATAAGTATACAATAAATTTTAACAACAAGTGCAAACTGCCATAGAATCGAGTTCTTCGTTTGGTTTATTACCATCTACGAGTAAAGTCAACTTACTGGTATATGGATTTAACATGAGACCATGGATTTTAACATCATTTGGAATGAGTGGATTCTGACGAAGCTGTGCTACCGCTTTAATTACATTCTGTTCAGAATGACAGAAATTATTGGCCCAGCGATCCATTTCACAACGAATCATGGTAATCGCTTCCGGCGAAATACCGCGGTCAATCATGCGCTTAGACAGTTCATCGGGACAAGTTTTTTCCATGCCGCAATCTTCATGACCGACGATAAAAATTTCTTTGGCTCCCAATTCGTAAATACTTACCACAAGACTGCGAATAACATCACTGAACACATCGGTAATGCAGTTGCCGGCTACACGAATAACGTTGGCATCGCCGCGGTCAATGCCCATCGTACGTTCCAATAAATCAACCAGACGCGTATCCATACAAGTCAAAATGGCAATGTGACGTTGCGGCGTCTTAGGGGACGGCATCCCCGCTTCACCGTATTCTTTAATAATATCAGCCACATAGGCTTCATTAGCTTTTAAAACTTCTTCTAATAATGACATGACAGCCACCTCCATAACGGAATACTACTTCACTATAACTATATCACATTCTTTCGATGTGCGTGGCAAAAAAAATAGATAACAGCAGAAATAAAACTCAGCTTCACTCATGTTAAAACTCAAAAAATCCGCAACAATAGCGGCTGAATTGTACAATAGAAACTTTCCAATTACAATTCTAAATTACCGATATTACTACGGATTTAAAAGCATATTAAATTTCGAAATCTCACGCTATTACTGATTCCGTTTTAAACAAATATCAATATATTCAGAAAAGGAATTGCATATCTTTCTAACCTTATCTCTATATACCGAAAAAACAAACCCATCTTGATTCATGACAACAATAATATTATCAATACCGATATTTTCTAACACGAAACAACCTTTTGGAAAATCCTTATTAAACCTGCGCTCTTCTTTGGTCGCCTCAACCACATTCATAGGACCACTAATATTTAACCCAGTTAGCTCTGTTCCCCAAAAACTAATTGCACCAAATTGTTTTAAATAATCAATATAATCAGTAGAAAATTGCACGCCTAAACACTTTTGCGCCTTACTAATTTCTATTGATTCGGCACCATTAACTTTATACAAGTTAGGAATATTACTAATTTTTTCAACAATATTACTCATAATAGCCCCCTATAAATTTTCAGCACGTTCTGTCCAATGTTGACTTTTCTCACTTGCATATCTTATGCGATTAATTTCACTATCAATGGTTTTCCTATGCAGGATTTTATCATTTCCCTTGCCTCGATGTTCTTCAGACGTCAATTCAGCAAACGGGCTGTCAGATTTTTGCCCAATATGATGTAATTCTATAATTTTACCGTCCCGATTTATCGGCGACAAGCCATAAGAAATGCGTTCTTGGTTACTTCTTCCCATAGAATCCATTTGTGTCCAATCTATATCCATTCTAATTAAACAGCTTCGTTTATTTATAGTAGCTTCTTTAAGACTTGCCTTCTCATAAATATTATATTCTTCTACTGAGTGCATACAGTCAATGACTTTGTTAGACCAATTTATCTTTTCCTTGATTTTTATTCGCTCTGCTTCATTTAAGACATTTTCGATAAAGGGGGGCTCACTAATATCATGTGCACTAACCTTCTCAGCTTTTTCATTAATCTCAGCAAACCCTAAATTCTCTGAAATAGAAAAAGAAGCTTTTTTAACTATATTAACTATTTGAGACCAATCTAACAACGTCTCACTTTTTTCAGATTCATATAGAATTTCGATATTTCCAATCTCATTTACTTTATTTTTTTCATTGCCTTCAACCTTCTTGATTTCTTGTTTATTGGGAGTAACCCCTTCAAAAATAGTGCTCATACATCCCCCGCTCTACAGTTATTTAGTTAATTAAAGCACGGGAAAAATCGTCATAGTCAATAAAACCTCTCATATCCCGACAATAATCACCCCATAACTGCTTACTAATAAGTTCAGCTACCGTTTTTAAATTCATGTGATAATATGCGTTCAACAACTCTGTCAAGTTCGTATAATTTTTTTGATTAGAGCTATTTATAAAATTACGAATCACCTTCACTTGTTCATTAGATAATAATTCCCTATTAGTAAAAATGCTAAAACTTAAAAGTTCTATTACGTTGTCCGCTATACAATCTAATACAAGAGTTTCAATAGTATCTGCAAATCGTATAGTAGAGATAGGTTTCATTACTTCCTTATCTTCTATCTCACCACAAATATTTTTAAAATAATATCGAATTGTCTCTAAATCTTTTTCCAATAAAATTAAAAATAATAACTGAATACTCCATTTATTAAAGCTTTCACTGTAGTAGCTCTTTAATATAGATTTATTAATCTCAAATAATTTTTCATCTAAATTATCCATATACAGCTCACTATCTAATGTAATACTTTCAGGAGCACGTTCCAATCTCACCACTACAGGCTGTATCATGCCCTCCTTATGGCACAAAGCAAAACCCGTCTTAAGATAACCTAAGGAGACAGCCTCTGACCTATTAACATTAATCGTATTAGAAACAATATCTTGATCATCTTTAGCAACAATTCTGTGGACTATTTTATTAGATGAATTTTTAATTACATCAGCTGCTAATTTAGTAGGAATCTGCTCGACAACAATAACTCCCTCACCATATGATCTCATTTCAGCTAATATATTTGTGAAGTGTTCAACAGCTTTCCCTTTTGCATTTCCTCGTTCCGAATTAATTTCCAAGGATATATTCTTCAACAATCTATGTGCTTCTTCTATTACTAAAAGATGCTTAAGCCCTGTACCTCTATTAATGGCTTCATCGACTCTTCTATATTCATTTAAATAAATAAGCAACAATCCTAATGTAAAGGCCTTATCACTATCGTCAGACAAACCTTCTATTTCTATTACGACCTTACTTTCAAATAATTTTTTAAAATCAACTACGTCTGCAGTATTAAAAATATACCCTTTGGAGCCTACACACAACCCTTCAATACGAGTTTGAATAGCACTTTTAATATTCCCTTTTATTTCATTTTCATAATCCAATTCTTCCGTTAAATATCGTTTTATCTCATCCTTCAAATCGTCCATCGTAGGAAAGAGATATTTATGAGTTTCATTACTATATGAATCCTCTAATGTTTTCTGTCCAAATTGTTCATCTGCATACTTAGCATTATTCAATAATGGATGAATTCCTAAAGTTAAATCCCAACCTTTTTTTGCATATATATTATTCAAACATTTTTCGAATATATATGGCATAGGTCCATAAAATGCAAAAGATGCAGAAAATAAATCTTTTAAATAATCAATATGCTGATTTGGTTTAATCCCCATGGGAACATAAAATGGGTTTATTTTTAATCCCCTCAATTCAGGATTACCTAATGTATAGATAGTATCAACCTTCGTACTATGTCTATATTCTTTTTTTACAGGCTCAATTACCAAATATGGTGTATCAATAGCATTTAATATCTGTTTAACCGTATTAGTTTTACCACTTCCGGTAATTCCACATACAAATGTATGTTTAACCAAATCATTTTCAGCAATACCAAAAAAATGATTATTAATAGGGCAATCATAATCACAAATATTGCCAATACTTTTTTCATTGGTCGTGCTTTGATAATTAATAGCAAATCTTTTTATTTCTTGTATCTCAAATCCAACTATGTTCTCTGTAGGAATACTAAAAACACCACACAACTCTTCTGAATTCATAAAATTACTTAAAGGGCTTTTTTCGTCTTTAGTAGTATCTAAAAACCCCTTTGGAATCATTAATAGTGGCTCATTCTGTACCTCCGATTCACAATTAGTGTCTAATATTTTACAGGAGAATGTAACCGGGGGTAATTTTCCCAAATTGCCAGAACTAAGCACACGATGTAAAGTACTTTTTATAAGATTATATCCAATTTCATTATCTGATGAGTAAGTAATAACAGTATCCCACAAACCAATATTACGTCCTAATTTCAATCGTTCTATAACATCACTTATTTTACTTAATAATTCCTGAGCAAAACTGGTTTCAATCTGACTAGAAACTGAGAAATTAGTATTGAACGAAGCGGATTCCGATCGACTATTTCCAAGTATCTTTGTAACAGTTCGACTTTCACTTTGTCCATAAGTTTCAGAGTTCTGTGCACTTATAAAAGGAACTCCTCCCCCTACAGAAATGGTGTCATGAGTAGATTTTCCTTTGCTATTACTTTCAGATAGACTCCCACTGCAACTTTCACTATGGCCCATCGATAAGCCCAACTGCGTAGAAATATTTCTTGTTGCTAGTGCAGCGTATTTATCTTTTAATTCTAACGCTTTCTCTAATTGTTTTTGGATTATTTTTTCATTAACCGGTTTACACAAAATCAGAAGCATATAGTTTTGCCCATATAAGTTTCTAATTACAGGAGAAATATCACTTTCCTCCTGCTTTCCCTCTAATGGCAAACTTGGATTTCCTATAATCGTTCCAATATAACGCTTGCTTCTATTATTGCTATGGTTTCTGTCTACAATATTATCACTATCAATTATTTCTATCGAAATTTCGCCTAAAGTTCCCTTCAGTATACCTAAAATATTATTTTTATCTTTCGTTACCGGGACACCGAAAATCAGGGATGCAGAATTTGCATTTCCCACTACCCCATAACAAAACGAAGTTTCAATAGCATTCATTGAAGTGAAAAGATGTTGTAATTTTTTTTGAAGAAACTCAAACTTATTAATAACATTATAAATCTTACAATCACAAAACTGGAAAAAATTAAATTGAGTTAATAAATCATTAATATCTTCTTGTCCTAACTTTAAAGCATCTTCATTAGAAATCAAATGCGAAGGATAAAATAATTCTTTAAATTCAACCTCTAATGCTTGATAATCATCTTCGACATTCAATATTTCCATATTATTTTTATCAACAAATTTATTTGCATTATAAACCATAACTCTTCCCCTATAGTACATTCTTATAACGATTTATAATAATATTCCCATATTTACTTTACGACCAACAAACATTATTAGTTTTAGACAGATACTATAAATTATTATCAATTTCAACCTTAAGAGGCTCTACTAATTTAAGATACTCATAAATCTTTCGATTTATCACTTCCAATTCTTGAAATAATTTCTTTCTTTTTTCTGAATCATTTTTTTTATATTGTAATTCATCAATCTTACTTTCAAGACTATGATTCATTATGTCAAATGAATCAATGCATATTCCTAAAATATAATTACCTATATCAATGAAATTCTTTAAATCTGATACAACAACATTTTCTAATATTGACATAAATTCGTTTATAATAAGCCCTGCATGCTCCTCCCGAGAATATTCAACAAATTTATCGTCCTTAGAAAAAGCATCAATAGCAAACGATAGTAACTTTACACCTTGCTGAAAATTGGTTCCAGGTTCATTGAGTTCCGCTTCTCGCTTAGGTAATGTGTCAACATTAGCATCATCTTTCGTCAACAAAAATAAACGCTCAAAATCTAATTCTATGAATATTACTTTCCCAAACATCTTTTTATATTTAACATTTATGCTCTCCTTATTACAAAAACTATCCAATTCATTATATCTATCCGACAATTTATTTTTGATATTACTTATTTTCTTGTTGATATTATCGATTCCATCATTAATATAACTTCTCAATATATCGAATTTTTTATCAGAAATCATAGTATCTGATGAGTTTTTGTAATCCATTAAAGATTTCACAATTTGTTTCTTAGTATTTTTTATTTCTTCTTCAATAGGCGTCTTGTTTTCACTGAAATCAATAAACATATCATTTACAAAACTATATATTTCCTTAATCACTTCTATGCTCTTAATTAATCTATCTCGTTCAACTTCTATTTTCCGTTCAATTGCTTTATTCTCTTTTAAATGCTTCTGATTTAGTTTTAAATCATTTTCATTTTTTAATTTTATTTTAGTAAGCCGGTTCTCAATACTTTCTAATAGTTTATACAACCGAAAATACTTCAATTTTCTAACACACTCTGCTATCTGTTTCTCCAATTTAAAGAAACTTGATTTTTTAGCAGCTTTATAATAAAAACTATTTAGTTTCGTTCTATTTTCGCACCAAAGATTACTTATACTTCGATAATCAAAGTTTGTTCCTTCCAAACTACGAAAATATTCATCAATTTTTTCAATCGTATTTAATTTTTTACATTTATTTATAAACAGTTGCATCTTACTATCTATAAACAAAATATTCCCTTCTTGAATATTATTTTTACAATCTTTAATCACTCGAGAGTTCAAGTCATGAAGTTTTTCATCATCAAAATTTGCAATTTTGTTTCTCACCCAAAACAATATACCTTCCTTATTTTTATCTGTATTATTTCTTAAAAAATTTTGAAATGCATTAAACTCTTGTGATTGATCATCTAACGATTCCAAAAAGATAATCGCATTCGCCACGCTGATATTCTTTTCTGCTAATCTTCCTAATTTCCCCGATGAACTTAAAATAGGAACCTCTACGATAGTCTTTCCCTTATGTTCGTCAGGTAAAGGGCATTCTATATCAAACTCAACTACAATATCTTTCCATTTTAATCGCATTTCTTCAATATATTGCTCAATTAAATAAAAATACTCTTTACAATCAATATCATAATTATTTTCACTACTTATAGCTTCATTTAATCCACTTACTTTTATTCGATTTAAATCACCTTCATATTTTATTAAAAACTCGCTATCTATTAAAGCTGTCGGGATTTTCTCAAATCGATTATTTCTTACAGCGTAATCTTTTATATACTGTTTAACATTAGACTCACCCATTATATATTCCCAATCATCATTAGCTTTTTTTACTCCCAGTTTAAACTCCTCTCCATTTTTTATCTTTATTATTGCACTTATGCAGGATGTATTGTCCATTGGGAGTATTTCACTATTTAAATAAGCATTAATAAATGTTGACTTGCCACTATTATGCTTACCAAGGACGACTAAATTAAAGACTTCAGCTTTAATATTTTCAGCTATTTTATCAAAATCGGCTAAGTCATTCTCTTCATCTTTCAATATCTTTTTTAATTCACTATATTTATCTAACACTTCTTTTTTTACATTCTCATATTTTTTTAAAATCATTTCCCTTAACCTCATTATCGCCTATCAACAATTAATATCATTATCTAATGAATAACAATTGCCCTTTATAAACCACCATTAAACAGAGTAATACAGAAGAATTTCACTAGTTATCAGATATACTGTATCAATTTTTACACGACTCCTTATTCAATAAAACACTTATTCGGTTTTGTCACTACTATTTATATTATAACTCTAAGATATAAAGCTCTCGCTTCATAATTCTTCATCATTTTCTTATATTTAG
Organism: Veillonella sp. KGMB01456; assembly: GCF_023051165.1. Lineage (GTDB taxonomy): Bacteria > Bacillota > Negativicutes > Veillonellales > Veillonellaceae > Veillonella_A. The sequence goes on from NZ_JALKIG010000023.1 coordinate 34,984, forward strand.
TATGCCACAAAATATAATTTTACGATACACATAAATAAATTACTTATATTGATTTTTACTTCTTATCAAAAAATAAATTTATTCGGTTGGTTAATTGTAAACTGAAATTGAACATATAAAAAATCCATAGTGAATACCGATT
>NZ_JALKIG010000024.1 GCF_023051165.1 Veillonella sp. KGMB01456
ACCGACCCCCAGTTTAACTGGGGGTTTTGTCATGCCTATTCGGCGTACAAAAAAACGCCCCCGCTTGCACGCTGTGCAAGCGGGGACGTTTTCACAAACTATGTAATTATACGAGCCATTCGAGGCTCACATCAAGCAGTCAGCTCTTATTTAGTAGCTGCCGCATAATGAGCGTTTACTTGATCCCAGTTAACGAGATTCCAGAAAGCGGCGATGTAATCAGGACGAGCATTCTTGTATTTCAAGTAGTATGCATGTTCCCACACATCAAGGCCCAATACCGGAGTTTTGCCGTCACTAAGTGGGGAGTCCTGGTTAGCCGTGGACAAGATTTCCAATTTGCCGTTGTTTACTACGAGCCAAGCCCAACCGGAACCGAAACGACCGGTAGCAGCTTTGCCGAATTCAGCTTTGAAGTTTTCGAAGTTGCCGAAAGCTTCATCGATAGCACCGGCAATAGCGCCCGTAGGGTTACCGCCTGCATTCGGTGCCAAAATGTTCCAGAAGAATGTATGGTTAGCATGACCGCCGCCATTGTTGCGAACAGCCGTGCGGATATCTTCCGGTACAGCGTTTAAGTCAGTGATCAACGCTTCTACGTCTTTTTCACCCAATTCAGGATGTTTTTCAATAGCAGCGTTTAAGTTAACAACATAGGTGTTGTGGTGTTTATCATGATGAAAATGCATTGTTTCTGCATCGATATGCGGTTCTAAAGCTTCGTAAGCATATGGTAATTCAGGTAATGTGTATGCCATAAAAATACCTCCTTCCCCGTCCAAGGGGATAAAAATAAAATACATAACAAAAATGTTACGAAAAAAGAATTATCGAATTTTATAATCATCGATTGCCTTTTGGCAACCGCAATCCACTAGATTTAATTTTTTCAATATTTCTATGTGTTAATGATAACATTTTTCATTTATCTTGTCTAGTAGTAAAAACGTAAATTTGCAATAAACATTTTGTAAGTGTGTTATTTCACAATTCAAACGGCTTTATTCCTATATGTCCACTTTATATTCAAAATTTTAAATATAAAATTTAATGCCGGCTTATAGCTTGAGTCACGCTTAATTTTTAATTCCCACTATTTTTGTAGCTATAGCTACAGACTATTGGTATCCCCTGCTTTATAATATAATCATAAGAAACAAAGTCATATTTTATGGATAAAAACAATCCAAAAAGACATTTCTTAGTCATACACCGTAATGATAGCTAACAATAATTTTTGTTTTTTTGACATAAATTTTTATAGATATGTCATAAAAAGTCTTATTTTTACACATCTTTTATTTTTAGCATTTTAACAATCGAAAATTAATATCATTACAATTATTGAATTAAATGCCAATTCGGTATACACTTAAAGCATCTTATAATAATTCTTTATTTCCTTAATGGAGGTGCCGCAATGCAAAATACTGCATGGAAAGGCTTCATTACAGGTGTATGGGATAAAGCCATTGACGTTCGTGACTTTATCCAACGTAACTATAACCCCTATGTTGGGGACGACTCATTTTTAGCCGGTCCTACGGATCGTACTCTTAAACTTTGGCAAGAAGTTCTTCGTCTGTATGAGGAAGAAAAAGAAAAAGGCGGCGTTATCGATGCCGATACGGATATTGCCACTTCGGTGTCCTCCCACGGCCCCGGCTACATTATCAAAGAATTAGAACAAATTGTTGGTCTTCAAACCGATAAACCGTTGAAACGCGCTATGTTCCCGTACGGCGGTTTACGTACAGCCAAGAGTGCTTTACAAGAATACGGTTTCGAAATGGACGCTCAGCTGGAAGACTTTTTCAAAAAGCATCGTAAAACTCACAATGACGGTGTTTTCGATGTGTATACGCCGGAAATGCGTGCCGCTCGTTCCGCACACATCATTACCGGTTTACCGGATGCGTACAGCCGCGGTCGTATCATCGGCGACTATCGCCGTGTAGCCCTTTACGGGATTGACCGCTTAATCGAAGAAAAAGAAAAAGATTTCGCCATCACTATGGGCGACATGACGGCTACGATTATTCGCGACCGTGAAGAAATTCGTGACCAAATTCGTTCCTTAAAAGAATTAAAAGCTATGGCGGCTTCTTACGGCTTCGATATCAGCCAACCGGCCAAAGACGTAAAAGAAGCGATTCAGTGGTTATACTTCGGTTATTTAGGCGCTATTAAAGAACAAAACGGCGCTGCCATGTCTATCGGCCGTAACACTGTCTTCCTCGACATCTACGCCGAACGTGACCTTAAAGAAGGCCGCTATACAGAAGAAGAAATTCAGGAAATGGTTGACCATTTCATCATGAAACTTCGCATGGTGCGTTTTGCCCGCATTATCGAATACAATAACCTCTTCACCGGCGATCCGGTTTGGACAACCGAATCCATCGGCGGGATGGGCTCCGACGGTCGTCCGCTCGTTTCCAAAATGTCCTTCCGTTACTTGCACACGCTGACCAACTTAGGCCCGGCTCCGGAACCGAACCTCACCGTTCTCTGGTCCCCTCGCTTGCCGGATGGTTTCAAACGTTTCTGTGCTAAATTGTCCATCCAAACGTCTTCGATTCAGTATGAAAACGACGAATTGATGCGTCCTAACAGCGGTGACGACTATGCTATCGCCTGCTGCGTATCACCAATGCGTATCGGTAAAGAAATGCAGTTCTTCGGCGCTCGTTGTAACCTCGCTAAATGCTTGCTCTATGCAATCAACGGCGGTGTCGATGAAAAACTCAAAAAACAAGTTGGACCTAAATATCGTCCGATTACTTCCGAATACCTTGATTTCGATGAAGTAATGGAACGTTTTGACGACATGATGGAATGGTTGGCCGGCGTTTACGTGAATGCCCTCAACATCATTCACTACATGCACGATAAATATGCATACGAAAAATTGGAAATGGCGCTTCACGACCGCAAAGTTACGCGTTGGTTTGCCACCGGTATTGCCGGTTTATCCGTAGTAGCCGACTCCTTGTCCGCTATTAAATATGCCAAGGTAAAACCGATTCGTGATGAAAACGGGGTAGCTGTTGATTTTGAAATCACAGGGGATTTCCCTAAATACGGTAACGACGATGACCGTGTTGATGATTTGGCGGCCTTCGTTGTATCCGCATTCATGAACAAAATCCGTAAACATCCTACCTACCGCGAAAGTGTGCCTACCATGTCCCTTTTGACAATTACATCCAATGTAGTATACGGTAACGCCACCGGTAGCACACCGGACGGCCGTAAACAGGGTACACCGTTTGCACCGGGCGCTAATCCGATGCACGGACGCGACTCTCACGGGGCTGTTTCTTCCATGGCGTCAGTTGCCAAAATGCCTTGGCGTGATGCGAGCGACGGTATTTCCAACACCTTCTCCATCATTCCGGATGCGCTTGGCAAAAATGGCGAAACCATGGTTCGTATGAGTGATTTAGACATCGATCTGGATCTTGATGCAGTTTTACAGAGCGATATGCCGACCGGTTTACCTGTCAATAATGAAAACCTGGCCTGTCGCGAGCCTAATGTTTCCATTTCCGAAAAGGAGGACAAGTAATATGAGCAACGAACAACAAATCGATAATTTAGTAGAGTTATTGGATGGCTATTCTGAAAAAGGCGGTCATCATTTGAACGTCAACGTTTTCGACCGTGAAATGCTCCTCGATGCACAGCAGCACCCTGAAAAATATCCACAGTTGACCGTTCGTGTATCCGGTTATGCCGTGCACTTCAACAAATTGACGAAACAACAACAGGATGAAGTTATTTCTCGTACCTTCCACGAACAAATGTAACTTCTATCCCTCCCCTTCTCAGTAGTTATATATAGTGCAATAGGCTCCCCGTATCGAGGAGCCTATTGTCATATAAGGGTGTAAAAAATCTCCCTTTGCCCTTCGCATTTTGTATTTTGCTTCTTACTGGTAATTCTTTTGCTTCTATTTTTTATTACGAAAGGCGTATTATGATTGGACGAATTCATTCTCTGGAAACCATGGGCACCGTTGACGGCCCCGGTGTACGAATGGTGCTATTTTTACAGGGCTGCCCGATGCGCTGTGCCTATTGCCATAACCCGGATACGTGGGATGCGCAGCAAGGTAAAAATATTACCATCGAAGAAGTATGGGAACAATTTGAGCGCAATCAGAGTTTTTATAAAAACGGCGGCCTCACCGTCACCGGTGGCGAAGCATTAATGCAGCTGCCATTTGTTATCGAGCTATTCAGCTACTTTAGAGAACGAGGCATTCATACTTGCCTTGATACGAGCGGTATCTACTTTGAAGAAAGCAAACGAGAGCAATACGAAAAGCTGATGGCCGTAACAAGTCTCGTTATCTTAGATTTAAAAGAAATCGACGACGACAAACACAGCGCCTTGACCGGTCAAAGCAATAAACAAATTTTGAAATTTGCCCGCTTCATCGATGAGCACAATGTGCCGATTTGGGTGCGCCATGTTGTGGTGCCTACTATAACGGATAACGCAGATCGTTGGTATCGACTCGGCTTTTTCGCCGGCTCTTTGAAAAACCTGGAGACCATCGACTGCCTGCCGTATCACGTGATGGGTACGGCTAAGTACAAGGAAATGGGTATTGCCTATCGCCTGGAAGGCATCCCACCGGCCAGCAAAGCCTTGGCATCCAAAGCATCAAAAGTGGTGCTGGAAGGGATAAAAGCGTATCGGCGGCATTGGTGGAGTGCGTTGGCACCGGCTCAGGAATAGCAGTCGCCTACAGTATTCTAATTACATTGGAATTGCAAAATAAAAGCCCCATATACCTATCTTTCAGTCCCAACCCATTCGGCTAATGGACATTCAAGATAGGTATATGGGGCTTTTTTCTCTAAGCACATTCCGCCGTAATTCGGATCACTGTTGTGCAACTAGCAATTCCCGCGGCCGGCGCAACTCAGAAGAATGCGGAAATCTTTTATCCCTTCTACAGACTAAACATTGAGACTACTTAGTGAATCGCCTAAGAGCAATTTGCTGCAGGCCGGAAGGTTGCCTTCACCATGCGATAGCCGTGGTGGAAAATTAATTTGAAACAACCTATTGAATATTCAAATCAGCTAATAGTTGCCCTACGTGTTCTTTAGCTTTTACTCCACGGTAGATATGGGTTAACACGCCTTTTTCGTCGATGACAAAGGTGGACCGTTCGATGCCGATGGAGGTTTTGCCGTAGAGTTTCTTCTCTTTCATGACACCGTAGGCATTACAAAAGGCTTCATCGGTGTCGGCCAAGAGATTGAATTGCAGATCGTATTTTTCTTTAAAGTTCACATGACGTTTTACCGTGTCGCGACTGACACCCAAAACAACATAACCGGCATCTTGCAATTTTTTGTACGCTTCATTGAATTGTTGTGCTTCAATGGAGCAACCAGGAGTATTGTCTTTCGGATAGAAATATAAAATAACTTTTTGCCCTGCTAAATCTTTTAAGTTAACGGTTTCATTGACATCATTTACAACGGAAAAATCCGGTGCTTTGTCACCTACTTTTAAGTCTGACATAAGATTCACTCCCAACATAAAATTAATTAAACTACTGATTACAGAAAACTGAATCAGTTTTTTTAATTATACTATGCTTTAGGTTCTTCTTCTATAATATCATAAAGTTTTTTAAAAATTTCAGGGTCACAAGGATACTCTTCACCATTAACGCCACGAATTACCCAATCCCCCGGATTTGTGCGTACTACGCCGTTTAACGTTAATAAATAACGTTCCCCGTCTTCTCGTATAGCAGTTAATTCATTCGGTTTATGACGGATAGCTATAGCTTGTTGCTCATAGCTTTTCTTATCATAATAAAGAGCATGTGTTTCTGATGCACAAAATTCAACCAATACTTCCGAAATAACAATTGGATTGTCCTTATTTTTACACACATTCACAATATACTGTGCAAAATGAGGATCAAAATTTAGTTCCAAAGGAACTTCCGTTTCGTCAGAAACATCTTTATAAATTCTAATTTGTAACAGCTCCGAATCAATAACGAGCCATCGATAATCCAATTTATATGCCCCGGCTAATACACTGGCTAAATTTTCTTTCTCAGTCATGCCCTTACCTCCTTACCTATAAAAGAATGTCCGGTATTCGCTTTAACACTCATCAACATTCTATTAGGCTTGCGATTGCCAATCTGCCGGATAGGTAACATAAACAAATCTTGCTTTACCTTTTACAGAAAACTGAATTGAACTTCCCTTTGGAATCAAAAGGATTTCACCCGGCCCGGCTGTAATCGTCTCGCCATTAATAATAATACTTAACTCACCATCAATTACATAATCAATTTCATCATAATTCAAAGTCCAGTCGAATGTAGTGTCTTCCATAAACATCAAGCCACAGCCTAAACGTGGACTTTCATCTAATGAAAACAAATCTTTAGTATATACTTTATCATTAGGGTTCCCGGTATCCAATCGATCTTCTTCAGTTACATCAATCATTGGTAGCTTTACTACACCGACACCACTATTTGATATAGACTTAGTGACCATTAATTTTTCGCTCACAACTTGGCGCACTAATGTTTCTATCATTTCACGAGTGATATTAGACATTTTCAGCACCTCATTTCTTAGCTTTTGCCATAATGCGTTTAGACATAAACATAGCGACTAAAATTGCAGTTACACCGGCTACCAATTTGCCTACAATCATAGGGAAGATCATCTCTTTAGCCACACCGGCAGTAAAACCTAAATGATCTCCAAGGACAAAGGATGCCGAAACAGCGAATGCAACGTTCAAGATTTTTCCGCGTGTATCCATATCTTTGAGCATTTGGAACATAGGGATATTGTTAGCTAATGTTGCTACCATACCGGCTGCAGCTACTTCATTCATACCTAAAGCCGAACCCATTTTCATAAGCGGTTTGTTAAATACTTTAGTGATAAAAGCCACCAAACAAAATGCACCGGCTAAAGTCAACGCAATACCACCTACGATTTCAATCCCCTCAGTTACAGGTGCAATACCTTCAATTACAGTAATACCAACCAATAATTGTAATGCTCCTAAAATTAGACCAAGTACAGCAACAATTACAACACCTTGTCCAAAAACGGTAAAGCATTTAATCATCATTTCCGGTGCTAACCAAAGGCCTAAAATAACAAGCACTGCAAAAATTACGATAGGAACTAAGTTAGCTAAAATCATACCTAAACTCATACCGGCAGCCAAACCGCCTGCTAAACAACCTAAAGGAATCGTAACGATGCCACATAATACTCCTGTTGCCAAATACTGATGATCTTCTTTTTCAATAATTCCCAAAGCAACCGGAATTGTAAATACAATAGTAGGCCCCATCATAGCACCCAAGATAGCCCCGGCAAATAAACCGGCTTCCGGATTTAATGCCATTTGTTGAGCTAACGCAAAGCCCCCCATGTCATTGGCCAATAAAGTGGTCGCAAACATTGATGGGTCAGCTCCCAACATTGTATAAACAGGAACAACTATCGGACTTAACACTTTTGCTAATATAGGTGCGATGGTAATAATCCCCACCATTGACATTGCTAAAGCACCCATTGCCATTATTCCTTCTTCAAATTTTTCACCTAAACCAAGTTTATTGCCAATACACTTATCTATGCCCCCTATAATCATAAAGAGGACCATGATATACATAATAATTTCATTAATACTCATAGTTGTATCTCCTAACCGGCGGTATCAATCGAGTCAATAACCCCAACAATCATTGCATCGATAGGCGTATTAAGATTTTCTGCAGAAATTCTGGCCGCCGCACCTAATGTAACCAAAACGGTATCACCGATACCGGATCCGGCATTATCTGCCGCCACAAATGATTCTTTCTCGGTTACCCCATCGGCTTCTAACTCTCTAACAATCATAAATTTCCAACCATTAAGCTTTTCATCTTTTCTGGTAGACCATAAACTACCAATCACTTTAGCAATCAGCACAGTATCACTCCTTATAAATTCAAATTATGCTCTCGAATATAATCCTGCGCTAATGGCGTAAGTCGTGCATTTGTCGGCATTTTTTCTCCGGAATTTACCATTTCAACTACTTTAGCAACCGTAATAAATACCGGTTTTAATGTTGAGTTGCTATTTTTCCGTTTAACTTCATTACTTTTTTTGCCCGTATACACTGATTGAACATTATCGTCAAAAGAAACTCCAAACTGTTTACACTTACTTAATATACTCTGCCATTGTTGCTTTAATGCATATGGAATAGATCCATTATTCATCTTAGTGATTTCAGGAATCCGATGTATAATCACCGGTCTTCGCAGTAATAAAGATTCCACAATTTTTTTCGTGGTATCATTTTGCGGCATAAGATTTGCCACTTCACTTAACTCAGACAATGACAAAAACTCAATATTTAATGCTTGCTTATGGTCGGTAATATTAATGTTTTCAGCTTGTATACCGGATACTTTTTCTTCATGTCTTATAATCTGTTTCATAGCATCCTTAGTATCACTACTCAATGCATTAATTCCAATTTGGGGTTTAACATTTTTATCAGAAATTTCTTTCCAAATTCGATCAGTAATAGTTTGAACAATAGTCTCTAATTCACTTAATGTCATAACTATCACCTCTATTCTATAATTTCCCCAAGATCACCACTTTTCAAGTCACAGGCATTAGCTTCATCAAAGTCAATATGCATAAAAGTTTGATACTTAGGGCTTACTCTTATAACTACATCATCAAAAATAAGTGGTCTATCCGTATGAGTTTTTACTTTTACAATTTGCCCATTAGTAACGCCTAAACGAGTTGCATCAGCCTCTGCTACATGAACATGCCGTTTAGCGACAATACAACCTTCCTCTAAGGCTATATGTCGATCTTTATTTACGATTATTATCCCAGCTGAGCCTTTCAAATCCCCACTTTCTCGAGTAGGTGCTTTCACGCCCAACAACCGAGCATCGGTTAAAGAAACCTCTACTTGGGAATGTTCTCGCTCGGGTCCTAAAATAACAACATTAGTTAGCATCCCTTTAGGCCCTACCAAATTTACACGCTCTTGGCAAGCAAACTGTCCGGGTTGCGATAATTCTTTAACTTTAGTTAACTCATAGCCTTCACCGAACAAACGCTCTATATCTTGCCTACATAAATGAACATGTCGACCAGAACCTTCAATTACAAAAGTCTTATCTTTATTTGGTAATACTTCTCCAATTTGTTTCAATACTTCATTAACAATATCATCTATAACATTCACCCTATCACCTCCTTACGAATTATCAAGGATTCCTTTTATCTGACTAATCCAGTCAGAAAACGATTGTGAAATTGTATTGTACGGCTTTAATAAACTTTCAACATATTCCGATTGTCGTCGCAGAGATATCACTGAGCATTGCCAAAGACGCCATGAGCACAATTTAAAATTAAATACTTGCGGCGGTAATGATAATTCCATCTGTAAGGGCACTTTATATTGTTTTACTTTAAATTCTTCAAGTGCCAATTGCTGTCGTTGCCAATATTGCCAAAGCTGTTCATCAAAAAAATCATCCGGTAACAAAGGGAAATATAACAAATCTCGAAGTTTTAATATTTCATTATCCAGATAACTTAACTCATCATGACAATATACTTCCCTAGCACACGATGTTGATGTCTGCAAGTTATCGGAATCGTTTGAATTTTGGCTAAGCTGCAAAACCTGAATTTGATGTTCTCGTAAATAGGATTGAGCTGATGGCGTAATTATACTAGGTTCAGATACCTTTAATGCTTCGCCGCTATGAAGTTGTTGTTTCCGTAATAATTGACGTATTGTTTCTTCAGTTATAACTTTCATAGGAACCCTTTCTTATGAATAGAGAGCGCTTTACGCGCTCTCTATCACTACTTACGCACTGCCCGTAATTTCGTAACCGGTAAATTATTCAGCTTTGCCAGGTAAAATTGCATCTACTTCAGTATGTGGACGTGGAATTACGTGTACTGATAAAAGTTCGCCTACGCGTTCAGCAGCTGCTGCACCAGCATCAGTAGCTGCTTTTACAGCACCAACATCACCACGAACCATAACTGTTACCAAACCGCCGCCAACTTGTTCTTTACCGATAAGTGTTACATTCGCAGCTTTTACCATTGCATCTGCCGCTTCAATAGCGCCAACCAAACCTCTTGTTTCAATCATTCCTAGTGCATTTGTGCTCGACATAATAATTACCTCCTAAAAATAACTAGTGAACATTAAAATTAAAATAATTTGTAATATATCTAATTAATATTATTACCATCCAAATAAAAGCTATTTCAATTTAGCCATAATTTGTTCTACAATAGCACGAATAACTACTTCTTGTGATTCAACTCCTAATGTAGCACCAACAGGCACACTATCGGCGTTTTCAGTTTTACGTAAATCTTCCAATTCGCGGACACCATACGCTACTCTTCGTAAGTTAAATAAATTCTGAGGACCTACGTTATCTGATGTAGCACTGCCCCCCACTGCTCCACACCCCAAAGTTAATGAAGGTGTGATATTAGTAGTAGCTCCGATTCCGCCCAACGCCCCCGGCGTATTTACAAGTAATCTTGACACCGGTTTACGTAAACCGAATTCACGTACAACATCATTATTTTCAGTATGAATAATTAGAGTATGACCTGCACCTTCATTCTCTAAGATGCGAATCGATAAATCACAAGCTTCTTCCCAATTAGCAACCGTATAAAAAGCAAGAATTGGCGCTAATTTTTCATGAGAGTACGGATACTTAGGTCCTACTCCGGTTTCAGGTGCAACTAATAAAATTCGATCGGATGGAATTTCAAGGCCAACCAATTTAGCGATAACTTGTGCTGACTTCCCAACGATTGCAGGGTTCATAGTCCCATTAGCACGTAGAATAAAGGTACCTAAACGTGTAGCTTCTTCCGGGTTTAAAATGTATGCGCCCTGGGCCTCTAACTCTTTTAAAATTGCATCTTTATTAACAGTTTCAGCAATGATGGATTGTTCTGAGGCACAAATAGTACCATTATCAAACGTTTTGGAATCAATAATTCTCTTTACTGCTAATTTAACATCCGCACTTCTTTCGATATAAGCAGGACCGTTGCCCGGACCAACGCCCAAAGCAGGTGTACCGGAAGAATAAGCAGCCTTTACCATAGCCGAACCACCGGTTGCTAAAATTAAATCTGTATTCTTACTTTTCATCAATTCGGCAGTGCCTTCCATGGTCGGCATTGTCATATAAGATACAGCATCTTCAGGTGCTCCGATTCCTTTCAATGCTTTGCGAATAATTTTTACAGTTTCACCAATACATTTAATTGCTGTAGGATGTGGTGAAAACACAATACTATTAGCCGCTTTTAACGCAATCAAAGATTTGAAAATTACTGTAGATGTTGGATTTGTTGACGGTACAAAACCGGCAATAACACCTACCGGAACAGCGACTTCCATAACCTTATTAACTCTATCATCATTAATGACACCAACCGTTTTCATATCTTTCATATGAGCATAAACTTGTTTTGATGCAAACGCATTTTTTAAAACTTTATCTTCCCATTTACCGAATCCGGTTTCTTCATGGGCTAGTTTTGCTAAACGAACACGTTCTTTATAAGTCGCTTCGCAAACGGCTTTTGTAATATCATTAATTTGACTTTGTGTAAGTACTGCTAATTTTTTTTGGGCTTCTTTTGCTTTTGCCAAAAGAAGACGAACCTCTTGAACGGATTGTAAATCCTTATCAACTAAGTTCAAAACGTGCCACCTCGTTTCACTTCATCTATAATCACTTTAATGAGGGCCTCTTTATTGGCAAATTTAATTGCTGTTCGTTTCATACCGTGTACATTCATGGCATATGCTTTTTTACGCAAATCTACAACTTTATACGCCATTAATTTTTTTCGTAATGCACTCTCATCAAAATTTTTCTTTTGTTCTTCTATATCTTCAGTTTCCAAAGCTACCTGTGTCTCTGAATTCTTTTCAGGATCACCGGCAAGGTCTTCTAACGGTTCTGTCTCAGAAGTCTTTAACCCATTATTTGTGTTTGCTGTTATTAACTCTTTATCTGCATCATCAGATTCAGCACTTTGTGCTAACTTACCACCCATTAACTTTGCAATAGCTTCATCAGCTCGTGAGATTACATGACTCGTGCAGTAGCAACCAAGCTGTTTCGCTATAACTACGGCCGCATCAACCGCCGCTTGAACTGCTGCTACATCACCGACAAGCAAAATCGTTCTTCGACCGCCACCTACACGTTGTTCACTATTCAATTCCACATTTGCAGCCTTTAAGGCTGCATCAGCAGCACTAACAGCACCTAGGAAACCTCTTACTTCTACCATGCCTAGTGCCTTCATTTAGTCCTCCTTAATAGCTTAATGGATTATCAGCTACATTCTGAATAGCTTGAGCAAATGCGGTACATGCTGCTTTACAAGCAGATTGACTACCTGTTAACAAGCCACCGCCAAAGTTAGTTTCAGATGGAGGACCATAAAATACACATAATCTAACATCTGCAGCTTTTAATGCCGCATCAAGGCCAACCATAGCTTCACAAGGTGGAGCAATTAAATAGGCAATAGCTTCACCTTCATTAATTTCCGCCGATTTAGATAAAAAACGACCGGATCGAGAAATTACATGTGCAAAATATGGTATTGAACCATCTTCATTAGCACTGATAAAACTAGCTTCTTCTGTAATTACATGTACTGCGGTTTCTAAGCCACTAGTAATTTCTGCCGGACTTGGACCGGCTAAAATCCCGATAACTTCACCAGCTAATTTAGTAGATGCGTTACCGGCACCACCATAAAAGCTTTTAGCATAAACAACATCAACTTCTGCGGTTTTTGTCGCTTCATCCAAAGCAACATATGTAACATCATCACAGTCTGCCGTAATGATGCCCAATGATCTTTGAGCACTTGTCAAACCTAATTGCGTTGCAAGTCCGGCATCCACATTAGGAATAATTTGTACGCTCAATACGTTAGCACCTAAACGTTGATTTTTCACAAACGTCCCTCCTTTACCTATTTCAATTCAATACCGGATTTTTTCTTTTCCAACATGTTTTTAATAATATCTGCAATATAGGCACCTGCTTCTACAGCCGGTGTACCACCTTTATGTATATTAGACACTACAGTACGTCGTGATTCAGGCATTCCTACGGTAGGTCGATATGCTATATATGCACTCATTGATTCAGCTGTTACCAAGCCTGGGCGTTCGCCCACAAAGAGACATACCACATCAGCATCACTAATTTCGCCGATTGGATCCATTGCCGGTACACGACAATACTTAACAAATAAAACCTTATCAAAATCGAGATTGTATTTTTTAAGGCCCTGTTTTAAAGCCGGAATAACATCACGAATATTTGCTTCAATGGCTGCTGAACTTAAGCCATCACCTACAACGACTTGAAGTTTGGCGCCTTTTTTGACATTCTGTTTAATAATTTCGGTATTGGCTTCGTCAAAGATTCGACCATGATCCGGTCTCGTAATATATTCATCTTTATTTTTGCATACCGTTCGAACCGGAATAAATCCCATTTCTTCAACCAATTCAGGATTAACATCTGAGAATACCGCATCTTGAGCAGCTGCATGATCCGCCCGGAAGCGCAAAACCGACTGTGTTTTATATCGGGTTCCGCAACGGCCTACACCCAACCGTGCAGCCGTATAACTTTTCATTTTCAAATAACCTTCTCTATCATGCGGATTATCTACTAACAATTGCTTCTTTAAATCGACTTCTGAAATATCCGGTAGAAATTCATTTGAAATAATATTACTCCCGACAGAATCGCCTAACTTATTTACTTCTTTGGTCCGTTTGGCAGGTTCAACGCTATCTAATCCTTTAGCTTTTACTAACTCACCTAAAATAGATTCAATCATCCCTTTTAATTCTGTTTCATTCATCCTTATCACCTCGCTTATTTCAAGAATACAGATGCATCGCCTGCTATTGGAGTCAATTTACCATTATCCATAAAGCCCATCTTTTCCAACCAAATTTCAAATTCTTTAATGGGACGTAAATTAAACATATCGCGAATTGTTGCCGTTTCATGAAAACCGGTAGTTTGATAGTTCAACATAATATCGTCAGCATGTGGAATACCCATGATATATGTACAACCTGCACTTGCTAAAAGTATTGTCAGGTTTTCCATATCATTTTGATCCGCTTTCATATGATTGGTGTAACATACATCACAGCCCATAGAAATACCGGTTAGTTTACCCATAAAGTGATCTTCTAAACCGGCACGAATAACTTGTTTAGAGTCATATAAATATTCCGGTCCGATAAAACCAACTACTGTATTTACGATATAAGGGTCAAATTTTTTAGCAAAGCCATAGCATCTTGCTTCCATTGTTACTTGGTCGGCTCCGTTATGTGCATCTGACGATAATTCGGATCCCTGTCCTGTTTCAAAATACATTACATTAGGTCCTGCTACACGACCTTCTCTTAAAGCCAATGCTTTTGCTTCTTCCAACGTTGCAGCATTAAGACCGAAAGCAGTATTACCTTTTTCAGATCCCGCTATAGATTGGAACACCAAGCCTGTTGGTGCACCTTGACGAATTGCTTCCATTTGAGTCGTTACATGTGCCAATACACAGGTTTGAGTTGGAATATCCCATTCACTTCTGAACTCTTCAAATTTATGTAGAATTCTTTTTACACTTTCCACTGAATCATCAACCGGATTTAATCCAATTACGGCATCACCGATGCCATAGGATAAACCTTCCATAACCGATGCCATGATACCGTCAATATTATCAGTTGTATGGTTAGGCTGTAATCGAGCCGAGAATGTACCTGGTCTACCGATTGTTGTATTAGCCGTTTTTTCAATACGAATTTTTTTCGCTGCAACGATTAAATCCATATTTGACATGAGCTTACATACAGCCGCAATCATTTCAGCAGTCAATGCGCGTCTAACAAACTTAATATCATTATCCGTAGTGGTATCAGATAATAACCATTCTCTTAATTCTTCAACGGTCCAGTTCTTAATAGAATCAAAAATTCGAGTGTTAACCTGATCAATAATAATTCGTGTTACTTCATCTTCATCATAAGGTACAACAGGATTATTAAATAAGTCGTTTAGCGTAAGTTGTGCTAAAACTGTTTTTGCTGCTACGCGTTCTTCAGCAGAAGCCGCCGCTACTCCGGCCAACTTATCCCCTGATTTTTCTTCATTAGCCTTGGCCAATACTTCCTTCACAGAGCCGAACTCATACGTATTACCAAAGAGTCGAGTCTTTAAAATCATGCTTCCATCACTCCTTCTAATTAAAAACAAGTGTTTTGATAATGACCGGCAATACATTACCTCCGGCCACAGGCGTACCAATATCTATATAATCACCGTTTTCGGCGACAATAGAATCAATGCAAACAAACGGACTTTTTTCCGGTAACATAGAATATATGCTATTGCCCAAAGCTTTCGCCATATCTTCAGTCACAATAATCAATAAGGGAAATCCGGCTTCTCGTAATTTTGCTACCCCTTCTGTAATTCCCATTGCATAGCGCTGAATATCTGCAAATGACGGAGATTTTATTCCTTGAAAAGAAAGGGCCACATTTGTTAATTGATTATCATCCGTTAGATACCAATCTAATTTACTACGAATTTGAGCGGCCAATTCCGAAGCTTTTAATTGTTCATCCTCTTTAGCAAGTTTTAAAACCGGCACATTTTTTATAGGTAAAATTTCATCCGTATAACTGATAGTTGAGCCACTAACTTCTGCCGTATGAGAACCGGCACCAACCACTGTTGCCCGTATTGTTTCTACTGTGTCAAGCACATGACATTTGGTAAAAAATAATGAATTTTTTATACGATTGCCCAATAATAATCCAATATCACCATATTGAAACCAATCTGTAACGTTATCAGCCTTTATACAATCAGCAACACCGCCGGAAAAAGTAACTGCATTAACATCTGTCTTTATTTTTAAGTCATGATGTGTAATTAACAGATTATAGAATGGCGTTTCTTCGCCTAATCCTATAGATTGTTCCAATGCGTTCACCAATTCATCTATAATAGGCATCAAGTCCTCCGGCACCACATGATTACCAACTGCTAAAGATAAATGCTTTTTCTCTATAATTTCTAATATTTTAGGTGCTATATATGTAATAGTATGACTATCGGAATCTATCTTAATAAGCCTGCCACCAATATCGAAGCAAGCTGTATCAACAACATCGCCGGCTCTAAACATTGCCAGATTACTAGTACCTCCACCTATATCAAAATTAACTATATTACCTCTATGTTCACGTGATAAGGTTTCAGTTCCGGCCCCTTTACCGGCAATTATACTTTCCAAATCAGGACCGGCCGTAGCCACTACAAAATCTCCGGCATATCCGCTTAAAGCCTGTAATACTTTTGATGAATTAGATTTTCGAGCTGTTTCACCGGTTATAATGACTGCGCCCATTTTTATATCATCCTTAACAATGCCGGCCTTATCATATTGTAAAGCTACGAATTCTTTTATTTTATTTTCGTCAATTTCAACTTGATTAATAAGCGGAGTAAAAATAATATCACTTCGATAGATAACTTTTTTATCGGAAATTTCTATTCGCGGTACCGTAAACGCAGATGCAAAATTCTCTACGGTCAACTCTGATAAAATAAGCTGTGTTGTGGATGTCCCTAAGTCAATCCCTACCGTCAATAGTGTTTCTTTATCCATGTGGCCTCCTTTCTTAACGATACAAAAAAGGCGCTTAAGCATAAGAAATAAAAATCATTCTTTGCTTAAGCGCCTTTGCCTTCGCTATACAACTACATCGTTGCTTTTTTGAAATCGAAAATATACTTTTGTCCCCGATTTACCGGACTCAATATTTAATTTACCTTTTAATTTATCTTTGACGTATCCATTGATGATAAGAAGCCCTAAACTATCAGCTTTGACAGTCTTAGTATCAAATCCACAACCATCATCGGATACCTCAATATAAATTTTAGAGTCTACTATTTTACCGATAATCTGCACTTTTCCTGACTGATTAGGTAAATATGCATGATCAAAAATATTTTGTAATAATTCATTTACAATCAAAGAGATTGTAACAACTTGGTCAGTTGTTACGTATATTGAGTCATCTACATGCATAAATATTTCAATATCTCTGAAATTTCCAAACATATGATGGAAATTATGGATGACTGTAGTTAACGTTTGTTTTAACGAAGTATAACTGTCAACTTGTTTAGAAAGTAACTCATGAGTTGACGCAATCGTCATAATACGCGATATGCTATCATGCAACACTTTCTTCGTTTCGTCTGACTGAGCCCTCCGTTCTTGTATCTTCAATAAAGATACTATTGACTGCAAGTTGTTCTTTACACGATGATGAATTTCACGAATAGCAACTGCTTTTAATACAAGTTCTTCTTCTCGCTTTTTTACCTCTGTTGTATCCTGAATAATCACAACTAAACGCTGCTTATTTTTAATCCAACTGTACTTAATCGTAAAATAATACTGCAAATAATGGGTCTCCACATCAAAAAACCAATTACTTGATGAGCGTTCTGCACGAAATTTAATATAATCAAATGTATAATAGTCTAATGTTAAATTATCATAAAATAAACCAATTATTTCATCTTGATAACCCAATTTTTTATACAATTGCTTTGCTTCTTCATTGGCCGTTATTAAATAACCATCGCCATCGAAAATAAGGACATTTTCAGATAATCGATCTACGAAAAAGTTCTGTGCCTCTTCTTCCGCACTCATAATAGTACTTGGCTTTAAATCATTAGAAGTGGCCATTCCAGGCGTTCCTGCATCAGTTTCTACAATTAAAACACCGATAGTTTTGTCCAATAATTTTATGGGGTAAATATTTTGTGTAATTAGTTTTCCTTCTTGAGATACCGCAATAAGCCCTAATGTATTTAAACCGGTTGCAATAGATCGTAAAACACCTGGTTCATTTTCCAATAAAGCATCTAATCCTACTACCGTCTTTTCATACATAGACGGCTTAATTAAAGGCTGTCTATGATATACCACTAAAGCAGATTTCGTTACTTCATTATAAATGTCAATAAATACATCTGCATCAGGATATAATAACGAATCAGCCAAATGATATATAACTTGTACTAATTCTTTAACTTCATCCGCAGTTAAGTCCGAATAGGTATCACACAGTTTGCGTAAAATTGCTTCATCCGGATTAGCTATATCTAACGCCATATCATTCACTATCCATTATAATTAATTCAGCAATTTCACTCATTTTAGAGCGTCTATCCATACTCAAGCGGCGTAATTTTTTATAGGCTTCATCCTCAGTAATTTTTAAATCACGGCACAGAATTCCTTTAGCCTTTTCAATTACTTTCCGTTCTTCTAAACGAAGCTTTAATCCCTCAATTTCTTGTTCTAAATTTTCAGTTTGTTGCCCCTTAGCGATTGCTACTTCAATAGTCGGAATAAGAGATTTTTCATCAATTGGTTTAATTAAATAGCCTGTTGCACCAAGCTTTTTCGCTTTTTCTGTATTTTCAAAATCTCCATAAGCAGTTAAAAATACTATACTGCTCGCCAATTTATCTTGCGCAACTTTTTTTGCTGCCTTTAAACCATCAAGTACCGGCATTTGAATATCCATCAATACTAAATCCGGTTTTACATTACGGCAAATCTCTACTGCCTCAAAGCCATCGGCTGCTTCGCCGCTTACTTCATAGCCTGCATCTGTTAAGATATCTTTAATATCTAAACGAGTTATTGGCTCATCATCGACAATAACTATTCTTCCTCGCATAAGTAGGTCTCCTCGATTTCTTAAGTTCTGGTAATTTCACAACCTAATGCAAATTTTAAAATATTTCGTAGCCCGTCCACAACAGCTCGCAACGCCGTTTCAACGGAACTAACATCACCATAAATAACCACCGATCCGGAGAATCGGTCTACAAAACCAATTTTAACATCACCACTTTTAGTTGCTATATCAACAGCGATTATAGCTGCTTCTGCCGGTGTTATTGTTAAAATCCCAAGTGCATTGTATACATCACTGGGTAATCCCAACTTGCCATAAATCTCCTTAGCCGGATTGGCAATAATATGGGCTAGCGTTATCTGTTTCCCAGGAACGTATTCTTGAATCATACGCTGTTTTTCTTCCATAGCCACACCTTTCCAGCATTACCTTATCAGACTGACGGTTAAGCAATTTGATTTAAAATATTTTTAATATCATCTGCCGTAGGTATTCTTGGATTAGCAGCTGTACATGCATCAGCTAACGCTGCTTTTGCAATAGCATCACCGCTCTCCATAATTTCACTACGATTAAACCCACAATCAGTTAATGTTAAAGGCATTTTCAGAGTACTCTGTAAATGCTTAATCTGCCGAATTAAAGCAGCCACTCCGATTCTCGGATTTACACTAGTTGTCGCTTTAACAATATTCGCCAATCTAGTATATTTCTTAGCAGCATATAAATCTTTGTTTTGATAATCACCATTATACGCCACAATATGCGGCAATAAAATAGCATTGATTCGTCCATGCGGTACATGGAATCTACCGCCGATAGCGTGTGCCATACCGTGATTTAATCCCAAGTTCGTCAAATTAAATGCCATACCGGCCATACAGGAAGCCACATGCATCTGTTCTCTGGCATAACTATTCGTACCGTTTGAAAATGCTTCCGGCAAATATTCAAACACTAATTGAATTGCATATTCAACTAATGCTTTTGCCATAACATTTTCATTCAATGATACATAGGATTCAATTAAATGAACTAAAACGTCCATGCCTGTATCAGCCGTAATACTAGGCGGTACACTCATTACTAAGCGAGTATCTAAAATTGCAATATTAGGTTGTATTTCATCGGTAACAATCGGATATTTTGTTCCTGTTTCCAGCATTGTGATTACTGAAAAATTTGTTACTTCTGAACCGGTACCACTTGTGGTCGGTACAGCAATAAACATTAAATCTTTATTGGCTTTAACGCGATTGCCGAAATACAACATAGCTTTCCCCGCATCAATAGCAGATCCGCCACCTACTGCAATAATTGCATCAGCATTTGATTCTACTAAGTGACTTACACCGGCAGCGACTACTTCAGTCGGCGGATCCGGAACAATATCACTAAAAATCTCTACTTCAGCAAAGTCTAAGTTCTCCGTTACATGTGAAATCATTCCAGACTGAACCATAAATGGATCCGTCACTATGAAAACCTTTTTTACAGGGAGATCACGAAGACCTTGCAACGCATCTTCCCCTACCCATAGTGTCGTAGGAAATTTAATTTTCTGCATACATGTTCTCCTGCTTAACAAATAAAAAAAGAAGCCCTCACGGAATACACCCTCCGTTTAAGCTTCATTGCAAACCATGCACGCCATTGTACACGAAAATCTTATAACAATAATTTATACTTAACCAAAAAAAATGTCAATAAAAATTACGTATTTCAATTATGCATAATATATATACTATTTCAAATTTTCTCCGATTTATACCTAAATTAGCAGTTATTTTAACTTGTTCTCTCTTTGACTATGATATAACACCCGATGACAAAAGGGTTCTTTACACTTATAACAAAAGGGCATGGAGTACTAGCTCCATGCCCTTTTCCTATTTTTGAACTAATGTCACACTCCACTGTGCTGTGCTCTCTCATCATTGAACGACTAACATTAGTCCATCAATAGACGCACGTCTCTGTGCAAGACAGATTAATACATGCCGGTTTATTTTCTGCATTAATTCCAGTGAAGTACTACAATGCCACAAAAACAACATCCTGTCTTACCTCGAAACAGCATGTGTAATGAAATCCGCGAAAGACCTGACTTAGGCAAAAGCCATCACAGTGGCGGGACCGTGTTAGATTCTCACTAACTTCCATCGTCAGATTTCATATTTCTATTAATCTAAAAGCAATAATAACATATCTTAATCAATTCTGCAAGAACAGGATAATCCCAATAATTATTTTATATTTTTGGTCTTAGCATTATGAAATACTTCAGCACTTCTGGTATAAAATATATCTTCCATACCTTGTTTAGTGTTTAAGTATCTTGCTAAAGCATAAAAATAGTCTGATAATCGATTAACAAACATAACCAACTCTCCCGGTATTTTCGCGGTCATCTGTAATCGAACTATTCGTCGTTCGGCCCGTCTTGCAATCGTCCGTGCCATGTGAATCATACTGGCCTCACGAGTTCCACCGGGCAAAATAAAACGATTAATCTCCGGTGATTTAGCCGTATACTCATCAATTCGGGCTTCCAACCATGATATAGCATCAACAGGTAAAGTTATTTCTCGATTTAACGACTCCGGAGTTGCTAAATCAGTACCTACATCAAATAAGAAATGCTGTAAATGTTGTAATTCATTTTTTTCCTCGAATAAAGACGAATCAAATTGCGATATAGCATAACCAATCCACGAATTTAATTCATCAATAGTACCATAGCTATCTACTCGATCTGAATCTTTTGATACTGCAATACCGCCCACTAAACGGGTCATCCCCTTATCGCCGGTTTTAGTGTAAATTTTCATAGTAAAGCTCCTTTCTCATTACATGGTATATATATCATTGAAATACCGGTAATTATAGAGAATATTATGAGAATCACTAATTTTTCCTCATTAAAAATCCTCTTTCAAAGCCACTATGCTTTATTTACACTTCATTGTGTTAACTTGATAATACAAATAAGCCTCATTTTTGTCAATTTACTAATTATCATAGATTGCTGACTATTTACATTTATTTAAAAATCCTGTATCTTAAAACTACATACAGTAAACTCTTGCTTAACATTCCTTTTTATTATACACCGTTAATAAGGAGTGTTTTTATGAAAAAAATTATGTTTGTTGGCCCCATTGGTGTTGGTAAAACAACTCTAACACAGCGAATTGAAGGTGTTGAAATCATTTACGCAAAAACACAAACGGTTCAATTTCATGACGATATTATTGATACGCCGGGTGAGTTTGTCCAACATAGACTTATGTACAACGCCCTTCTAGTTACTGCTGCAGAGGCTGACATTTTAGGTTTTCTCATTTCCGCAAAGGAAAAAGAGCAAATGTTTCCTCCGGGATTTGCCAGTCTATTTAATAAGCCTGCTATCGGTATTATCACAAAAATGGATTTAATAGATGAAAACGATGATATTGAATTTATTAAAAATCAACTTGTAATGACCGGAGCTTCACCAATTTTTAAAGTAGGCATCAATAGTGACAAAGGTATTCAAGATCTTTTAAACTATCTCAATACCTTAGATAAATAATAATGAACGGAAAAGGAAGTGCTTAAATCTTGGCACTTCCTTTTTTACACTCTATTTATGCTAAAAATATTCTTTTCAAATAAAACCGGCCCAAAAGTTTCAATAATTGCCCTATTATATCTAAATATCTAAAATTTTCACTATACAAATATTCCAATTTACGTTATAATTACATTGGAAAAATCAGATTTAATATGACAGTTTTATCAGCATCAATTTCTAATGAGACTGTCTCAAATATAGGGAGGTATTTATGAAGTTTTTATCATCAACAGTAACAACGGGAATTTCTTTTGGATCCGCCTTGGCCATGGTGATTAGCTATGCCAACTGGCATTCCATCCCTTGGGCAATTCTTCACGGCCTATTCGGATGGTTTTACGTTATATATTACGCTTTATTCAAATAGATCCCCCTTAATCCCACTCCTAAAGAAGGAAGGCATTGCCAATACCGAGCGGCAATGCCTTCCTTCTTTTTACTTTATTATTTCCTGACCATATCAGATGGGGTGAACACCCTCAATTACTTACTGTTCTTGACTTGTAAAACCACCGCTTTACTTGCTATACTATTCATATAAGAAGTCGTTAGAGTAAGATGCTGGGACGATGATTGTCCGATGGCGTTCATTACTTGACGACTCTTTTTTACGTAGAAGAACCGTGATTCCAGTTTAATGGGCAAAGTAATTAATAAACCACACAATACAAGGTACCGCAAACAAGTCTACCAAGAAGGCGCCACATAGTGGCACAATGAGAAAAGCTTTAGTAGATGGACCGTATTTTTCAATAACGGCTTTCATATTCGCCATCGCGTTTGGCGTAGCACCCAAACCATGACCGGCCATGCCGGCACACATAATAACCGCATCATAGGATTTCCCCAAAACCGGGAATGCCACGAATATATTATACACAATCATGAAAATAACTTGCGACATGAGGATGACAATCATCGGCAATGCCAAGTCGGCCAGTTCCCACAATTTAAGGGTCATGAGGGCCATGGACAAGAAGATGCCAAGACACACGTCGCCAATAAGCCCAATGGTCGGATTATGCAATTCAACAAGATTAAATTTGTCGTTGATATTGCGTAATAAAACGGCAAAGAACATCCCGCCCACATAGTTAGGTATAGCAAAGCCGAAAGTACTTTTTACGAAAACGGCTAATTCCATGCCCACGACCATACAGATAGCGATGATAAAACCATGCAGCAGGAATACATGAGCTGCCACTTCTTCACTCACTTCCTTGCCCTCTTCGATTTTTTCAACCGTTAACGCTTCATTCACACTGGTTGTATCCGGACCTGCCACTTGCTCTATCTCTTGAGCTAAACCGGCTGTTTTACCTTCTTCCGCTAATTCTTCGTTTTCAGTGGAGCGCAGATTATATTTATTAAGAAAAAATCTAGCGAGAGGTCCACCAATTACACCGCCGGCCACAACGCCAAAAGTAGCAGCCGCCATGGCCACCGCCGTAGCTCCGTAAACGCCCATAGCTTCCACTTCCGGACCAAAGGCTCCGGCATTACCGTGACCACCTTCCATGGATACGGCGCCCATTAAAACGCCCAGTAGCGGATCAAGACCGAGCACTTTGGACCAAGAAACACCAATTACGTTCTGCATAAGGGACAAAAAAGCACATAGAGCCCAATAATAAAATAATAACTTGCCACCTTTTTTCACCAGTTTAAGACTCGCTATAAGCCCAACGGTAGCGAAGAATGCCAGCATAAACGGCGTTTGCAATATAGTATCCATTTTAACGTTTAAAATATTCGTCTCATGTAGCACTAACATAATCAGGGAAAACAACAATCCACCGGCTAGCGGTGCGGGAATACAGAATCGACTCAAAAAGCCAACTCGATTGACAATAATGCGTCCCAATAAGAGTAGGAAGATTGCCAGCGCCAATGTAGCAATCATATCAAGCTCAATTACCGGAATCCCTTGATCCATAAAAAAGTTCATACTTTCGCCTCCTAGCCAAAACAATATCATTATGGCTAACACCCTATTTACATGTAAGCAGCGGCCCCACCCGGCCGCCAAAGGCTATAGTTATTATGTTAAAGGCTACTATGCTACGGCTCCCCGGATACTACAATTAGTACTATAGCTGACAATCCGACTTCTTTCCACGCTACAAGGGTACTCATAATAAAGCACACCAAATGCTTATCATAATGCGCACCAAAATACTCACAATTTTAAGTATTCGTTATAAATTTAAATTCTCCTGCTACGAATTACGTATAACTCAAAAATATAGAATATATAATTTTTAATCATAGTTCCTACAAAAAAAACCACCGCAGTCTATGAACTGTGGTGGTTTTTACTTTAAACAGGACAATCTCTTCCCACACCTTAATGCGCAAAGTAATTAATAAACCATACGATACATGGTAAGGCAAACAAGTCAATTAAGAAGGCGCCGCAAAGTGGTACGATTAAGAATGCCTTAGTGGATGGGCCGTATTTTTCAGTAACAGCCTTCATATTAGCCATAGCGTTTGGCGTAGCGCCCAAACCATGACCGGCCATACCGGCACACATAATCACCGCATCATAGGTTTTGCCCAATAATGGGAATACAGCGAATAAGCAATAAACAATCATGAACACAACTTGGGCACCTAATACGATGAGCATTGGAATCGCTAAATCAATGAGTTCCCACAATTTAAGGGTCATCAAGGCCATGGATAAGAATACACCTAAGCAATAATCGCCGATTAAATTAATTGTTTCCGTATGAACTTTAACCACATGGAGTTGGTCGTTAAGGTTACGTAAAATTACGGCGAAGAACATGGCCCCCACATAACTTGGAAGTGCTATCCCTAAAGCGCCTTTGAGCCAGCCGGCCACAGCCAAACCTACGGTCATACAAACAGCAATAATAGCTGAATGAGTAAACAACGAATGAGCCGACACTTCCGATTCAGCGTATTCACTCTCCTGTTTAGCCGTTTTGGCTACATTGGCATCATCGGAACTAGCAGTTGAAGTTGTTTTACTACCGGTGGATCCTACGGTACCACCCTCAGCCAATTCTATCTCTTCTGTGGAGCGCAAGTCATATTTATTTAAAAGATACTTGGCAATCGGCCCACCGATTAAACCACCGGAAACAAGACCAAAGGTGGCAGCCGCCATAGCTACCGCTGTAGCCCCAAATACACCCATCGCTTCTACTTCAGGTCCGAAGGCACCGGCGGCTCCATGGCCGCCTTCCATGGAAACAGCCCCCATCAATACGCCCAGTAACGGATCAATGTCTAAGAGCTGTGCCAATGACACACCAATCACGTTTTGCATCAAGGATAAAAAGCCGCAAAGGAGCCAGTAGAATAATAGCAGTTTGCCGCCCTTTTTCACAAGCTTAAGACTGGCAATCATCCCGATGGTGGAGAAAAAAGCCAACATAAACGGTGTTTGCAATAAGGTATCCATCTTAATAACTAAGATATTCGTTTGGTGAAAAATTAACATTAATATAGAATAAAGCAACCCGCCGGCTACCGGAGCCGGAATACAAAAGCGTCCTAAAATACTGATGCGATTAACCATTACGCGACCTAAGAGTAACAGCAAAATCGCTAATGCCAATGTGGCAATCATATCCAGCTTAATAACCGGACTCCCTTGTTCCCATAAAAATGTCATAGTTTCGCCTCCTGAATAACAATGCCTTGCAACTCACAGAATAAAAATAAATGCATTTTAAGTATACACTATATTACTTCTACTCATCCATATGATTCTCCTGCTTTTTGTATACAAAAAGGCAAAATATAGACTATAAAAAAAGAACCCGCTTACAATAAGCAGGCTCCTATGAAAATTAAGTCCATAAAATTAAGTCTATAAAAAGCAGAAACAGCATCCTCTTTCTGCTCCAGAACGAGAATGCTGTCAATTGTTACACCAAATAATACACTTAACGCCACCAAGTTGTCTACACGCGGCAAGCTTTGCCCCCATTGCCATCGGTAAATGGCTTGCGGGTCGCTAAAACCGAATACTTCTTGCAAGTCTTTAACGGAGTATCCGCTTTTAATCCGTAAAGCCTGAATCTGGGCGCCTGTTGCTACCATATCAATTGCGGGGAACATCTTCATAATAGTCGCCTCCTACCAATTAATGACCAAGTACCATTTGTTGATTCGCTTGTTAAGTTACCTTCTTATTATAGCGTAAAACCGTATTTTTGTCATTAAACTGCAAGTTCAAACGATGATAGCTGTCCTACCGCAATAAACGCGTTGTTTTTTCAAAAACCTGAGGCGTTATCTTTATTTAGTATCTTTTATTTAGTGCCTTTTATTTGCTGTCTATTATTTAATGCCTATCATTTACTTTCTTTTATTTTATCATAGTTAAACAAGATATTAAGCACCACAGCGGTCAAAGCACCTACTACGATACCACTCTCCAGTAGAATACGCACGGACGACGGGAACTGAGCGAATAAATTTGGCGTTACCGTCACGCCCAGGCCCAATGTAATGGAGCAAGCCGCAATAAGCATCGTGTTCGAATCGGTAAGATCCGCTTTGCCCAACATACGAATGCCGGCCGCACACACCATACCGAACATGGCAACCATGGCACCGCCCAATACAGACGTTGGAATAATCGTTGCCAAAGCGGCGAATTTAGGCACCAAGCCCAATACGACAAGCATAATACCGCATACTACGATTACCGTGGTTTTGCGTACTTTGGATAATTCCACGAGCCCCACATTTTGTGAAAACGTGGTGTATGGGAAGGAGTTAAAAATACCGCCTATAATGGAAGCCAAGCCTTCCGCGCGATAGCCGTGAGCGAGATCTTGCGGTGTTAATTTACGATTGCAAATTTCACCTAAGGCCAAGAACACACCGGTCGATTCCACCATACTTACCATGGCCACAATGGTCATAGTCAAAATGGCGCTGGCGTGGAATGTGGGTAGGCCAAAGTAAAACGGTTGTGGAATATGAGCCCACGTAGCTTCCGCCACCGGCGCAAAGTCAACCATACCTAAGAAGAAGGCCGCTATTGTGCCCGCAATGAGTCCCAGCAATACGGAAATGGCTTGAATATATCCTTTGAAAAGGCGATTTAAAATAAGTATGAAGGCCAACACGGCAAAACCGAGGCTCAAATTCATAACACTGCCAAAATCCGGGCTGCCAAGGCCGCCCGCTAAATTATTCATAGCTACGGGAACCAAGGTAACGCCAATAACAGTTACTATAGAGCCGGTGACTACCGGCGGGAAGAACCGCACTAATTTACCAAACCAATGCGAAATAATAAACACAATAAGACCGGATGTAATGATGGCCCCGTAAATAGCCCCAAGGCCCAGCTCTTTACCAATGGCAATCATAGGAAATACGGCCGTAAAGGTACAGCCCAGCACTACCGGTAAGCCGATGCCGAAAAAGCGATTACGCCACACTTGAAGCAGCGTCGCAATCCCTGACGTCAATAAATCGGCCCCAATTAAATAGGCAATCTGCATAATCGTCAGATTTAAACTGCTGCCCACGATAATCGGTACGATAACAGCACCGGCATACATGGCCAATACATGTTGCAAACCTAAGAAAAAAGTTTGACTTTTACGTAATTCCATTATTCTGCCTCCTTCGGCTGACGCGCTTTTAATTCTACCGCCATTTTGCCCTTACCTTTACCATCCGGACTGCCATGCGTATAGCCGACTACGTCAAAATATTCGGCACAAGCATCGGCAATGGTCTCGTAATCTTCGTTTTTACTCTTCGTACACGTTGAAATATGCACCACATCCACACCTTTTTTGCGAAGGGTTTCCAGCTTTTTCGTTAAATCACCGCCGGAATGGCTAAATCCGACTAATTCAATCTCTTCCCCTTCATAGCGGGCAAAGGAATCTTTCTTACCCATGAATGCCCCTAAACAACCGCCGCAAGAGCAACGCTGCATCGTATCTTCATTGACTAAAATAGCTATTTTTTTCATATATCCACCTGCGTTTCTTACAATCAACTTAAACTTTAACAATTATTTAAAACATCTGAGTAATTCTAAAACCTAATTATCTTAGTTTTTCTAATCGACTTAAAACTTTTACTTCACAAATCGTGAAATTATTGTTTAAATCACACTTTTTCGAAGATATGTCAAATACCCTTTACTCATAAATAAGACATATTTTTTCATGTATATACGAACAAATTAACACATAATACCTGTATATTATATAACAATCCGCCTAAAATCGGTGTTGCTCCGGCTTCATTTTCAGCGGCTTTACTATTTAAATTATTCATAGTTAAAATCACTTTTATACATTGTTTTAATCTTGAAAAAAGCGTACAATACAAATATAAACACCGTTCAAATTATGTAAACATTAGGAGGTAAATCCATGGCTTATGCAACATTTCGAATTCCACACACCATCATTCATGGCGACGATGCCCTCACTCATCTCTCAAAATTAGAAGGCAAACGCGCTACAATCGTAACCGGTGGCAACTCCATGCGCAAATTCGGCTTTCTTGACGAAGCTAAAGCCCAACTTGAAAAGGGTGGTATGGAAGTTCAAATCATTGACGGCGTAGAACCGGATCCATCCATCAAGACTTGTATCGAAGGCGGCGCTAAAATGGCCGAATTCCAACCGGATTGGATTATTGCCTTAGGTGGTGGCTCCCCTATGGACGCAGCCAAAATCATGTGGGTATACTACGAATACCCTGGCTATGATTTCATGGAACTTGTGAAATTCAACTTCCCTAAACTACGCACTAAAGCTCGCCTCATCGGTATCCCATCCACCAGTGGTACTGCTTCGGAAATCACGGCTTTCAGCGTAATTACCGATACGGACAACAACATTAAATATCCATTAGTATCCCCTGATTTAGTACCGGATATTGCTTTATTAGACAGCCGCATTCCATCCAAAATGCCGCCGCTCATTACAGCGCAAACCGGTATGGACGTAATGACGCATGCTGTTGAAGCTTATGTATCTACAGCAGCCGATGATTTCACCGATCCATTGGCACTCCATGCTATTCAATTGATTTTTGAATATTTGGAAACAGCTTACCAGGAACCTGACAATATTAAAGCACGCGACAAAGTACATAACGCCTCCACTATGGCCGGCATGTCCTTCACCAACTGCTCCTTAGGTATCGTTCACAGTATGGCTCACAAAATCGGTGGTGAATTCCACTTAACTCATGGCGAAGCTAATGCTATCTTGTTACCATACATCATTCAATACAACAAAAAAGCTACCCAGAAATATGCTCAATTGGAAGGTATTCTCGGTATTGAAAACCTTGAACGCGCCATCTGGAACCTCAATAAACGCTTAGGCTTAAGCAAAACGATTAAAGATGGTTTAAATACTGTTATTCCGGAAGACAAATTCTTAGCCGTTCTCGATCGTATGAGCGAACGCGCTCTTGAAGACGCTTGCACGTTGACTAACCCACGTAAACCAACCGTAGAAGATATTAAGAAAATCTACGAAGCAGCTTACTACGGTAAGGATGTAAACTTCTAAGATACGTATTACTTATCGGGTATATTACCTAACGGGTATGTCTGCCCCTATTATTTAGTTAGGTCTATATATCCGGCAGCACTTAACTAGGCATTATTTAGGGAGATGAGCATACGTCACTATGCTCAGTTATCTAATTACTTCCGAATTCCAAATAAAATAATGCAACAAACGCGGTTTGACCGAAAGGTACAAACCGCGTTTTCATTTGATGAGACAAACTTATGTAAAGCACAAAACTAATTTTTCCCCAAAATCAGCCGTTAACTCCTACTTTTTGAACAATGTAATCCATAAACGTTTTCATTGTTTCCCATTTAGAGTTGTTGTTACGATATACAAAGCAAACCTGAAGATTTAACGGTTTGGCTAATGCATAGATACCATCCTTAATGCCAAGTGCATCCAATAAATGACGGGAAATCAAAGACCCCGCTTCATTGCGCTGACAATAATCAATCATGGCATACGGATTAGATAAACGTACCAAATGTGGTAAGGACTGACGTCCTTCTTCCGAGAAGTAGGATTTCAAACGATGGCTCATGAAATATTTTGGTGGATACATAACCATTGGATAATCCAACAATTCTTCAGTGTTCAATACTTTACCGGCCGGTAATTCGCGCTTAGGCGCATAATAAACTACAGAATCTTCACGGATAGCAATACTTTCATAGCTACTCATATCTTTATTATTTGGCAAGTAGCAAGTACCAATGTCAATGCGGTTTTCACGCAAATCCAGTAACATTTCTTCTTCTTCCATGTCATAAATGGAAATAGAGAAATTGGGGTTAGTCTGTTGAAAATACGATACATGCGCATTCATACGCACATCACCGATACTCCGCAAAATACCTACGTTGAGCATAGGCCGTTCTAACTTATTGGCCAAACGAATGCTATGAATAGCACGTTCCAGTGTTTCAATAATATGCTCTGCTTCCGGTAAGAATTTCTCACCTTCCGCTGTAAGGCGGCTACCACGGGTAGAGCGAGCTATTAATTTTACACCAACTAAACGTTCCAGTTTTTTCATCTGCGCACTAAAAGCAGATTGTGTAATATTAGCAGCTTGAGCAGCTAACGTGAAGTTACCCATTTTACTATAGGTTATAAAACTTTGTAACTCTTGCAGAGTAGGTAGTTCATCCATCTTATCATCTCCTTTTCATGCATTACATATTCATACATTCATAATAAGTATAAAATTCCCTCAACGACTGATGAAGGTAGTCTCTCTTCTTTAACCTTAGTATACCATGTATTGATTCAGTTAGAAAAGAGATATGTACAAAAATTTTATAAATTTATCGATACTTTCGAACATTAAATGATGACATTGGCGGTATTATTCAAAACATTTATTAGATAATTTTATTCATTCATTTATAAATCCTCTTAATCAACGAAAAATAACTATACCCAATCAAACAAGTATGGATATTTTGTGCTATATCCCCTATAAGTTACTTGATAATAATCTACGCATCACTTCTCATGATTTTTTCATGTTTATAAGATACAACGAATATTGAAAGTAGTTTTCTTTATAAAAATATTGAATAAAATTTGTGATAATGCAATTTTAAAACTTTCGTTTTTCACGCAATTTTATAAAAAATCTCAGAATTTTGTATTGATTTATAATACTATTCACTTGAAAAACACATTCATCCTCATCATGAATACTTTTTGAATATTTATTAATTCATAACCTAAAGCAAAGTAAAATTCTTAGACTAAGAGCAATAAAAAGCGCACCTAATTGAAAATAGTCGATATATTTACTTCAAGTTAGCAGGAGTTTTCAAAAGGATAACAGATTGTCACTAACCTACCAATAACCTTATAATAACCTTATGATGACCGTATGACAACCTTATGATAACCTTGCAATAAACTGCAGATATTTAGGCAATATAAATTGACAGTTAGCCTCGTATATGCTATCATTATTGGGTATCTTATTAGGATACAGATATTATTTTTTTATTTTTACTATGAGGTGATAAACACATGGCAACGAGAAGAGAAGCACGCTTTAAGTTATGTCGTCGCTTCGGTGTGAACGTTTTCGGTCACTCCAAAGCTTTAAAGCGCGTAAAGAAAGACCAACGTCAGAAAAAAATGTCTGAATACGGTTTACAATTATTAGAAAAACAGAAAGTTAAAGCTTATTACAACTTGCTAGAACGCCAGTTCGTACGCTATTATGATAAAGCGAAAAAAATGCAGGGTGTTACCGGTGAAAACATGTTAGTATTGTTGGAATCCCGTCTTGACAACCTCGTATATCGCATTGGCTTCGGTAACTCCATCCGTCAAGCACGTCAGATGGTTAACCATGGCCACATTCTTGTTAACGGCCGTCGCGTAGACATTCCTTCCTACCAGTGCAAACCTGGTGATGTAATCGAACTTCGCGAAGCATCCCGTGACAACGAAATGTTCAAAACAAACTTCCAGGAACTTCGTTCTTTCGAACTTCCTTACATTACTAAAGACTTGGAAGCCTTCAAAGGTACTTTCAACCGTCTTCCTGAACGTTCCGAACTTCCTATCGAAGTTAACGAAACGCTCATCGTCGAATTGTACTCCAAATAATAAGTACTTTACGCAGAACGCAAAAGAGCAACAGCCGAGGCTGTTGCTCTTTTTTATTTTAAATTATTTTACTTCCACAATTTCATAACTTCTGGAACCGAGGCCCATTTGTTCAGCACGTTTCAGGGCCGCTTCCCAGTCCGTATTCGGCGAAATAGTATGGAAATGATCCCAACTCTTTTCTTCCGCTTCGTCAAGCATACTGCCCGGCATTGGTGGTTGCGCATTCACTTTATCGACACAAGCCTGATCGAGCGCTACGAGGTCATAGGATGCCATAATCCCTACATCCGGTACGATTGGCATATCATTTTCACCATGACAGTCACAATATGGCGATACGTCCATAACAAAGCTGATATGGAAACGCGGACGATTGCGAACGACAGCGGCTGTATATTCCGCCATTTTTTCACTCAATACGGTATTGGCTTCATCCCATTTCGGCGAAATAGCATCAACCGGACATACGCCGACACAGCGACCGCAACCTACGCATTTTTCTTCCGTAATGAAGGATTTGCCGTTCGTTACATGCACCGCATCATGAGCACAATACTGTTCGCATTTATGGCAACCTACGCAGATTTCCTGCTGCACGAAAGGTTTACCGGCACTGTGCTGTTCCATTTTGCCAGCACGGGAACCGCCGCCCATGCCAAGGTTTTTAATAACGCCGCCAAAACCGGCTGATTCATGACCTTTGAAGTGAGTCATGGAAATGATGATGTCTGCGTCCATCAAAGCTTTACCAATTTTAGCTTCTTTGACATACTTCCCATCCGGAACCGGTACCAATTCTTCATCTAAGCCTTTTAAGCCATCGGCGATGATTACATGAGCCCCCGTATTGTACGGATTAAAACCATTCTGGTAGGCCGATTCGATGTGATCGATAGCGTTTTTACGACCGCCTACATATAATGTATTGCAGTCTGTCAGGAACGGTTTACCACCTAATTCCTTAATAATTTTCACGATACGTGCTACATAAGGCGGTTTAATATAAGCTAAGTTTCCCGGTTCGCCAAAGTGCATTTTAATAGCTACATATTTATTGTTAAAATCAATTTTGTCCATGCCCGCACGGCGCACCAACCGTTCCAATTTGTCCAAAAGACTTTCTCCTACGCGTGTGCGCAACGATGTAAAATATACCTCTGACATACCTATGTCACTCCTTACCTGTTTACCTAAACGAATTTGCGGTCGTTACCCTACGACCTAACCTATATCTTTATTATACTCTATTTATTATCAGATAGGTATCAACTAAATATTTTTTATAAAAAACAGCCATGAGTCTTAACGATAATGAGGACTCATGGCTGTTTTAGGCTCTTTGTCAAATTTTGGGGCGCTAAAGAGTCTATGCACTTTGAGGAAGGACA
>NZ_JALKIG010000025.1 GCF_023051165.1 Veillonella sp. KGMB01456
CAAGGATATTTTCAGAATTGTTGATTTTGGAAATATCCTTGTTTTAATTGAAAAGGGAGCTGTAACTGAAATGTGAGTTAAAAAACTCAATTTCGTTACAGCCCCATTTTCTTTTTATTAGTCTAATGTTTTTGGGTATTAGTTTAATTTTGTATTTTTAGCCTGATTGGCGGCTGCAATATCTTTGGCACTGGTAATATTGCCTTTTTCGTCAACGAATGAAACACGATCCATTTGAGATATAACCTGGCCGCGAATGAAGTCTAAGTAGATACGATATAATTCTTTTTTTTCTACCAATTCGGCTTCTGTTAATTCCTGACCGGATTTTTTCTTATGGGCTAATTCGTTGATGCGCGCTAAAACGTCGTTTATTTCCATAAAATCCTCCATGTAAATTATTTATTTTCATAAAATTCTCAATACGAACTTTTCATATTCATTATAGCATATTCAGTCAAGCCGTTTGCCGTTACATCATGAGTAATGATATAATTGATGTCGAATGACAAATTATTTTGACCAGATACATTATCTTGTAAAGGTAAACTGTTTTGAATAAGTAATGTTATTTAGATTTATAAATTATTTTGAATGAGTATTCTAAGATAGATAAATGGAGCATAGAAGACAGAATGCGTGTAACGAAAGCCATTAAGGCAGAACAAATAGCTATTTTGGAAACCGTCTATAAAGATGCGAAACCTGCCTTGCATTATAACAGTCCTTTTGAACTGCTCGTAGCCGTAGTTTTGTCCGCACAATGTACGGATGAACGGGTTAATATTATTACGGCGCGATTATTTCCCACTTACAGTGATCCGGCCGACATGTTGGCGTTGGGAACGGCTAAGTTGGAAGTGTTAATTCGCGACTGCGGTCTCTATCGGGCGAAAGCGGCGAATTTAATAAAAACCTGTGATATTTTGGTTAATACTTATGGCGGTGAAGTGCCCCATGAGTTTGACAAATTGGTAGAATTGCCCGGCGTAGGGCGTAAAACGGCCAATGTGTTGGTGTCGGTATTGTTTGATACACCGGCTATTGCCGTAGATACTCATGTATTTAGGGTGTCTAATCGTTTGGGCTTGGCTCGCGGTAAAACGCCGGAAGAGGTAGAAGAAAAGCTCAAGAAAGCAATTCCGATGGAAAAATGGAGTGCCGCTCATCATTGGATTATTTGGCATGGTCGTAAAGTTTGTAAGGCCAGAAAGCCTTTGTGCGGCGAATGTCCGTTAGCTCATGTGTGTCCGTCAGCCGGTAAGGAGGCATAATATGAAGGAAGCAATGCAATCACTTATAAAGAAGTTTAAAGCAATCGGTGTTACCGGTAGCGCAATGGTAACGGAATTATTGCGTTTTCGCGTACTGGATCAAATACTTCAGACTAGTCCCGAAGTACGCCAGTGGGGGATTACGGGTGATAAATTATATGAATTGGCGCAGCAAAGTACCGTTGAAGTTTTTGGCGAACTTCCTTACGATCAAGTAGCCTTTGAATCTGTATACGGCCCTTCTTTTGCCGTAGAAGTGATGGACTTTATTACGGAGACGGGCTATGTGGAAGGCCTTGCGGGCGGTGAACAGTGGCGCTTGCCTTTTAAAGACATCATTGAATTCCACAAGAATTCGGAAGGTATTATCCTCTTTGCCAATATTGAAGAATATGCCGCCTTGGCAGAAGAAATTTTGCAAGCCATTCCATCGGAGCGTTTATTATTATATACATCATCCGAAACATGCTATAATTTATTTAAACAACTCTATCCGTTGGCTCCGGTTATTGATGAATGGCCGGAAGATGTTATTTTTGACCATATTGTAGCGGCGTCTACCGGCTTGTTCCGGGCACCGGTTGAAATTATGCAGGAATTGGCTAATCGGGTAGGCAATATTACAGAACTCGGTACAGCTCACTACTTCATTCCGATTAGTGCCATTCAGGACCAAGTGGGCATGAATCGCATGACTGTTCAGTATATGTTGTTGCAACCACGTTTGGAAGCGATTCGCGAATGGGCGCCGCTGGGCACTTATGAATTTGTGTACACAAATCGTTCGGTTAAAAAAGTAGCCCTTGAGATTCGTGAAGTAATGGGGGACACATGGCGCTCCACACCGTTTATTGCTTTGCCGCATGAAGTTTTGGCTTCTATGGATACGTTCTCTATGGTACAGTATGCCTTATCGTTATGCGGTATAGAACCGGCTATGAAAGCGCAATTACCGACATTGGGCGAAGACGGTTTTACTTCCAAAGATCCTAAAGTTCCTTTATATGTACAAAAAGTATTTAATGCTTTTGAAGCGACCCGCTTGGAATTAGAACGTCAGGGGACTGAGGTTCAATTAAAACTGGTTGACCATGAAGGTCGTAAAGCAGGGGAAACTTTGGACGAAGATTCCTATGCGGAACTCATGGAACAAAGTAAAGTGGCCGAGGAGGATACAGCGTATTGGATGTTTACCAATCCGGAGGCTGCTTATATCTGGTATACCTATTTCCGCAGTCTACAGGGGGAACAGGTTTTAACCAAGCTGGCTCAAATGGTGTTGATGCCGGAAGCCTTATTGCAGTTGATGGGCAGTGTGCGTCGTCAAATTATTAAAGAAGAACCGTTGGCAGAATTGGCCACTCGTTTTGAAAAAGCCCGGGCGGCTCGTAAAGCGGCCTTAGCTAAGGCTGACGCCGATTGGCAGGCTGAGATTGAAGCCATTGCCAAAGAAATTGTACCAAATCCAACTGAGAGTAATTGACAAGAAAGTCTAAGTGGGATAAAGTATAGAGTTAGATAAGGAGGTAAGACATGGCAGTTGTAAATTTTGAAATCTATAAAGTATTAGGCACCTTATCTGAAAATAAAGATGGGTGGAAAAAGCAACTTACTTGCACCAGTTGGGGGCGTTATAATCCTAAATTCGACCTTCGTTCCTGGGACAGTGAATATAATGGTATGACTAAGGGGATTACCTTATCGCTCGAAGAAATCGTGGCTCTTCGCGATTTATTGAATGAAGTGGATTTAGAAGCGGCTTACGAAGAATCCGTAGCGGAACGTCAAGCTGCCAAAGCAGCTGAAAAAGCGGCTGAAAAGGACTCCGCTGACGAATAAGCAAAATTTAAGTAATGAGTTGCATTAACTGATTGTCCATGATATAATCAATAAGCATAGTTTTGGACAGTGGAAAGAGGTGTATAGAATGAAACAAGGAATTCATCCTAATTATGGTGAAGCTACTGTAACTTGCGGTTGTGGCAATACGTTTAAAACAGGTTCCGTTAAAAGCGATCTTCGCGTAGACGTATGTTCCAAATGCCATCCGTTCTTCACAGGACAGCAACGTACTGCTCAGGCTCGCGGTCGTATCGAACAATTCAACAAGCGTTACGGTAAATAATTACTGTAGTCTAGCTATACAAATAATACGGCAGAGCTTCGGCTCTGCCTATATTTGTTTGAGAGAGGAGACGCATTGGAAACGAAGCGAGTTAAAAAGTTTGTCGGAGGCCAAGCCGTCATTGAAGGTGTTATGATGCGCGGCCCTAAATATACAGCTACAGCGGTTCGTGAACCGGGTGGCCAAATTGTAGTGGATACGAAACCGACGAGTTCAATCAGTGATAAGTATCCCATTTTGAAAAAACCTTTGTTACGAGGTTGTGTGGCTCTTTATGAGTCTTTAGTTATCGGTATGGGAGCCCTTTCTTTTTCGGCTAAAGCAGCCGGTGAAGAAGAGGAAACCATGTCAAATAAAGAGATTGCTCTTACCATGGTATTTTCTACGGTACTGGCAATTGCCTTATTTTTGGCATTGCCCACGTATGCAGCTAAATGGATTCCCGGTATCGGTGACAATCACTTTGTATTAAACTTGGTAGAAGGGGCGATTCGCCTTCTTTTATTTTTGATTTATATATGGGCCATAGGTCAAACGAAAGACATTCGCCGTGTATTCCAGTATCACGGCGCGGAGCATAAAACGATTCATACCTATGAAAGTGATGTACCGTTGACAGTTGAAAATGTGCGTGAGCATTCACGTTTACATGCACGTTGCGGCACTAACTTTTTATTAATCGTTATGGTAACGAGTATTTTTGTATTCGCTTTCTTAGGTTGGCCAAGCTTATGGGAACGCATTATTTCCCGCGTTCTTTTGATGCCGGTAGTAGCCGGTATTGCCTATGAAATGATTCGTTTGGCGGGACGCAGTGAAAGTGTCATCGTTAAGGCCTTAATTACGCCCGGTTTGTGGTTGCAGTACATGACAACTCGTGAACCGGATGACGACCAAATTGAAGTGGCTATTCGAGCTTTGGAATCGGTACGGCCGGCTGAAGAAGACGCTTATGAATCTTAGCTGTGCCGACGGAGTATTAAAATCTGTTACAGCAGTTCTATAGTGTCGTCAATATTAGTTTGAAAGGGGTACCCGTTTCATGGTTTTAGTAGATAAATTACAAGTTATTGAAGATAAATTTATGGATTTGGAGCAGCGCATCAGTGACCCTGAAGTGATTGCCCGTCAGCAGGAATGGCAGAAGTTAACACGTCAACACGCTTCCCTTACAGAAACCGTTAATACCTTCAGAGAATATAAACAAGTTCTCGCCGGTCTTGATGAAGCCTTGGAAGTAGTAGAAGATAAAAGCTTAGACGAAGAATTTCGTGAAATGGCGCAAGAAGAGTTAAAAGAATTAAAAGAGCGCAAAGAAGAGTTGGAAGAACAACTCCATATTTTGCTTTTGCCAAAAGATCCTAATGATGAAAAGAACGTTATCGTGGAAATCCGTGGCGGTGCCGGCGGTGATGAAGCGGCTTTATTTGCCGGTGATTTGTTCCGCATGTACACTAAATACGCGGAAGCGCAAGGTTGGCGTTGTGAAATCATCGATGCCAACGCACCGGAATTGGGCGGTTTTAAAGAAGTGGTGTTCTCCGTTGACGGTAACAGTGCTTATTCCAAATTGAAGTTTGAAAGTGGTGTACATCGTGTACAGCGCGTGCCGGAAACCGAATCGTCCGGTCGTATTCATACCTCTACCGTTACCGTAGCCGTATTGCCGGAAGCGGAAGATGTAGACATTGAAATTAATGATAAAGACCTTCAAATCGATACCTATTGTGCCAGCGGTGCCGGCGGTCAGCACGTTAACCGTACTGAATCGGCCGTGCGTATTACGCATAAACCGACAGGCATTGTAGTTGCGTGTCAGGATGAACGGTCTCAGTTAAAAAATAAAGATAAGGCAATGCGCGTATTACGTGCTAAATTGCAAGATAAAGCCGAACAGGAAGCGGCCGCCAGCGTGGCAGCCGATCGTAAGAGTCAGGTTGGTACGGGCGATCGCAGTGAACGTATTCGTACGTACAACTATCCGCAAGGTCGTGTGACCGACCATCGCATTAACTTAACGCTCTATAAATTGGATGCCGTACTTAATGGCGATTTGGACGAACTGATTCAAGCTTTGATTGCAGCGGATCAGGCCGCTAAAATGCAGGAGGCCGATCAAAATGCCTAAGGAGCTGTGGACTATCGGTCGCTTGCTCCAATGGACAGAGCAGTATTTTCTCGGCAAAGGCGGCAGTCGCCTTGATGGGGAAGTGCTGCTTTCTCATATATTGGGGAAAGATCGAATTTACTTATACACACACTATGATGAACCTTTGAATAAACAGGAGCTCGACGCGTATCGTCCGCTCGTACTTGAACGCGCCAAAGGGTTTAGTGTAGCTGCGATTATCGGTAAAAAAGAATTTATGGGTTTGCCGTTTATTGTGAATAAGGGTGTATTAATTCCGCGTCCCGATACGGAAACTTTGGTTGAAGATATTTTGACCGTTTTTGACAAAGAAAGTGCCCCGTACATTCTTGATGTGTGTACCGGACCCGGTACTATTTTATACAGTTTGCTTCACTATTTACCTAAGGCTACGGGGCTCGGCCTTGATATCAGCAAGGAGGCGTTGGCGGTGGCTGTTAAGAATCGGGAGCAGTTGGAGCTGGCGGATCGGGCTAAATTGTGTTACTCCGACTTATTGAGTGCCTTGGCAACGGATACAGCCTATGAAAACGCTTTTGATTTAATCGTCTCCAATCCGCCGTATATTCCCAGTGAAGAAATTTTGACCTTGGAACAGGAAGTTCAAAATGAACCGGTAATAGCCTTAGACGGCGGTGCCGACGGCTTGGATTTTTATCGCCGTTTATTGGCAGAGGCACCTAAGTATTTAAAAGCAGGCGGCTATTTAGCGGTTGAAATCGGCTATGACCAAGCAAAGGCGGTAACGGAGCTTGCCAAAACTATGGGTGTTTACAGTGAAGTAGTGGCACAAAAAGATTTAGGTGGTATTGTACGGGCCTTACGTTGGCAGAAAACAGGTGATGATAATGGCCATAGAAACTAAAGTATATAAACATTTGGATGATGCAGCCATTGCCGAATTGGGCGCACGTTTACGAAACGGCCAGTTGGTGGCCATCCCTACGGAAACCGTATATGGACTGGGCGCCAGCGGTTATGATGAAGCGGCGATGAGTCGAATCTACGAGGCAAAAGGACGCCCGTCGGACAATCCTTTGATTTTACATGTACCGGATCAGGACGCGGTAAAACCGTTGGTAGCCTCAATTCCACCGACGGCACAAAAGCTCATGGATGCTTTTTGGCCGGGACCTTTAACGATTATTATGCCAAAATCCGACAAGGTGCCTAAGCGTGCTACGGGCGGTTTAGACAGTGTGGCTATTCGTTGTCCCGCTCATGATGTGTGCCGAGCTATTTTAAAAGCCGCCGGCGTACCGGTGGCGGCTCCCAGTGCCAACATTTCCGGTCGTCCCAGCCCGACTACGGCAGATGCCGTTTTACATGATATGAAGGGACGCATCGAGGCTATTGCCGATGCAGGCCCTTGTGATGTGGGCGTTGAGTCGACCATCGTAGAATGCGGTGATGATGCGGTTACTATTTTAAGACCGGGCGGGATTACCGATGCCATGTTAAAACGAGTGGTGAGTACGGTGACTTTTGACGAAGCTTTGAGTGCGCCCGATGTGGCACCGAAAGCACCGGGTATGAAGTATACGCACTATGCGCCGGACGGTGATATGACCACTTATGTGGGGGCACCGCGCCTCGTTAGTCAGGCTATGATAGAGGCCATGGAAGCTATTAAACAAGAGCATCACGACAAACCGCTTCGCTTTGGGTTCCTCATGAGTGATGAAGTGGCACAATTCCTTGATATCTAT
Source organism: Veillonella sp. KGMB01456 (assembly GCF_023051165.1). Classification (GTDB taxonomy): domain Bacteria; phylum Bacillota; class Negativicutes; order Veillonellales; family Veillonellaceae; genus Veillonella_A. The sequence goes on from NZ_JALKIG010000025.1 coordinate 7,258, forward strand.
TTATCTTCATCGGATGTGCCTTTTGAATATGTAATTTATGGTAATGCGGCGGATTATAAAGGGCTTGCCCATAATTTGTATTCTTCATTATTGGCTTTTAATAAGGCCGGCGTGACCCATATTTTTGCCACCGGTGTGCCTATGCAAGGCTTGGGTCGAGCTATCATGAACCGTATGGCGAAGGCGAGTGGTCAAAAAATCGTACACGTAACAGGTAAACCGTAAGGGAGCCTTGTAAATAGGAGCCCCGGTTTTATATCGGCAGGCTATAAAAGAGTTATAGAAAAGAGGTAAGACTATGAACATATTATTTGTTTGCACCGGCAATACTTGTCGCAGCCCCATGGCGGAAGGTATGCTTAAAGCGATGGCAGAGGACGCAAAAAAAGATGTAGTGACTTTGTCGGCCGGTTTATTTACGGCTCCGGGTGGCCGTGTATCACCTCAGGCCATTGAAGCAGTTAAAGATGTGGCTGATATTTCCGGTCATCTATCGCGTCCGCTTAATAAAGCTCTTTTGGATGCGGCTGATTTGGTTGTCGGTTTGGCAGCGGATCATAAAAAAGTATTGTTGCGCCAATTCCCTGAAATGAGCGATAAAATCGTAACCTTGGGTGAGTGGGCCGGTACGAATGAAGACGTAGCCGATCCGTTTGGCGGTACGCAGGAAGAATATGATGCTTGTGCGGCACAGATCAAAGAGCTTTTGACAAAAGCCTTAGCAAAGTTGGATTAAACAGTAATAAATTCTAAGTCGTCACTTCGAAGGGCGTTTTGAGAGCGGTTAGTCATATCTTGATTGGTAGTCAATTTAAATAATATCTCTATATTGCGTACAAATGTCATTGCTTGATTTTATATGACATAGTAAAATAGGGTAGAGATGTTTATATTTAATGGATACCGATTAGGAGGGATAGGATGAAAGTAGCCATTGGCGCTGACCATGGCGGCGTTCATTTAAAAGCGGCAATTAAAGCTTTGCTTGATGAATTGAATGTGGCCTATACTGATTTTGGTACCGATTCGGAAGCATCCGTGGATTACCCGGATATTGCCGAACCTGTGGCTAAAGCAGTAGCAGCAGGAGAATATGATCGAGGTATTTTAATTTGCGGTACCGGTATCGGAATTGGCATTGCTGCCAACAAAGTAGCCGGTATTCGTGCGGCCTTATGCCACGATACATTTTCAGCCCACGCTTCACGGGAACACAACAATGCCAATATCTTAACGATGGGCGAACGTGTTATCGGACCCGGGTTAGCCGGCGATATTGTTAAAATTTGGTTAACTACCGAATTCGAAGGTGGCCGTCATGAACGACGGGTTGCCAAAATAGCCGAACTAGAGGCTTAGTCCAGATAATTTGGGGGACAGCTTGTATTTCATAGGCACTATGATTTGAGTGTGTAGGAGGTAATGCTATGAGCATTCTTAAGAGTCAAGATCCGGAATTAAAAAATATGATTGATTTAGAGTTAAACCGTCAACGCAATAAGTTGGAAATGATTGCATCTGAAAACTTCGTATCCGAAGCGCTTATGGAAGCACAGGGCAGTGTATTGACCAATAAATATGCGGAAGGTTATTCCGGCAAGCGCTATTATGGTGGCTGTGAATATGTAGATATGGTGGAAACGTTAGCGATTGAACGAGCTAAGAAATTATTCGGTGCTGAACATGTCAATGTACAGCCTCATTCCGGCTCGCAAGCTAATTTCGGTGTTTATTTTGCTTTGTTAAAACCGGGCGACACTATCATGGGTATGAACTTATCCCATGGTGGTCATTTGACTCATGGTTCGCCGGTTAACGTTTCGGGTACATACTTCAATGTAATTCCTTACGGCGTTGATGCAGAAACACAGGAAATTGATTATGATGAAATGCGTAAAATTGCCGAAGAAAACAAACCTAAGTTAATTATCGGCGGCGGCAGTGCGTATTCTCGCATTATTGATTTCAAAAAAATGGCCGACATCGCTCATGAAGTAGGCGCTATTTTTATGGTAGATATGGCTCACTTTGCAGGTCTTGTAGCAGCCGGTTTGCATCCAAATCCAGTGGAATATGCTGATGTAGTAACTACAACTACACATAAAACATTACGCGGACCTCGTGGCGGCATGATTCTTTGCAAAGAACAATATGCCAAAGCTATTGATAAAGCAATTTTCCCCGGCATCCAAGGCGGTCCTTTGATGCATGTTATCGCTGCAAAAGCGGTTGCTTTCGGCGAAGCTTTAAAACCTGAATTCAAAGAATATGCACAGCAAGTTGTAACCAATGCGAAAGTGTTGGCAGCAGCTCTTCAAAAAGAAGGTTTTAAAATCGTATCCGGCGGTACCGATACGCATGTAATGCTTGTTGACGTACGCAGCTGTGGTTTAACCGGTAAAGTTGCTGAATTCTTACTCGATGAAGTAGGCATCACTTGTAACAAGAACACCATTCCGTTCGATCCTGAAAGCCCATTCGTAACCAGCGGTATTCGTCTCGGTACACCGGCTTTGACAACACGTGGCTTAAAAGAAGCGGATATGGAAGAAATTGCGTCCATCATTGCGTTAGTTCTTAAAAACTCCGAAGATAAAGCTAAACATGAAGAAGCAGCTAAACGTGTAGCCGCTCTTTGTGAAAAATATCCTATGTATCCTAATCTTTAATATATCCGCTTGAGAGAGATTTCATAACATGCCTTATTGAGGCACAGAATAGTAAGACTTAAGGAGGCACCGTATTTATGAATGTTAATGTAATGACTCATCCGTTGATTCAACATAAAGTAACCTTAATCCGTAATGTTGAAACAGGTTCTAAAGATTTTCGCGAATTATTGGAAGAAATTACACTTTTGATGGGGTATGAAATTACTCGCGACTTACCGTTGGAAGATGTAGAAGTACAGACTCCGTTGGTAAAAGCAATCGGTAAACAAATTGCCGGTAAAAAATTAGGCATTATCCCTATTTTACGTGCCGGTCTCGGCATGGTTAACGGTCTATTGGAATTAATGCCAATGGCTAAAGTAGGTCACGTAGGTTTATACCGTGATCCTGAAACCTTAAAACCGGTTGAATACTATTGCAAATTGCCGTCTGATTTGTCCGAACGTCGTATTATCGTGACAGATCCTATGTTGGCAACCGGCGGCAGTGCATCGGCAGCCATCACTCTTTTAAAAGAAAAAGGGGCTCGCGATATTCAGCTTATGTGCTTGGTAGCAGCTCCGCAAGGCGTTGAAGCGGTTAATAAGGAACATCCGGATGTACGTATTTATGTTGCGGCACTTGATGAAGACTTGAATGAACATGGCTACATCTTGCCTGGTTTAGGCGATGCAGGGGACCGTATTTTCGGTACTAAATAGTCTAAAAAATAAGATAGGTGAAGCGTATTAACTTTTACAGTCTGATAGGCTTTACATAATAAATAATGAATGGCTTGGAGCAATGTGCTTCAAGCCATTTTTGTGTTATATTTCATGATTGATATATGTAATTTAATTTTTTGCAATAGACAAAATAAAGCATGTCGAATATAATAGATATATAAGAAGGATAGAAGCAGTAAATTATACTTCGTAATTTATCGCTAAGAGAAGTAAATAATTAATATATTATAATGAAATGAGGTAGACTATGAAATTAAACAAATCTTTAAAAGTATTAGCCGTATCTTTATTGGTGGCAGGCAGCTTTGGCTTGGCACAGGCAAATTCCGAAATTACAATTGACCAGGCAACCGCTATCGCTTTGGCTAAAGTGCCGGGCGCGAATGCAAGCCATGTATATAAAGTTAAACCGGACATTGAAAATGGCCGTAAAGTATATGAAGGCAAAATTTTCTACAACGGCGTTGAATATGAATTCGAAATTGATGCCGCTACCGGTCAAGTTATTGATTGGGACGTAGATCGCGACTAATAGGCTGCTATTGTAATGGATTGACATTTGTTACGAACAGCGCTTTGATGTTCTGATTTATATAAAAACTTTAGAATGGCCACTACCTAACGGCAAGCACACCTTTTCAAGCTAAGGCTTACCTTATAGGTAGTGGCCATTCTTTTTGTGATTCAGCTATCATCTCAGAAAGCAAAGCGCTGTTCTTCAATATCGATTTCAGCACATTACAATAGCGGCCTATTAGTCGTTTTTGAGGAGTGGAGGGAAGGGAATTGTATTGGAACAATACAATTCCTCCCACTCTCCCCATATCCTCGGCTATTATTCGTCCATTTATGGTGTGATTCGCAAGTCATTTTATAGGTTGTTATGGGGAAGATGCTAAATATATTGAAAACGTTTTTTTTGTTGTAGCCGGCTAAAATTACCTGTGAATTGAGATGAGCTATAATCGCTGAAGACCTGATATTCTCTGCAAGGGGAGCCTTAGCTCGAAGAGGTGTGCTCTCCGGTAGAGAATATCAGGTCTCATATGATTTTGAAACTTAATATAAGGTAATTTTGACGGCCGAGCAGTCAACGTTTTCAATATATTTTTTAGTATTCAATATAATAATTTATAAAATGACTTGCGCGTGTCACCCATATAAGGTAGAATATAGGCGAGGATATTTTTTTATCGACGGTGGGACGATTTTCGCTCCAGCGGGATGAAAGAGGTACAGCATGAAAGATTTATCGGAGGTGTATCAACGAATAGCTCCGGAACTTATGCGAATTGTGGAAGAGCGCTACATACTGCTGAATCACATTTCCTATGCACAACCTATCGGGCGACGCATGCTTGCCAACCTTAGTAAACTATCGGAACGTGTAGTACGTTCACACGTTGAAATCATGAAGGACAATGGTCTTATTGGTTTTACCCAACAGGGGATGGTGTTAACTGAGGAAGGCAAAGAACTGCTGCCGCAACTAAACTCATCAATGCACGAGCTCAATAAAATCAGTGAGCTTGAAGCAAAGCTTAAAGAAGTTTTGCAAATTGATGAAGTTATTATTACCAGTGGCGGTGGTGAAACCGACATGGAACGCAAAGAGTTAGGCTTCCAGGCGGCGAAAGTGTTGCAAGGGGTATTGCATCCGGGCAGTGTCTTAGCTGTAAGTGGCGGCAGTACGATGGCCAATATGGCAGATGCTCTGCCGGCCAAGAAATGTCAGGCTACCATTATTCCGGCTCGCGGCGGAATCGGCGAACGGGTAGAATATCAAGCGAATGTGATTGCTTCGGTGATTGCCGAGAAAATCGGCAGTACCTACAAAATGTTGCATCTACCTGATGGTTTGTCGCAAGACGCGTTGAGCATTTTGATGAATATGGAACCACAAATCAAAGAAGTGATGGAATTGGCTAAGCAAACCGATATTTTAATCTTTGGCATCGGTGAAGCCTTGCACATGGCGGCACAGCGGCATATAACAGATGCACAACGCTCCACGTTGCGCGCTAAACGTGCTGTTGGGGAAGCCTTGGGTTACTATTGTGACATTAGCGGCAACATTGTGTATACGACCAATAATGTGGGCATTGCCCTTACTGATATTGAGTCTATACCGCATGTAATCGCTGTAGCAGGTGGTGCCGGTAAAGCCAAAGCAATTATCGGGGTGATGAGAGCCTGTCGCAAAGGTACCCTTATTATTGATGAAAGTGCAGCTGAATCAATAGCAGCGCTACTAAGTATTAGCTAGTCATAGTGTTTATGATTTATTATTAGTCATACATTGTTTTATTTAAATCGTAAACACTCACATTTTAAAACTGTTTAGGTATTAATTTTTACACTCTAGGAGGAACCATCATGGCAGTTAAAATTGGTATTAATGGATTTGGTCGTATCGGTAAATGTGTATTTCGTGCAGCGCTTCATAACCCTGAGGTAGAAGTAGTGGCTATTAATGACTTGGGCGATATTGAAGGTTCTGCTTTATTATTAAAATATGATTCCGTACACGGTAACTTGCAAGAAGAAATTACTGTTGACGGTGAATATATTGTTGTTGACGGCAAAAAAGTTCGTGTATTCCATGATCCTAACCCTGCTAATATCGACTGGTCTTCCGAAGGCGTTGAAATCGTTGTAGAAGCAACCGGCCGTTTCCGCAAACGTGATGACGCAGCTCAGCATTTGGGCGGTTCTGTTAAGAAAGTTATTATTTCCGCACCGGCTAAAGAAGAAGACATTACTATTGTAATGGGTGTTAACCAGGACAAATATGATCCTAAAAACCACCACATCATTTCCAACGCAAGCTGCACAACTAACTGCTTGGCTCCGTTTGCTAAAGTATTGAATGAAAAATTCGGTATCAAACGCGGCTTGATGACTACGGTTCACTCCTATACCAATGACCAACGCATTTTGGATACACCGCACAGCGACCTTCGTCGTGCTCGCGCAGCTGCTTTATCCATTATTCCTACAACTACCGGCGCTGCTAAAGCAGTAGCTTTGGTATTACCTGAATTAAAGGGTAAATTAAACGGTTTCGCTCTTCGTGTGCCTACACCAAACGTTTCCATTACCGACTTGGTAGCTGAACTCAATGTAGAAACAACTAAAGAAGAAATCAATGCCGCATTACGTGAAGCAGCACAAGGTGAATTGAAAGGTATCTTAGGTGTTTCTGATTTACCGCTCGTATCTCACGACTTCAACGGTGACCCACGCAGCTCCATCGTTGATGCTGATTTGACAATGACAATGGAAGGCAATATGGTAAAAGTGGTTTCCTGGTACGATAACGAATGGGGTTATTCCAACCGTGTCGTTGATTTAGCTAAATTCATTGCTGATCAAGGTTTATAATTTTTGCAGGGGACTATGTAGATAGTCCCCTCTTTTGCTTACCATTTATAAGCTAATGACGAGAGATAGGCTTATTTTTTATAAGCTGTATCGTTAACATATAGGAGGCCGTTATGAAAAAAACAATCGAGTCCGTTGACGTAGCCCATAAACGCGTATTTGTGCGCGTAGATTTTAATGTACCTTTAAAAGATGGTGTCATTACTGATGATACGCGTATTCGTGCTACTTTACCGACCATTAATTATTTAATCGGTAAAGGGGCCAAAGTAATCTTAGCGTCTCATTTGGGACGTCCGAAAGGAGAACGTAAACCGGAATTTACGTTACAGCCATGTGCTGTTCGTCTCAGTGAACTCTTGGGCAAACCGGTAGCATTTGCCGATGATTGTGTCGGTGAAGCCGCTCATAAAGCGGTAGAAGCTATGCAGGATGGCGACGTTCTTTTGTTGGAAAACTTACGGTATCATAAAGAAGAAGAAAAGAATGGCGAAGATTTTGCCAAAGCATTAGCATCCCTTGCCGAAGTGGGCATCAATGATGCGTTCGGCGTATCTCATCGTGCCCATGCATCCGTAGAAGGGATTACTAAATTTTTACCAATGGCAGCGGGCTATTTATTGGAAAAAGAAATTAAATACGTCGGCGGTGCGGTAGAGCATCCGGAACACCCGTTTGCAGCTATTATCGGCGGCGCTAAAGTAAGCGATAAGATTGAAGTTATTTCCAATTTATTACCAAAAGTAGAAGTGCTCATCATCGGTGGCGGTATGGCCAATACCTTTATTGCCGCTAAAGGGTATCCAACCGGCTCATCCTTAGTGGAAGCGGACAAAATCGAATTGGCAGGTCAGCTTATTAAACAGGCTGCTGAAACAAATACGAATTTGTTATTGCCAACTGATTTTGTGGTAGCCGATGCATTCAGCAATGATGCTAATCATAAAGTAGTTCCTGCCGACGGCATTGAAGAAGGTTGGATGGCCCTTGATATTGGTCCGGATACACAAAAAGCGTTTGCGGAAGCGTTAAAACCAATGAAGATGATTGTTTGGAACGGACCTATGGGCGTTTTTGAAATGGATAATTTTGCAACCGGCACTAACGCGGTAGCCAAAGCCGTAGCTGAAGCTGACGCAACGACTATTGTAGGTGGCGGTGATTCGGTGGCAGCCATTGAAAAGAGCGGTCTTGCCGATAAAATTTCTCATATTTCGACCGGTGGCGGTGCATCCTTGGAATATTTAGAAGGGAAAGCCTTACCGGGTATCGTGGCATTAGCCGATAAATAAGGAGGAGCCATGCGTAAACAAATTATTGCCGGCAATTGGAAGATGCATACTGATTTAGCGGAAGCTACTATTTTAGTGGAAGGCATTAAAGCAGCTCTCGCTGAAGGTGAAGTGAGCCGTGAAGTGGTGGTTTGCCCGCCATTTACCGGTCTCAGCACGGTAGCTGATTTAATTGAAGATACAGACGTTCGCTTAGGAGCTCAGAATATGTATTTTGAGCCAAAAGGGGCGTTTACCGGTGAAGTTTCGCCACTCATGCTTACCGATGTAGGTTGTCATTATGTAATTCTCGGTCACTCGGAACGTCGTGAGTATTTCAGTGAATCCGATGCTTTAATTAATCAGAAAATAAAAGCCGCGTTCCAATATGATTTAATCCCGATTTTATGTGTCGGCGAAAGTTTGGCACAGCGTGAAGCCAATGAGACACAGTCGTTTATTGACAGCCAATTGACAGCCGGCCTTGAAGGCTTAACGGCTGAACAGGTAAGTCAAATGGTAATTGCTTATGAACCGATTTGGGCTATCGGTACCGGTAAAACGGCAACTGCGGAACAGGCCGGGGAAGTATGTACAGCCATTCGTGCCAAAGTGGCCGCATTATTCGATGCGGCAACGGCTGAAGCGTTGCGTATCCAATATGGCGGCAGTGTTAAAGGCAGTAATGCTAAAGAAATTTTATCTCAGCCGGATATTGATGGTGCTTTAGTAGGTGGTGCATCCTTAAAAGCAGATGATTTCATGGCCATTATTAAAGCCTAAGGTTGATTAATGATTATTTAAGTCTAAGGGTGATTAACTATTATTTAAGCCTAAGGTTGATTAGTTTTTGGCCGCTTACATTCATTTACCAAGTTTTTACGCATATTAAATATAGATTATAAAGTTATACTGTATAGTAGATACTAGACGGTAAAACTTATTATAGTTTAATTACGAACAAGATATTTTGAATATAGAAAGGTTTGTGTATGGCAAAATTAAAAGCTCCCGTTATGCTGACCATTTTAGACGGGTTCGGCATAGGGGATGTGAACGACCCTACCAATGCGGTCGTACAGGCTAAGCCTGAGAACTTTTTAAAATTATGGGAAACCTATCCGCATACACAATTACAGGCATCGGGTCTCGCTGTAGGCTTACCGGAAGGCCAAATGGGTAATTCCGAAGTAGGTCATTTAAATATCGGGGCCGGCCGCATTGTGTATCAGGAGTTGACTCGAATCACCAAAGATACGGAAGATGGTGCTTTTTTTGAAAAGCCAGTTATTAAAGAATTATATGCACAGGCGAAAGACCACCGTTTACAGATTATCGGTTTGGTGTCCGATGGCGGTGTTCACAGCTCCTTAGATCATATTAAAGCGATTATTAAGGGCGCTAAAGACGCAGGCGTTACTGAATTATACGTTCATGCTTTATTGGATGGCCGTGATGTACCGCCACAAAGCGCACTTACCTATTTAGAAGATTTAGACGCTTATATGACTCAGCTCGGCCTTGGTAAAATCGCCACCATCGGTGGTCGTTATTACGGCATGGACCGCGATAAACGTTGGGAACGTGTTGAGAAAGCCTACCAAGCTATTGTTGATGGTGTTGGTGTTACAGCTGATTCTGTTAAAGCGGCTATCGAAGCGTCTTATGCCAATGAGGTAGTGGATGAATTCGTAGTGCCTGTAGTATTGGATGCTAAAGGCGCTATTGAAGCTCATGATGCGGTGATTTTTGCCAACTTCAGACCGGACCGTGCCCGCCAGCTCACCAGAGCGTTGGTAGATCCTGAATTTACCGGCTTCAATCGAGTTAAAGGTTTGTTGCCGATTTATATGGCTACTATGACCAAGTATGAAGACGGTTTGCCTACTCATATTGTGTATGAAAAAGAACTGCTCACTAATACATTGGGTCAAGTATTAGCTGATGGCGGTTATACGCAGCTTCGTATTGCGGAAACCGAAAAATATGCTCATGTAACTTATTTCTTCAGTGGTGGTCAAGAAGATGTATTTGACGGTGAAGAACGTATTTTGGTGCCATCCCCTAAAGTGGCAACCTACGATTTACAACCGGAAATGAGCGCTTACGAAGTAACCGATAAAGTAGTGGCTGCTATTGAAAGTGGCAAGTTCGATATGATTATTTTGAACTTTGCCAACCCTGATATGGTTGGACATACGGGCGTATTGGAAGCTGCTGAAAAAGCAGTACAAACTGTGGATGCTTGCTTAGCACGTATCGTGGAAGCTATTAATAAAGTAAAGGGGCATTTATTGGTAACCGCCGATCATGGTAACTCGGAAATGATGGTTGACCATCGTACGGGGGCGCCGCATACGGCTCATACGACCAATCCGGTACCGCTTATTTTAGTTAGTGAAGCGCATAAAAACGATAGCTTAACGGAAGGTAAGCTTTGCGATTTGGCGCCGACAATGCTCGCTTTGGGTGGTATTGCGCAACCGGCTGATATGACCGGTCACAGCTTATTGGTTAAAAAATAAGAATTTGCATAGGATGAGTCGATTTATACCAGGACTCACCGGTTTAGATTCAAATCATTTAATTTTTACAAACGGTTACATATAGCCGATTTAAGTATATAAAAGTATTTACGAATATACTTTTAAAAAGTGTTCTTTTCAAGGAGGTAACACATTATGGCAATGATTACAGATGTTTACGCAAGAGAGATTTTGGATTCCCGTGGCAACCCTACTGTTGAAGTGGAAGTGTATTTAGAAGACGGGTCCATCGGTGTTGCTTCCGTTCCATCCGGTGCTTCTACAGGCATGTTTGAAGCCGTAGAACTTCGCGACGGTGACAAGGGTCGTTACCTCGGTAAAGGGGTAGAACAGGCCGTAGAAAACGTGAATGAAAAAATCGGTCCTGAAATTATCGGTTATGATGCGTCCGAACAAGTAGCTATCGACCGTTTGATGATTGAACTTGATGGCACGCCTAACAAAGGTAATTTTGGTGCCAATGCAATTCTCGGCGTGTCCATGGCTGTAGCTAAAGCAGCTGCCGCATCCTTTGATTTACCATTGTTCCAGTATCTTGGCGGTACTAATGCCAAAGAATTACCGGTTCCTATGATGAATATTTTAAACGGTGGTGCTCATGCCGACAACAACGTAGATATTCAGGAATTCATGATTATGCCGGTAGGCGCTGAATCTTTCAAAGAAGCTTTACGCGCTTGTGCCGAAGTATATCACACATTGAAAAACGTATTGAAAGCTAAAGGCCTTGCTACCGGTGTAGGTGACGAAGGCGGTTTCGCACCAAATCTCGGCTCCAACGAAGAAGCTTTACAGGTTATTTGTGAAGCTATTAAAGAAGCCGGTTATGAACCGGGCAGCTACTTCAAATTGGCTATTGATGCGGCTTCTTCCGAATTCTACAAAGACGGCAAATATGATTTAGCCGGTGAAGGCAAAGTAAAAACGGCTGCTGAAATGGTTGAATTTTATGCTGATTTAGTAGCTAAATATCCTATCATCTCCATCGAAGACGGCCTTGCTGAAGAAGATTGGGAAGGTTGGAAATTATTGACTGAACGCCTTGGCAACCAAGTTCAACTCGTTGGTGATGATTTATTCGTAACTAACACGGAACGTTTGGCCAAAGGTATTAAATCCGATACGGCCAATGCTATCTTAATCAAAGTAAACCAAATCGGTACTTTGACAGAAACTTTCGACGCTATCGAAATGGCAAAACGTGCCGGTTACACTTGTGTTATTTCTCACCGCTCCGGTGAAACCGAAGACAATACAATTGCCGATATCGCTGTAGCTGTTAATGCCGGCCAGATTAAAACCGGTGCACCGGCTCGTAGCGAACGTGTAGCTAAATACAACCAATTGCTTCGCATCGAAGACTTATTGGCTGAAACTGCTCAGTATCGTGGGGAAGACGTTTTTTACAATATTAAAAAATAATCGCTCAGTAAAAAGCAACTGATACATTAGGTAAAAAGATTCGGCTGCATCTGATGAAACTTTGCGGTTTCACCGGTGTAACGAATCTTTTTACTGTTTTTCAGACTTTTATAGATTTTTTTATAGATTTTATTTGCGGCGAACGATGGAATTCATTATAATGGAGAGTAGCGAATAAAAAGGGAGGAATAACCTTGGCAAATTTATATATAGGCTTGGTTCATTATCCTATCTATAATAAGCATGGCGAAGTCATTACGACGGCGATTACGAATTATGATATTCACGATATTGCCCGAGCGGCTATTACCTATGATGTGAGTCGTTATTTTGTGATTCACAACATACCGGCCCAACGTGATTTGGCCAAGCAGATTATGGAGCACTGGCAAACCGGTTTTGGCAGTACCTACAATCCCGACCGCAAAGATGCGTTCAGTGAAGTGGCACTGGTCAACTCGATTCGCGCCGCTGTTGAGGAAGTGACAGCCCTTGAGGGTGACCCGCCGATTATCGCCACAACCGATGCACGTACTTATGATAATACGGTGACTTATGCATGGATGCGGCAAACGCTTGAAAAGGGGTCGCGCCCTGTGTTAGTATTATTTGGTACCGGTTATGGCATGACCAAAGATACTATGGAAGAATTTGATTATATTTTAGAACCTGTATATGGTCACGGTGATTACAATCATCTGTCGGTACGCAGTGCAGTCTCCATTATTTTGGATCGTTTGCGTGGCGAAGCGTGGTGGGAAAAAGCATAGTGCTATTAACGTGTAATGTCATAAGAAGGCAGCAAACGTAAGCAGAATATTAATAAAGCAGAATGCAAAGAAAGCACCAAAGAATCATTCAGGTTATTATAGGAGGAAGTACAATGTCCGGACATTCAAAATGGGCCAATATTAAACATAAAAAAGGTAAAACTGATGCGTTGAAAGCAAAAGTAACGACTAAAATCAGCCGTGAAATTACGGTTGCCGCACGTATGGGCGGTGGCGATCCGGTTGGTAACATGCGTTTAAAATTGGCTTTGCAAAAAGCTCGTGAAAACAACGTGCCTAAAGATAATATTCAACGCGCCATCGCTAAAGGCGTAGGCGCTACCGATATGGATAACTACGAAGAAATTACCTATGAAGGTTACGGCCCGGGCGGCGTAGCGTTAACGGTTGAGTGTTTGACCGATAATCGTAATCGTACGGCAGCCGATGTGCGTCATGCGTTCTCCAAGAACGGCGGCAACCTCGGTGAAACCGGTTGCGTAGCTTGGATGTTTAACCGTAAAGGTATCTTCGTAATCGACAGCGAAGGTCATGACGAAGAAGAATTGACCATGCTTGCTTTAGAAGCGGGTGCGGAAGATTTAAAAGTGGAAGATGACAGTTTTGTTATTTACACCGCTCCGGAAGATTATGACACTGTTGAAGCAGCCTTGGCCGATGCTAATATCGAAACCATGGTAAGCAAAATCACCATGGTGCCTGATAATACCATCGCTCTTGAAGGGGACAACGCTGTAAAAATGCAAAAAATGCTCGATGCCCTTGATGATTTAGACGATGTTCAGGATGTGTACCACAACGCGGATCTTCCTGAAGAAGAGGAATAAGAACATAAAAATATAAAGCATCATTGTTAAACTAATTGTTTAATAATGGTGCTTTTTTTGTGTACGTTTCAGTCCCGATATGGCTCAATGACATATGGCCGATAAAAAACCATTTGATTATGCATAATTGCTATATGTATTTTGCGAAAAATTGATTCATTGGCGTGTTTTATCTATTGCTTTATTGTATAATAAAAAGTGTCAAAAAAGATTTCACAAGATGGAAGCAACGTGAAATTTTAGATTAAAAAGTTTGACGTTTTGTTTGACGTTAGCATTTGACGCAAATAAATGTCATAAAATAACAATACAGGCAGAGGGATTATTATGGCAGCAAAATTGGTAGTGCGTTTTTTGGGAACTCTTGAGATTCTCAAGGATGGGGAAGAGGTATTTTTCTCCTATAATAAGGTCAATGCATTAGTGTATTACATTCTGGTGCGCGGGACCGTTATGCGTGATGAATTAAGCGGTATTTTATGGGCTGATAAACCGGATGCGGTAGCTCGTAAAAATCTCCGCAATGCAATTTACGAAGCAAAGAAAATACTGGGGGCCGATACGTTTATTTCACCACGTAAAGCGATTATTAAAGTCAATCCGGCGGTGGATGTGGAAATTGACAGTAAACTGTTCGAAGCCGATCCGGTGGGGCAGTTGGATTTATATAAAGGTGAATTTTTGCAGGGCTTTTTCATCAAGGATTCCGTGGAATATGAAGATTGGTACTTAGCCGAAAGAAGTCGGTTAAAAAATCTATATATGGATGCTATTGCCGAAAAATTGCAGATTGCCGTGTCCGAAAAAGACTACAATACAATTGAACGGCATGGTCAGCTTTTGATAGCTCAGAATCCGTATGATGAGAATGTGTATGCTATCGTACTGCGCGCTTATTGCGAACAGGGCAAGATGCAGCAGGCTATGGAGCTCTACGAAGAAATGAAAGAGCTTTTCCAAGGGGACATGCAGTCTGATGCTTTGGCTGATATTGATGCCATTATTAAAGATGCGTTGCAACAGGAAGAGAAGAAATTCCAGAACCGCTCTCATCGTATAGCGATTCCTATTGGCCGTGAAAAAGAATTGGAAGATATGACGGCTCATATTTGGTCCTTTATGCGTGGTCGTGCCGGTGAAGCATTGATTTTATTAGGCGATGCGGGGAGTGGTAAAACGATGCTTAAGGATATTGCGCTCGACAGCTTACAGGATGAAGTGACGGTTATTCAGACTAATTGTTATCAGTTGGAACGTAATTTTTTACTGCATCCGTGGACAGAAATTGTAAATGGTCTTGTTAAATTATTGGAAGAAAACGGAACCATGATTCCTGATTTTGAACTGAGTCGTTTATATACTTTGTTCCCACAAATGGACATGAGTATTGACCGCGATTTAGGTTTGGTGGAAATTAAGGACATCTTGAAGTTTGATTCTATCTTTCATACGTTGTCAACCGTGCTTGATGTGGCATCGGCCAATAAAAAGTTAATTATTGTATTTGGAGATATTCAGTGGATGGACCCGCTCAGTTTGTCCCTTTTGAGCAGTTTAATCCTGCGCAAACAATCGGATCGGATTCTGTTCCTTATGACGGGCCGCGATTCCCGTGAAAAAGATTTTCAACATTTTATCACGTCTATTGCCGTCTATAAACGTCTTCATGTAACACAGTTAAATCCGTTATCCAAGAAAGATATTCAGCAATATGTGGAAGCGGCCGGTTTAAACATTCCTACAGATGCAAATTTAATTAACAAATTACAATTGGAAACAGAAGGCAATTTATTTTTACTCAATGAATGTTTAAATTCGCTTAAGACTACAGGCAGCTTAGATAAATTGACTAATAATATGGCAACCTTGTTTAAGGCCAATTATTTATCCTTAACGGAAGAGCAGCAGAAAATTATTGATTTTATTTCGCTGTTTTATAATGGTGCGCCGATTTCCATGATCAGTGAATATATGAAAATGGACACCTTACGCCTGTTGGAATATTTGGAAGCGTTGGAAGCGAAGAATATGATAACGCCGTTTTCACAACAAGCGGATGTTTTATATGAAATCAGTCAGCAGAAGTTGAAAGAATTTATTCAACAGCAATTATCACCGGAAAAATGGAAAATTTTACATGGTTATTTGGGCTCCTTATGGGAAAAACGCTTAACTCACTCCAAAAAGGACGTAGTGATTTACAAGCATTTGGAATATCACTATGAACAGGCCGGCGAATTGGTTAAAATGGGGCACTATAAACTGAAAGGGCTCATGTATTACTTGAACTTCAGTCATGAACTCTTCCCGGTACTCAGTCTGTCCGAACCGATGCAGACCGGTGGGGCCAGTTATTTTACGGAAGCGGATACCTTACAATATCTGAGTGATGTGGATAAAATGATGGAACGCATTCGTGAAACCTGCGGTGCTACAACGGAAGTGAAGAATTTGGAACTTATGTATTTGCACTTAATCGGACGTTATTTCATTCGTGAAGGCAAATATGAAAAAGGGGTTCGCTATATTCTTGATTTGATTGAACAAGCATCTGAAATGCGTAATCGCGATTATACTCTCATGGGGTATAAACAGATGATTTACTACGATATCCAAACAGGTAATACCAATGAAATGAAAAACTATTTGGAAATTGCTTTGGATTTGGCCGTAGAATGTAACTACCATAAGGAAGTAGGGATACTTTTACGTCTTAAAGGCTTAAATATGATTATGCAAGGTGACTTTGAAGAAGCGGAACGGCTTCTCAATGAATCCATTGCTACGTTTATGGTAACACAAACGGTGGCTCGTCGTTATGCCTTAAATATTGCGGCAGCCTATAATTATATCGGTGAAATCCGTCGCGGCCGTGGGCAATTTGAAGAAGCCATTGAGTATTATGATAAAGCGTTAGCTATTTGTAATGATCAACAGGCTTACAGTTCCTGGGTAGTATTTTCCTGTAATGCGGGCATTGCGGCCTATAACTTAGGGCAGTTTGACAAAGCACAAGTTTATTTTGAACAGGCTTATGAATTCTTTAATCGTTATGATTTCTATTGGCGTCGCCCAATCGTTGAATCGTACTTGGCCTTGTTAGCTATGCGCGAAGGCAATCAAGAAGGCGCCTTGAAGTACATTGATGAAGCGATGGCAAAATTAACGATGATGAATAATCCGCAGGAAGTAGGGTATGTGAATATGGCCATTGCTTTAATTAAGCATGAATATCCGCAATCCGAAGTTACTAAGCGTTATCGCGGCAGTATCGGCATGTATAGCGGTCGGGCTTTACGCTATTTGGATTTATACCGCGATACCTATGAAAGAGCAAAATTAGAAGCTATGAATGAAGCTTCGTAATTAGCAACTATGAATGAAGCTATGAATGAAGCTTCGTAAGTTTAGGGAGATTGTAATGAAGTTCCAAGTGGAATTTGGGATTTTCGTTACAATCTCTTTTTCTGTTTTGTGATTTAGCATTTTAACATGATAAAAATCGTCTGGAAAATGTCAATTTTAAAATTGACGGGCTCTTATTTTTACGGACTTTTTTCAGATTATTCTATTTGATACTTAATGACAAATTTTTGAGGTTTGAAAAACTTTGACCATTTTACGACAAATTTAAAGTATACTATAAAAAAGTAAATATTTACTCAGACCGGACACATTTACTTTACTGATTTTGAAAGGTTAGCAAAGGAGTTGAAACTGTATGGATATTTTAATGAACCCGATAGTGGTATCAGTTATTGTCATGTCAGTCATTTGTTTGCTCAAAATGAACGTTCTGTTAGCCGTAATTGTGGCTGCTATAGTAGCCGGTACAATCGGCGGGATGTCTATTGAAGACACCGTAGGATCGCTCATTAACGGTATGGGCGGTAACTCTGAAACAGCATTGAGCTATATTTTGTTAGGTGCCTTGGCCGTAGCTATCGGTCGTTCCGGTTTGGCCGGTGTAGCATCCCGTAAAATTACTCAAGTTGTAGGGAACAAGAAAATCGCCTTTGTATTTTTAATTGCCTTTGTAGCTTGTTTCTCTCAGAACTTAATTCCTGTACATATCGCATTCATTCCTATTTTAATTCCGCCACTCTTGGTATTAATGAATCATATGAATTTGGATCGTCGTGCTGTAGCCTGTGCCTTAACATTCGGTCTTAAAGCACCGTATGTAAGCTTACCGGTTGGTTTCGGTCTTTTATTTATGACAATTATTAAAGACCAAATGGTAGCAAACGGTGTAGATGTTTCTATTCAAGATATTTCAGCCGTTATGTGGATTGGCGGCGTTTCCATGTTGGTAGGTCTTGTTCTTGCGGTATTCTTCTACGCTCGCGACAGACATTATGAAGATTTACCGGTTATCGGTGCCGATGAAAATCCTGATGATGTTACTATGACTAAAGAATGCTGGTTGGCTTTATTGGGTGCTGCTGTTGCCTTTGGCGCTCAGCTTTACTTCCAATCCTTACCAATCGGGGCCATGTGCGGTCTCTTAGTTATGTTACTTACCGGTTGTATTAAATGGAAAGATATGGACCTTATGATGGACGGTGGCGTTCGCATGATGGGCTTCATTGCATTCGTAATGCTCGTTGCGGCCGGTTATGCCAATGTACTTCGTGAAACTCAATCGGTTCAATCTTTAGTAGAAGCAACAACTTCCGTTATCGATACTAAAATGGCCGGCGCTATTCTTATGTTAGCCGTTGGTTTATTAATTACCATGGGTATCGGTACTTCTTTCGGTACAATTCCGGTTATTGCTTCCATTTATATTCCAATGGGCTTTGAATTAGGTTTTGGTGTTCCTGCCATTATCCTTTTAATTGGTATCGCAGCTGCTTTAGGCGACGCCGGTTCACCTGCATCTGACTCCACGTTGGGACCGACATCCGGTTTGAATGCAGACGGTCAGCATAATCATATTTGGGATACTTGTGTACCAACCTTTATTTTCTACGATATTACGCTCTTTGTAGGCGGCGTTATCGGTGCTTTAATGCTTGGTTAACAGGTAATCACAGTTAATAGTGTTTTTCTCAGCAGTTTATAATAACAAAGAATGTCGGGTCAATGTAAATAGACGTAGTAAATTGATGTAATAGGAGATGTAACGTATGATTAAAGCCGTAAAATCCATTAAAGAAGTTGTTTTGACAGGTCATGATCTTACTTTAGCTGAATTAGTAGCGGTTGCCCGCTATGATGCTAAAATCAAATTGGCAGAATCAGCTATAGAAAGCATCAAAAAATCACGTGCCATCGTAGATAATATTGTAAACAGCAATTCGGTTGTATATGGTATCACCACCGGTTTCGGTTCCTTATGCCGCGTGCATATTTCCAAAGAAGATTGCTCGCAGTTACAGGAAAACTTAATTCGTACCCACTCTTGTGGCTTTGGTAAACCATTTAGCCGTGAAGCAACTCGTGCGATGATGCTCATTCGTGCTAATGCATTAGTAAAAGGGTACTCAGGCATTCGTTTGGAAACTTTGGAAACGTTAATCAACATGATTAATAAAGGCGTTCATCCGTATATCCCTGAAAAAGGTTCCCTTGGTGCATCCGGCGATTTGGCGCCGTTATCTCATATGGTATTACCGATGCTTGGCCTTGGTGATGCGGAATATGAAGGTCAGCTTTTGACCGGTAAAGAAGCTATGGATAAAGCGGGCATCCCTATTATTGCCTTACAAGCTAAAGAAGGTTTGGCACTCATTAACGGTACCCCTGTTTTGACAGCCGTAGGGGCCTTGGCTCTTTGGGAAGGTATGTGCTTGTTAAAATTAAGCGACGTAGCAGCGGCCTTATCGGCTGAAGCTATGAGTGGTATTATTAACGCCTATGACGAACGCATTCATACGATTCGTCCTCATAAAGGCCAATTAGATACGGCTCATAATATGCGCGAATTACTTAAAGGCAGTACCTATATTACGCAGCAAGGTGAGTTACGTGTACAAGATCCGTACTCCTTACGTTGTGTACCGCAAGTTCACGGTGCTTCCAAAGATGCGTTGGCTTTTGTAAAAGAAAAAGTAGATATTGAGATTAACTCCGTAACCGATAATCCGATTATTTTACCGGATGGCGATGTAATCTCCGGTGGTAATTTCCATGGTGAACCAATGGCATTGCCATTTGATTTCCTCGGCATCGGCTTAGCGGAAATTGCTAATATTTCGGAACGTCGTTTGGAACGGCTTCTCAATAATTCGTTGAGCGGTTTCCCATCGTTTCTCGTTAAACACTCCGGCTTAAACTCCGGCTTCATGATTACTCAGTATGCAGCGGCTGCCTTAGTAAGTGAAAATAAAGTACTTGCTCATCCGGCTTCCGTTGACTCCATTCCTTCTTGTGAAAACCAGGAAGACTTGGTAAGCATGGGTGCTCATGCCGGCCGTAAGGCAGGGGAAATTGCTGAAAACGTTCGCCGTGTAGTGGCAACCGAAATCTTGGCAGCTTGTCAGGCTATTGATTTACGCGAAGACAGCGGTCAATTAGGTGTGGGCACAGCAGCTGCTTATAAAGCAGTCCGTGAATCCAATAAATTTATCGACTATGACAAAGACATTGAAATGTTCAAAGAATTAGAAAAAGTAACAGCTATTGTTGCTGACGGTACTTTATTGGAAGCTGTAGAAGCTGTTGTAGACCTCGATATTTAATTTAGTTCTCGGTCATAATTTGATATAAGAGGATATACTTTAAGATTCAACCGGGCGTACCCGGTTCGGACCTCATAAAGGTCTATATAATTTGAATATTGACTTGATATAGCCTCTGTGAAAACTCTCTGTATATCGGTACAAAAAACTCGCTATAAAGTACCGGTACAGAGAGTTTTTACGTATAAATCAACATCTATATAATTGCAAAATTACTTGAAATAATTAATGTATACATCTCTTTATTTATATGTATCGATATGATATAATAGGTTATAAAGTAATTGATTATAATTATTGATTGTAAATCATAAAATATTTAAAACGGAGGTTTTAATATGAAGACATATGATCTTATTGTTATCGGCACCGGCGGCGCTTCCATTGTAGCCGACGCAGCCATAGCTAAAGGTAAAAAAGTAGCTATTATTGAGAAAGGCAAATTTGGCGGTACTTGCTTGACTCGCGGCTGCATTCCGACCAAAGTAATGGTTACCGTAGCTGATGCGGTTCGTGAAATTGAGGAACTGCCTAAAATCGGTGTGCAGGTACAACCGGCTACTATCAATTGGGATTTGATGTCCAAACGAGTTTGGCAAAAAATCGATGAAAGCAAGGGTGTTGAAGCTTACTACGATAAGTTCGATAATGTTGATTTGTATCGCGGCGCCGCTACTTTTGTAAAAGATAAAGTTTTGACAGTTACCATGAACAGCGGTGAAGTGACCGAAGAAATTACCGCACCGATTATCGTATTGGGCGTAGGTGGTCATACTAAGATTAATCCGCTTAAAGGTTTGGAAGAAGCTGGCTATATGAGCAGTGAAAGCCTCTTCGGTGATAAATATCCGAATAAACCGTTTAAATCCTTGGTTGTTATGGGGGGCGGTCCTATCGGTACCGAGTTTGCTCACGTATTTGCCGCAGCCGGTACGAAAGTAACTTTAATTCAACATAATGTGCGTTTACTTCCGAAGGAAGACGAAGAAATTTCCGAACAAATCTATAAAGATTTGACTCGTTTGGGTATTGAAGTCATTTTGAATCAGGAACCGGAAGAAGTACGTGTTGAAAACGGCGAAAAAGTTGTGGTAATTCGTGACCGTAAAACCGGTGAAATTCGTGAAGTGCGCGGGGAAGAAATTCTCATGGCGTCCGGTATCAAACCGGCTACGGAAGAATTGAAATTGGAAAATACTTCCATCAAAACTAAACGTGGCGGCTGGATTGTAACTAACGAATTTTTGGAAACGTCGGTTGACGGCGTTTATGCTATGGGTGATGTGAACGGGGAAGCACCATTCCGTCATAAGGCCAACTATGAAGCGGATATTATTGCTCATAATTTGTATCATGCAACATCGCCGCAGGATTTCCGTTGGGCTCGTTATGATGTAATCCCGGCCGTTACCTATACCTATCCGCAAGTAGGTCATGTAGGTCTTACTGAAAAAGAAGCGATTGAACAGGGTTACAGTGTAAAAACCGGCAAGAATTTCTATTCTTCTTCCGCAAAGGGTTTTGCTATGGGCTTTGATCCGGGTGATGAAAACGACGGTTTTGTAAAAATCGTAGTAGATACTAAGACGAATAATATCTTAGGAGTTCACGTAATTGGGCCGCAAGCGTCTATTTTGTTCCAACCATATGTTAACCTCATGAACAGTGGCGACACACCGTTAACGGCGATTAATGAAGAAATCGGTTCTGCGTTGACGAAGCAGCTTCGCAGTGAAGGTTTGGTTCGTAAAATGGATCCTCATTCCGTTAAAACTGTGGGCGAAACGATGGCTCCGCATCCGGCTCTTTCGGAAGTGGTAATGTGGACTCAAGTATACTATGAGCATCGCTGGTAAGCTGAACTTTAAAATTCAAAAATTCAATATTTTAAACACATAATATAATTTGAAACCCTCCTCAATGAGGCGTATTATATAGTAGAAGTTTTATTTACAAACTTTTTATCATACGTTTCTTGAGGAGGGTATTTTTTACAAAAATACATATTGATAATCATTGAGAAATGGTATATACTATCTTAAGTAGATAATGATTATTCATTGAGAGATGAGTGCACAGGTCGAGTAATTGACACGGCACGACGCATTTTATGTCCCTTTTGGGCTTGACGTTGATGTGTTTTGAGTTATGTGTGTGATTTTAAAGGTTTAAAATTGGTGGGTGGCAATATATGCAAGAGCAGTTAATACGATGGTTTGTTAAAGATTATGACAGTGTGAAAGCACCGACGGTGCGCACAAGATATGGTAATTTAACAAGTCTTGTAGGTATTATTACGAATTTAATTATTTGTATAGGTGAAATTGTAGTCGGCTTGCTGGTTGGATCCATTGCCATGATTAGTGATGGTATCCATAATGTGGCTGATGCGGGCGGCTCGGCTATATCTTTTTTTAGCTTCCGTTTTTCTGCTAAGCAAGCAGATCGGGAGCATCCCTATGGCCATGGTCGAATCGAATATCTGTTATCTATTGGTTTTTCCATACTCTTATTTGTTTTGGCAACGCAATTATTTTTGGAAGCCTTCGATAGAATCATGAACCCGCAAGTGGTTGAGTTTTCGGTGTTAGCTTTCGTTGTGATGCTATGTGCCATGAGTCTAAAGGTTTGGCTCTACACTTTCTTCAAAAATGTGGGGATTCGTATTAATTCACCGATTTTGCAGGCCAACGGTTTGGAATGTTTGTCCGATGTGTGGGCAACTTTAGGCATTACCGTAGGTCTTTTGGTAGGAGGGCTTTTAGATTTTCCTATTGACGGTTATTTAGGTGCTATCGTATCCTTAATGATTGCTCGTGCAGGTTATCATGTATTGTCCGATGCCATCAATCGTTTGTTGGGCAATGAACCGAGTCCGGAAATGGTTAATGATATTGCCAATTTTGTAAAATCCTATCCGGGCGTTTTAGGCATTCATGACTTGATGATTCATGATTACGGCCCCGGTCATGTTTTTGCCAGCATTCATGTCGAAGTAGATGCGAAAGAAGACGTTATAAAAAGTCATAATTTGATTGACCGCATTGAACGAGATGCGCGTAAACAGTTATATATTCAGTTGACGATTCATATGGATCCGCTTTTAATCACAAAAGAATCTATGGCTTTATATGATAAGATTCACTCGGTTGTTAAGGCGTATGATGAGAAATTGAGCCTTCATGATTTACGAACTGTGCAAAGCGATGATAAATTACATATCATATTTGATTTGGTTGTACCTTACGACGATCGTCAACGGATGGATGTGATTGCTAAATCAATTACTAATATTTTGCAGGCCATGGATCCATCTTATGTAGTGACAATTACACCGGAGCATAGCTATACGGGTACTGAAAATATTCACGGTTAAAGTATCGGTAGATCTTTAAAATAGGTTTATAGGACGAAATAAAAGGATGACCGTTCCTCAGCTGAGGAACGGTCATCCTTTTATGTAGGTGATAGAAATGATAACTATTTAACTATTTATGCTTCGATTGTTTTATCGACTACCACTTTAGATTGATCTTCATTGATATTTTCAGGATAGCCGTGTTCGGCAAAATCGGCAGCCGCCACGAAGAGAATATCCGTGGACGAGTTAAGGGCAGTTTCTGTGGAGTCTTGAAGAACACCGATGATGAAACCTACACCAACTACTTGCATGGCGATATTATTGGAGATACCGAATAAGCTACAAGCAAGCGGAATCAACAAGAGGGAACCGCCGGCAACCCCGGAAGCACCGCAAGAACCGATGGTAGCAATAATACTTAATAGGATAGCGGTAGCAAAATCAACCGGAATATGAAGGGTATTAACGGCTGCCAATGTCATAATGGTAATTGTAAGGCCTATAGGACATTTTGAGTTGGTTTTTAGACCGATGAGACTAGTATTTAT
>NZ_JALKIG010000026.1 GCF_023051165.1 Veillonella sp. KGMB01456
CCTTCCTCAAAGTGCATAGACTCTTTAGCGCCCCAAAATTTGACAAAGAGCCATTAAATATCATTCACATTGTTTCACGTGAAAAAAAAACGATTCGTCACCTTAATAACGAATCGTTTTTTTGTCATTCAATTAAAATAAGTTTAGTAAATTTAACAAAGGATTTCTATTACACGTGGTCAATCAGATATAAAACAGTCTGTATGTCATTAAGTGGCATAATATGAACACCTTGAGCTACTTTCTTTATGGCCAGCAATGTTTCCAAGGCGATTTCAAGTCCTGCCTCTTTGCCGCCTTTTTCCATACGGTCTAATATATCTTCCGTCAATGAAATTCCCGGCACCTTCGTATGAAGGTATGTGGCCATTTTAAAACTTTTCAAAGGAATGAGCCCTAACATAACCGGAATTCCTAAAGGAGCTACCATATCAATAAAACGTTTAGCCTTTTCTAAATCATAAATCGGTTGCGTCTGAATAAAATTAGCACCCGCTTCTACCTTGCGAATTATTTTAGCTTTTTCCTCTTCCAAGTCATCAGCCCCCGGATTACCGGTTGTGCCAATGTAAAAATTTGTTGGCACTTCAAGTTCATTACCGGCCAAGTCAAAACCGCTATTTAAAGTGTGAGCTATTTTCAACAAGCCCATAGAATCCACTTCAAAAATAGGTTTTGCATCAGGATGATCCCCTCTCGAAGGTTCATCACCGGTTAAGGTTAAAATATTATTAACGCCCAAAGCAGCGGCCCCTAAGAGTTCTGCCTGCAAGCCTAAAATATTTCTGTCGCGACAGGTCAGATGGAATATGGTATCAATCTGTGCCCGATATTTAATTAAATGAGCCAAAGCAATCGGACTCATGCGAAGTTTGGCCATCGGGCAATCAGCAATATTAATAGCATCCACTTTATCTAAAAGTTGTGCCGCTTCCTTAAAAGTTTTATTTGCCGAAGCACTTTTCGGCGGGTCCAATTCAACCGTAATGGTAAATTGTCCGGCTTTATGTTTTTCACGTAATGATGTAACCATCTAAATCCCCAACTCTCTCTTATAATTAAGTATTTTTTACCAGTCGAATATAATGCCGGGCATTCTCATACTATCCTCGGCATATTTAACGATAGCTGATAATAAGTAAAGAAATTATCAGTCGTCTCCAAGCAGTTTTTTAACAATATTAACGGCCGTAATCCCATCTTTAGCATACGAATCAGCCCCTGCCTTATCAGCATATTCCTGCGTAAGTACGGCACCGCCCACAAGAACCTTAGCCGGTAAACCTGCTTCGCGAATAGCTTCAATCGTCACGTCAATCATAGGCATCGTTGTTGTCATAAGTGAACAAATCCCTACGACCGTAGCATTTTCACGTTTAACGGCCGCTACAATTTCTTCCGGATCCACGTCTTTCCCCAAATCAACTACACGGTAACCGTTATTTTCGAGTAAAGCTGCTACGATATTTTTTCCTAAATCGTGAATATCACCTTTAACGGTCGCCACTATAACCGTATCTCGAGTTATGCCGCCGGAGTCCGGTAACACACGTTTAATGGTTTGGAAAGCACCTTGCATAGCTTCGGCAGCCAACATTACCTGTGGTAAAAAGACTTTACCGGCGCCGAATTTTTCCCCCACCACATTCATCGCTTCCGACAAGGCATGTTTTGTTATTTTCAAAGGATCAACACCATCAGCCAACGCCTTTTCTACTAATTCAATAACTAATTCTTTTTCCCCTTGTTCAACAGCATGCTGAATATTTTCTAAAGGATCATCACTGTTAAAAGAAACCGTGGCCACTTTTTTAGAAGCAGAACTTGTAACTGTACCTTCTTCGTCCAAGCCGTAATCGGCAATAAATTCAGCCGCGGCCGGATCAAAACCGAGTAATGTTCGTGCTGCCACAAAGGCTTTTTTTACAGTCGCATTTAAAGGATTAAGAATTGGTGCTGTCAAACCATGAGATACAGCCATTGTTAAAAATTGACTGTTTAAATATGGTCGTTGCGGCAAACCAAAGGACACATTGGATAAGCCCATAACCGTTGGAAAGCCGAATGTTTCTTTATACATCGCCAAGGTGCGAAGTGTTTGTACCGCACTGTCCTGACCACTTGCCAAAGTTAATACAAGCGGATCTAATAATAAATCCTGACTACGAAGACCATTCTCATAGGCGGCAAGTACAATTTCTTTAGCCAATTCCACTCTTTGTTCCGCCGTAGCCGGCAAATCACCACGGCCCAATGGTAAACATAAAAGGGTGGCCCCATAGCGTTTTGCTAAAGGCAATACTTGGGCCAATTGTTCCGGTTCCGCATTTACAGAGTTAATCAAAGGACGACCGGGATACATTTTTAAGCCCGCTTCCATCGCAGCCGCATCCATAGTATCAATGGAAAGGGGCACATCTACGAGCATACTGAGTTCCATAATAGCCCGTTTCATTATGGCCGCCGGATCTACATCAGGCACGCCCATATTAACATCCAATACAGCCGCACCGGCTGCCACTTGTGCCAAAGCATCACGTTTTACCATGGCAAAGCTGCCCTCTTTAATTTCTTTGGCCAATACTTTACGACCGGTCGGATTAATACGTTCACCGATAATAATCGGCTTTTCCGTATGCCCCACTTTAACAAAACCGGTACGACTGGTAAAGGCCGTAAACGGTGCAATTTCAGGTCGTTCTTTAGGTGTATGATTACCGGCCGCTTCAGCGATGGCTTTAATATGTAAAGGTGTACTGCCACAACAAGCACCCACATAGGTTGCCCCTGCATCAAGTAAGGCCGGTACATAAGAACCCATTTCTTCCGGCGATAAAGGGAATACCGTTTCCCGACCAACCAGCATCGGCATACCCGCATTTGGCTGAGCACTAATCGGCAAGTTAGTAACCGAAGCTAAGCGTTCAACTAACGGTATAAGCTGTTCCGGTCCTAAAGAACAATTAATACCTACCACATCGGCTCCCATGGCATCCATTAAAATAGCTGCCACTTCCGGCGGTGTCCCGGTGATAGTACGACCGTCTTCACTGAAGGAAAATTGACAAATAATCTTAACGTCCTCTTTAGTTTTATTTAATTTTTCACGAGCATCACGAGCAGCCAATAAGGCAGCACGCATTTCCTGCACATCTATAATTGTTTCAATGATTATGAAATCCACGCCCGCTTCAATTAAAGCTAAGGCTTGTTCATAATAAGTATCATAAACTTCATCAAAAGAAATCTGTCCCAACGGCTCTATGAACTGGCCGGTAGGCCCCATGGAACCGGCTACTTTAGCTGACGGTTTTACCTGGGCAATCGCCTTTTTAGCTGCCTTAACGGCGGCGGCATTAATTTCCGCCACACGATGTTCCAAACCGTAATCCGCCAATTTTAAACCACAGGCACCAAATGTATTAGTCGTTACGATATCACTGCCGTTTTTTAAATAGGCCGCATGAATTCCGGTGACTACCTCCGGATGTTCCACATTAAATAATTCGGGACAGTCCCCCTCCACTAAGCCCGATTGTTGGAGCATAGTGCCCATAGCACCGTCAAATATATACATACCTATCGCCTCTCTCTGTTCCTATTAACTCATATATTATCTATTAAAATTACTGTATCTTGGTTTACATTATTTAAGTTTACCTTATTAAGCTTCCGAAATTACTATACTTTCTTTAATTATCCAACCGGCTATACCTTGTTTAACTTCTTAACCGGCTATACCTAATTTAATTTCTTAACCGGCTACACTTTGCGTGATGCGCAGTTAACCTGACTGCAGGAACTGCAACCCCGTTTAATCCCCGGGCGTACATCACCGTTTTTTTCACAATCAAGAGCCCCTTTGGGAATGCAACCTATAATAGCTGTTACCGATTTGCGTGGAAACAGCAAGAATGTGTCCGTTACTTCAAGTCCTATATGACTCGTACCAATAATGGCCGCTAAATCTTTTTGCACATTCAGATTCCAATTACCGTAACCGGGACTGAATCGCCATGTCGTAGTATAACCCGCTTTAGCCGCTTCTTTCTCAATTAAGTCATTCACTTGATTCGCAACCTGTTCAACCGCCGTTGTAGCAGCCGCATCGACTAACAAGCCTAAGGTATAATTATTTTCTTTAAAAAGCTCAGCACTGCGCAGCTCTACACCTTCCCCAATGGTAACAGCCAAAACATATACTTTGTCCGCTTTTTCTAAATGTTTGCGAATCGAACTGCCTTCTACGATTAGGGGCGGATTGCTTTTTATCGTTCCCGTAGCGGCATCATAGTCATACGCTTCATAAACACCCTTCGGTTCCGCCACCAATTGTACTTCCAAACAAGCATCGGTTACATATTGTTTAGGAAAATCTGTTGCCTGGCGTAAGCCCGCATATCGTATTGTTTCTGCCACATCTATCTGTGGTAAACGACCATTGTAAATAGCCATACGCCTCGCTCCTCTCATCATCTTTCGCAAATATTTTCGGCCATCTGCACTTATAATCTATATAAAAAACTATTATAGATTTTGCCTATAATCTATAATCAACAAATATGGCCAACACATAAAAATATGTTACCTTTATTACCTTTTAATGTCAATAAAAAACCCCTTGCTAAAGGCCTGTAAACATATACATATCAAATGTACTTAGTTATAGGTTAAACCTTTAACAAGGGGAATTTTATTCATATCTTACCGATTTTATACATGCAGTAAGAACTTTATCTTATCAATATTAAGTTTTTAAACTAAAGGCTTAGTCTTAATATCCTTTGGCTTACGGGGATATAACTTAGGTGTTACACCTGTTTTCTTAATATAAATAATAGCCCGCTTATCATCGAGCGTTGGCAATTGTACCGGTTTTACCTGTTCAATGCTTCCTTTTAAAATCTTCAACGCTTTCGACGCTTCGGCCATTTCTTCCTCATAGGCGGCGCCTTTTAAAGCTACCATATACCCATTTTGTTTTACATACGGCAAAGCCCATTCGAGCAGTACCGGCAAGCGCGCCACCGCCCGACTGGTCACGAGATCGTACGCTTCACGATGCGCCGAATCATGGCTTATATCTTCCGCTCGACCATGTAATGTTGTTACCTTATGTAATCCCAATTTTGATATAACATCACTGAGAAAATTAAGTCGTTTTTGCAAGGAATCAAATAGCACAATTTCTAAATCAGGGCGCATAATAGCGAGCGGTATACCGGGGAAACCGGCACCTGTTCCCAAATCAAGAAGTTTTGCACCTTCTTTGAAAATAAGATCCTTATCATCCAAAGCTGTGAGGGAGTCTACAAAATGCTTCACCGCTACTTCGTGCGGATCCGTAATGGCCGTCAAATTGAGATACTTATTGGTTTCAATAAGCATTTCATAATAGGTCGTGAATTGACTTAATTGATCGGTTGTAGCCGAGAAACCGGCCGCCTTTAATTGAATCGCCAAATTATCGGTAAAGTTCATAGCCCCTCCTACTGTTGTTGTTCACGACGATATTGTTCTAATTGGATTAATAAAACCGACACATCCGCCGGTGATACACCGGAAATACGACTGGCTTGGCCGATGGAATGAGGTTTAATAGTCTTTAATTTCTGCTTGGCTTCCAAAGAAATGCCTTTCATGGAATCATAATCCCAATCGGCAGGAATAATCTTTTCTTCCAACTTGCGAACTTTTTCTACCTGTTCCATTTGCTTTTTAACATAACCTTCGTAGGTAATCATAATGTCGATTTCTTCTTCTACATCAGGACTGTAACGTTTTAAATCAAAGGCATCAGCCACATCGCCATAGCTTAATTCATTACGCTTTACCAAATCATAGGCAGTCATACCGGTTTTAATATGAGCGGTCCCCATAGATTCCAAGAGTGCCTGCACTTCTTTGGTTGGGTTAATATTTCGTGCTCGTAAGGCTGCTACACCTTCTTCGATTAACGATTTTTTATGCAAGAAACGCTGATACCGTTCATCCGATACGAGGCCGATTTCACGACCTTTTTCAGTCAAACGAAGGTCCGCATTATCCTGACGAAGCAATAAACGATATTCACTGCGGCTCGTCATCATACGATACGGTTCCTTGGTGCCTTTCGTTACCAAGTCATCGATTAAGACACCGATGTAGGCTTCGGAACGGGACAAAATAAACGGTTCTTTACCTTGCAAATATAAAGCTGCATTAATACCGGCCATGAGACCTTGAGCGGCCGCTTCTTCATAACCGGACGTACCGTTAGCCTGACCGGCGGAATACAAGCCTTTGATGTGTTTGACTTGAAGAGCCGGCGTCAATTGCAACGGATTTAAGCAATCATATTCAATGGCATAAGCAGGACGCATAATTTCTACATTTTCAAGACCCGGAATGGTGCGCAAAAATTGATACTGCACGTCGATTGGTAAGCTTGTACTCATGCCCTGTACGTACATTTCATTTGTGTGATTACCTTCCGGTTCTACAAAGAGTTGGTGACGGTTTTTATCACTGAAACGAACTACTTTATCTTCAATGGATGGGCAATAACGAGGGCCCGTACCTTCAATGATACCGGTATACATCGGTGCCCGGTTTAAGTTTCCGCGAATGATATCATGAGTTTCTTCCGTAGTATAGGTAAGCCAGCAAATCTGTTCATTGCGATCAGTCCAATCAGACATGAAAGAGAAGGCGCGGTACTTGCTGTCGCCCGGTTGTTCTACCATGTGATCCAAAGTTAAAGAACGTTTATCCACACGAGCCGGCGTACCTGTTTTAAAACGCATCAATTCAATGCCGTTTTTACGAAGCGAATCAGACAATAATTCAGCTGTACGCTGACCGTTAGGACCGCCGGTATAGGTCAATTCACCAAGAATAATTTTACCTTTCAAGTAAGTACCGGTGCAAAGAATGATAGCTTTCGCTTCATATACTTCGCCCAATTCACTCAAAATACCCTTTACTTCACCATCTTCGATAAGCAGTTCATTTACCATAATCTGTTTTACATTCAGATTATCCGTATTTTCAAGGGTTTCTTTCATCAAACGCTGATAAGCCACTTTATCAGACTGAGCACGCAAGGAATGCACGGCCGGACCCTTACCCATGTTCAGCATGCGCATCTGAATGGCTGTAGCATCCGCATTAATAGCCATTTGACCGCCTAAAGCATCCAGTTCATACACCAAATGACTTTTACCCGGGCCACCTACGGCCGGATTACAAGGCATCAAAGCAATATTATCTAAATTAAGAGTTGCCATAAGCGTGCGTTGGCCCATACGGGCTGTAGCCAAGGCCGCTTCGCAACCGGCATGACCGCCACCGATGACAATGACGTCATACGTATCTACTGTATACATACTATCTCCTATCCCTCTCTCGAGGCACTATTGTTCAGTAATTTTATACCAACCTCATTTGAGGTCTGTAATTTACATTATAAGCAAATTCAGTTGTCTAAGCAAAAACCTATATGACAACCAAGAAATTACCAAAAGTTTTACTTAAACAAAATAGTCAAATTTTGAAATTTACACTATTTTATTTACCTAATTATTTACCTAAGCAAAAACGACTGAATAATTCATCTACTAAGGATTCGCGCAAACTGTCCCCCGTAATATCCCCCAGTTGCTCCCAAGCAGTGCGTACATCAGTAACGATAAAATCAACCGGCAAGCCGGACTCAATATTATTCAAAGACTGTTCAATCTGCGATTTAGCCTGCTCCATCAAAGTAATATGGCGCACATTGCTAAGCATAGCGGATGATTCATTTTGAACCGTACCGCCATATACCAATTCTTTGACAGCATCAGCCAACACATCCATGCCTTCACCGTTAGCAGCACTAATCGGTGCAATAGCGGCAAATTGACCGTATTGAGCCACCGTATCGGCCGTAATGACCGCGCCCTTATCGGCTTTATTGAGGAATACGATGGTATTTTTATGAGAAGCTTCACGTAAAATGGCTTCTTCCTCCGCCGTCATAGGCTCCGATGCATCAATAACGCACACTACGATTTGAGCTTTATCCAAATACTCTTTAGCTCGATCTACACCGAGTTTTTCCACGATATCATCGGTCTCACGAATGCCGGCTGTATCAATCAAACGAACCGGAATTCCCTCAATAGTAATAGCTTCTTCAATGCTGTCACGGGTGGTACCCGGAATATCCGTAACAATAGCACGATTTTCACGCAAAAGAGCATTCATAAGGCTCGACTTACCTGCATTCGGACGTCCCACAATAGCCGTCATAATGCCATCACGCAACAAGCGCCCACGGTTAGCCGTAGCCAATAATTGATTGATTTTAGCTAAAATAGGCCGCAATTTATCCGCCGTTTCATCCATCGTAAGTTCTTCAATGTCTTCTTCCGGATAATCAATAGCCACTTCCAGATGTGAAATTAACTCAATCAACTGTTCTCTAATGGTGCGAATCATACCTGCCAAAGTACCATCCAGCTGTTTTACCGCAACCGCCAAAGATTGCTCCGATTTTGCCTCTATAATATCTATAACAGCTTCCGCCTGGGTAAGGTCGATGCGGCCGTTTAAAAACGCCCGTTTCGTAAATTCACCCGGCTCGGCCAAGCGAGCCCCCTGACGAAGCAATAATTTCAAAATTTCACGCACCACGATAATCCCGCCGTGGCACTGTACTTCTATAACATCCTCCGCCGTAAACGACTTTGGACCTTTCATGATTAAAACAAGGACCTCATCAAGGATTTCATCCTGTTTCTGAGGATCTATAATATGACCATATTGAATGGTTCGATTCGGCCGTTTTTCTAAAGGTACGGTTCCCTGTGCTTTAAAAACAGAACCAACTATTTCAAAGCAACGAGTGCCACTGACGCGAATAATGCCAACCCCGCCGATGCCGGGTGGCGTCGCAATGGCAGCAATCGTATCTTCTGTGTACATGGTGTTCTCCCTTGTGTAAAAATAAAACCCGATCATAGATCGGGTTTTATGACTCGCACATAGCTTATCGTTTATAAGCAATGACTACGTGACGATACGGTTCTTCACCTTCACTATCAGTCACAATATGTACTTCGTTTTGGAGCGTTAAATGAATAATTTTACGCTCGAATGCACTCATAGGTTCCAAGGAAATCTTTTGACGATTTCGTTTTACCTTCGAGGCAAGGCGTTTAGCCAAATTAACCAAAGTTTCTTCACGACGAGAGCGATAATTTTCTACATCCACTACGATATGACAATGGCCGGCTACTTCTTTATTAGCCACCAAGTTTGTTAAGTATTGAATAGCATCCAAGGTTTGACCATGTTTGCCGATTAAAATACCTAATTCTTCACCATGAATCTGGAATGTGATTTTCTCAGCAGTCATCATTTTTTCAATCTGAACGGATAAGCCCATTTTGCTAAACATATCTTGTAAGAACTGTTTACCTTTATCGGCAATCACCATCTGTTCTTCTTTAGAAACCGGTTCACGTTGCGGTTTTACAGCCGCTGCAACGGTAGTTGCCGCATCTTCCGCAGTCTCTTTAGCATCAGCTAATGTATCCGCAACGGTATCTTTTACATCAACCGCTACATCTTTTGCCTGCGCTTTCACATTAGCAATTTTTGCTTGTGCCGCATCAGCTGCTTCACCTAAATGTTGCTGTGCTTTATCAGCAAGTTCGGCAGCCTGTTCTTTCACTTCGCCGAATTTTTGCTGCGCCAATTCAGAAACTTCACCGGCTTTTTGTTGAGCCGCTTCCGCTACTTCATTGAATTTTTGCTGCGCTGCTTCGGCTACTTCTACAGCCGTGCTTTTAGCGTCAGCTACTTTTTCCTGCACAAATTCAGAAGCTTCACTAACTGCTGTTTTTGCTTCCGCTACTTTAGTCTGTGCCGTAGCCTGTACATTGGCTGCGGCCTGTTCAGCTGCAAAAGCTACTTTTTCAGTCAACGGAGCTTCTTCAAAATATAAACGCACTAACGCATCGCGACGACCAATACCCAAGAAACCGCTGGAAGGCTGTTCCAATACTTTCGTATCGGTTACGACCTTACCGTCAGCTTTAAGCTGTTCGGTGCCTTTGGCAACGGCATCAGCAATCGTTTTTGCTGAAACTTCAATATAATCCATAATTAAGCCTCCTTATTATCGTTGCGATAGATAAAGAACTGCTGAATCATTTGGAATATGTTTGATACAACCCAGTAAATAACCAAACCGCTTGGGAAATTCAAGCTGATATAACCAATGAATAAAGGCATGAAAATCTGCATTATCTTCTGTTGGCCGGCACCAGCACCGGTAGCATCTTGCGCAGTTTGTTTGCTCATTACAAATGTAGAAAGAGCACTTAATACAGGTAAAATATACAAATGATCCGCTTCACCCAAGCTTGGCAACCATAAGAAGCTTTCATATGCAGGATCATATGGATAGCCTTGCAACGCGTAGAAAATAGCGATTAAAAACGGCATTTGCACCAATAGCGGTAAACAACCGGATAAAGGATTAACGCCTAATTCTTTATACATCTTAGCAATTTCCTGTTGCGCACGCTGTGGATCATTCTTGTATTTATTCTGAATCTCTTTCATTTTAGGCTGCAATTTCTGCATGCCCTTCATAGATTTGACCTGTTTAGCCGTCAACGGCGCCAGGATTGCCTTAATCCCGATGGTCATAATAATGATCGCTATACCATAGCTTGGGAACCCTAATGCTTCTGTAAGATTATAGCAATACGTAAGCAAGGTCCGCATAAAATCAACTAATACCTGAAAAATTTCCATTAGTTTGCTCCTATACGAGTATTAATGACGAATACAAATGGCCTTTGCGTGTCTATATACGTTATGGTATGGTCTATATTTCATCCATACAGACACTTTGACATTTCCAAATTTGTGTTATCACGGAACCGGATCGTAGCCGCCCGGATTAAAGGGATGACAACGTAAAATGCGCCGAATTCCTAAATAACTGCCTTTAAAAGGTCCATATTTGCGTAATGCTTCCAAGGTATACGTCGAACATGAGGGATAAAATCGACAAGTTTTAGGCTTTAATGGAGAAATTCCATAGCGATAAAATTGTACCAAGCCGATGAATAGCATATTCAACAGTTTGGTTAAGAAGGTCAAACAGCGTTTCATGGATACGCCTCTTTCTAAGCTTCATTACTTTTAAGTAATTTGCTCTTTTTAAAAAGATACATCATTTCCTTACACGCTTGATCATAGGTGGCACTCGCCATGCGAGCCCGCCCTACAACCACAATAGCATAGCCTTCTCGGATAGCATGCTGATTAAGACGATACACTTCTTTCATAAGCCTGCGCGCCCTGTTGCGCTCCACCGCACCGCCTACCTTTTTACCGGTTACAAAACCGATCCGGGTAGCCTGCTTGGCCACGGGCATACGGTAAACTACACAGAGACGACCTACTTCATAATTGCCATGTTTATAGACAAGACGATATTCACTGTTTTTACGAATTCTTCGTTCTTTATCTAATTTAAATGTCAATTCACTCATATCATCATCCCATGCCATTATGAATAGAAAAACTTGGCAGCAGCGCCAAGTTTTTTCTCCTGCCTAAAAGCTATTATATTATGCAGATAATTTCTTTCTGCCTTTAGCACGACGTCTTTTCAAAACAAGACGGCCGCCAATAGTCTTCATACGTTCACGGAAACCATGAGTACGTTTTCTCCAAAGAGTATTTGGCTGATATGTACGTTTCATGTATAAAACACCTCCTTGAGATTGTTCTTGTAATTACTTATACCATAACAGCATAATTATAAATATAAAGCCATGTAATGTCAATACTCACTCGATAGATTCAATCATTATTAGCCATATACTGTGGATATATAATATATACATTATACTCTTAATAACGCCAAAAAGATATCCACAACTACGATGACAATTCTTCCTATTTCTGATAAAATATAGAGGATGAAATATAAAAGGAATATCATATTGTGACTAATAAAACTAGGTTATCAACAAGATATACACAACTTATGCACTACTTATCCACAACAGAAGTGATAACAGTATAAAGTCAGTGTTTATCAGTTGTTCTAACCTATTTATTTTTTCTCTTTTTTCACAAAAAACGAAGTTATACACAGGTTAGGTATTTTTAGTTATTCACAGTATGACACCCTGGGAAGGAAATGGTATGTCAAACATCAATCTTAACGATTTTTGGAATAAAGTACGCGAAGATATTGAAGCCACATTACCAAAAGAAATTTTAGAAAGCACGATTATACGATTGCTCCCGTTACAATTGGACGAAATCAGTAAGACCCTTACATTAACCACGATGCAAACGTATATTAAGGATTTTATCGAAAACGAACCGATGATAAAAAATGCTTTTCAAAATTCCGTAAATAATGTTTGGCAGCGTTTAACCAAAAACAATTCTCCACTTACAATTATTATTACAACACCGGGCGACAAAGAGCCGGCGACCCTTCACGAAGAGGTGAAAACAACCGTTGCCCAACCGAGTGTAATGACGCCACCGGAACCAACGGCTTTTACCAATCAACCGGCAAACTATGACGATAGTCAAATCGCTTCTATGCCGCAATCACAACTGGGCAATGAATCGGGCTATGACATGAATGAGTATGAAAACGCACCGTATGAAACAGCCGCTCATGCCAATGAAACGGCAACCCATGTGCCGAATTATAGCGCCTACGATCAATTAGCCAGTCAATACGGTTTACCACCGGCCGCACCGGCGCCGTCACAAACACCGCTGCATACACCGAATTATGATGAGCCGGTTGTAGTTGATTCTGTACGTAAAAACGACGCCACTAAATCCGGCCCGTATATTCCAAGTACTTCACCGATGGAATCGGATAGTTTATTCCCACCGTCGGAAATACCGCAAGAAGCGGCATCTATGCAGTCTAATAGCAGTCAAACAACCTTATATAAAAATAATGAATCTATTTTAAAATTAAATCCGGATTACACCTTTGCCACCTTTATTGCCGGCGGCTCCAGCCAAATGGCCTATGTGGCAGCACAAAATATTGCGGAAAATCCGGCCAATCGCTATAATCCGTTCTTTATTTACGGTAAATCAGGTCTCGGTAAAACTCACTTAATGCATGCTATCGGCAATGAAATTCATCGTCGTTATCCCCATTTACAAATCATGTGTATCACCAGTGAAAACTTCTTGAACCTCTTCGTTCAATCTATTCGTTACGGCCAAACCAATATGGATATATTCCGCAGCACATTCCGTAAAGTCGATGTTCTCTTGATTGATGACATTCAATTTATTCAAGAAAAACGCTACGCCGGTACGCAAATGGAATTTTTCCATACTTTTAATGCCTTAACGGACAGTAAAAAACAGATTGTCCTCACCAGTGATGTTTTACCACAAGATATGGAACAAATGGAAGATCGCTTGCGTACACGATTCAGTTCCGGCCTGGTGGTAACCATCGATCCGCCAAACTCCGAAACTTTGGAAGCCATCACGCGCTCCTATGTGGACAAACAGCGTGAATTACTGCCAAATCTTAACATTCCGAACGAAGTGATTCGTTTCTTTGGCAACACCTATTACAACCGTAGCGTTCGTGATTTACAAGGTGCCCTTACCAAATTAATCACCGCCGCTGAATTGGATAATAAACTCGATCAAATTACCGTGGAATATACGCGCTATATCCTGCGTGATCTCATTCCGGAAAGCAAAAAATCCGTATTATCCGTTGCCTATATTCAAGATTTTATTTCTGATTATTTCAAAATCAAAAAAGAATTCTTAGTCGGTCAGAAACGGAATAAGCAATACGCTCATCCGCGCCAAATCGCTATGTATCTGTGCCGTGAACTCATCAATGAAAGTTTTCCACAAATTTCGCAAGCTTTTGGCAAAAAGGATCACACCACAGCTCTTCATGCGTATAATAAAATCAGTGAAGACCTAGCTAAAAGTACTGATTTAAAGCGAACTATCGATGATATTATCAGTAAAATCAACGAAGATACCTAAGGATTAACGGTTGTGGATAACTCTGTGAATAAGTTGTGTATAGTTAGTGATTAACTTCCAAGTTATTGACAAGCACGACTCTAAAAGTTCATAAGTGGATAACTTTTTCCTTCTATTCACAAACTTATACCCATGTGGAAAACCTATTAAAAATGCCACTTCAAACAGCTTATCCACTTATACACCGCCCCTACTACTAAGACTACTAATAATTAAAAACTTAATCACATCCATAATAGTAAAGGAGACAGTCCATGAAAATCCAATTTGCAAAAGATACGTTACAAAAAGCGATTAATGCCTTAGCCAAGGTTAGTCAGAACAAAACAAGTTCTAATTTACCCGGTGCTATATATATAACAACTAAAAACGGTAAAGTAGAAATGCAGGCCAATGATTATGAAATCGGTATCCGCATTACTATTGATGCTAATATTATCGAAGAAGGTACTATCGTTCTCAGCACGCGTTATTTCCAAGAATGGGTTCGTAAAACACCAACCGATACCATTACTTTAGAATCTAATGCAGAAACTAAACAATTATTATTAAGTTCTGAAAGTTCTCAATTCAATCTTATTACCATGGATCCGGATGATTTCAACTTAGTTGAACAGATTCACGATGAAAATCACATTGATGTAGACGGCGAACAATTTAAACAAATGATTGATTTAACTAATTACGCAGCTGCCAATGATGATGATCGTCCGATTTTTACCGGTGCTTTATTGGAAGGTGAAAGCACCAATTTAACTATGGTAGCTACAGATACTCACCGTATGGCCGTTAAGAAAATCAACTTAGATGCACCTATGCCGGCGGCTATGCGTATTTTGATTCCAACCAAAACATTGGCTGAAGTATCCCGTTTATTACCAACGGATCAGCCAACCGTAGTTCGCATCATTTGGAATCGTACGAATGTAGTATTCTTATTTGATACTATTTACTTATTCTCTCGTTTGATTGAAGGTCAGTATCCTGATTATGAAAAAGTAATCCCATCGCAATTCGATTCCAGTGCGATTTTAAACAGTCGCGATTTTGCCGGTGCCGTAGATCGTGTTTCCTTATTGGCTAAGGATGCGAGCTACAATGTTATTCGCTATGATTGGGATGAAAAAGAAGTTACTTTATCTACGCAAAATGCTGAAATCGGCATGGCTAAAGAAGAAGTACTTTGCGAATTTAAAGGTACGCCGTTTACTATTTCCTTTAACGGTCGTTATATTGGCGATATTTTGCGTCACAGCAGCGGCGACAGAATTCATTTATACTTAAAACAGAACGGTCCCGTTGTTATTCGCCAGGATGATAATCCAAATTATACCTATGTAGTAACGCCGGTTCGCACGAACTAAGAATAGACTGAGCTATAAGCTTATATTAATAATATATAGTTGCAGAGTTAACATCACGTTTTGTGAGGAGGCAATTATGAGTAAAACAGAACCGATTCAAGTAGAAATTTACACGCCTTACATTAAATTGGATCAATTATTAAAATTGGAACAAATTATTGGCACGGGCGGTCAAATTAAATTTTTGCTTGATGATGAGAAAATCAAAGTAAATGGCGAAGTTTGCCATGAAAAACGTAAGAAAATATACCCTGATGACTTAGTTGAAATTCAAGGTATCGGTACCTTGGTCGTTGTTAAAGAGGAGGCCGGCGAGTGAACATTCACTCCTTGGAACTCGTTAATTTCAGAAATTACGAGCATGCCAATTGGACCTTTCCGCCCCATATCATCGTTCTTCACGGACTCAATGGTGTAGGCAAGAGTAATCTCTTAGAAGCCTTGTATGTCAGCACCATCGGCCGCAGTTTTCGTACCAATGATACACAGGATTTACTGCAATTTGGTGCTACCGAAGCGGGGATTATTGTGGAATTTACGAAGCGTGATACGAAACACAAAATCAATTTGAAGCTCAGTGGCAAGGAAAAGAAAGATATTCGTCTCAACGGTAACCGAATTTTACAAAAAGAATTAGTAGGCACCTTGAATACCGTTCTTTTCAGTCCTGAAGATTTACAGCTCATAAAAGGCAGTCCCTCTTTAAGGCGTCGCTTTTTAGATATTGAAATATCGCAGACAAGTGCGTTATATTATCAGCAACTGCGCTTGTATAATAAGATTTTGCAGCAACGTAATAAAGTATTAAAAGATTCTTACGGCAAGCGAGATATTTCTTTAGCCGAATGGGATACACAGTTGGCGGAGACCGGGTCATTTATTATAAAAAAACGACTCGACAGTTTGCGTAAAATTAATCTTTTGCTGGATTTGATGAATCGTAAACTCACAGGGGGCAAAGAAAATTTAAAGCTTACCTATGAGCAACATCAAATTTCAAATGGATTTTTAACCGAACCGCAAGCGTTTTATGAGCAATTGCAGGCTAATTTACCGGTGGATCGGCATCGCATGAGTACCTCTTTTGGTCCTCATCGTGATGATTTAGGCTTCTTTTCCGGTCCTATGGATTTGAAACGATTTGGCTCGCAAGGTCAGCAACGAACGGCTATTTTATCGCTTAAATTAAGTGAATTGGAATATATCAAATCGGAAGTGGGCGAGTATCCTATATTGCTATTGGATGACGTGCTCAGTGAATTGGATAAGGAGCGGCGGCAAAATCTGTTGAATTTTATCCATAAAAAAATCCAAACGTTTAT
Source organism: Veillonella sp. KGMB01456 (assembly GCF_023051165.1). Classification (GTDB taxonomy): domain Bacteria; phylum Bacillota; class Negativicutes; order Veillonellales; family Veillonellaceae; genus Veillonella_A. The sequence continues at coordinate 16,742 of NZ_JALKIG010000026.1, forward strand.
AACCACGACCGATTTGGAAGATGTGAAACAATTGAGTGATGTGGAACTCATTAATTGTGAAAGGCGGTGATCATGATGAGCGAAACGTTTGAGTCGAAAAACGGCATACAACCGGCAGTCTCCGAGGCAAAGACTGAGGCCGCTGCGGGGGACGATGTAACAGTCCGCTATATTGAAGGTCTGTTGGCCTCCAATCGGCCGGCCGGACCCATCGGCTATAAGCCGGATGCCCATGTGCGGCAATATGATACGCATTTGAACAGTAAATATAAATCGTTCAACGTATTCAAACAATTCGCCGTCATGCGCCTGTATCATCATTGGCCTAAAGTTGTGGGGGCGGTGCTGGGCAAACAGACTAAAGTGCTTGAAATTAAGCCGCCTATTATTAAAGTGGCGGCCATGACATCCCCCTGTTTGCAGCAACTTCAGATGATGAAACGTCAATTATTGAAAAAGATTAATGACTTTTACGGCTCGGAGCTTATTACAGAGTTAGAATGCACCATGTATCGGCAAAGCTATTTGAAAGCAATTCAGCCCGTCGATGCAGTGTCGGTTACATCGTCCCATGGTCAAGGATTAACCAAGGGTGATACATCGGCCTATATGGGCACAGCAAAACACACGGATTCCTATGAGCGGGTGCTCATTAATTTTAAAGCGATTCCTATTCCCATTGATGTGATGGCTCAAATAGACTCATCGGTGGCGAATATAAAAAGCGAAGAATTGCGCCGGCAGTTGAAAGATGTGCAGATAAAGCAATATAAGAAGACAGTCTATCTAAAGGACCATGGTTATCATAATTGTGAATGCTGTGAAAAACTTATTGGTCCTGGTGAGACTCTTTGCTCATCCTGTACTATAAAAACGCAGGAACATGAGGCTTTTTTATATCGTCAGCATATTAATGGTATTAAAGATCGATTGATGCAAGAACCCTTTGCCGTATATGATGAAATGCGTCAACATGTACCACAGTGCACTATGTCCGATTATCAGTTGGCTCATCGTGAATGCGTGTATTTTTTCAGAAATCGAGTCGTCAAAGAAGAATCCAACGAGAATTATGATATATATATGCTGTTAATGCTGATTACGCACAAAAAAGCAGAACAGCTAAAACCGGAGTTTGTACGCAATTCGGTTTTAAAAATGCGGGCTCAATACAAGGAGGCTGTAAAGTCTCATAAACCGCAAAGCAATTGAAATATAGAGAAAGTGATGGTAAGATGTATGTTCGTTCATTTATCGGATACGTATAGCGTGTCTATTGAAGATATCGTGGCGGTGGTACAGGATATTCCGCTTTTAAAAGGGCGGCGCCGTCGCAATAAGCAATGGCAGAACAAGGATGTAATCCAAGTTTTTCCGGATGAACCGATTGAATGCTACTTGGTTACAGTGGATGCGGTTTATGGCTTAAGTATGTCTATTACCGGCGTAGGCCGCCGTTTACAGCGTGCCGCTACCGGTATTCCGGTAAGCTTATACACAAAACGATAAAAATAGAGTATAATTAAGGATAATTGTTTTATAAAGCTAAATCCCCATAGATATGGTTTATTACTGAAATTAGGGAGGATATGGAATGGCAGAACAGAATTATAGTGCCGATAATATACAGGTCTTAGAAGGCCTGGAAGCGGTACGACGCCGCCCGGGGATGTACATAGGGAGTACATCATCTAAAGGGTTGCACCATTTAGTATATGAAGTTGTTGATAACAGTGTGGACGAAGCCTTAGCCGGCTATTGTACTCATATTGAAGTCAGCATTAATGAAGATAACAGCGTTACCGTTACCGATGACGGCCGCGGTATTCCGACAGGTATGCATGAAACAGGCGTTCCGGCGGTTGAATTGGTTTTAACCAAATTGCATGCCGGCGGTAAATTCGGCGGCGGCGGTTACAAAGTATCTGGCGGTCTTCATGGCGTAGGTATTTCCGTAGTTAATGCTTTGAGTGAATGGACGGTTGTTAAAGTTCGTCAGGAAGGCAAAGAACAGGAAATTACTTTTGCGCGCGGTCATTTGCAAAGTCCGTTAAAAGTCATCGGTGAAGCTAAAGATACCGGCACAACCGTTACTTTTAAACCGGATGCAGAGATTTTTGAAACTACCGTATTTGATTTCGGCGTATTGCGTACTCGTTTACAGGAATTGGCTTTCTTGAATAAAGGTCTGCGCATTACCCTTACGGATAAACGTCCGGAAGAAAATTTAGTAGAAAGCTTCATGTACGAAGGCGGTATTACATCCTTTGTTGAATTTTTAAATGAAGGCAAAAACTTGGTTAATCCTACTGTTATTGATGTGGAAAACACGCGTGACGATGTAGTGGTTGACGTAGCGTTCCAATACAATGACAGCTACAGCGAAACTTTATTTTCTTTCGTTAATAACATTAATACCATTGACGGCGGTACCCATTTGAGCGGTTTCCGCAGTGCCTTGACTCGTACTTTAAATGATTACGGTCGTAAATCCGGTCTCATTAAGGACAATGAAAGCAATTTGTCCGGTGAAGACGTGCGTGAAGGTTTGGCTGCCGTTATCAGTGTAAAAGTGTTAGACCCTCAGTTTGAAGGTCAGACAAAGGCAAAACTGGGCAACAGTGAAGTCAAAGGCATTACCGATACGGTTGTGTCGGAAGGTCTTAAAACATTCCTTGAAGAACATCCGGCGGAAGCTAAACGTATTATTGAAAAAGCAACCAGCGCCACCCGTGCTCGCGAAGCAGCTCGTAAAGCTCGTGAATTGACCCGTCGTAAAAATGCTTTGGAAGTAAGTTCTTTACCGGGTAAATTGGCAGACTGCTCTGAAAAAGATCCGCTTATGACCGAAATTTATCTCGTCGAAGGTGATTCTGCGGGCGGTAGTGCCAAACAGGGCCGTGACCGTCGTTACCAGGCAATTTTGCCGTTGCGCGGTAAGATTTTGAACGTAGAAAAAGCTCGTTTAGATAAAATTCTAGCTAATAATGAAATTCGCTCCATGATTACGGCCTTCGGGACCGGTATTGGGGAGGATTTTGATCTCGATAAGAGTCGTTATCACAAAATTATTATCATGACCGATGCGGACGTTGACGGCGCCCATATTCGTACGCTTTTATTGACCTTCTTCTATCGTTATATGAAACCGCTCATCGAAGAAGGACGTGTATATATTGCGCAGCCGCCATTGTATCAAATCAAAAAAGGCAAAGGTCATTGGTATGTATACAGTGATGCTGAAATGGCCGCTAAGCTAGATGAAATCGGTCGTGACAATATTACGATTCAGCGTTACAAAGGTTTAGGTGAAATGAATCCGGAACAGCTTTGGGAAACAACCATGAATCCGGAAAATCGTACTATTTTGCAGGTAAGTTTGGAAGATTCCATTGAGGCCGGTAAGATTTTTAGTGTACTCATGGGGGATAAAGTAGAACCGCGTCGCAAATTTATTGAAGATAATGCTAAATTAGTTCGTAATTTAGACTTGTAGGGTGGGAGGATAGTGTATGAGTGATGCAGCGAATACTAAATTAAAAAGAAGTCTGAAATCGCGCCACATGAATATGATTGCCTTGGGCGGCTCCATTGGTACGGGCCTCTTCGTAGCAGGCGGTGAAGTAGTTAGCACCGCCGGCCCGGGCGGCGCTTTGGTAGCCTATGGTTTTATCGGTATTATGGTTTATTTCTTGATGACCAGTTTAGGTGAAATGGCTACCTATTTACCGGTACCGGGTTCGTTCGGTACGTATGTATCCCGTTATGTAGATCCGGCTTTCGGCTTTGCTTTAGGGTGGAATTACTGGTTTAACTGGGCGATTACCTTGGCGGCGGAACTTGTTGCCGGTGCTTTAATCATGAAATACTGGTTCCCGGACATTCCGGCCATCGTATGGTCGGCCTTGTTCTTGGCGGCTTTATTCTTGATGAACTATTTATCGACCCGTTCCTTCGGGGAAAGTGAATATTTCTTCTCCAGTATGAAGGTTATTACTGTTTTCGTATTCTTATTTGTAGGTACCATGCTTATCTTGGGCATTGGCGGTACATCGCCGGGCTTTGAAAACTGGACACGCGGTGAAGCACCGTTTGTAGGCGGTTTTGCATCTATTATGGCCATCTTCATGGTAGCGGGCTTTTCCTTCCAAGGTACGGAATTAATCGGGGTAGCTGCCGGTGAATCGGAAGATCCGGAAAAAAATATTCCTAAAGCAATTCACTCCATTTTTTGGCGTATTTTATTATTCTATATCGGTGCTTTCGTAGTCATCGGTTTCTTGATTCCTTACGATGATCCGAATTTATTGAATTCCAGTGTTGAAAATGTCGCTATCAGCCCATTTACCTTGGTACTCGATCGTTTCGGTTTTGCCTTTGCGGCCAGCTTCATCAATGCTATTATTTTAACGGCCGTATTGTCTGCCGGTAACTCCGGTCTTTATGCATCTACCCGCATGCTATATGCCATGGCTAAAGAAGGGGATGCACCTAAGGTATTTACTAAATTGAATTCCCGTGGTGTACCGGTACCTGCTTTATTAGCAACGGCAGCTTTCGGTGTATTTGCATTCTTAACTTCCTTAATCGGTGAAGGTACTGCGTACAACTGGTTAATCAATATCAGTGGTATGAGTGGTTTTATTGCATGGCTCGGGATTGCCATTGCTCATTATCGCTTCCGTCGTGCATTCCATGCACAGGGTAAAAGCTTGGATGCCATTCCGTTTAAAGCCTTGTTCTATCCATTCGGTCCTATTTTTGCTATCGTTTTATGTCTTATCATCATTGCCGGTCAGAACTATACAGCGTTCACCGGTGAAACGATTGACTGGTACGGTGCCAGCGTAGCCTATATCGGTATTCCGGTATTCTTGTTGGTATATGCGGCGTATAAGAGCAAATATAAAACTCATGTTATTCCGTTAAAAGAAGTTAATTTGGATCGAGATTACGAAAAATAATCCGCAAAGTTCTTAATTTCTTGATATTTCTAAAAAATTTTAAAACCATCGATATGGTCATAAAAACTGATATTAGAGCGGTTTCTAAGGGATATATGCATCATTCGTTGAACGAAATTTTAAAATTAAATAGAAAAATTTAAATTTAATGCTTGACTTGAAGTCGACTTCAAGTTCTATAATGAGTTCTGTAATCACCGCTGATGACTACGAAATGTGAGTCACAGTGAAGATTACAGAACTTTTTTTGTTTAAAACAAATCGTTAGTAAGTCGTATTCATAATAGTTTTGCAAATCCTAAGTTGGATAACAATGTATGATATACGGATTATATATATGGTGTTTAGAAAGGAAGATAGTATGAATTTATTAAGTAAAGTAAACAGCCCTCAAGATATTAAAGGCATGAGTATTGAAGAATTAAAACAATTGGCTCAGGAAATTTGCGAAGTACTGATTCATCGCGTAAACGAAACGGGTGGTCATATGGCGCCGAACCTTGGTTTTGTAGAAGCAACCTTGGCGCTTCATTACGTGTTTGATTCGCCAAAAGATAAATTTGTATTCGACGTATCCCACCAGTCCTACATTCACAAAATGTTGACCGGTCGTAAGGAAGGTTTTACCGACCCTGCATCTTACAGCAAATATTCCGGTTATACCAATCCGAACGAAAGTGACCATGACTTCTTTACCGTAGGTCATACTTCCACGTCCGTAAGTTTGGCTTCCGGTATGGCTAAAGCACGTGACCTTAAAGGTGAAGACGGTAATGTCATTGCCATTATCGGTGACGGTTCCATGTCCGGCGGTGAAGCTTTGGAAGGTCTTAATGTAAGTGCTACATTGGGCAGCAACTTCATCGTGTTGTTCAATGATAACGATATGTCCATCGCTCCGAACGAAGGCGGTTTCTACGCTCACTTCAAAGCATTGCGCGACAGCAAAGGTAAAGCGGAAAACAACTTCTTCAAAACATTAGGTCTTGACTATGTATTCGTAGAAGACGGTCATGATTTGGAGTCCTTGATTGAAACGTTCAAAGCTGTTAAAGACATCGATCATCCAATCGTAATTCACATGGTAACTGTTAAAGGTAAAGGGTTACCGGAAGCAGAAGCGGATAAAGAATCGTACCACTACATTATGGGTAAACATTTTGATGTGGATGCGTACATGAAAGAAGAACATTTTGATGACATCATCGCAACTCACTTGCTTGAAAAAATGAAACAAGATCCTACCGTAGTCGGTTTGACAGCCGGTGTACCGGGCATTCCGGGCTTTAATCCACAGCGTCGTGCCGAAGCGGGCAAACAATTTATTGACGTAGGGATTGCGGAAGAACATATGGTGGCTATGGCTGCGGGTATTGCCAAAAACGGCGGTAAACCGGTTATCCTTGATGCGGCTACCTTCTTACAACGTACCTATGACCAATTGATGCAGGATATGGCTTTGAATAACAATGCCGTTACTATTTTATCCTTCCCGTTGGGCGGCGGTATTTCGCCAATGGATGCTACTCATTCCAGTGCTTTTGATTTGGCTATGATGAGCACCATTCCAAACCTTCGCGTATTATCCCCGGCTACTAAAGCAGAATTGTTGGCTATGCTCGATTGATCCTTGGAACAGACTGACTTCCCGGTAATGATTCGTGTACCGGGCGGTAAAGTACAGACATTTGAAAGCGGCAATGCCTTCAACGGTGATTTGAGCAACCAAGTAACTGTCAAAGGTAATACGGTAGCTCTCTTGGGCTTAGGTGCCTTCTATGACCTTGCTTTACGCACTAAAGACGCTTTAAAAGCTGAATTAGGCATTGAGGCAACCGTTGTAAATCCGCGTTTATCCTCTGAAGTCGATGCTGACACTTTGGAAAGCTTAAAAGCAGACCACAACCTCGTAGTTACTTTGGAAGATGGCGTATTGGACGGTGGTTTTGGTGAAAAAGTGTCCCGCTTCTACGGTTTATCCGATATGAAAGTATTGAACATCGGTATGAAAAAAGAAGTTAATGACCGTGTTCCTATGGATGAATTGGTGGCTCGTTACCACTTATCCCCTGAATTAATCGTTAACGATGTGAAAGCGATTTTAAATAAATAATTTAGGTCAATATAAACTGATTTAAGTATAAATGATTCAGGCTGTAACTCAGCCTTTGGGTTCCCGTTTTATAAAGTTAAAACGTTTATCTGATAGAGGCTTGGCATTTTAGGCATAAATGCCAAGCAATAGAAGCTTAACCCTTCGATATATTCTATGAAAACGCCCTGTCGCCATACGCAGCGACAGGGCGTTTTTGCATTATGCCGGTCTATGTTTTACAAATAGAGGCAATAAGACTCAATATAGCGAAAATATTCAATTTTTGATATACTATACGGTAAGTACAGGCTAAAGTAGCCTGACAGAATATAAGTATCCACTGTAAGTAAGAGGAGAGTGATTCATTAGTGGATGGTGACGTGGGTCTGGAGATACTCATAATTTTCTTGCTCATTATAGCAAATGGTATTTTCTCCATGACAGAATTAGCCATAGTCAATGCCCGTAAGGGTTTATTGGAAGATAGTGCCGAAAAAGGCAGTACGGGGGCACAGCGGGCGATTCAATTATCGGAAGACCCGAATCAGATGTTTTCTACCATACAAATCGGTATTACTTTAATCGGTATCGTAACCGGTTTGTATTCCGGCGCCGCATTATCGACGCCTATGGCAGAAGCTATTAAAGAACATATACCGGTTTTGGCACCCTATGCCGATTCGGTAAGCCCTATTGTTATCGTATCGTTGACGACCTATTTATCCCTCGTTGTGGGTGAATTGGTACCGAAACGTATCGCGTTGAACGCACCGGAACGAATTGCCATTATTATGGCCGTACCGATGCATTCGTTCTCGGTTATAGCAAAGCCGCTGGTAGCCTTGCTTAGTTCATCCACCAGCTTTTTATTAAAACTCTTGGGTGTTAAAGAGAAAGAAGAAGCGCCGGTTACAGAACTTGAAATCAACAAAATGTTAACCCAAGGTGTTGAGTTGGGGGCTTTTGAAAAAGAAGAACCGATTCTTGTAGATAATGTATTCCGCTTGGCCGATTTAAATGCCGGTGATGTTATGACACCGCGTACACAGCTTAAGTGGCTTGATTTGAATAGTCCGGAGGAAGAAATCAAAGAACGTCTTTGCAACTCCACACATTATCGTTTGCCCGTAGGGCGCGATTCCTTGGATGAATTGGAAGGTCTCGTTATTGTGGCTGATGTGTTCGCCGAGCATATGAAAGCAGGCGGGGAAAAGACGTTAAAACAATTGGTGGCAGAATGCACCAAGCAGCCGGTTATGGTACCGGAATCCATCAGTCTTATGAAGCTTCTTGAAGTTTTCCGTTCGGAAGGTATTCATGAAACCGTAGTACTCGACGAATACGGCGGTTTCAGCGGGCTTGTAACACTTCATGACATCATGGAGAAATTGGTTGGTTTGATGCCGGCCAGCGAAGATGAGCTGAAAGAAGAAGAAAATCGTATTATTCAGCGCACGGAAACAACTTGGCTTGTTGACGGCCTACTCAGCATTGATGAATTTAAAGAATATTTCGGTATTAACAAAGAATTACCGGGTGAAGAAAAAGATTTATATAAAACGGTGGGCGGCTTTTTGACATATTTATTCGGTCGCATTCCTAAAGAGCTGGACCGCTACGTGTGGGAAACATATACCTTTGAAATTGTCGATATGGATAATGTCCGCATCGATAAAATCATGGTGGTTCATGAGCCGATTGAGGAAACAGTAGCTGCCGACGAATAAGAACTATCCTCATAGTGTAGGCGAAGACCAAAGCTATGAGGATTTTTTTAGTTAAAAGACGATTATTATGAGATGTGTTAAACATCTGTATAAAACTACAAAAATACGGAGTTGTAAATACCAATGGAAAATACGTACAAAGAATTAGTGACTACGGCTTCATTGTTTGCTGTATATGTGCAGGAAGTTCGTAAACGTCTTCTAAAAGAGGCTATTGAAACGTATATTGATACAGTGCCTTGTGAATCGGCAAACAAGCTGATGAATAAAAAGTTTAATCATTCGGAGATGCAAATCTTAAGTTATTTGGAAGCTAAACCGGATAAAACGGGGACCTATCAGGAAATTTTGAAGGCTATGCCCTTTTCACAGGGGCTGTTATCACGGTATGTAAAACGTTTGGCGGCCAACAATTTGCTCATTCGTTTTCACAACAAAGAAGATTTAAAAGCTGTATTATTGCGTAATACGGAACTGGGAACGGCTGTGGCATTGGTGCATAATGATTTGCATAAGCGTGAAGAAGCTTATTTTAAATCGGTTCTCAGTAATGTGCCGGCTGAAAAAATTAAGGACACCTTGGAAACACTTAAACTTTTAATGAATGGACCGATTGCTATATCTGATGAAGAATTGAATACGCTAACCGGTATGAAGCCAAAATCGGCCTATTGACAGTCATAGTATATGGAAATAAAACCTTATTGGCATTACTGTAACACCAATTAAAGGCGGATAGTATAAGGTACATAGTATATTGAAAATAATTGACAGTATTGGGAATAACTCTTACAATTAACATATATATTACCGGTAATAAATAAGGAGGAGATTCATATGAGCGGGCTGAGAAGTTGGCGCCGATACACGATAATTACAGCATTATTGACAGGTTTGTTACTCTTGGTGAGTGGGTGTGGCTCATCGGACGAAACGAGCGATAAAGCACCGTTGGTTAAAACGCAGGTCGTTGGGCAAGGGAGCGGAGCCGGTGAAAACAGTTTGGCCGGTACCATTAAAAACCGCAATGAAACGGTGTTGTCCTTCCAAATCGGCGGACGTGTCATTCAAAAGAATTTTAATATCGGTGATCGCGTCGGAGCCGGTCAAGTACTGGCCATATTAGACCAAGGCGATACGAGCAGTCAGTTGCAAAATGCCGAGGGTGCTTTGGCAGCGGCTCAGTCACAGTATGATTTGGCAGCTACCAATGTACAGCGTTATCGCCAACTCTATGCGGAAGAAGCAATCAGTCAATTGCAATTAGACCAGATGGAAAACTCCTATAAAGTAGCGGCCGCTCAATTGGCACAGGCGCAGGCTAATGTGCAGACCAGTGCCAATCAGCAAAACTACACGCAATTAACAGCACCGGCTGACGGTATTATTACGGCTGCCTCCATTGAAGTGGGGCAGGTCGTAGCGGCCGGTCAGACTGTAGGTACTATTGCGGTCGGCAATGAACCGGAAGCGGTTATTGCCTTGCCGGAACAAATGATGGCGTCCGTAGCCGTTGGTTCGCCGGCCAGCGTAACCTATTGGGCTTTACCAAATGTGACAACGGCCGGTGTAGTACGTGAAATTTCTCCGGTGCCGGATGCGACGGCGCGTACCTATACGGTTAAAATTTCTTTACCAAATCCGCCAGCTCAATTACAGCTTGGTATGACTGCTAATGTAGTATTCAATCAATTAAATAGCAATGGATTAATGATTCCGTTAACGGCTTTAGTAGGCACGCGTCAACCGACACCAAACAGTCAGGGACAAGTCTATGTAGTCACTGATAATACGGTGCATTTACGAAATGTTACTTTAGGCAGTTTAGGTAATAATCAAGTCATGGTAGTATCCGGTTTGAAGGCCGGTGACCGCATTGTAACGGCCGGTACGGATAAATTGGAAGAAGGGGCTAAGGTACGCATATGAAGCAGTTTAACTTAGCTGATTGGGCCCTCAGACACAAGTCTATCATTTACTTCTTTATGGCCATGCTCTTTGCCATCGGCAGTTTTTCCTTTATGAAAATCGGTCGTATGGAAGATCCGAATTTTACGATTCGCACCATGGTTGTAGCCGCCACTTGGCCGGGTGCGTCACCGCAGCAAATGTCGGAACAGGTTACGGATAAACTGGAAGAAAAAATTCGCGACTTACCTGGTCTTGATTATACAAAGAGTTTTACGGATGGCGGTAAAACGGTTATTTATATTAACCTCAAAGAATCAGTCAAAAGCGACGACGTACGGGCCGCTTGGACGGAAGTACGTCACATGATTGATGATGAATGGTCAAGCTTGCCATCCGGCGTGCAGGGACCTGTTATTAATGATCGTTTTGACGACGTGTACGGTACAATTTACGCTCTTACCGGCGATGACTATTCCTATGAAGAAAAAAGAGCTTATGCGGAAGATATTAAGCGCGTTTTACTCAGTGTACCGAATGTAAAACGTATAGATTTAAAAGGTGTGCAAGAACAGACTCTTTATGTGGAAATGAATAAGGATAAATTGTCGGCCTATCAGATAAGTGCCCAGACGATTTTGAATGCCTTAAAACAGCAAAGCTCTATGGCGCCGGCCGGTATGATTGATACAGATACGAATAATGTCTATTTGCGTGTGAACGGTCTTTTTGACAGTGTTGATTCCGTTCGCGAAATGCCGCTCCAAGTGAATGGACAGACCTTGCGTTTAGGGGATATTGCCACGGTTCGTATGGACTACGAATCACCGCAAAGTCCGCTGTTCTACTATAATGGTAAACCGGCCATAGGCATTGCCGTTTCCATGGATCCGGGAGCCAATAATATTGAATTCGGTAAGGCATTAGATGCTAAAATGGCGTCCTATAAGGATGCCTTGCCGGCCGGACTCGATGTCAGTCAGGTATCCAACCAACCGAAAGTGGTGGATGATTCCATCAGTGAATTTACCCGTTCTTTATTTGAAGCCATTGTCATCGTATTAATCGTCAGCTTTATATCCCTTGGTGTACGCAGTGGGATTGTGGTAGCTCTTACGATTCCGGTCGTTGTGGCCAGTACCTTTGTGGGGATGTATGCGGATGGCCTCGAACTGCATAAAGTAAGTCTCGGTGCCTTAATCATCTCCTTAGGCCTATTGGTGGATGATGCGATTATCGTCGTGGAAATGATGACCCTCAAAATGGAAGAAGGGCTCAATACGCATGATGCGGCTACCTTTGCCTATAAATCGACGGCCTTTCCGATGCTGAGCGGTACCTTGATTACCTGCTGCGGCTTCTTGCCAATCTTTTTATCGGAAGGATCGGTTGCCGAATTTACCCATGCTTTATTTATTGTTGTCGCCATGGCACTTTTGTTATCATGGTTTGCTTCGGTGCTGGTAAGTCCTGTATTGGGCAGTAAATTAATTCGTATCAAACCGGGTCATGAGGAAACAAGAGCTATGCGGATACAAAAAGCCTTTTTAGCTCGTTTTGAAAAATTCCTCCACTGGGCTCTCGGTCATCGCCGTACGGTCCTTATCACTACCTTAGTGTTATTCTTCATTTCTTTGGTCAGCGTGCCGCTTATTAAAGTAGAATTTTTCCCGGCCTCTACAAGACCGGAAATCATGGTAGCCATTCAGTTTCCTCAAAGTTCTTCCTTACAGTATACGAAGGAACAGGCGGAGCAATTGGATAATCTCCTCAGTGGCGATAAGCGCATTGAGCATTATTCCTCTTATATCGGTGAAGGAGCGCCCCGTTTTGTGCTCACCTTGGAACCGGAAGTACAGCGTAACAACTACATGCAGTATGTGATTGTAGCTAATTCTTTGGAAGACAGAAACAGTTTGTACAATGAATTAAATGAAAAATTGAAGGACGAATTCCCATCGGCTTTAATCAACATGGATTTCATTCAAACCGGTCCGCCTTCAAAATATCCGATTATGTTCCGTGTATCCGGTCCTGATATGGATAAAGTTAAAGAAATTGCCACCGATGTGAAGGCTGTTTTCAAAGAATATCCTGAAATTACAGATATTGCCGAAGATTGGCCGGATAATACACCGAATATTGAAGTGCATATCGACCCGTCTAAAGCGCGTTTGATGGGCGTTGATAGTTATACGGTAGCGACAGATTTACAAAGTAAAATATCCGGTATTACGGTGGGACAATATTATGTAGGCAATCAGACGATACCGATGAAATTTAAACTCAGCGGTAATGAAGATCATAATATGAGTGTTTTGCAAAATATTCCGATTCAGACCGGTTCCGGCGCCTATGTACCGTTGAGTCAGATTGCGACGATTTCTTTGGGCAATGAAGACGGTATCATATGGCACCGTAACATGGCGCCGACCATTACAGTCCATGGCAATGTACCGCCTAATGTAATGGCCGATTCGTTAGCTAATGAAATTAATGAAAAACTGGATACCATGAGAGCGGACTTACCGGCCGGCTATACCATTGAGGTTGACGGATCCGCCGAACAAAGTAACATTGCTCTTAATAACTTAAAAGGGCCGATGCCGATTATGATTTGTCTCATTATGGTAATTCTCATGTTCCAGCTCAAGAAAATCTCCCTCATGATTATGGCCATGTTAACGGCACCGCTGGGACTCATCGGGGTTGTTTTGACTATGCTTTTAACCAATACGCCGATGGGCTTCATGGTAGTCTTGGGGGTTATCTCCTTAAGCGGTATGATTATCCGAAACTCTATCATTTTAATTGACCAGATTGAGTTACATCGCAAAGAAGGACAAACGACCTATGAAGCCATTGTAAGCTCCACTATCTTGCGTTTCCGACCGATTATGCTCACTGCTTTGGCTGCTATTTTAGGCATGGTACCGCTCATGCGAAGTGCCTTTTGGTCACCGATGGCCATAGCTTTCAGCGGTGGTCTCTTTGTGGCTACGATTTTGACTTTAATTGTGCTGCCCGTTATGTATGCTGTTTATTTTAAAGCGGAAGAAAAATAAAGGGAATTATCAAAATTAGTGAAAATTTATTGGTAATATTGTAATTAATACGATAAAATTAAATCAAAGCATATTGCGTAGATGATGTAATGTATGATTAAATAAGTAAGTAGACATTGCCAATAACAGTGAAAAGGAGCTAATACGATGAGTAACGTAGCATATTATGCCATTCATTATGGGGTGGATGAAAAGGGATATATTGCCTTTAATAAAGACAATAAGGAAATGACAGTAGTATTGCCTGATGAAACTTGGCAAAAAAAGGTTTGGGATTATTTACATACACCGCAAACTATTGAAAAAGCGTTAAGCCTCGACGTGTATGAAACAGTTACGTTAGATCCTTCTGAATCTTTGGAAAATTTAAAATTAGCGTTAACCGTTATGTGGGAACGCACTGACGTTCAAGTTGATTGGAGCCGCCCGGTTGAAATCGACGGCGAATTTAAGTTCCCTGAATAAGTAATGGAAGACCTGTATTGTTAGTAAAAATTGGCAGAACATGTCATTTTTGAGCGAACAAATTAAAAGTTATACACCGGTTATAAACTAAAAATAGTACATACTGACGAACATATCCACAGATTATACACATAAATCTGTGGATATGTTGTGTATAGCTTGTGAGTAAGTCTAAAAATTTGGTGCATAAGTGAACGAAAAAGTGTATAACTCTGTGTATAAACTGGGGATAACTCGTGGATAAGTGCTTAAGAATATAGGTATATTGCGAGATGTGAACATTCCGTTTATAATATAGTTTGTAAAGTGTTTTAATTTAATACATACATGCGTCTATAGCTCAGTAGGATAGAGCAGCAGTTTCCTAAACTGCGTGTCGGTGGTTCGATTCCGCCTAGGCGCACCAAATAAAAAGGGGCTGTAACGAAATACACCCCTAAAAACAAGAATGCGGTTTGAAGATACG
>NZ_JALKIG010000027.1 GCF_023051165.1 Veillonella sp. KGMB01456
TCCAATTTATTGGGATTAACTAAAAAAGCCACACACACTTTTTGTCCTATAAGCCCAAAAAAAGCCCTTGCCTGAATTTCAAGCAAGGGCAAACTACAACTTAACCGAATATTCTGTTCAAACAACCCTACACGTCATAGTTAAACGTAGCAGTCTGTATTACATCATCATTCAAGCTACGGCCGACAATACATTTTTCATGAAGCAAGGTTTCGATTTTATTGCGGTCTTCTTCTTTAATGTCTTTCGGTAAATGGAAGTCAATTTTAATTTCTTTAACTCTAAATTCTTCGGAGCTCACATTAGTGGCTACTTCCGCATAGGCACCAACGAAATCATAACCCATTTTACCGCCGATAAGCCCCATAATGGAGAGCGCACAAGAAGCAAAAGTATCAGCTAACAATTCAACCGGTGAAAACGATTCTTCCAAACCGCCCACATCTTTGCCTACATCCGTAAATACAGTGTGACTCTTTTTAGCATTTGTTAATTCATTTCTCAAATGTGCCTGCATTACAACTCGTGACATACTGCTACCTCCTTGTGAATAATCTGCCAAGTATCAAATTCAAAAGTTATTATAAAAATAGCCTTCGCTACTTTATAAACCGATCGATAGCTTCATTCAATTTATCAAGGGTTTCCGTATCATTATCTTTTACCGCATCAACGATACAATGCTGAATGTGGTCCTTCATGACAACGCGGCTCACACTTTTCACTGCCGAATCAACCGCGGCCAGTTGCACCAACACCTCACTGCAGTCGCGTCCATCCGCCACCATCCGCTTTACCGATTCCAAATGACCGATAATACGTGACAAACGATTCAATACCGCCTTAGTCTGCGTGTGCGAATGCGTATGTCCATGAGCGTTTTCATCTGTATGAGCGTGTTCATGAGAATGTTCATGGCCGTGTATATGTTCATGCATCGCCTCATGATTGTGGGCAATGCCTAATTCATGTAATCTATCGTGCTCCGTTTGCGCCACGTAATCACCACCTTGTTTCGTCTGTTATAGATTTATTATAACATATTGCACAAAATGTCTTATTGTAAAATACTAAGGTATTGTAAAAACTATGGTATTGTAAAACAATGGTAATACAGTTTTAACTATGGAAATGCAGTTTTAGTATTTACCTCTTAAGTAATGTACGCGCTTCTACCAATTGTTTGCCCAACTCTGATTGAGGATTGGTTAAAACAGCTGCCACCGTCCCCGATTCCACAATGCGCCCTTCAGCCAATAAATATATGCGTTCACATAAAGATTCAGCTACCGTCAAGTCATGGGTAATGACTAAACCGGCGAGCTGATTTTTTTGTTTTAAATCATTCAATACGGCTAATACTTCCGCTTGCGTTTGACCATCCAAAGCAGATGTCATTTCATCACACAAAAGTAAGGACGGATTATTGGCAATAGCCCGCGCCAAAGCGGCTCGCTGACATTCCCCACCGCTTAACATGTGCGGATAGCGCTTGCTGTATGAACTTGGCAAATTCACAGCCCCCAAGAGGGTAGCCACCTGTTCTTCGCAGTTTGAAGCAGAACTTGCGGCTGGTGAAAACTTAGCCCTGTCTGCTGCACCTAAAATGGTGCACTCTTGCGATAAAAACCTGACATTTTGTGCCCCTAACGATTGCAAAGATTCCGACTTTACCGGCTTTACCGGCTTATGTTTCATAGCTTCTTCAAGGCTCCATCCGATTGTTTGGCGCGGATTAAAAGAACTTTGCGGATCCTGCCAAATAGGCTGGACTATTTGGCCCAACTCAGCGGGCGAATAATTGGTGAGCTCCTTTTCATCATATAAAATCTCACCTTTTAAAGTGGCCTGCCAGCCCAGTAAACAGCGAAACAAAGTGCTCTTACCGGCCCCGCTGAGACCAACCAAAGCCACCCATTCACCACGGTGAACAGTTAAACTCACATCATGTAATACAGAATTAGTGTCAGTCTCGTAACAGGCTTGGAGATTTTTAATCGCTAAAAACGGCGCCGCCGCAACGTCTGTTGCTGTGGCAGTACAATGCGCTTTGTCAGTCGTAGTGATGTCTTCCACGCTAATTGCCCCTGAACGATTACCCTCTTTCACAGGGTCCTTCAAATTTTGCAAACGACCATCCTGCAAACATTGCAAATAACCGCCCTGCAAACATTGCAAACGACCGTCCTGCAAACATTGCAAACGACCGCCCTGCAATTCATATACGCTGTCACCGATACAGTTTGCCAATTCCCGTTGATGGGTAACAAACACCAAAGTCAGCCCTTCCGATTGCTGCACTTTTTTCAAAAGCTCTACGACTTGCAGTTGACGAACCATGTCTAAACTCGAAGCCGGCTCATCGGCGATTAGAATATCCGGTTTGGGGAGTAAGGCAAATAATAAAGCCACCCGTTGGGCCATACCGCCGGACAATTCAGCGGGATATAAAGACAACACGTTAAGGTCTAAATCCAGAGCGATGCTCAAAGTTTCAATCCGCCTGCGGGCCTCAGCCCAAGCGAGATTAATAGCCTTTGCCACATGACGACATTGCTCTTCAATTGTAAAAAAAGGACTAAAGGAGCTTACGGCGCCTTGTGCTACATAAGTGATGCGTCGGCCTCGCAACTCATGCCAAGCTTGTTCGGATTTAGGCCAAGAAACGCCGCATAAAGAAGCTGTTTCATACGTAATCCGGGCATTTTTGGGCAATAAACCCAATAATGTCTTCAATATGGTCGTTTTGCCTGCTCCCGAAGGGCCTACAATAACTGTTGCCTCACCGGCTGCAACAGTAAGATTTATATCTTGTAAGACCGTTTGCCCGTCATAGGCAACTTGTAAGTTTTTTAATAAAATCATCGGTTCGGTCAACGCATCACCCCCCCTTTCCGTTAGCTCTCATAGCTGCACCTTTTTACATATCTACATTTTTTACATGTCTATATTGTTTACATATCTACATTTCTTACATATCTACATCTTTGTTGAGTTCATAATAATCGGTCGGCGACGCTTTAAAGTTAACCACTTTATGCTTCATAACAAGATTCATTTTAAGATGAGCCACATAAATAAACGCCGCATCATCAAGCACGGTCTGTGTCATTGTTTGAAAAATCGCCTGACGCTGAGCCGGCTCCGTTGTTTGATCGAGTTGTGCCATCAATTCCTGAATCGCGGGACTATTATAGTTTCCCACATTGTCCACCGCACCGGCCAGTGCATTGGTCTTAAAGTAATAAGAACCTTCACCAGTTGGCGCTGTTACAAAGGCCTTTGCAAATACGTCAAAGTTCCCTTGTTTTAATACACTGCGATACGCATCGGTAGCATTGACTTCGACTTTAATACCAACCTGTTTAAGCGTAGCTTGAGCGGCTTCTGCCAAAACCGGCAACTCTTGGCGCGACGTATACGTAAGCCAACGCACGGTCAAGGGCTGACCGTTTTTATCGACATAACCATCACCGTCCATATCACGATAACCGGCATCGGCCAGTATTTTTTTGGCGGCTTCAATATTAAAGCTTGGCGCCGTTACTTTCATATGTCCGAGCGCCGTATTTTCCGGGAACGGACCTACTGCCGCCACGCCATTCCCTTTCAAAAGCACCTTAGCAAACTGAGTTTTGTCGATACTCATGGCGATGGCTTCACGAACTGCCTTATCCTGCATAGCGGAGCTGTTGAAATTAAAGGCCACTTGATAAACCCTGGAAGTAGGCATCGAGCTGATAGTATAAGCCGAGGCATCCTTAAATAACTCCAAGCTGTTATAAGGTAAGCCCTGAGCCGCATCAATATCGCCCTTTTGGAGCGCCATAGTAAGGGTATCGCCTTCCGTGATACGTACGACTTCAACCCCATCAAGCTTTGGTTTACCGTCCCAATACGAGTCATTGCGCACGAGGCTTACCGATTTTTCAGTAATATTCGTTGCCTTAAACGGCCCCGTCCCCACATATAAACCGTCTTTCGGTTTTTCAGACACATCAATAATAGCACTATACGGATCCGCCAAATAGGTCAAAAGCACGGTAGCCGGATTAGACGATTGAATCGTAAGATTTTGACCGTCAGCCACCATCGACTGAATGCCTAAATCCTTAGGCGCCCTGTCATGCACGGCTAGAAGTTCTTCAAAATTAGCCTTCACCGCCTCAGCCGTTAAAGGCTTCCCGTTTGAAAAAGTCACCTTATCCCGAATGTGCAGCTTCACCGTATGAGCATCCACAAACTGCCACGAATCGGCCAACCACGGTTTTACTTCCATCGCATCATTAAAACGCACCAACGTTTCCGCTACGCCGTAACGAACGGCGCTCCAGCCTTGATACGCCTCATGAGGATTTAAACCGGCATTTTCCATAGCCGGCCCATAGGCTGTCGTGCCGTAATGTAACACTTTACCGCCCCCATCGGTATTGCTGCTGCCGCAACCACTGATTACCACGGCCATAAAGACACAGGCAATAACCGCCATAAGACGCCTCAAACCTTTTAATTGCTGCTTACCGCATCTGCTCTCATTCATACCCTAAACCTCCAACCACAAATAGCCGAATACCTCACCGTACGGCTTAATGAGCAAACTACAAACCTTCCTGTAAAAAAACGATTACACACAAGTCTTAGCGTTTCTCAAAAACTTATACACACAAGCCTTAGCGTTTCTCAAAAATCAATCATACACATAAGCCTTATATTTTATCAAAATATTGTCGCAAGTTTTCACCGACATAGTGAAAATACGCCACCGTCACAACGATAGCGCCACCCGGCGCCAGAAGAAGCCACGGTGCAGTTTGCAATAAGCTCCGATTTAGACTGAGCATACTGCCCCATTCTGCCATAGGCGGCATAGCCCCTAAACCCCAAAAGGACAGCCCTGCCAGTTCCATGAGAATCACACCGATATCGAGCACCGCCGTCACCACCAAAGGCCCCGCAATTTGCGGCATGATGTGATAATAAAAAATACCCCACTTCGTCTGCCCTTGTAAGCTCGCTATCTTGATATACGGTGCTGCTTTGACCTGCAGGGTCAAACTGCGCGCGAGCCGCGCATATTTCGGCCAGGCCACACAAATAAGGGCCAACGCCGCGTTGCCCATGCCGCCGCCCAATACGGCGGCAATCGCTAAAGCAAACACCAGTGACGGTACGGCCAGCGCCACATTAATAAAGAGCGTAATAAGGCGACTCATAAAACCGTCCATATAAGCACTCATAATGCCCAACAGCGTTCCCATTACGGCAATCGTCACCGTAATAGCAAGGGTTAAACCTACCGTAACCCGCCCACCGGCCAGAATACGGGCTACCATGTCCCGTCCGTATTGGTCGGTCCCCAACCAGTGGGAAGCGTCAGGCCCTTGCAGTACTTCGCTTAACACCTGCTCATAAGGGTCAAAAGGCCAAAGCCCCGGCGCCACAACAAACATAAAAATCATCACGCCAAGGCCGCCCCATAATAGCCACTGTATTTTGCCAAACCGCTTAACGCCCTGCTTGTCAAACCGCTTAATGACCTGCTTGCCAAACCGCTTAACGCCCTGTTTGCCGTCCAAGTTATATTTCATAATCGGCCTCCTTCGCATAACGGCGATTCAGCCTTTTTTGCCAAAAATCCGCACTCCAATTGAGTAAAATATAAAGGGCTGCCAACCAAAGCACATAGGCCTGTAACACGGGGTAGTCCCTGGCCGTAATAGCATCAAAAGCCATTTTGCCGACTCCGTCCCACATGAATATGGTCTCCACAATGGTTACGCCGCCCAGTAAAGAACCGCAAGATAATGCCACCAAGGCTACAACGGGGGCCGCAATAGCTCTCAGAACATACCGGGCGAAAATCGTGTACCAACTAAGACCACGGGTGCGAAGTCCCATAATATATGGCTTACTTAATTCATCCAAGGCCAAGGCTCTTATTTGTTGAATATACTTGGCACTCATGGACCAAACCAAAGTAATTGTCGGCAGAATGAGCGCCGTTGGTTCATTATGACGGGCAATAACCGGTAACCAGTTTAGTTTTAGG
The DNA here is from genome assembly GCF_023051165.1 of Veillonella sp. KGMB01456. GTDB lineage: Bacteria > Bacillota > Negativicutes > Veillonellales > Veillonellaceae > Veillonella_A. The sequence goes on from NZ_JALKIG010000027.1 coordinate 6,050, forward strand.
GCTACCACATACAGCAGCAATAAGGCGGTAAAAAAATTGGGCGTCGTATTACCGAATAAGGTCAGGCTGCGCACCAATTTATCGCCTATACGGCCCTTTTGGTGTGCCGTCCATAAGCCTGTCGGCACAGCTATTAACAGAGTAACCCCTATAGCCGCACCCATGAGAAGGAGCGTTGCCGGCAGTTTTGACCACAACAAAGAACTGACTGCTTCTCCGGTTACCATAGATTGGCCAAAATCGCCCTGTAAGACGCCCCAAAGCCAGCGGCCATATTGCAACCATATAGGCGCCGTTAAGCCCAGTTCAGCCCTTTTTTCAGCTTGAGCCTCAATAGATAAGCTCTGCTGCCCCGAAAAGACTTGATCCACCACATCATCATTAGTGAGTTGCATCAAGCCGAAGGTAAGGGTCGCTACTACCCACAGCACTCCGATTACCTGCAAAATAGGTTGCCCGTATTTAATACCTGTACGCCATGATGAATGTTGGCTATGAGGTAAAGCAAGCGCAGATTGCTTAGCTCTTTCTTTATCTTCTGTCATCACGGCACCTCCTCAAACGAACCCTATTTTTTAGTGATTTAATATATGCTGCCGGTTTTAAGGGCATAGTTATTGAACTTATCGGTACCAAAGTACCCATTATTCATCTTCTTCATATTAGTGTACCTACTATTCATCACTTTGAAAAGCCCACCTAGGGGATACTTTTTTCAAAAATAACCCCCACCCCCGCTTATATCTCGCTTGTTTTTCCTCTATACTGTTCTATAGAAATATTTTGCCGCTAGTAAAGACCGGCCTAAGCTCCGGCCATTATGAAACACGATAAGAATTAATAAACAGGAGTCTGTCATGAATATAAAAGAACGAATTGAATCCTACTGGGATAAACGAAGCGATGCTTTTAACGAGCTGCGCCTTCAAGAACTAAAAAGCCCCAATGCCAAAGCGTGGCATGCCTTATTGGCTCAGCATATCCCCTTGGAGCGACCGATTCGCATCCTTGATGTAGGCACGGGCACCGGCTTTTTTACGTTCTTGCTCTGTCATCACGGTCATACGGTAACGGGCATCGATATGTCGCAGCAAATGGTGAATCACGCCCGTCAAAACGCCGCCACCTTTCACAGCACGGCGACCTTTGAAAAAATGGACGCTACTAAGCTCAGTTATGAAGCTGGTACCTTTGATGCCGTCTTGAGCCGTAATCTCACCTGGACCTTACCGGATCCGAAAGCGGCCTACAGTGAATGGCTCCGCGTCCTAAAACCAAAGGGCGTCATCCTCAACTTCGATTCTGACTACGGCCAAACGACCTTTGCCCGCAATGAAGGTCACGTTCATGCCAATGTAGACAGTCAGATTCTCGATGAATGTACGGCCATTAAAAACAGTCTCACCATCAGTCAAGAGACTCGCCCCGCGTGGGACCTAAAAACCTGCAAACAACTGGGGGCTCACGAAGTCAGTCTCGTGCCCGATGTACACCCCTATGTACAACAAGATATGAGTTTACAATATGAAGAAATCCCCATTTTCATGATGCGCGTTGTAAAATAACAAGCAGCTCTCCCGGCGTGGTCTTAACCACAACAAGGAGAGCTGTTTTCATAATTAAAATAACCATGTTACTCAAGGTTCCGTACCAACAGCACGGCCTTTAAGCAACATGGTTATTTATTTTACTGACCAAAGTCAGCTAAGTTCAATGGTACAAATTATTCGCGTGGAAGGTCGATTTCTTTAAGAATAACTTGTTTGCTGTGTTTTTCGAAGAACTGTAAAGCTACTTCTGGGAACATAGCATAGGACAATACGTCTTCATCAGTGAAATTCTGGTAACCAAGTTCACCCAATTTCTGACGGTACATTTCCAATTCAGGTTGGATAAGATCAGCTGGACGGCAAGTAGTAGGTTCTTCGTCACCGATGATTTTCTTACGAATATCTTCGCTGATAGGAGCAGGTAAACGACCATATTTGCCGCGTACCAAGTCTTTAACTTCGCTAGGAGTCATAGTGTAACGTTCCATTCCGTTTGCCATAAAGTTAACGTTCATCATAGCCATAGTACCAACGATCTGGCTGGTAGGAGTTACCAATGGAGGGTAACCGAGTTCGGCACGAACTTTAGGCATTTCGTTCATAACATCAAAGAATTTGTCAGCCATGCCCATTTCACGAAGCTGGTTCTGAGTGTTGGACAACATGCCGCCAGGAATCTGGTAATGACGAACTTCAGGTAATACTTCATGAGCCGGAGTAATACCGAATTCATCGGCGATTTCTTTGCGAACGCCACGGAAGTATTCAGCCAATTCACGAAGAGCGGCTAAATCCAAACCGGTGTCATATTCAGTACCGCGGAACATTTCAACGATACTTTCAGTTGCAGGCTGGGAAGTTGCATGACCGAATGGGCTTAAAGCTGTATCGATTACGTCAACACCGGCTTCAACTGCTTTTAAGTAAGTAGCGCTGGCAAGACCGCAAGTGAAGTGACTGTGTAAGTCGATCATCATGTCGTCGCCCAATGCTTTTTTAAGATCCTGAATCAAGGATACTGCATCGTATGGAGCCAACAAACCGGACATATCTTTAATACATAAAGAATCCATGCCCATTTCTTTCAATTCTTTGGCTACATCAACGAACATCTGGTTGGTGTGTACAGGGCTGATAGTGTAAACCATAGTACCTTGTACATGAACGCCTGCTTTTTTACCTGCTTTAATAGCAGCTTCCATGTTGCGAGGGTCGTTCAAAGCATCGAAAATACGGATACGATCGATACCGTTTTCTTTAGCTTTTTTAACGAATGCTTCTACTACATCATCAGCATAGTGTTTGTAGCCCAATAAGTTCTGGCCACGTAACAACATCTGCAATGGAGTATTTTTAAGATGAGCTTTTAACGTGCGAAGACGTTGCCATGGATCTTCGTCCAAGAAACGAAGGCAGCTGTCAAATGTTGCGCCGCCCCAACATTCCAATGCTTCATAACCTACCGCATCCAATTTTTCCAATACAGGCAACATCTGGCTGGTACGCATACGAGTTGCCAAAATGGACTGATGACCATCGCGGAGGACGGTTTCCATGATTCTTACTTTTTTCGCTTTCATAACTCCTTCTCCTTCACTGTCGAGATGAATTGTTCACTGCCACTCCATAAAACCTTCCACATTTTACAGATGTTAACAATCCATATCCTCTAAAATTACGCTTATGACGAATACCTGCTGTCTACCTCAGGGCAGTCTCTGTATTCGTCTCACATATCTATTAGACTACTAATGACTTTCTTTGTCAACATATTTACAATACCGATTACTCATAAATATATATTTATATTAATTATTTATTTTTTTTAGGAGCTGTTTCAATCACAATATTACGGCCATCTTTTTTAACTTGAATAGAGAAATTACCATAACCGTCCTTAAAGTATTCCATCTTAATATCTAATAAGAGCTTACCGATTTGGGTTTCCACTTTCTCAGTTAAAAACTCACGATAGAAGGCTTCCTGACTATTGGCCGGCGATTTGCGAAGCGGTGCCGGACGACGGGCCGCCGCTTCCCCTTTAAGCATAGCCGTTTCAAAGGTTTCTTCTTCCTTCACATTCTTAAACATATCAGCATCGCTCAAGCCTTTTTGAATTTTAATTTTAGCCATAATACTCTTCCTTTCACTATTAAAACGAGAAAAGGCCTGCTGTAGCAGACCTTTTTCTCTTACCTATGCATAAACCTCATAATTAACACCAAAAGTCTGTTTATGCTTATTTATTACTTTTTATTGTCACTACCGGTACCGGACGACCGTTTATCTTCAATCGTCTTCTGAATCGATGCGACCGTAATATCTTTTAAATCCTGCGGCGTAGCAAAAGTATCTACCGTTTCAAATCCAACGCCGAGGCGCCCTTCCATGACAGATAAGGCCTTATCATCCTCATCCACCTTGGCGATGTAAATATCTTTGTCTTTATCCACACCGATCAAGCGATAGCGGCCCGGCGGATTAATAACACGCCAGCCCCCTTCCGTGCCGTCAAACATAAATACGTCACCGGTACGTACATTATCATAGAAGAAAATATCTTCGTCATAGAAAACGGCGATACGCCCGATATTGGATGCCTGCATATAAACACGGCGCGTATCATAGTTCGCGTCGGTACGATAAATGCGGTACGCATTATCGGCCACTTTAATCTTCATGTATACTACGTTGGTAGCCGTGGAGAAAGCGGCATCCACGATTTTACTGTCGGCCGGCAAATCTTCCATGGTGGTATCCACTTCATGTTCCGGACTTTCCGGGTCAAAACGGGCCAATACCACATTATCGGAGGCCCCGCCGTAAAGACCCATAATCGCCAAATCGCGATCCGGTAACCATTCGAAATAGCTTACCGAACGACCTTTTAAATCAATATTGGTCGGTGTTTTTTCACCGGACTTGTACACTTTAACGGAATCCTGAGTTACTACCGCCATATACTTATGACCTTCGGAATAATATTTATTCCCGTCCACTTCAGGGAAGTTGCCGTCTTTTTCCTGACCATCACTGGCCGTTACTTCAAAATCCGTAGTCGGGGCGAAGTAAATTTGATCTAAGTAGTAATAGATGCCACCCTGCAAGGCCAAGCCCAGTGCAAAAGCTGTCATTATTTTACCAAACGATGCCATAGCCCCTCCTATTCAACAATAAAGGCCGTCGGAATCATCCGTTCGCCCAATAAATCGGCCGGTTTATTAACAACTTTGCCGTTATAATACAAGGTCGTACTGGACCCACCATCAAGGTTCGCCGCAATATAGCAGCCCTCTTCGTAAAGCACATCCTGCACATCACGTAGCGTTGCCCCCGTGGAATAGCCCGGTTGGCGTCCATCGATAACGAGGAAAATCACCGTGCCGTCTTTTTTCTGACCGATAGCCGTACGCGGGCCGATGCCCCAACCGCCGTCACCGTCGGTAATCATCTTTTGACCATCCACAATAAGCGGCGGTCCGAAGGTAATCCCTTCAGCCGCATCCATGTCAGCCAATTCCGTCTTAGTATAGGTACCGGCGATTAAGTTGCCTTGCTTCGTAAAACCGACAAAATCAACTGCTTCATCGGGCCCTACGTCCTTACCGATAACATAATTGCCATCCTGCATAATAAAGCCATATGGCAAACGGCCCGTACCGGTACCGTTCGGATCGTGGAAACCGCCTGCATTAATAGCGGCTACCGCATCATTATCCTTGGCAATATTACTTACGGTCTCCCCTTTTTCCTGAATGTTTTTGGCCGTTGCCACCTTCACGCGACGAGGATCCGGAATTTCAAGAACGTAACCCACATAACGCGTAGACTCAATGCGGCGCATTTTGAGCGTCGTATCTTCACGTGCTTTAAACTTAAATAAATCCTGACTCCGCACGGTGCCCACCGTCCCGAGAATCATGTTGATTTCGTCTTGATTAAACAACCAAGTAATGTACTGTGGATGACGCGAACGCATAATCGCCCCCACAACGGTTCGTTTCAGATTATCAAAAGGGCCAAACAGCACCACAATCGGTGATGTAACAGCGGTAAAAATAAACATGACGAGTATGAATTTTACCCACCCTCTGCTAAAAAATCGTTTCATCCTTTACTCCTATCTATTATAAATCGGTGTAATCCTCAGTGGTAATACGCTCTTCAAAATGCTTTAAATCCACTGCATTACCTATCCAGATGCGCTGCAAGGCATACGGATTATCACCGTGGTGAACCCAACCCGGATTCATAGTTACAGCGAGCAAAATACCGTTATCTTCGGCCGCTTTTTGCGTGTAGTCATCTTGACGGCCGTACGGATAACAGAACCACTTGTTGTCGATACCCAATTCATCCTTGAGTGCCTTCTGAGCTTTTACAATATTATCCAACTGTTCACTCTTAGAAAGTTCGTTCATGCGTACATGATCATAGCCGTGACTGGCAATGGTAACGCCGCCCTTTTGCATTTCTTTAATTTGTTCCCACGTCAAACGGGTCCCCACATCGCCGGGATTTACAAATACCGTCGCTGCGAAGCCGTATTCTTTGAGCACCGGATACACGATGCTGTAGGTATCGGCATAGCCGTCGTCAAAGGTGAGTACCACCGGCTTAACCGGCACCGCTTTGCCGTTACAGACATAGTCATTTAATTGTTCCATCGTAATCGGGTTGAACCCTTTATCGTGCAATAATTTCATTTGGGCGCGGAATAAGTCCTCGCGAATTACCGCATCATTGTCTTCATCGGGTCCCACTTTGTGATACATGAGTACCGGAATCCCTTTAGGCACTGCTGTAGCCACCGTCGTTTCTGTCTTAACCGCAGCCGGTTTAGCTGCTTCCGGAGCCGGTTCTTTAGTATCCGCCGCACAGCCGGCGATTAACATCATAAGGCCCCACATCAATCCCAAGACTATTATGAAACGTTTCATTATAAGCCTCCTACTTATTCAATTGTCTTCTAAAAACATTTATGCACTCTATATTATATCATAAAGAATTGTCCTATGCCTATTGACACCGAATCAAATCGACTCCTATACTTGAAGTATATTCGAATAATAAATATAACATTATAGCAAAAGACTCAGATGAAGTTTTATTTTTTGAAAAAACGAAAGGAGTCCTCTCTTGTGAAAAAGAAAATTGCCCTTGTGCAAATGAATATCGCCGCCGGCGAAGTGGAACAAAATTACGCCCACGCCACGGAGTTGATTGAAACGGCCGCACAGCAAAAGCCGGATATTATTGTTCTCCCCGAAACATGGAACACCGGGTTTAAGATGACCGAAAAGCTTCCTCAGGATGCCGACAAAAACGGGGAACGCACCCAAACTATGCTCAGCGAACTGGCAAAAAAACATGACGTGAATATCGTGGGTGGCTCCGTAGCCATCTTGCGCAACGATAAGGTGTATAACACGACCTATGTGGTAGACCGTAAGGGCAATGTCATCTCCGAATTCGATAAAATCCACGGCTTTTCGCCAGCCAAAGAAGATCAATACTTCCAAGGCGGCGACCATACGCATCGCTTCTTCCTCGATGATATTCCTTGCTCCAGCGTCATTTGCTATGACATCCGCTTCCCGGAAATCATTCGTAAAACGACCCTCGAAGGAGTGGATCTATTCTTCGTACCTGCCGAATGGCCTACCTTGCGTCTTCGTCATTGGGAGCTTTTGAACACCGTCCGCGCCATTGAAAATCAGATGTTTTTATGTGCGGTGAACTCATCCGGCTTCATTGGCAAAGTGGAAGCTGCCGGTAACTCCCTACTCCTCGATCCGTGGGGCGAAGAAATTCTCCACCTCGGCAAGGATGAAGAAATTGCCGTGGGCACCATTGATTTGAGTGTGATTCAGGAAATTCGCAATAAGATTAATGTGTTTAGAGATAGACGTCCGGAATTGTATTAAGGGTAAAACACGACTGACATAGACATAATAAGCATAATTATCCCGCCATTAGAACCAAAAACTGTTAGACAAACAAACAATTAAAGCGTATGATAAAGACATTATTATGAATTATACATTTTTTAATGATGTTTATATTCTAGCCTTAAACTAAATTATGAATCAGCCGCGTAGCAACGACTATCCATAGGGTTCTGCTTAGAATATACCACAACGGGGAGGCGTATGTGGTGAGTCCAAAAGATAAAGAACAAAAGTATGTTACACCGGAATTTACAAATTCACAAATAGCCGAAGATGAAGGCGTGATGCGCTTTCAAAGACGAACAGAGCGAAGAATATTGGCACGCAAAGCGAGATTCGGTTTGGAGAATCGTGCGGAAGCCTTGGCTCTGGCACCGTTATTTGTCTCGCCAAGGCACATAGAAATGCCTGACGATGGCATTCCGCGGGGCAATGCTCTATTCAATTGTTTAGGGTATAAAATTGCCTATTTGCGCAAAGAAAAAGGCTGGTTGCAAAAAGATTTAGCCAAGGAAACAGGAATCAGTGTCAGTTATATTTCAAAACTGGAACGGGGCTATCAAATTGAAGGTGTAACACTTGATATCTTGCTTACCCTCGCCAATGTGCTGGAAGTTACACTAAAAGATTTATTTGATTTTTCAAAAGAAGATGTCTACTTTGCTTACTATCGACTGAAAATTCACAGCTATTCCTAACTCCTCATAGCAGAGTGAATTCTTATAGGATGTTCCATTAACAACTAATATGCTACCCTAAGCCCTGTACAAAAATCTTCGTAATTTTTTATTTTCGTGATTGACAAGTTATTTACTTTCCCTTATACTATTAAAGTACGTTACACGACGTGGAGAGGTGTCCGAGCGGCTTAAGGAGCATGATTGGAAATCATGTGTGCGGTGATACCGTACCGAGGGTTCAAATCCCTCTCTCTCCGCCAGAGCTAAAAGCGCTGTCTGATTAGTCAGGCAGTGCTTTTTTTATGTCTACTCGCATTCTACTTTACATCAACTTTTTTATATATAACCACTCCTTATTTTTTACATACTCCTTACGTTTCCATTACCATTCATTGATAATCTCTTGATATAATCAGCTTACATATGCGAACTGCATAATTTTCTGGAGGTGCATGATAACAATGAAAAAACAATGGAAATGCTTACTCGCCCTAGGTATGACGCTTACAACTATGGGAGGCCTTGGCTTTGCGGCTGACGGCGTTCAAACAACGTCCTACATCGTTAACGCAGACAAATTCCAGTTGCCTTATGCCGGCAACGAAACTGTTTTTAACCACAAAATCAACCCCGGTTACGGCTCCGCCCTTGCTTTGAAATCCATCAACAAAGACGGCACGATTGAATTCTATGCCATCACCGACCGCGGTCCTAACGGCGACATTCCAACCTATGTGAAAAACGGTAAAAAAATGTCCGGGAAGTTCTTCCCTACCCCTGATTTCACACCAAGCATCGGTATCATCAAAGTGGATCCCGCCAAAGATCGTGCGGACATCATCAAATCCATTCCGCTCAAAGTAAACGGTAAAGCCATCTCCGGCAAACCGGTTCCATCCGGCCTCACTGGTTCCACTAACGAAGTGGCTTTAGACTTCAACATGAATAACTTGGGCACTGACGTAAACGGTCTTGATACGGAAGGTATTTCCCTCGACAAAGACGGCAACTTCTGGATTAGTGACGAATACGGTCCATTCGTAGCCAAAGTCGATAAAAAAGGCAATATCCTTGAAAAATACGGTCCCGGCCAGGGCCTTCCTACCATTTTAGCTAACCGTGTTCCAAATCGCGGCAGTGAAGGCGTTACGGTCGATGAAAACGGCCATGTATTCGCCTTTATCCAAAGCCCGATGAACATCGACGGCAAAACAGCCAAAACAGCTAAATATATCCGCATCGTTGAACTCGATCCTACAACGAAAGCTACTACTATGTATGCTTACCCTGTAGACACCGGTTATAAAAACACCGGCGCTGCCAAAATCGGCGATATTACGTCTATCGGCAACGGCCAGTTCCTCATGATCGAACAAGGCAAACAAAACGGCAAAATGCAGAATCTTATCTACAAAGTAGACCTTAACGGTGCTACCGCCATTCCTAACAACGGTGACCTCGAACTCGGTCTTTTAGACGGTCAAATCGTACCGGCTAAGAAAGAGCTCGTACTCGACTTACGCGCTCAGGGCTGGGATATTGAAAAAGCCGAAGGTCTAGCTCTCATGCCAGACCGCAAAACTATCGTAGTTGTTAACGACAACGACTTCGGTATAGACATCAACGTAGAAGACAAAGCGGTAGCAGATGCTGAAGTAGATGATTACACCTACGATGCTGACAAACAAGTTATGATTTATGACGAAGACAAAGCACCTCATGATGTAACTATCAGCTTGAAACAAAACGCTCCGGCTGAACAACAAAGCCAGATCTGGTTCTTCACATTGCCAAACGCTTTATAATACCCTAACCTCAATCAACCTCAAAAGCTTTGGTACGTAGAATCTTTTCAATACCTACAATTTAAGCAAAAAGAGCAACAATTCCTCGTTGTTGCTCTTTTTGTTTGCCCCTGATATTTTATTACGGAACTTAACTCCAAACGTGTACAACGAGACTTTCATTGATCTTACCAGCATGACAAAACATCTGTATTTTTCAAAAAAATAGAAAATTTTAAATTTCCTACTTTACAAGTGTGATTTACTCATGCTATAATCAGCCTCAAGAAATTCAATAGCGATATTATCAAGAGTGATGGAGGGACTGGCCCTATGAAATCCGGCAACCATTCGATGGTGCTAAATCCTGCGGCATGTCCCGAGAGATAACAACAAAGTAACGATGACTTGGGAATACAAGGGCATCGTTTTTTTATTACCCATCGCTTACTATTTTGTATTTGGGGATACAGGATAACCATGAATTTCAATTTTTGTTATATTATTTTTATTATAGTATTTGAGACAAAAGGAGAGTATTAACATGAAGAAGTTTTTATCCGTAGCTGCTACTTTCGTATTAGGCAGCGCCCTACTACTCGCGGGATGTGGCACTGATCAAGGCAATGCCGCGGCCGGTTCTGACAAAAAAGTAACCTTAACCGTAGGTGCTTCACCGGTTCCACACGCTGAAATTCTGGAACATGTAAAAGACAAATTGGCCAAAGAAGGGGTAGACCTTAAAATTATCGAATTCAGCGACTACATCAAACCTAACTTGGCTTTAAATGACAAAGAAATCGATGCCAACTTCTATCAACATATCCCATTCATGAAAAAGTTTGAAGAAGAACATAATATGAAATTTGTGTCTGCCGGTGCCGTACATATCGAACCGATGGGCTTATACTCCAATAAAATCAAAGACAAAAACTTACAAGAAGCCGTACCAAACGGGGGTAAAGTGGCTATTCCTAATGACCCGACCAACACGGGACGTGCTTTACAGTTATTACAACAAGCCGGTCTCATTACGTTAAAAGACCCTAATAATATTTATTCCACCAAATTGGATATCGTTGCCAATCCTAAGAACTTAGATATTATTGAAGTCGAAGCGGCTCAAACACCTAGAACCCTTGATGACGTAGATATTGCCGCTATTAATGCCAACTATGCCTTAGGTGCTAATTTAAATCCGTTAGCCGATGCGTTGTTCTTAGATTCCAAAGATTCGCCGTATGCTAATTTAATTGCCGTTCGTCCTGGAGATGAAAATCGCCCAGAGATTAAAAAATTGGTAGAAGCCCTTCACTCTCCTGACACCAAACAGTTTATTGAAGAAAAATACAAAGGTTCTATCTTACCGGCATTCTAATTTTATTTCTTTTCTCTTTACAATTTTGTCCCCTCATGCTATACTAACGAAAGAATTAAATACGGACTGTTATCGAGAGTGATGGAGGGACTGGCCCTGTGAAATCCGGCAACCATTCGATGGTGCTAAATCCTGCGGTATATACCGAGAGATACGAAGTAAATGTAGGCGACTCGGTTTTACCGAGCCGCCTTTTTTATTCCGATACATTTCGTGCAGTTTTTCTATTTTGAGGAGGTAGAGACATGAAAAAATTATTTTCGTTAGCAGCTGCTGCTATTTTGGGGAGTGCCTTACTTTTGGCCGGTTGTGGCAGCGACAACAACGCATCCGCCGGAACATCCGGTAAAACAGTCATTACGGTTGGTGCAACCCCTGTTCCACATGCGGAAATTTTGGAACAAGCTAAACCGTTATTGGAAAAAGAAGGCATTGAACTTAAAGTTGTAGAATTTACCGATTATGTAAAACCTAATATGGCTCTTAACGACAAAGAATTGGATGCCAACTTCTTCCAGCACGTACCATATCTTGAAAAATTCATCAGCGAACATAAAATGGACTTAGTATCCGCCGGTAAAGTTCATGTTGAACCAATGGGCGTTTACTCCAAAACCATTACCGACAAAAACTTGGAAGCTAACTTGCCTAACGGCTCTAAAGTAGCGATTCCGAATGACCCAAGTAATGGCGGCCGTGCCCTTATCTTATTACAAAAAGCCGGTCTCATCACTTTGAAAGATCCTAACAACATTTATGCTACCAAAGCCGATATCGCTTCCAACCCTAAGAATCTTGAATTCGTAGAACTCGAAGCCGCTCAATTGCCACGCAGCTTGGATGATGTAGCTATCGCCGTTATCAACACTAACTACGCTTTGGAAGCCGGTCTTGATCCTCTTAAAGGTGCTTTATACTTAGAAGATAAAGATTCTCCATATGCTAACATCGTAGCGGTACGCAAAGGCGACGAAAATCGTCCTGAAATCCAGAAATTAATGAAAGCCTTACAATCTCCTGAAGTTAAAAAATTCATCGAAGATAAATACAAAGGCGCTATCTTACCTGCTTTCTAAATCGTAAGATAATTTAAAAACAACAACAAATACAACTAACAACTAAAAGCCCGCTGAAGTGCTTCTCATCTGAACACTTCAGCGGGCTTTTTTTAAGTAGTGAACCATGTTTTAAGTAGTGAACCATGTTTAAAGGAGCGTAAGCGACGCATAAACATGTGTGAATCTCTTAGTTCGCGGCGTAAAATTTTACGAAGTAAAATTCACAGCCGCCGAACAGGACGCATTTACAAAGTACTTAGTGCTCACCACATCACTCCAAATCTTTCGGTCCGAAGCTATGTGGTAACATTTCGTCCATGGTATAGCTTATAATATGTCCTGCTTCATCTTCCAGCAAAATCTGCGGAATATCGAACTCTAACATCACCTGGCGGCAAGCTCCGCAAGGCATGCATGGATTACTTTTCAGACCTACAATGGCAATAGCCTTGAACGCTGTGTACCCTTTAGCAATTGCCGTCTGAATGGCACCTCGTTCAGCGCACATGGTAAGGCCGTACGACGCATTTTCTACATTACAACCGGTTATGACCGTGCCGTTTTCACTGAGTAAAGCTGCCCCTACGGCGAAGTTTGAATAGGGACTATACGAATGGAGCGCCGCTTCTTTCGCCGCCTCAATTAATGTTTGTTCCCAAGTGGCCATGATTGCCTCCCCTATAATCAGACGATGAGTATTTCACTCGCAAATTATGTCAAAACCAACAATTCACCGAATTAGCCAACTATACATACCGTTCCGTACCGTCAGCCGTAACTCTGGCAAATACCAACGGTCGTTTTACCGGTGGTGTGGCTTCAATCGTCAAAGCATTTACATAACGCGTTTCACCTTCTGCTAAAGTGCTTTCATTACCACTTTGCAGGTATGCAATAGTTTCACCCGCTTCGACCGCATCACCGGTCTTTTTAAGCATCCAAATGCCCGCCTTGTAATCAAGTGCATCCGTCTTCGTATAACGGCCGGCCCCCAAGGCTAAGGCCGCTCGACCGCAGGCTTCTGCGTCCATGTGGGTGATGTAGCCTGTTTTAGGTGCCAGTACGGCTTTTTTATAGGCTGCTTCGGCAAAGGCCGGTTCTGTCAAAACGGTCGCATCACCACCTTGAGCTTTAACCATTTCGACGAATTTTTCAAAACTGCGACCACTCTTTAATGTGCCTTCCGCCAAAGTTACACAGTCTTCATAAGCACCTTTGCCCCCAAGGTACAGCATATTGGCGGCGAGGGTTATGGATTCGTGAATTAAATCTTCCGGACCGTTACCGCGCAGAACTTCCACGACTTCCGCAATTTCGGTGGCGTTGCCTATGGCCTGACCCAAAGGCCTATCCATATCGGTAATGAGAGCCACTGTTTGACGCCCGTTATGATGACCGATAGCCACCATCGTTTCCGCCAGTTGCACCGCATCATCCAGCGTTTTCATAAAGGCCCCGCTGCCCACTTTAACGTCTAACAGAATTGCATCGCTGCCGGCCGCCAGTTTCTTACTCATTACCGATGAAGCGATGAGGGAAATGCTGTCCACCGTGCCCGTCACATCGCGCAAAGCGTACATGAGTTTATCCGCCGGCGCCAAATTACCGGATTGTCCCGTAACGGCTACGCCCACTTTTTTGACAATATTAAAGAAGTCTTCTTTATCGAGCGCCACATTCACGCGCGGAATAGATTCTAATTTATCAATGGTCCCGCCCGTATGACCAAGGCCACGTCCCGACATTTTAGCGACGGGCACCCCGCAAGCCGCCACGATTGAGGCAATAATGAACGTCGTCTTATCCCCTACGCCACCGGTGCTGTGTTTATCCACTTTAATACCCGGAATCGGACTCAAGTCAATCTGTTCCCCCGACTCGGCCATAATCATGGTCAAATCCGCCGTTTCCACATCGGTCATGCCTTGGAAATACACCGCCATGAGCCAAGCACTCATCTGATAGTCCGGAATATCGCCTTTTACATAATTATCGATAATATACTTTAACTCGTCCTTCGTATGAGCCAGACCGTTGCGCTTTTTAATAATCAATTCATTCATATGCATAGTATCACCTGTTTTCATGAAAACCACAGTAGCGATCTCATGTTATTAATTGTCATACATGGCAGCTACTAATGCCTAAATGCTGCATCTGCTTAAAATGTTTCGTCTAAACGATTGGCCAAAAGACCTACGGCTGCACTGGCGCCAATACGGTCACAACCGGCCGCCAAATACGCCACCATATCTTCAATAGAACGAATGCCGCCGGCTGCTTTTATCTTAACATTCGGACCGATATGTTTTTTAAATAAAAGCACGTCATCAAGCGTAGCCCCGGCTGTGCCAAAACCGGTGGAGGTTTTAATATAATCGGCACCGCCATCCGTTACCGCTTGACAAAGAGCGATTTTCTCAGCCTCCGTCAAATAGCAGGTCTCAATGATAACCTTAAGCACCTTGTCGCCGCAGGCCTCTTTAACGGCCTTAATTTCTTCCACTACATTGGCGTAATGACCGTTTTTAACCATGCCAAGGTTGATAACCATATCCACTTCGGACGCACCGTCTGCTATGGCCGCTTTTGCTTCAGCCACTTTGACAGCGGTTGTCATGTAACCGAGAGGAAACCCGATAACCGTGCAGATAGTCACTTCTTCGCCGTATTTTTCAAACACCGGCTTCACATAGGCCGGCGGAATGCAAACGGAGGCAGTTTCAAACTCCACTGCCTCTTCCACCAATTGCTGAATAGCCGCCCAATCGGCCGTCGCCTTCAATAAAGTATGGTCCACATGTTTTAAAATTTCTCGTCCCGTATATTTCATTACTGCCGCTTTGCCGCTCATACGCCACCCCGCATCATATTAACTTTATATTAAAATTGACGCCACCGGTATTATACCGGCAGCCCGAAAACTACTACTAAATACACTTGCGCTACCGGCGCCAAATAGCTTCTTAGAAGAACGACATCTGTTCACCCGATGCTTCTTCTTTTACTTTTTCACGACGATCGTCCGTAATAAAGGATTCCTTAGCCAGACCGATGTTTGCCAATAATTGGTCCATAGATTGAACCCCACGCTTTTTAGCGGCCGCAATGGCTACCTGCGCGCAAATTTCCGCATCATCCAACGCATAGTGATGCTTGAATTCATAGCCTAAGTAAGCCGCCAAGGTATTTAATTTATGGTTTTGCAAATCAGGCCAAACCCGTTTGGAGATTTTTACCGTACAGGTATAATCAAGCTCCGGCCATTCAATATTATAATGATCGAGGGTAGCACGTAACACGCCGATATCAAACTTCGCATTATGAGCGATAACTAATTTGCCTTTCAAGTGATTTTCGTAAATAGCCGGCCATAATTTATCAAACGTCGGTTTATCCATTACATCTTTCGGCAAAATCTCGTGAATAGCGATACATTCTTCATCAAACTGCATGAACGGCGGCTTGATAAGACTGTAGCCGCGTTTGGTAATCTGACCGTTTTCAACAGTCACTACCGCCAACGAACAGGCACTGTTGGCGTATTTATTGGCTGTTTCAAAGTCAATGGCAACAAAATTTAACATATATAAACTCCTTTTATTGTGAATCAAATAATCAATGTACTTTTATTTCCAGGCATTAATAAGGCCACTCGTCACAATATGGACTGATACAAAAGCCTTTCCTATGCCGCTACTATATCGAAACATCTACCTTTTATTATACTCCATATGATAGGTTTTATCATCTGTTTATACATAAAAAAGTTTTTTTACAATCGAATAGATATGGTCCGGCTTCACCTCCGTAGGAATACAAAAACACCGCAAGTGACGCGCATGGCCTCTCACCCATACGCGCCGTCTTACGGTGTATTGTGCAATATTAAAATTTTAACAGTAATTCTATTTATTTAAACTTCCGCTCGCGGAAGGTGCAATATTAAGTCTTTCAGTTTATATCTATATAAAAGCCAAAGGCTGAGGTCATATCAAAGGCAACTGCTGCCTGTTTTCAATTCAATTCTAAAACAATTTATGCTATCTTATTTAACTAATAAGTGTGGGGTCTTCATTTCCATGAAGGCGTAAGTCCCCGGTGCAATCATGAGTAAATCGCGATCTTGTTGATTCAATTTAGTACGGATTTCGCTGTCACGGTTAGCCAAAATTTTGTGGAACCATTTAGGATCAATCAATACACCGGTACCGATAGCGGCAATATCGGAGTATTTGAGCGCCGCTTCCACGTCTTCACGAGTGTGAATATCGCCTACGGAAATGAGCGGTAAACGACCGTTAATTTTTTCATACACATACTGCAACATAGATTTGTCGGCATACTTTGCTATATCAGTAGCACGGTCATAGCGCGTTAAGGAAATGTGGAGATAATCCAATTCTTTGTCGGCCAATTTATCAACGAGCCACAAGGTTTCTTCCAAGTTGAAGCCCGGATCGGTTTCTTCACGCGGGGAGAAACGATAGCCTACGATGAAGTCTTTATGGCCCGATTCTTTTACCACGCCAAGGACACCATCTACGACACGTTCAATGAAGGTGTAGCGTTTTTCCATGGAGCCGCCCCATTTGTCGGTACGACGATTGGAATGTGGTGAAAAGAACTGATGCAATAAGTAATGGTTAGCACCATGAAGTTCAACGCCGTCAAAACCGGCTTTAATGGCACGAACCGTAGCGGCTTTGAAGTTTTCAATGATTTCTTCGATTTCATCGTTAGTAAGTTCACGAGGCACTTCGGAGCCTGCGCGGCCTGCTGCATAGGCACTCGGCGCTACCGGTTGTTCACCGCCCAATGTCTTGCGGTCAGACATACGGCCTGCATGGAAAATCTGAAGAATAGCTTTCGTGCCGTTTTCTTTCATGGTAGCCGCTAATTTCGAAAGACCCGGAAGGAATTTATCATCATACACACCGAGTTCACCGGTCCAGCCGAGACCGTTCTCTTGGATGTTCGCTACGCCCGTAATGAATAGGCCCGCACCGCCGGTACGCATGCCGTAATAAGCAATTTCATCACCCGTTACCGAGCCGTCGTAATAACTCATACGCGTCGTCATCGGTGGAATCGCCAAACGATTCTTTAATACGACACCATTTCTTAATTTTACTTGTTCCGTTAACTGTTTCATCGGTCAATCTCCTTTTTGCTGACTATGACGGCTTTTAAACGTCATTATCTCTTCTCTATCTGAACAATAGTGTTGCCTATTGGAATTTTCACCACAAGCATGCCTTTATCAATATGCATGCTCATGCATGTATCTATGTAAAAAAAATATATGTAAACAACCTAAGCAGTAATCACGTCTCATTACTGCTTAGATTGGAATTACTGACAGCTACTTAACTTCATAGCCCGCCGTTTATCGGTCGGTTGTACTCATACAGCCTTACTTATAATAACGCTGCAGTACTTCTTCTACCACTGTTTTCGCTTCTGTCAGTCTCTTCAAACCACAATCCGTAATGGCAATATAAACGCCTCGTTTATCACAATCGCAATCGACTCGTCGAATCGAGCCGCAATTGCTACCTTCCATGCGAACGATCATACGCGACATAGCACTTTGGCTAAGCCCCATATATTCTTGCAATATATTCAAACGCATTTTCTTTTCTTCGCTGTGCGCCAAAAAGTATAATACGTAATACCCGTTTAATGTTAATGATGTTCTCGCTTCCAACTCTTTGCTCAAAGCATCGGTTATATCTTTAACTCGTCTTATATCGGCTAACCATTGATCCATGAAAGCCATCGACTCACCTCCTCTAAATGCATGCACATGCATTTACTTTGTTTAGTATAAAGCATGTTCTGAAAAAATGCAACCCCTAAATTTAAATTTTTCTATCTTTTAAACTTAGGGGCGCTTCTCTTATTTATTCAGCTGTATTGAGTATTCAGTTTTCTTAAAAATCCGTATACTGCGTCGATTTTGCTTATTTTAAAATCGGCACGGTGTACGAGCCATGAGGCATAAGCAAGATTTCCGCATCGTTACCGAGCTTTGCCTCAGCGAGCTTCAAAGCTTCCTCTAAAGAGTGAACCGGTGTGAAAAAGGCTTTACGAGCATAATCGTCATCGAGGCTCGACATCAGGTAGAAGTCGGCTTTTTTCATTAAACGAGTAACGGCATAGGCTTTATGACGACCGATTTGGAAATCGTGACGCACCGAATCTTCGATGGCCTGAATAGAATGAAAATCATTCACGGTTTGGTCAAAAATCGGCGAACCGGAACCTTCGCGGCATTCAGCCAATAAGATTACCACACCGCCCGGTGCCACGGCACGAACCGCATTATCCATGGTCTTTTGGGACTGATAAATATTAATATCCTTCGGATAACCACCGGTTGAGGCAATAACAATCGGCGCCTGACGTTCAATGACAACGCCGTTTTGCGAATTCACAAAGTCACAGGCTGCTTTATGAGCGGAAATATAGTGCCCCGCAAATACACCGGTAAATTCTTTTTCACCATTCAATACTACGTTCAGTAAGAAGGTAGGTGGGCACATGGCCACGCCTTCCATTTGATCATCATAGATAGGGTTCCCTTCCAAATGACCAAGTGTTGCTTTATCATCGAGCATTAAGCTGTGGTTTTGACGAATCGTTTCATAAGAGGCTACGCCCGGCAAAATGGCTTTACGCCCGCCGCCGAAACCGGCAAAGAAGTGATGGACCACGGAACCGGTACAGATAATATGGTCTGCTTCGACTACATGACGATTGAGCCAAACGTCGGTACCAAAAGACGTCGTACCAACATGAACGAAATCTTCCTTTTTCTTAGCGCTGGAGTTGTACATAGCCACACGACCGGCTGCTTCCATCCCCACTTCACTAATCATTTCAGCCTCTGTCATATCACGATGTGTCCCTAAAGCGAAAACTATCTTAATATTTTCATCAGGAATCCCCACTTCGTTCAATTCATCCAGAATAATTGGCATGAAAACATGGGTATTGGCAATACGGGTCGTATCATTGGCGATGATAGCCACCGTTTCACCGGCTTTAAAAAGCTCTTTGAACGGTTTGGAATCAATGGGATGGGCCAAAGCCTCTTTGATGGCCGCTTCCGGATCTTCAATGACCGGCGTTTCCGCCATATGTAATTCCCCAATAATACGTTTTTCATCCAAACGGCAGTCAATCATTTGATCGCCATAGTGAAATGAGTAAGTTTTCATGCGTAAGCCCTCCATTTAACGCTTATAGTATTACACCAGTAATGTATATGTCTCCGTATCTTGATAACGGCCCTGTTTGATGCCTACTTCAGGCACGGTTCCGGAGAAAGTAAAGTTAAATTTATTATGTAATGATACACTCGCCTCATTGCCCGCCGTAATTACGGATACAACGAGATGTATGGATTCATCGTCTTTGGCCATTTGCAAAATATCCCCCATCAAGCGACTTGCTACCCCTTTACCGCGGTAATTCGGGTCGATGTAGATAGATAATTCGACCGTGCTGGCATAAGCTTCTTTGCTGCGATATTCGGACAGTGTTGCATAGCCGCAAACCTTACCGTCAATTTCAGCCACCAAAAGCGGATGGTTTTTAATGTTATGGTTTTCAAACCAAGTAGTCCATTCATCAATGGTACGAGGCTCAAGGTCTAAGGTTGCTACGCCGTGTACCACTTCATAGTTATAAATGTCTAATAATTCCGGAATGTCTTTACGTTCGCCACGGCGAACTGTAATCTCTGCTTTCATGTAAAACACCTCTTCTTCTCAAATTTGTTATAAACAATTATAGCACATGGGGAGATAATTGGGGTAAAAAGGTATAACTCTATAAATATAAAAAGGACACGGCCAAGATTCGGTCGTGTCCTAAATTATATAACTGTTATATATTCAATTATTCTTAAGCTTATTTAGCAATAGCTGCTTCCAATTTAGCCAAACGTGCTTTCAATTCGTCGTTGTCGGCTTGTAAAGAAGCAATATTCTTATCTTGCGCTTCTAATTTATTAGCCATTTCAGTTTTGCTCATATTGTTATATGGGGAAGATTCACCGAATTTGAAGGAAACACCGGCATTATACATGTTGTCGTTGTTACCTACAGCGGTAGCAAAGTTAAACATGATGTCGTTGTTCGGACGATAGAACGCACCGATAGCCGCAGCTGTTTCACTCTTATAGGCACCCATACCAACGGCAAAGGTTAATTTTTCATTAGAATCAAAGTCTAATGGATGTAAAGCGGCTAACGCAGCAGCACCGGCAGCGACTTTATTGACTTCCGTTCCCAAACGGGAAATCTGTTGGCTGTTATTCATGGTTTCAGAAGCCACGTTATCGATAGATTTTTGTAATTCATCACGAACTGTAACAACCTGATTAACGGTGGCTGCATTATGAGAACCGGAAACTAAATCAGATTCGCCAACGTTTTGAATAACTTGATTATTGGCATTGATGCCTTCGTTGGTAATGTAAGTGTTGCCACCAACGGAAATGCTGTTTTCTACTTTAAGCTCTTTGTTCAAAGAAAGGCTGAAATCATTTTTACCGTTTTCTTTAACTTGAATGTTGCCATCGCCGGTGATTTTAGTTGGAGTAACTAAACCGTTAACTTGTCCTAAAGCGTCTTTCAATTGACCTTCGGTAGCAGCACGGTCGGCTTGAACTTTAGTAGGATCCCAAGTTGTATTAGTAAGACCGGTAATAGTGCTGGCACCGTCTTTAGTACCAATGGAAACATCACCAGCCTTAATGGTGTCACCGAGGCTTACTTTAAGACCTTTGCTTGCATCTTTAGGGTCCACTTGTTCTACTACTACACCAGTGGTATCATCTCCGACAATATTTAAAGTGCCATTACCGTTAACAATGTTATCTACACGAGTATTAAGATTATTAATCTTAGTTGTGTTTTCAGCAATATTTTTAGTATTATTATCGATTTGAACAATTGTATCTTTATTTAAATCTACAACTACAGCATTTTTATCTGCATTGTAGGTAACAGCAGTTTTAGTACCATCGGCAAAGTTTACAATACCATTTTTACCGATAACGTTTGCTTTATTGCCATTAACTTTTAGTTCCCAAGCACCGGCTTTGCTTAAATCTTCATCGGTAATACCTAATACTGTTTTCCATTTGTTAATATTAGTGTCACCTGTCAAGTTGCTGGCATCGACTTTTACAAAGGTATCACCTAATGTATTAGTAATGCCGTCTTTGTTGAGAGAGTACGTGATTGTATTACCGTCAATAGTTGCATTAACATTGGCATCACCGGCAAACGTAATGGTTGGTGCGGTATCACCACCAAGTGCAATCTTAGTAGTCTTATCGCCTACAGCCACATTAAAACCGGCTTGTAATTTAGTGATATTGTCACCATTAGTTGTAGTTGCGGTGTCAATCGTGCTTACTTTATTGGCAACAGTTTTTAACTGTGCTACGTTAACAGCATCTGTGTCTTCTGTTCCGGCAGCAACATTAATAATTTGACGAGTGTTGCCATTTGAACCTACACTAACAGCACTATAGGTGGATTTATAGGTGGATAAGAGAGAATCCTTGACGGTTACATCAGATTCTGAAATGTTATTTGCCTTTTCATAAGCTCGTAAATCTGTAATAGCTGTGTCTTTAGCACTTTCTAATTTTTTAAGGGTATTAAAATCCTCTTGACGATCAGCTTCAGTCGCATAGGTTTTTGCTGTCATTGTAGCTACTTGATCATCATAAGCCTTTAATTTTGTAACATAATCCTGACGTAAATTTTGCCAATCAGTATATGTATCCTTGTATTTATCATAAAATGCAATTACACCATCAATAACAGTCTGATTACCGGTTGCGTTTGCCAAGGCTATATCAGAAGCCATAGAATTAGGATTTGTAGATAATTTTGTGTTCAATTCATCATTTAATGGAACATAGCCATAAGAGCTATTCCCACGATTTGCATTCGAAAATTGTCCTAACGCCACACCGCCACCACGAATGGGATCATAGGCTGCACTACCCGTAGTAGCACCGCTACCTAAAGCCGTACCACCATACAATGCATTAGAAAAATCACCTACAGCCGTACCAATTCGATAAGACTGAGCATTGTACCCCATCGCTATACCATCAATAGCCGAAGCTCCATTCCCGATGGCCATGGCAAACTCCGTCTGAGTAACATCAGCAAATTTATTACTTACATTCCAACGGGAAGAGCTGGCATTATTACCGATAGCAATACCACCTACTGCACGCGAATCAATACCTACTACGGTAGATTTTGAATTACTATAGTTATTATAACCGACGGCAACGCCACCCACTAAAGCTTGGTTTAGTTTACCAACAGCCGTACCACCAACAACTATGGCAACATTATTTTCTGAATCCCATACTGAGGAAGTTGTTGCTCTGTTACCTGTGCCTATTACAGTTGCGTCATTACTAGCATAGTTATCAAACCCAATCGTGGTGGTAAGTTTACCATCTGATGTAGCAAATTTATTAGGGTGAGTTGTGCCCGATGTTAAATCAAGACTTTCTGCTGATGCCAAGGAATAACTACTGATTAACGCTAAAACGGCAGCTGCAATCCTAGGCGTAATTTTTTTTGCTTTTTTGGATATACATAATTTTTGATGTAACATAAATACCACTCCTAATAAACTTACTATTGTACTACTTAGTCAAAGCAAATTCTAAAATCAATTTTTAATGATTAATTCATTAATCCTTAATTCTTAACTATAATAGTCCTATTTAGATTAAATTTCAAGACTTTAATTTTTTAATGAAGACCTATCATCTCTGATATACACGCATTGAAAAAGTAGGATATATTAGATAACTTTTATGGAAATTAGATGAATTTTTGTAATAATTTATATTTTATGCGGTTTAGTTACTACTTGATAAGAATAATATTTTTCAATTATGAAAAATAATTACATTTAACAAGTTCATATTATTATGTGTTTTGTAAATGTTTTATAAAATAAATTTATAAGATTTTACATTTCTTTTACATTTAAATTTTAACAAATTGCAAGTAGTTGTTAGTCCCATAAAATAAGGGGATATTAACGAACTGGTAAAAATGATTGAACTCACATCTGTATATTGATATCTATTTTTATTTTCGGAAGTTTCAGATGTATTTATTAGGTGAAATGGCATACTATAAATCAATGAGTGGAAATAAAAAAACACACCGGAGGGTGTGTTGAAGGGATTGTATATGATTTAGGATGTTGGCGTATAGCAGCGATAGAGGCTGTTATAGGCTATCATGTGGTGCTAAGGGCGGAAGTGGCTTAATGCTCTATTGATTTAGTGCGTGGCCGCATTGCTTGATTTTAGTGACTTTTTTAGTGCTAAGAAGGCTAGAGGAAGAAAGCTCTATTGATTTAGGGCGTGACCGCATTGCTTCGCTCGCTGCGGTAGTAGGAATACTATCATTTGATGCTAGGGGGCTAGGGGCTAGTGGCTTAATGCTCTATTGATTTAGTGGCATACCGCATTGCTTCGCTCGCTGTGGTGGAGGGAGTTCGTAACCCTGAGTACGTCCAGCTCTAATCAGCGACTACCTATCATTCGTACGCAGTCACGCTATATATGCTTCCCGTTCGGATGCTGTGGATTTTGCTACGCAAAATCTTACGCCCCGAACTACGCGATTCGCTATAATTTATGCGTCGTTTCACTCCTTTAAATTATGCTCTCTGCGTACGAAAGAAAGTGATGCAATACGATTTGTGCGTCGCTTTGCTCCTTCAAATCGTTTGCCCTACTTTTCCCAAGGCCAAGGCCTGGTCGGATAGGTAGTCAATACAACAAAAAAAGACACACCTTTCGGTGTGTCCTTTTAGTCAATCAGCGACTACCTATCCTCCCAGGCCGCTTCCAGCCAAGTACTTTCGGCGTATACGAGCTTAACTACTGTGTTCGAGATGGGAACAGGTGGATCCTCGTAGCTATCGCCACTGAATTTGTCAGAGCTTGTACTCTGAAAACCACATAGAAGTGTAGATTATGTAAGTTACACATTAGATAATTCTTTGATAGAGTAGTGCACAGGGCACTTTATATGTTTTCCTGTTCGACGGCTGTGAATTTTACTTCGTAAAATTTTACGCCGCGAACTAAGAGATTCGCACATGTTTATGTGTCGCTTACGCTCCTTTAAACATGGCTCACTACTTATAAGTAAAGCCCTCGATCTATTAGTACCAGTCAGCTCCAAGCCTCACAGCTCTTCC
>NZ_JALKIG010000028.1 GCF_023051165.1 Veillonella sp. KGMB01456
GGACACGCAACAGTTATGTCGCATGTCCTTCCTCAAAGTGCATAGACTCTTTAGCACCCCAAAATTTGACAAAGAGCCAGTAAGATGCCATAAACAGGCAACAAAAAAAGACGCTCAACTGAGCGTCTTTTAGCTTGGTGCCGGAGGTGGGACTTGAACCCACACGGTGTTACCCGCTTGATTTTGAGTCAAGTGCGTCTGCCATTCCGCCACTCCGGCGCGTTCGGAACAATGACTATTATACGCAAACTTTACAAACCTGTCAACACATTTTTTACAAAAAAATTTCAAAGTCGCAAAATATATATGGTAACTTATATCTATTTCTCATAATGTGTAATTTTAATCAATAATTCACTTTACTATTTCCTATATTTCTATATAATATAAAGTACTTTTGTATCATCAGAAAGGAGATAAAAAAATATGATATCAAAGTTGAGTTTTAATGCCTTATGGAAGTACTTAGCCCCAATTATTGTGGGACTCATTGTATTTGCGATTGGCGCGCCGGAAGGCCTATCCGCAGGTGCATGGATTTTGTAAGTATTTTTGCAGCCTTAGTTGTGGGTCTTATTCTCGAACCGATGCCACCTGCTTTTATCGGTATGATTGCGATTACCTTAGCCGTTCTATTCCGTGTAGGTATGCCGGTTGTAGAAAAAGCCGGTAAAATTGTGCCTACCACAGCCGGTCAGGCAATCAATTGGGGCCTCAGCGGTTTCTCCAATGCCATCGTATGGTTAATCTTTGCCGCCTTCATGATTGGTATCGGCTATCAAAACAGTGGTCTCGGTCGCCGAATCGCCTTATTCTTAGTTCAAAAATTAGGTAAATCCTCCTTGGGTCTCGGGTATGCCATTGCTATTACCGACCTTATCTTAGCACCATTTATCCCAAGTAATGCAGCCCGTAGCGGTGGTACTATCTACCCTATCGTTTCCAGTATTTGCCCGATGTTTGACAGCTATCCGGATAAAAACCCGCGCCGTATCGGCTCCTATTTATGTTGGATCAGCTTGGCAACGACTTGTGTGTCCAGTACCTTATTCCTCACCGGCCAGGCGCCAAACCCATTGGCGGTTGAACTCGCTGCCAAATCCGGCGTTGCTACCGTTAACTGGACAAGCTGGTTCTTAGCAGTTGCACCGGTAGGCATTATCTTGTTCTTAATTACCCCAATTTTGACATACTACCTTTGCCCGCCGGAAGTTAAAGGTTCGCCTGAAATCGCCGAATGGGCCAAAGAAGAATTCCATAAATTAGGCGCCATGAGTGCTTCTGAAATCGCCATGGCGGTTATTTCCCTCATTGCCTTAACGCTTTGGATTGGTTCCTCTACTTTTGGTGTAAACCCAACCACAACGGCTTTACTAGTTATTATTCTTATGGTTCTCTTTAAAATCATCACCTGGAATGACTTCTTAGCTAACAAGCCGGCTTGGAACGTATTGACTTGGTTTGCTACCTTAGTACCAATGGCTGCGGGTCTTAAAAACGTAGGTTTCCTTGACTGGTTGGCAAAATCCGCCATAGTTACCTCGTAGGTCTCGATGTAACTATGGCGACATTAGGTATGCTTTTTGCCTTCTGTGTACTTCGTTACTTCTTCGCTTCCGGTACAGCATACGTAACTGCTATGGTTGGCTTATTTGCTACCTTGGCACTTCAAATTCCGGGTGCTGATGCCAGTCAGATTATGATTATTTTACTCTTACCAATGGGTATTATGGGTATCTTAACACCATACGGTACCGGTCATAGCCCGGTATGGTTCGCCAGCGGTTATGTAAAAGGCCCTGAATTCTGGAAATTGGGTGCCATCTTCGGTATCATCTACCTCGTTGTATTTATCGTAGTAGGTATTCCTTGGATTGAATTTATTTTGCCGAAATTAATCTAATTCAGATTATTTAAAATAACTGTCTAAAAATTAGAGTTATAGGACAAAAAGTGTGTGTAAAAAGTGCTGTAAACCTAGATAGATACTGGGTTTATAGCACTTTTATCTTTTTTTGACAAAGATAAAGGGTGGACAAAAAGTGTGTGTAAAAACATGCGTGAACCCACATAACTACTGACTAAAATGGTATTATATCTTCCTAAATAAAAACATAAATAGGAGGATGATTAATATTAAACAAGTAGTTTGCCCTGATTGTGGTCGAAAATGTATAAAACACGGTATATTGAAATCCGGTTCTCAGCGATGGTTTTGTAAGCACTGTAAAGTCGCTTTCACTAACAAAATTAACACCGATAGTCATAATCTAAAGCTGTTTTTGAAATGGTTATTTAGTAAACAATTGCAGCAGCATATGCCTGGAAGAGGGCGTACATTTAGACGTAAAACCGCTAAATTTTGGTCCATATGGTGCCTTCCACCAAAGATTGAGGAAGTATATGATGTGCTTTACTTTGACGGCATATACCTAACGCGTAAGCTCTGTGTACTTATTTGTTGTAGTAAGGACCATGTGTTAGGCTGGTATGTTTGTAGATATGAGAACTCTAGAGCTTGGCAGGCATTAATGGACCGTATTGCTCCTCCGCGTGTTGTTATCTCAGATGGCGGATCTGGATTTGCTAAGGCCTTGGCAAAGAGGTGGCCGACAAGTAACCATCAACGTTGTTTATTTCACGTTTTTGCGCAAGTAAGAAGGTATACAACTTCTGCGCCAAAAACAATAGCCGGCAAGGCCTTATATGAACTGGCAAAGCGTTTATTTAAGATTCAATCGATAGATGATGCCTATACTTGGATTGATGGATTATTAGCTTGGAGAGAAGAGTTTGATGACTTCTTACGTGAAATGACAGTCGACGAAAATGGGAATCAAAGGGCAACTCATGAACGCCTCTTAAAAGCTGAGGCAGGACTTTTACGATTAATTAGAGATGAGACTCTATTTACCTACCTGACGTTTGTAGATATTACCGTACCTACAACGAACAATCGACTGGAAGGAGGCGTTAATGCGCAACTTAGGGGGATGTTACGAGATCACAGAGGGTTATCCTTAGAAAGACGATTAAAAGCGGTCTATTGGTGGTGTTACGAGCACTCACCTAGACCGCTTCCTGTTGCTGAAATATTAAAATGTATGCCTACAGATAAAACAATCGCTGCTACTTACCGTAGGATAATGCGGAATAACCGTGTGGATAATATCTTGCCGCAATGGGGGGATGCCATTGTTTGGAATGAGTTCCATATGTCCACGGAATTTCCAATTTATTGGGATTAATTTAAAAAAGCCACACACACTTTTTGTCCTATAAGCCAAAAATTATACTCAATCAAGAACAAAAAGACCGCTCGGCCATTGCCTGAGCGGTCTTATTTTGATTAATAATGTTAAGTGGTGGAGACGAGGGGAATCGAACCCCTGTCCAAAAGTGTTGCCCCACAGACTTCTCCGAGTGCAGACGCTGTTTTAGATCTTAGCTAACTTTCGTACAACGACAAACTATATTAACCCAGCTCTGTTGTTTAACCTACTATACTAGAGCAAATATATTAGGCGAGCCCGTAGTTTGACGCCTTATCCCCGATCACGGGCAGATCAGAGTAAGACGTAGCTTATGCAGCTAATGCAAAGTTTTCTTTTGCGTTTAATTTAAAAGTTCCACCGTTTAACGGCCAAATGGAAACGCCGACTCGCTATCTGTGATACACGCACCCCTGTCGAAACCATTACGTCCCCATGTGTGCATGATTAATTATAAACAACTGTGACAGTACTGTCAAACAAAATGACGAATTTTGAACTAACGGTTTATAGGTAAAAAATCGCCAAATATAGAGCATAACGAAAACAAGTTAGTGATTCAACAAATCAGGCATTAATTTAGACGCCTCAGGTGCATTCAAAGGAACACACCTGCAGACGTCTTTTATTTTAGCTTAATAATCGCGGCTCTGTTCTTTCATGCGGCGACGAATGTCACGCTGCGCATCGCGCTCAGCCATATCCTGGCGCTTATCATAATTTTTCTTACCTGTAACGAGGCCTACAGTTACCTTAATTAAGCCATGAGCGAAGTGAAAATTAAGTGGCACCAAAGAAAAGCCTTTTTCCTTCACCTGTCCCAACAATTTATGAATTTCACTGCGATGCATCAATAATTTACGCGTACGCATCGGTTCATGGTTAAACTGATTACCCTGTTCATATGGGCTGATATGAGCCTGATAGAGGAATATTTCACCATTTTGAATGGCACAATAACTGTCTTTCAGATTAAGTCGGCCCTGGCGAATCGACTTAACTTCAGTACCGGTTAAAGCAATCCCCGCTTCATAAGTCTCATGAATGTGATAATCATGTCTGGCCTTACGATTGTCGGCGATTAAACTGGTACTGTCTTTCTTAGCTTTACTCACAAACTACCTCCTAAACTTCGGTACTGCTATTTTTTCTTACCTGATTTCTTTTTGCGGCTTACTTTTTTACTTTGTTTTTTGCTTTTAGATTTTTTGGCAAATCTGGCAAAAGCAGCCGGCGTATTATCTTCGTAATCACTTTGCCAGTTATATTTACTGTTTGTGCTCTTACGTTTACTATTCTTGCTGTCTTTTTCGCTTGCTTCACGTTTACCGGACTTTTCAGACTTAGAACTTTTACCGCTCTTACCTGCTTTACCGTTTTTACCGGTTTTACCGGACTTGCCGGAGCGCATACCGCGACTGCCTAAACCGGTTCGACGATGTTCACCGGCTAGCGATTTTTCAATCAGAGTCTGCGCATCCACTTCCCCAAGCAAGAAATCTATTTGTTTCTTATCTTTATCCGCTTTGATAAGTGTTACTTTTACTTCCTGCCCCAAATGATAGGTTCTGCCCGTACGGCGCCCAACCAGCAAGAAATGTTCTTCGTCAAAGAAATAATAATCATCATCCATGGTAGCAATATGAACTAAGCCGTCAATACCATTTTCAAGCTCTACAAACATCCCAAATGATGTGATGGAGCTGATTTTACCGTCAAAGACTTCGCCGATAAACGGTTCCATGTATTGAACTTTTTTAAGATCATTTGTATCGCGTTCCGCAGCTACGGCAATTTGTTCCTGAATCGAACAATGGTCGGCCGCTTTCGCCAAATAATCCTCCATATCATCGTATTTATTATAGCCATCGCCCCAGTGTAACCGTTTTTTGAGCAAACGATGAACAATTAAGTCCGGATAACGACGGATTGGCGATGTAAAGTGGGTATAACAAGCGGACGCCAAACCAAAGTGTCCCACATTGACTGCCGAATAACGCGCCTGCTGCATGGAGCGCAAGGTCATAATCTGCGCAATCGGTTCAATGTCAGTGCCGGCTATACTGTCTAAGAACTTCTGAATATCTCTTGGTTCAACATGGCTGTCGGCCAAATGGAACGGTTTGCCTAAATAGGTAACAACCGTCTGTAAAGCTTGTAACTTTTCTTCACTTGGCTGCTCATGAATACGATAAATCCCCGGTTTATGAGTGTCACGTAAATAGCAAGCTACCGTTTCATTGGCAATCAGCATACAAGCTTCAATGATTTTTTCAGCAATAGTACGGTCTTTACGTACAATCTTGAGTGGTGTACCATCTTCGGCCAACAGAATCTTGTATTCAGGGAATTCAAAGGAAATGGCACCGGATTTTTCACGCATGGCAATTAAAATCTTGGCCACTTCGTGAAGTTCATGCACCATTGGCATCAATGGCAACAAATCGTCGGGAATGATGCTTTGAGTCAATGCTTTATATATTTCGGGATAGCTGCAACGACGATCCACGCGAATGACGGACGGACTGATTTGGAAGTCCACCACACGGCCTGCATGGTTGATTTCCATAATGCAGCTCATGGCATAGCGATCTTCTTTGGCATTCAAACTACAAATACCGTTGGACAATTTAGTCGGTAACATCGGTACAACACGGTCAACCAAATACACACTGGTACCACGTTTATAGGCTTCTTTGTCGAGCTGTGTATTGCCCCGTACGTAATGACTTACATCGGCAATGTGAACACCTAATTTATAATGACCGTTGGCCAGCTGTTTACAACTTACCGCATCGTCCAAATCTTTAGCATCTTCGCCGTCGATAGTAATCATCGGCACCTCGCGTAAGTCAAGACGTTTACCGCCCAGGGCTACATCAAAGGATACGCGATCCGCTTCTTTTAAAACCGCCTCAGGAAATGAAAACGGAATTTTATGCTGCGCCATTACGCAGTTAATATCCACACCTACGTCGCCCTTATAACCTAAAATGGACGTAATTTTACCTTCCGGCTGGCGTCCTTTAGCATCAGGCCAACGAGTAATTTCCACCAATACTTTAGCCCCGCTGCGCGCTTCCATAGTATCAGGCAAAGCTACATAGATATCATCAACTAAGCGTTCATCATCAGGCGTTACAAAGCCAAACATCTGTTGGCGATCATAAGTCCCTACAATGGATGTATTCACATGTTGAATCACTTTTTCCACACGGCCTTCATGGCGCTGTTCGCCGATACGACCGAAGCGGAAAAAATGTACCAAAACTTTATCATTATGCATGGCACCGTTACGATCGCCGGCACCGATATTTACTTCATGTTGCCCCGTCTCGTCAATAACAAGCCCGCGGCCGTTACGAAGGCTCTTATAAATACCTTCAAACTCTCTTACTTCCTCAATTTTTAATGCTGTTTTTTCAGCCTTGTCGATGAATTTGTAGTAGTCGCCGGGCCGTGCTTCTAATAAGCCCGCTTCGGTAAGCGCTTCCACATCTCCCATAAAGGCTTCCAACTCTTCAGACCCTTTTATGCCCAAAATATATGCTGCATCTTCGATATGATACGCTTCCGGACTAATGGCCTTAAAAAACGCTAAAATCTTATCTTTCATCTCTTCCATAGCTTTATACCCCTACCAAAAAAGCCTGCACAAGGCAGGCTCGCTATTAATATTGATTCAAGTAAATCCCTAAGAATAAGCTCAAGATGGCAAAAATAATCCCCAACACGATAGTACATTTCGACAATAAACCGTCGATACCACGTGCTTTACCGCCAAATACGGAGTCAGCCGCACCACTTACGGCGCCGCCCATACCGGCACTTTTACTGGATTGTAATACAACCACCATAATCAATAAAATAGCAACTACCACTTCTGCAAACATCAAGAAATTTCTCACAATTGTCATCCTTCCTAAGGCTCATTCTTTTTCGCCAATTCACTGCGATGTTCCAAATACTTTTCTAATTTACGCTTTACGCGTTGCAATGCATTATCAATGGATTTGACACTGCGGTGATATTCAGCGGCAATTTCATTATACGACTTGCCGTCTAAGTACCCCATCAGCACTTTGCCTTCCAAATCACTTAATATAGATCCCATTTTTGCTTCAATATCGGAAAATTCTTCCCGATTAATGAATAATTCTTCAGGATCCGTACCCTGGCCTTCCACTAATACGTCCATCAAGGTTCGTTCCGTCTCATCCGCATAAATCGGCTTATTCAGCGAAATATAGGAATTGAGCGGAATATGTTTTTGCCGCGTCGCGGTTTTAATAGCCGTAATAATTTGCCGTGTTACACATAACTCGGCAAAGGCCTTAAACGACGCCAGTCGGTCCCCTTTAAAATCGCGCGTAGCTTTATAGAGGCCAATCATGCCCTCTTGGATAATGTCCTCTTTATCAGCACCGATTAAAAAATAAGACCGTGCCTTGGCACGCACAAAATTTTTATATTTATCCACAAGATAGTCCACCGCTAAGTGGTCATCTTGTTCTTGCGCTAATTTACAAATTTGTTCATCTGTTAAATCTACATAACGACGGTACTCATCATTTACGCGTGGATTAACGCACATGCCGACCTCCCACTCTGCCGGATTCGCAGAACCTTACTAATGTATCTCTCATTATACTTGATAGCCCTCGGTTCTGCAAGGTCATTTCTTCCCTCGACGCAAGGTTTCCCACTGCTTAGCTACTTCACCATCAATTTGATGTCCCAGTTCATTACGCTGTAATTGCAAACTATCTCGGTTGTGAAGCCCTTTGTAATAACGCTGTTCGTCAATTTTAGCCCGTTCAACCTGGGCTTTTAACTCACGCGCGGAGATACGCAAAGCACCAAAACCGAGTACTTGGCTCTGTTCCGCATAATCAGAGGTGCATACATATACATTGGCATAGGTGTTTTTAAAAGTGAAAACGGTCCGTTCAATATAAGAGTCCGCTGTTTCCCCATCAGCCGTATACACTTCCAAAAAATCATCGGTAATAAACTCTTCGGCACTGCCGGGATGGGCATATTTACCGTCAAATACCAGTATAACACGGTAACCCTTATGTTTACCGTAATTTTGAAGCATATGCTTAATTCGCGACCGGGCATGTTCCAAGGAACTTTTACTGATTTTCTTCAGTTCCGGCCACGCAAATATAACATTATACCCGTCAACAATTAAAATATCTTCTCTCATGTCGGAGCCTCACTCCTTTTATTGACGCTGCCGAACCGCTTCATACATCAAAATAGCCGCCGCTACCGATGCATTTAATGAGTTAATACGACCGTACATAGGAATCGTTACGAGAAAATCACAGCGCTCTTTAGTAAGGCGACTAAGCCCTTTCCCTTCATTGCCGATAACGAGCACTAAAGGACTCGTCAAATCGGCCTGATACAAGGTTTGCTGACCTTCCATGTGAGCACCGAGAACCCAAAAGCCTTGCTTTTTAAGTTCTTCAATTGTCTGTGCCACATTGCCAACCTGCACTAACGGAATAGATTCTAAAGCACCGGCCGACGTTTTGGCAACGGTAGCATTAATCGGAGCTGTATGGCGCTTCGGAATTAAAACGGCCGTAGCACCGCAACATTCGGCAGTTCGAATGATTGCCCCCATATTATGAGGATCTTCAATGCCATCCAACAAGATTAAAAGTGGCGCTTTATCAGAAGACCAATTTTGAAGCACTTCACCTAAATCGGCAAATTTAACCGGTGCCGCCAAAGCCACGACCCCTTGATGAACCACACCGTCAGCGTATTTACTAAGCTGTTTGTCATCCACCCGGCGCAGCTCAATTCCTTTATCCTTAGCCAACCCTATGATTTCCTGTAAGGAGCCCTGCACCTTATCATTCGTAATAAACAAACGCTGAATGGTTCGTCCCGATCGCAAAGCTTCACGTACCGCATTGCGTCCTACAATATAATCACTCATGATATGTCTCCTTTACTCTATCATAACGCATCTAACTCATACTGTCCAAAGTATACCAAAATGCAGCTTTCATCAAAGTCTGTAGTCGCTCGTTCTGACCCGAACGATATAAATAGCCAAGTACTGCTTCAAAGGCTGTACTGGCACGATATTCTTGTACGGTGGCACTTTTCGGTACATGTACATTACTATTACGAGCTCGTTTAGCCACCTGTTTTTCCATATCCGTTAAATAGTCTGACTCTTCCCACGCATGGAGAACCTTTGACTGTGCCTTAGCACAAATGCACTCCGTAACCAGGTTATGTAATACCTGAACCTTAGAAATGCCCGCTTCCGTCATGCGCTCGCGGATATAGAGCGAATACACGGCATCGCCTATATAGGCAAGCATGAGGGAATCCTCAGCTTCAGCCGGTACAATTCCCTCATGCGTAGTTGTTGCTTTTAATTTTTCAATAGCCGTGGCTCGTAAAAATTGATAGCGCTTAAAGTTCACGTTTCTTCCACCGTGCCCCTTGCGGCGAATCTTCAATTACGATACCGATATTGCCCAATTCATCACGAATGGCATCGGCTAAGTCCCAAAGTTTCTGTTCACGGGCATTTTGACGAACATTCAAGATTACTTGCATTAACTGTTCGTATTCTTCAGCGCCGGCACCGCCTTGTGGACCTTCCCAAGCCTGTTCCAAAATACCGATGATATCAGTCATCATCTTGAAGATGTCACGTACTTCTGCTAATGTTTCATGGCAAACTTTACCGTTGCAGTTTTGTACTGCTTGGTAGTAAATGTTGATTTCTTTAGCCAAGCCGAACATTGGCGCTCCGGCAAGTGCCGTATTGAAGTCATCGGACATAGCTTCTTCAAATTCTTCCGCATATTTGCGAGCATTATCGAGTAATGCTTTTGCTTCGTCATCACATTCGCCTTCTTCTTGGTTTTCCAAGTATAAAAGGTTCTGAATAGCCGTTGTCATGCGTTCTAAGGATTTATTGGCTTCTTCCAAGCGTTCATCGCTGAAATCAAGCGGGCTGCGATAATGAGTGCTCATCAAGAAATAGCGAAGTGCATCAGGACTGTATTCTTTCAAAATATCTTTTACCAAGAAGAAGTTGTTCAAAGATTTACTCATCTTTTCTTGGTTAATGGTAATGAAACCATTATGCAACCAGTAACGTACAGACGGATGGTGACCGGTGCAGCCTTCAGACTGAGCAATTTCGTTTTCATGATGAGGGAAAATCAAATCGCTGCCGCCGCCATGGAAGTCAAATTCTTCACCCAAGTATTTGTTGCTCATGGTAGAGCATTCAATATGCCATCCCGGACGACCGTTACCCCATGGGCTTTCCCAATAAGGTTCACCCGGTTTAGCGCTCTTCCAAAGGGCAAAGTCCATCGGATTCTGTTTGCGGTCATCTACGTCTACACGAGCGCCCGCTTCCATATCATCCAAAGTACGGCCCGATAATTTGCCGTAATCTTCGAATTTTTCAACACTGTAGTATACGTCGCCGTCCAATTCGTAAGCAAAACCTTTTTTAATCAACGTAGCAATCATTTCAATGATTTCGTCAATGTGTTCGGATACACGCGGATATACATCAGCATGCTTAACGTGAAGGGCATCCATAACTTCAAAATAGGAATCGATATAGCGATTGGCAATCGTATCCCAGGACACACCTTCCCCATTAGATGTGTTAATAATTTTATCGTCCACGTCTGTAAAGTTCTGTACATACGTCACTTTATAGCCTACATGTGTCAAATAGCGACGAATTACATCCCAGGTAACAAAAGGACGAGCATTACCGATATGAGGGTGGTTGTACGGCGTTACGCCACATACGTAAATCTTAGCTTCTCCCTCCTTTACCGG
The DNA here is from genome assembly GCF_023051165.1 of Veillonella sp. KGMB01456. GTDB lineage: Bacteria > Bacillota > Negativicutes > Veillonellales > Veillonellaceae > Veillonella_A. The sequence continues at coordinate 11,121 of NZ_JALKIG010000028.1, forward strand.
CTTAAATACTTCTTTTTCTCTTGTCATCGTATTGTATACTTTAATTTCTCTCATCGCTACCGATGCCTCTCTTCCGTTAAAATATAAAAAGCCACCATCTCATTACAGAGACGGTGGCCCGCGGTTCCACTCTGTTAAGTACTGATAGCACTCTCTCCAACGCATAACGGGCGTATCCGAACAAACTTACTCTATTCAGCCTGTTAACTCCCGAATGCATTTCCCTTGGCTATACTTAAACCCTTCCACCAGTTAGTTCTCGCTGTAAAGTTAGTCACAAAGTACTTCTTTCGTTCATCGTCTTTAATAACAATTTTATTCGATATATAGAGAATAATATCATAAAACCCTTATAAAGTCAATGTATTACGACTAATTCTATACAAATTATACGGCTAAAATTTAATCGTGTGCAAGTGGTTCCGTTATATTTAATTTTCTAATTATTTCGCCTGTTATTTTGCTCTTATTTGGCTGCCGTGGCAATATTAACAATCGTCTTAACCGCTAACTCCATATGTTCAACACAAGCGTATTCGTGAGGACCGTGAAGGTTTTCCACGCCGGTAAACAAATTAGGTGTCGGAATACCCATAAAGGAAATTTTAGATCCGTCAGTGCCGCCGCGAATCGGCTGAATAAGCGGTTTAACACCGGCTTTTTCCATAGCTGCTTTCGCAATATCTACACATTCCATATGATCTTTAATGATATCGTACATATTGTAATATTGATCTTTAAGTGTCAAGGTGACTACTTCACGACCGTAACGTTCGTTCAATACTTTGGCAGCCAGCACGAATAATTGTTTTTTGGCTTCAAAGAAGGAACGGTCGTGGTCACGAATGATGTATTTCATGGTGCCTGATTCTACACCCGTTTCATTGCTTGCAAGCATGATAAAGCCTTCATGGTCTTCCGTTAATTCAGGAACAGCGGCTTGTGGCAATAAACGATCAAATTCCATGGCCAATTTATTGCAGTTAATCATGGTATTCTTTGCAGAGCCCGGATGCACGGATATACCGTGTAATTCAACGGTAGCAGAAGCGGCATTGAATGTTTCGTATTCCAATTCACCAAGGCGGGTACCGTCAATGGTGTACGCAAAATCTACCGGAAAATCTTTTACGTCAAATAAATCTGCACCGCGCCCAATTTCTTCGTCAGGTCCGAAAGCACACATAATAAGACCATGCTTGATGTCCGGATTTTCTTTCAAATAACGTAACGCTTCCATGATTTCCACGATGCCCGCTTTGTCATCGCCGCCAAGCAAGGTGGTGCCGTCAGTAACAATTAAAGTTTTGCCTTTATAATTGGCTAAATTAGGAAAATCGGCAACACGGCTGTAGATACCTTTTGCTTCATTGAGCAATATATCCTGCCCGTCATAGTCTTTGATAATACGCGGGGTAATGTTTTCCGCATTATAATCAGCTGTATCCATGTGAGCAATAAAGCCGATGGCCGGTACCTGGTCGTTGGTATTAGCCGGTAAAGCACCAATAACAAACCCGTTCTTTTCGTTGATTTTCACATCACTTAAGCCCAGTTCTTCCAAATCCGCTTTCAATACTTTGGCAAACTCAACCTGAGTCTGAGTACTCGGTACTGAAGTAGCCGCTTCATCAGAGCGCGTGTTTGTTTTAGTGTACCGCAAAAAACGTTCAACCATAGATTCCATATTATAGCCTCCTTTAAAAAAAGAAAGAATATAAAAAAGAGTACGGGAGGAAACCTCCCGTACTCAAAAATTGACCGTCAATAAAGGATGTAACCTACTAAATACAATCAATTATAACTGACTGATAGCCGCATCAAGGCGTGCCAACGTCTTTTCTTTACCAAACAAGGTGATAATGTAATTCAAATCAGGGCCGTGCATTTGACCGGTCGTAGCGATACGAATCGGCATAAATACGAATTTCCCTTTCAATTTGGTTTCTTTCATAATACCTTTGATGGTAGCTTTTACTACATCCGGCGTAATTTCGTCCAAATCCGCTACGGCTGCACGGAATGCATTGAGCACGGTCGGACAAGATTCTTCAGCCAATACCGCTTTAATTTCTTCAGCGTGTTCGGCATCCGGAGCCTCCATATCTTCAAAGATTAGTTTTGCTTCTTCTTTAATCTGAGCACCGAAGCTGATGTGGTCTTTTAAGCATACACAAAGCATGATGAGTTTAGCTTTTTCCGCTTCATCAGGGTTTTCAGAAGCATAACCGGCTTCCTGCAAATGAGGCAAGCATAATTCGTATAATTCTTCATCGGATAAATTCTTCATGTAGTTGAAGTTAATCCAATTTAATTTATCGATATCAAACACGGCCGGATTCTTAGCTACACGGTCCATGGAGAAGTTTTGAATCAACTCTTCCTGTGTAAATAATTCCTGTTCACCGTCCGGTGCCCAACCGAGCAATGCCAAGAAGTTATCGATGGCTTCCGGCAAGTAACCGAGCTGACGATACTGATCAACGGAAGTAGCACCGTGACGTTTACTCATCTTCTTGTAATCTTTACCAAGGATTAAGGAAATGTGACCGAAAGTCGGCACTTCCCAGCCCAAAGCATTATAAATTGCAATCTGACGCGGCGTATTGGAAAGATGTTCTTCCGCACGAATTACGTGAGTTACTTCCATGGTATGATCGTCAATAACTACAGCGTAGTTATAAACGGGAATCCCGTCGGATTTTACAATAACGAAATCACCAACGCCATTGGATTCAAAGGACACATGACCACGCACCATGTCATCAAAGGCAATGGTCTGATTCAAAGGCACACGCAAACGAACCGTGTGTTTACGGCCTTCTTTTTCATATTCAGCGATTTGTTCTTCTGTTAAATGGCTGCAATGACCGTTGTATTTAGGTGTTTCACCGCGTTCTAATTGTTCCTGACGTACCGCTTCCAATTCTTCTTCGGTGCAGTAACAACGATAAGCTTTATCTTCATCCAATAAACGCTGCGTTACTTCATTATAAATATCGAGACGTTCAGTCTGACGATACGGACCGTGTTCACCGCCTACGTCAATACCTTCATCCCAATCCATGCCGAGCCATTTAAGAGCGGCTTTAATATTCTCTTCGCTTTCACGCGTAGAACGCGCCAAATCTGTATCTTCAATACGCAGAAGGAATGTACCTCCTTCTTTACGTGCCAATAGCCAGTTGAAAAGGGCTGAACGGGCACCACCGATATGGAAAGGTCCTGTCGGACTTGGTGCAAATCGTACCTTCATCTTTGCCATGTTTATATCCGCTCCTTTACTTAATACATTTTATTTATAGGGTGACAGGTTGCTAATGATTAGGCTTTATAAAGCGTTACTACCGCCTGAGCAGCCAAACCTTCCTTGCGACCAAACGCCCCCATCTTCTCATGAGTCGTTGCTTTTACACTGATAAAATCTTCACCAATCCCTAAGGCACCGGCCAGATTTTCCTTCATAGCCCCGATATGCGGCTTTAATTTAGGCGCTTCCGCAATGACCATAACATCTACATTATACGCCTTAAATCCTTTTTCGTGTAGTAGTTTCACAACACGGCGCAATAATTCCATACTTGAAATACCTTTGAACGCATCATCTTCCGGCGGAAACCAATACCCGATATCGGGTAAACCGGCCGCTCCCAATAAAGCATCCATCAAAGCATGAATCAATACATCCGCATCACTGTGGCCATCAGGGCCGAATTCACTCTCGATTTGTACACCGCCCAAAATACAAGGTCTGCCTGTTTTAAAACGATGTACATCATAACCGAAGCCTACTCGCATCATAGGTTCTGTCACTCCTAAATATTGCTTAGCTCTTATAATATCCTCGGGGGTTGTGAGTTTACAATTGGTATAATCACTCAGTACGATATGAACCGGTTTACCTTGATGCTCTACCAAAGATACATCATCAGTCCCCAAGAAGTCAGTCTCAGCCGCGTAGGCCTGTGCGTCCATGAGCCATTGACGCTGAAAACCTTGTGGTGTTTGAACCGCATATAACTCACTGCGTTTGAGCGTCTGTGTAACCAATAAATCGTCCGACACGCGTTTAATCGTATCGATGACCGGTACAGCGGCTACCGCTGCGCCATACTCATCAGCAGCTTTAGCCACAGCCGTGAATAATTCCGGTTTTGCCATGGGACGTGCCCCATCATGGACCAAAATAATATCCGCTGACTCACTGACAGCCAATGTGCCGGCTCGCACCGAATCTTGACGCTCTTTGCCACCCGCTACAATACGCGGCTCCCAAGGCAATTGGCCCATAGCCGCCACTTCTTTGGCAATAACAGGCTCTTCACCGGCAGCAGCTACAATTATCACTTCCGAAATATCAGCCACTGCCGTCATATGATGCAAATTCCATTGCAACACGGAATAATTTCCAAGCTGCAAAAATATTTTGTTAGCCTCGCATTTCATCCGTTTACCGGCGCCGGCGGCTAATAAAATACAGCTGATCATTCTTTAGTTCCTTTCGCCCGCGCAAAAATCATACGACCTGCACTGGTCTGTAATACTGACGTAACCATAACATCAATGGACGTATCCACATATTGGGCCCCGTTTTCAATAACAATCATCGTACCGTCATCTAAATAAGCGACACCTTGATTATCTTCCTTGCCCTCTTTAATAACCTGGACACGAATCCATTCGCCCGGAATCATGGCCGGTTTCAATGCATTGGCCAAATCATTTAAGTTAAGTACTTCGATGCCTTGCAAGCTGGCTACTTTATTCAAGTTAAAATCATTCGTTACAATTTTCCACTTTTTGTCCAAAGCAAGACGCATCAATTTGGAGTCTACTTCTGTAATATCCTCAAAATCATCGGCAATTACTTTGATGGCGATTATCTCTTTTTGTTGCATGCTTTGCAAAATATCGAGCCCGCGACGACCGCGATTACGCTTCAACACATCGGCTGAGTCGGAAATATGTTGCAATTCTTCAAGCACGAATAAAGGCACTACTAAAGGCCCTTCCAAAAAGCCCGTTTCACACAATTCGGCAATACGACCGTCAATAATAACCGACGTATCCAATAACTTTGCTACCGATACCGATTCAAATTCAGAGATAACCGGTATTGCCGCCTGTTCGCTGTCTTTAGGTACAACGTCTTTTTTCTTATCTTTTGCCACTGTGCGGCTCTGCAACCAGTTGGCATAGAGCTCCGGTCCTTTGCGCGATGCCAAACGCATCCCGATATAACCGAAGATAGCACTTAAAATAATAGGAATATACGAACCGATAATCGGAACGCGATAAAATGCCAAGCCAATAAGATTTGCTATTATAAGTCCAAAAAGTAATCCGGCTGTGCCGGCCATTAATTCCTGATTAGGTACACGGGATAAGAGACTTTCAATTCTTCTGGCCAATTTTAACCCCTGATTAATAATCGGCAAAGCGATAACAAAGCCGATTAGAGCACCAATTAAGCCGCCCAAAGCTAAGGCTAAAATTTTAATTATGGAAATACCGAAGAAGCCCATTGTCCAGAACTTCACATCAATAATCGGTTCCCATACGGGCATGAAATTGTCCGTCAACATATAACCCATAATCCCAACCAATAAGGCTATGACATAACGTAAAATCTTATATACCATTCATTTCACCTCCTTTCACTGTGTACACCTATATTGTACATTAAAATTATAAATAAATCATTAAATCATTATTAAAAAAGCTGTCAAAATACGAGTTGCATCGCTTCTTGTACCGTGGTAACGCCGTGAATCGTAATATCCTTGCGGTTCGTCTTCACCTGTTTCGCATTCCCCGCCGGCACTACAAAACGAGTAAAACCCATTTTGGCGGCTTCCGCAATACGCTGTTCAATACGTGGTATACTGCGGATGTTACCGGTCAAGCCTACTTCACCGAGAATCACCATATCGGCCGGTACCGGACGATTTTTTAAATTCGACACGATAGCCACGGCCACCGATAAATCACAAGCCGGTTCATTCACCTTTAAGCCGCCGATAACATTAACGTACACGTCTTTATTTCCCAGTGTCAGATTACAACGTTTTTCAAGAACGGCTAAGAGAATAATAAGACGATTTAAATCATAACCAATGGACGTACGGCGCGGCATACCGAAAGCGGTCGTTGCCACGAGGCTTTGCACTTCAACGAGAATCGGTCGAATCCCTTCCAAATAGGCCATAACAGCGGAACCTGTTTCTTCTTCCGTCCGTTCCGCCAATAAGGTCGCCGATGGATTAATAAGCTCCGCAAGGCCCTCCTCTTCCATGACAAAAAGACCCGATTCCGAGGTAGACCCGAAACGGTTTTTAATGCCGCGCAAAATACGGAACTGATAAGACCGTTCCCCTTCAAAATAGAGCACTACATCCACCATGTGCTCCAACATACGCGGCCCGGCAATATTACCTTCTTTAGTCACATGACCGATGATAATAACCGGCACGCCCTGCTCTTTGGCAAAGCGGAGTAAACGAGCCGTACATTCGCGCACCTGCCCCACACTGCCCGGCGTCGAATCGAGAGCGTCTGTAAACATAGTCTGAATCGAGTCAATGACAAGAAGGGACGGCTTATGTTGACTTGCTTCTTGCAAAATAGAGTCCAAATTAGTATCCGCCATAACCGCTAAGTTTTGCCCTTGAATGCCCAAGCGTTCAGCCCTAAGCTTTAACTGCATCTGCGATTCTTCGCCCGACGCATAGAGCACCTTACCATGAGTATCGGCGATTTTACCCGATACTTGTAAAAGAATCGTCGATTTACCGATGCCCGGATCGCCGCCTAATAAAATGAGCGCTCCCGGCACGATACCGCCGCCCAATACGCGATCAATCTCACCGTAACCGGTGGATATACGCGGTGAATCTTCCGTTTTTATATCCGCAAGCGCCACCGGCTTAGTAGCCGCCTTGTCTACCGGCGCATAAGAGGCGGTTCCCTTTTGCTTCGTTTCACGGACTACTTCTTCTACCAATGTATTCCATTGACCGCACTGCGGACATTTACCGAGCCAACGGGCCGATTCCGCACCGCAATTATTACAAAAATATGCTGTCTTAACCTTTGCCATAGATTCCCTTTCTTTATATACTCGTAAATCAACTTCAAATTGAGAACCTTTTTTTCATAATTATTTATAAAAAAAATCACGAACACCATTTAAATAGTATTCGTGATTTTTAGTGCAATATCCTTCAAACAGAGGAGTAATTTTTCATGAATAAATTGGTAAATCGGCGTTATAATCAACCAAATCTGTAACTGTTAATCAAATCCTGTTAATTATACTACCATTGTGATGTCGCCGTCCACCACATTTGCTTTAATAACCGAACCTTCAGGGGCATCACCTTTTAAGATTAAGTCGGAAATAGGGTCTTCAACCAAACGCTGAATAGCACGTTTCAATGGACGCGCACCATACGCAAAGTCGGAACCTTCTTTAACCAAAACGTCAAGAGCTTCAGGGGATACTTCCAAAGTAAGATTACGTTCAGCCAAACGTTTTGTTACATCTTTAAGCAAGATGTTAACAATTTTACCTAAATCTTCACCGGTCAATGGATGGAATACAACCATTTCATCGATACGGTTCAAGAATTCAGGGCGGAAATGACGTTTAACGGCATCCAACGTGTTTTTCTTGGCTTCCGCAAAGGAGCTTTCGGCGTTCTTCTTAGCATCTTCTTTATTCTTGGCAGCTAAGAAGCCCATAGCGGCGCTATCTTCTTTTAAGAAGTTGGAGCCTAAGTTACTCGTCATGATAATAACCGTATTACGGAAATCAACCGTACGACCTTGGTTATCAGTCAAACGACCGTCGTCTAATACCTGCAATAAGATGTTGAAGAAGTCCGGATGAGCTTTTTCAACTTCGTCAAACAAGATGACACTGTAAGGTTTACGACGTACGGCATCGGTCAACTGACCACCTTCATCATAGCCCACATAGCCCGGAGGCGCCCCGACTAAACGAGATACGGTGTGTTTTTCCATATATTCGGACATATCCAGACGAATCATGGCATTTTCATCACCGAAGAGGTTAGCTGCCAAGGCACGAGCCAATTCTGTTTTGCCGACACCGGTAGGGCCTAAGAATAAGAACGAACCGATAGGACGTTTCGGATCTTTAAGGCCCGCACGAGCACGACGTACGGCTTTAGAAACAGCTACTACAGCTTCATCCTGACCGACAACTCGTTCATGAAGTTCGTCTTCCAAACGAAGCAGACGCTGCGATTCTTCTTCAGCAATTTTCGCAACCGGTACCCCACTCCATTGAGAAACAACGGCAGCGATATCATCTTCGGTAACAACAAGTTTTTCTTCGTCTTCTTTGCTGCGAGCTTGTTGTTTAGCTTCGATTTCATCAACCAATTTCTTTTCTTCATCACGAAGTTTGGCTGCTTCTTCGTAGTTTTGTCCGGTTACGGCTGCTTCTTTTTCTTTACGAACATCGGCCAGACGAGTTTCCAAATCTTTCACATCAGGTGGCGCTGTAAATACTTTCATACGTACTTTAGAGGCTGCTTCATCCATTACGTCGATAGCTTTATCCGGCAAGAAACGGTCGGAAATGTAACGACTGGATAATTCAACGGCAGCTTTTAAAGCTTCGTCGGTAATCTTAGCTTTGTGGAACGCTTCGTAGCGGTCACGCAAGCCTTTCAAAATTTCAAGAGCTTCTTCTTCACTTGGTTCACCGACCAATACAGGTTGGAAACGACGTTCCAAAGCGGCATCTTTTTCGATGTGTTTCTTATATTCATCGAGGGTCGTAGCACCGATTACTTGGAACGTACCACGAGCCAAGGCCGGTTTCAAAATGTTAGCTGCATCCATGGAGCCTTCGGAAGCACCGGCACCAATCAAAGTATGAAGTTCATCGATGAAAATAATCATATCATCGTGTTTCTGTACTTCGTCGATAGCTTTTTTCAAACGTTCTTCGAATTCACCACGGTATTTAGCACCGGCAACCATAGCTGTTAAACTTAAGGAAATAATACGTTTATTACGTAAAATTTCAGGTACGTTCTGCGTTACAATACGCTGTGCCAAGCCTTCGGCAATGGCTGTTTTACCGACACCAGGTTCACCGATAAGTACCGGGTTATTCTTTGTGCGACGGCTTAAAATCTGAATTACACGGTTAATTTCATTATCACGGCCGATAACCGGGTCAATCTTGCCTTGTTTTGCCAATTCATTCAAATCGGTGGCAAAATCTTTTAAATCACCCAAATTACTGTTGCCGCCGGCACCATTCGCACCGTTGCCGGATCCGCCTTCAGCACCGTTTTGTTCGGAGCCGTAAATACTGTTAATAGCTTTGACAACGTCATTAGCACGAATGCCCATACCATAGAGGACATTGACAGCTACCCCGCCGCCATCTTGCAAAATACCGAGCAATAAGTGTTCGGCACCAACATAGTTATGCTGCATTTGGTTGGCAATTTCCACGGCCAATTGCAATACACGTTTGGTACGCGGCGTAATATACAATTCATTACCATGGCTGTTACCGCGGCCTACCGCATCCAACACAGCTTTTTCCGTAGCTTTATCTTCCAAGCCCAAAGAATGGAGCGCTTTAGATGCTACGCTGTCATCTTCTTCCAATAAGCCAAGGAGCAAATGTTCCGTACCCACATAGTCGTGGCCGAACTTCTTAGCTTTCTCCTGCGCAATGCCTAAAGCACGTTGCGCACCGTCTGTAAAACGTTCAAACATATAATCACCTCATATCTTAGCGGGCTAATCTATCACGAACAACTTTAGCGCGATAACTGTCGCGTTCCGGAGCTGTCATCGATTCTTTCCCGGCATATTTACTTAAAAAGTTAGGTCTTGTAGTTACCACGAGCTCACTGAACACATCAGCGGAATGTTGTGGCAACACGCCCATATCCATACCTAATTGAACATCACTCAAAAGACTCAGCGCTTCTTCGCCGGATAAGCGCCGTGCGTATTGCAAAGTACCAAACGCACGCCATACACGGTCTTCAAACGCTTCAAAGTCGTTACTTTTAATGGCCTCACGAGCCTTCACTTCTTCTTGAACTAATTTTTCAATTACTTTCTGAATTTGTTGAATTGTGTCTTCTTCACTAATCCCCATCGTTACTTGGTTGGAAATCTGATAAATATTACCTAATGCCTGCGAACCTTCGCCATAGAGACCACGAACCGAATAGCCAAGCTGCGTAATATTACGAACCAAACGGTTAATCCGACCCGTCATGGCTAATGCAGGCAAGTGTAACATTACGGAAGCGCGAAGCCCCGTCCCCACATTAGTCGGACAAGCGGTTAAATAGCCGTACCGTTCGCTAAACGCATAGTCACATTTGCTTTCGATGGCATCATCGATAAGAAATGCATGTTCCAGCGCTTCTTTAAGCTTAAGGCCCGGTTCCATAGCCTGGATACGAATATGATCTTCTTCGTTGACCATGATGGCCACAGACGCGTCATTGGCAACAATTAAGCTGCGATACATCGCTTTTTGTCCCATTTGCGGACTCATCAAATGCTTTTCAACAAGAATTTCACGTTCCGTATCAGATAATTTATCTAAACTAATATTGGAATAATCGCGACCATCGGCGGCTTTTAAAGTGCCAAGCACACCGCGCATCATGGTGTCGACCTTTTTCAGCGACTCTTCGTTATTCCGATTAGTAAATTGCAATCCTTTGAAGTTACGAGCCAACCGAATGCGGCTGGACAATACGATATGCGAATCCATCTTGCCTAAAGGATCACTGCTTTTCAGCCAACCGCTAAGCGGTTCATCTAAAATTTTATCTAACATAATTGTCCCTCCTATTTGTCGGTGTTACCCAAGGATTGTTCCAGCGATTTAATTTCATCACGCAAGCGAACGGCTTCTTCAAACTGTTCCGCTTTAACCGCTTTATCAAGTTCCTGACCCAACCGTTTAATTTGATGTTTTGTTTTGAAAACGCCCGTACCGCGACTCGGTACACGGCCTTCATAATTTAACGAACCTTGTAAACGTCTTACCAAAGGTGCAATCTGTACTTCAAACGCTTCATAGCAATGATCGCATCCGAATTTACCGGTTTGATTAAAATCACTGAATGTCATACCGCATTGACTGCAACGCGTTTCCTGGCGAGGATTCAATAAGCTGTCAGGATATAATGAATTGGTAAAGAAGTCATTAGTAAAGAAATCATTGTCCCATAAGGATGGGCCGAAGTTCATAAAACCTTGACCGCCGAAATCTTCGCCCTGCTGTTTAGCACAGGCATTACATAAATGACGTTCACTTTTCTTACCGTTAACCACCCGAGTCATATGGACAGTGGCTTCATTTTTTTTACAATTATCACATAACATAACGCATCATACCTCCTTCACCATGGAGACTACTTGTTCAAACAAACGACGAACTTTTGCTTCCCGCGTTTTGCGATCCGGTTCTTCCATCAAGATGGCGAACGCTTCATGTAAAAGAGCTGCCTCTCGTTTACGTAAGAACTTCTGCTGCATCAATTCAAACAACGAATTATCTATCATACCCATGGTCAATGGTTTGTCAGTGGCTGTTTCTTCATTGGTATCTTGTTTAGGCGCTTCTAACAGTGCTTTCACCGGAATACGAGTGATGCTGATAAAACCACCCAGACCACGTCTCGATTCTACGATAAATCCGCGGTCGTTGGAAAAACGGGTGCTTAAGACATAACTGATTTGCGACGGCGCACAATTGAGCTCATCAGCTAATTCGTTACGGCGTAACACAATACCGTCTTCTCTATTTGCCTGCTCTTCCAATAATTTAGCTAAAATAAACTTTTCAATTCGATCCGCTAAAATTCCCATACATCATCTCTCCAAACTTTATATCTATTAATACACTCTGCATCATATAATACCTTCATTCTGTTTATGATTCGGTCGACTTTCGGCTAACTTTTAGTTCAACTTATTTCGTCTCACCTTTTAATCTTTTTACCTTTTGTTCTTTTGACCTTGTCTATATAATAGTTGACTTTTTGACTTTTGTCAAGCTAAAAAGTCAAAAAAATATAAAAAATTTGACTTTTTATTTTAATCAGTATTTATAAGGCTTTTTAAGCCATCAGACTAAGCTGTATTTTTACCTTTTAGTGAAAAATTACAAAAGTCAAACAACGCTACTTGTTAAAAAGACAAAGAAAATCCGAATACAAAAAAGACGCTCCGAAGAGCGTCTCTTTTAGCTTACTTAAGCATGTGTAATTTTTTATCAGTTAAAACTATTGATATTAGACTAAGTCAGATTGTACTCACAATCAACTTAGAATTATTGACGATTACCCAAACGAGAGTCAACAAACAACTGGCTGGCACGGCTGTCACCGGCAAATTTGAATTCATCAACCAAGTCACGAGCGCTGGCTTCTTCTTCAACCTGTTCATTAATGAACCAGTTCAAGAAGTTAACAGTTGCATAGTCTTCTTCTTTGATAGCTAATGCATAAATTTCGTTAATTTTACCGGTAATAACTTGTTCATGGTTGTAAACCATTTCAGCTACTTTCAATGGATCGCTAACTTCAACGGCCTGAGCTTTGATGTCACCCAAAGTAGTTGTTTCGTTACGAGTTTCTAAATAGTCAATAAATTTGAATGCATGATCCATTTCTTCTTGGTACTGTAAACGCAACCAAGCGGAGAAACCTTTAAAACGTGCATCAGCCATTGACAAGGATAATGCTAAATATAAATATGCGGAATTAAATTCAAAAATAACTTGTTCGTTTAATGCTTTTGCGATTTTTTTGTTCATGGTAAACTCACCTGAAGCCTTTCTTCTCAATTAATTTTTTAATTAATGTTACACCACGCAGAAATTTACATGCTGTAATGGAGCCGTGATTCACATCACTAAGCTTGATTAATTCTTTAAAAGTATTTATTATCACTTACAACTTCATTATAGCACATCGATAATCATAAATCTACCCTTGTTTTTCAAACAACGACCATATAATAATTCTAATAATTCATATGTTGAATTACTAAAACAGCTACCACCGTTATCAACAAAGGTTTCCTTACTCTATCATCTTCTTCCTTGTTATTTGTTCTATTTACTTCGTTGCTCTTAACAACTCTGTAATCATTACTCTATGCCTGCTACATTAAAACAAGATGAAGATTTAGTGAACTTTTAGATTTAAATGAGATTCTTTTTTAGTAAAATAAAAGGAGCCCACCTCGGGGCCCCTAATACAAGGAATTATGTTATAAACTTTGAATCTACCAATTAATGGGCTGCACCTTTTAGGTTTAATAATATTACCCCGATTACAATGAGTGCGATACCAATTACAGCTGTCATAGAAAGCTCTTCTTTCCAAATATATACACCGATAAGGGCTGTTAACGCAGTCCCGATACCTGACCAAATGGCATAGGCAATGCTGAGGGGAATCAAATTTAATGCCTTGGACAACACATAAAATGAGGAACTCATACCCACTACAAATACGACGGATGGAATCAACTTAGTGAATCCCATAGATAGCTTTAACATGGATGTCGAAAAAATCTCCAATAAAATAGCTGCACCTAAAAATAAATAACCAATCATTTAGTAACCTCCTTAGCACCTTCGGCAAATGCCGAAGTAAATTGTTCCATACAAGCTAACATTAAAGCGACTTTTTCGTCGCCCATTTTTTGCAAAGCATAAAACTCAACCGCTTGTAACTTCTCCATAACGGGCCTATACGTCGCGAGCCCCTTAGCGGTTAGTGCCATATACTTCTCACGATTATCTTCAGTACCGGCCGTATACGTAATAAGACCGGTTTGCTCAAAACCTTTACAAATCGTCGATACGGTCTGCTTTGGCAAGGCCCATTCCGAGCAAATTTCACGCTGTGTAGCCTTTTCACCGTAAAAAATAGTCATAATCACAGCTAACTTATTGTAGCTAAGACCTTCTTGTTTAGCCCAATCAGCATATAATTCCACTATGCGACCAAAATAGCAACCAAGTGCTTGTATTTGTTGCTTGCGTAATTGTTCCAAAATAATACCTACCGGTTATTAAAAAACTATATTCCATATTTGCCAACTATAATATAAACCAAAAAGTCCTAATTCAGACTTAACTACAATAGTTATTATAGTACGAATTAGGACTTTTGTAAAGGTCTGATTTAGGACTTTTTTTATTTTTTATTTTTATTTAACTATAATCTGGCAACTACGCATCGTTTCCAAAGCCGCTTCATGTTTCTCAGGCGTTACCCCGGCACAGCTATCAGCCCATACCGTAATCGGCACATTCGGCAAAAAAGCTTTTAACAAAATGGCATTGGATACGACGCAAATATCGGTACAAAGACCAACGAGTTCAATAGAATCGATTTCTTCTTCCTCATTCAAATATTGCAAATCTTCCGCCAATTCAACCGAACCAAATTGATTTTTGCAATATACTTTTTCCGGATCAATCGGCGCTGCATTTATAATCTCAGGAGCTAGTTGCCAACCTTCCGTGCCTTCTTGGCAATGCAATACCGGTAAGTTCTGCCCTTCCTGTTCATTTAAATACGCTTCATCATGCGTATCCATGGTATAGAAAACATCGCCATCAAACTCGGCAATCTTAGCTGCCACTTTAGGTACAATCGCTTGCGCTTCAGCCGTCCCCAACGAACCGGTAATAAAATCATTTTGCATATCCACAACGATTAAAATATTCTTGCCCATGATAATCAGCTCCTCACTTTATAAATACATACTATTCGACTTCTTTTTCCAACATTTCACGAAGAACTTTTTCAAATTCTTCAATTGGCAGTGCCCCCGGTAATGCTACTTTATCGTTTACTACAAAGAACGGCACGGAGTTAATGCCATAACGAGCAGCTAACGCTTCTTCCTCACGAACCTCATTAGCATACATATCCGAATCTAACACAGCTTTTACTTCGTCTTCAACCAAGCCGGCTTCTTTGGCTTTTGACATTAATACAGCATGGTCTGCCAACACTTCATGTTTTACAAAATACGCCTCATACAATAATTCAGTCAAAACTTCGGCTACATCATTGCCTTTTGCCTGAGCTAACTTCGTAATACGATGCGCATCAAAGGTATTTGAAGGTTTTGCCAAATCGTATCTGAAATCGATACCGAGAGCCTGCCCCATCATATTTACGCCATTAATTCTATCAGCTGCATCTTCCATCGTTAAACCGTATTTTGATGCAAGACGCTCAGTAGCAGTCCCTTCCACTACTGTAGGTGCACTCGGATCCAGTTCAAATGCCTTCATTGTTACTGTAAACGTTTCATCTTTTTCTTTATTTATTTTCTCAATGGCAGCCTCTAAATGCTTGCGTCCAATGAAACAAAACGGGCAAGCATAATCTGACCAATATATAATTTCCATAAAAATTCCTTTCTTAACTGTATCTATTTTTTAACTGTAATTAAGCAATTGTAATTAATTATAACATTCTATAACCCTAATTATAGAATAATGATTTTAGTTACTCTATTTCCATCATGCACAAATCGTATTCCGGCTACATTATCAGTCATGGGCATGAATCTACCATAAAACCAGCTATCTTTATCTTGAGAAACTGTATCTGGTTGGCCATATAAAGAATAAACCTTCTCCAAGGTATCTCCTACGGCCACTCCACGAGCTGTCACTGCATCACGATTTGACACAGTAATCATGTACATTTCTTCACTCCCCATAAAATTACTAAAGTAAATCCCACCATAGGTTACAGCTGATATTCTATTGCCAATATAATCAATTTTATCAGGTTTACCCAGACTTTTAATAATACTTTCAAAGGAAGAACCTAAGCTTACACCGGCAATAACTTTCTCTTCTTTAGAAATCATTGTTCCATAAAGTCGCCCCGGTTTGACATTATCATATTTCCCCGTCATATTAATCAAAGAACTCTTTACCTTACTCTTTGCCGGCATCTTTTGACTTGAATCTTGTTGAGCAACTACGGCTGCCTCTACATGTGAAAAATTAGTGTCAACCACAAGATTTATCCCACTTATCCCCAAAAATACACTAACACCAACAAGAACTGAAACTATCTTTTTCATAATAATCCCCTTTCCCCAATAAACAGTAGTAATCGCTAATTATGCTAATAAAAAAGTAACATAATAACTTCCCTCTTATCGATTTCGACATATCTCAATTAAACTCCTTTTTACAAATCATTATTTGAATTATACATTAACCGCCAAAAACCTCCCCATAAACTATGAGGAGGTTTTAATCAGATTATCAAGCCATATGTGCCTCTATAATATTGTTATATATCTACGCTCTGCTACGCCACGTCAAAAGCAAGGCGGAATTAATAATAACTAATACGGAGCCCGCGTTATGTACCAACGCACCCGTTACCGGTGTTAAAATGCCCGGGAAGGACAAACCGATGGCCGTAAAGTTTAGAATCATGGCAAACACCAAATTCCACTTAATGGTGCTCATCATGCGTTTAGACAAGGCCATAAGATGAGGCAATTCTTTAATTTCATCATCAACGAGGGCAATATCGGCCGCATCAACCGCAATATCACTGCCTACGCCACTCATAGCAATACCTACCTGTGCTTTTTTAAGAGCCGGCGCATCATTAATACCATCACCAATCATACAAATAGATTGATTTTCATGAGATTCAATGTAGTTTAACTTGTCTTCCGGCAAACAATTCGCACGAATACTGCGGATGCCCAATTGAGAGCCGATAGTGTAGGCCGCACTTTCATTATCGCCGGTCAAGAGAACCGTCTCAACACCGATACGATTTAGTTTATCAATAACTGCCTGGCTTTCGCTACGCACCGTATCAGCCAATACCAAGTAACCTACCAAATATTGACCAACTGCCACATAAACAATGGTGCCGCCTTGATCAAGATAGCTAGCGCCGCTTGTTTTCACAGAAGATGCAATTTCAATACCCGCTTCCGCCATCATGCGTTCATTACCGGCAACGATTAACTGGCTTGCAATTTTACCGGAAACGCCACGACCCGGTAGCATTTTAAATTCAGTAACAGGCAATATATCCGTTTTAGAACCTTCTTTAAACGACTTAACAATAGCTTTGCCCAACGGATGCTCCGATAACGCTTCCAAGCTGGCTGCCAAACGATAGACCGAATCACTGGTACAACCCACCGGAGAATCAATCAGTTCAACCGCAATGACCTTAAGCATACCGAACGTTAACGTACCGGTTTTGTCAAAGGTAACAGTCTTCACGTTAGCTAACCGTTCCAGCGCATCCCCTTCACGCACCAAGAAGCCATGTTTAGTGGCATTTCCGATAGCCGCCATGATGGCCGTCGGCGTAGCCAATACCAAGGCACAAGGGCAAAATACAACGAGTATAGTAACGGCGCGCAGGATTTCACCGGTCACGGCCCAAGTGCCGATAGCGGAAAGTAAAGCAATCACTACAACCCAAGTAGCCCAACGATCCGCAAGGCCTACAATCTTCGCTTTGCCTGCATCAGCGGACTGAACCAAGCGAATCATACGTTGAATAGAGCTGTCTTCACCAACCTTTACGGCACGCATATCAAAGCTGCCAAACTGATTCACCGTACCGCTGGACACCATATCACCTACCGTTTTATCCACCGGTAAAGATTCCCCGGTAAGTACGGCCTGGTTAATCGAAGTTTCACCGGCGATAATTTCACCATCCACCGGAATCGTTTCACCCGGTAACACGCGCAAAATATCGCCCACTTGGACTTCATCAGCTTTAACAAATTGAGCCCCACTAGCCGTTAAAACACGTGCCTCTTGAGGTGTTAAATTAACGAGCTTTTCAATACCGGCTCTTGCTTTAGCTACCGTAATATCTTCAAGGAGCGCACCAATTTGCATAATAAACGCCACTTCGGCAGCCGCAAAAATTTCACCGGTCGCCACAGCCGCGATCAAGGCCAAGGATACCAACACATCAGCTTTTATATCAAACTCAGTTACAAGGCCGATAATGGCTTCTATAATAATCGGCAAGCCGCAAAGGATAATCGCCACCCAAGCAATATCAAACGGTAGCGGCTGATAATCAAACAAGCTGGCTAATACAGCTAAGCCGGATAATACCAAAAACGCTATATCTTTTTTAATACCGCCTAATTCCAATAAATACTCTAATTTGCTAAATACATTGGTTTCCAACTTTCGTATAGCCGTTTCCATGATAAACCTCCTGTTTGACTGATGATACCGATATGATAATAATGAAATATAAACGAACATATCATAATATATAAGCAAGTATTCATATGTTGTTGCTTATAATGCCCACATAGGCAGACTCTTTATGCGCTACCTATATGGGCTTATTTTCGAACTTTTATACCTATAGGGGTATAAGTTATTACACTTGCATTATACCTATAGGGGTATAGGTTATCAATAAGAAAATCATAACCACCCGTAGAACGGGTGGTTTGCTCTGACCCTATAAGGGTCTTTC
>NZ_JALKIG010000029.1 GCF_023051165.1 Veillonella sp. KGMB01456
TTCTGAACTACCGGACACCACAAGAAGTCTTCATTGAAGAAGTTAATAAGTTACTAGGTTTTTAAAAGTGTTCAATTTCATATTGCAATTTACTTATTTAATTTAATTCAAAGAAGATGTGGACAGTTGACAGCTATTATGTAGTTTTATATTATATAATTAATAAAGTACATTATATAGGTGTCAGATGACTTAATAGGGAAATCGGTATAAGCCGATGCGGTCCCGCCACTGTAGGAGGAGCAAACCTCACATTGCCACTGGATTTTTCTGGGAAGGCGAGGTAAGCGATGAATCTAAGCCAGGAGAACTGCCTATAGGAGAATCACCGTTTTAACCTACGAGCGATGGGAAGGGGATTAGCGATAATATAAACATTCGTTTTATTATGGACACATCTTCGTAGATGTATCCTTTTTTTATAGTTTTTGTGAGATGTGTTTATCAAGGAGGATTTAAAATCGTGGAAATTTTAGCATTATTTCATAAGGGTGGCTTAGTTATGTATCCTATTTTACTGGCTTCAATTATAGCCGTAACAATAGGTGTAAATCGTTATTTATGTTACAAGGCGGCATCATCTAATATTGATTTATTAAAAGAACAATTACCGAATTTACTGCGTACTCGTCAATTAGAAGAAGCTAAAGCGCTTTGTGATGAAGCAGGGGGCGTAGCCGGTAATATTGTTAAAACGGCTATTGTTGAGCGTACTGAAGATTTAAAAGCTGCTGATGTGGTAGAAAGTATTGCTACGCACGAAGTGTTCCAATTAAAGAAATATCTGAATTATTTAGAAACTATTGTTACCTTATCGCCGTTATTAGGTCTATTGGGTACTGTTGTCGGTATGATTGGTTCTTTTAGTGTGCTTTCTATCGAATCCGGTGAGCCGTTTGCTATTACCGGCGGTGTCGGTGAAGCCTTGATTGCGACTGCTACAGGTTTATTGGTAGCTATTTTGGCTTTGGTAATTCATACATATTTGGCTCAGCGTGTTAATGTATTGATTGCCGATATTGAGTATGTTGCTTCTTTATATGTAATTAATACGAATGCAGGTGTACGTCATGAAGCTTAAGTCAATGAAAATAGAACATCAACCTAAATTGATGATTATACCTATGATTGATATTATCTTCTTTTTATTGGTATTTTTCATGATGAGTATGTTGACGATGGTTGTTCAAAAGAGTGTTCCTATTCAATTGCCGCAAGCTGCAACATCTAAAGTAAACTTAGATAAAGTATTGCCAATAACGGTAACGGCGGACGGAGCCATTTATTTGGAACAGGAACGAATTCCGGAAGGTCAGTTGAAAGCACGCTTGGAAGCTGAAAAAAGTAAAAATCCGGAGCTGGCCATTATTGTTCGCGGTGATGCGGGTGTTAATTATGGACGTGTAGTAAGTGTTATTGATACAGCTAAAAAATCAGGGATTCAAAAAGTATCTATAGCCGCTGAAGAAAGATAGGAGAGAATTCAATGAATAGTCGAAATATGTGGACTAAGCCTTGGGTCGCCTCACTCATTTTTCATGCCGTTGTATTAACCGTTATTCCTTTTTTGCCATGGCCGGCCATCCCTAAAGCGGATGATATGTCATCGATTATTGAGGTGGATTATGTAGAAATTAAACATCCTAATCCTAAGGGCAATCCTAATAGCGGTGGCGACGGTGGTGATGGTAGTGGAAATTTTGGAGCTAATTTACCGGCAGTAACGCCTATGACGGCGTTGCCTGAATATTCTGAGCCATTAACCAGTAATAATGAAAATAGTATTGTTACTAAACATCAGGAAACAATCCAACAAGGCGTAGTAAGTGCAGGCTTGGATTCAGCTCTTAATAGTGGTGGCAGTGGTTCCGGCAGCGGTGGTCTTGCCGGTTTCGGTACCGGTACAGAAACCGGCATTCAGGGGGATCCTAACGGTACGGAGGTTGATACTACTTTTTATAGGCCGGTACCGACATATACGCCCAAACCAAAATATCCAAGATCGGCTCGCAATCAAAATGTGCGTGGCAGTGTTGGCGTTGGTTTAACTATAGGCGTTGACGGAAGTGTTGAGTCTGTTTGGATAAATGATTCATCAGGTAGTGATACCCTGGATCAGGCTGCCTTGGATGCAGTAAGTAGTTGGCGATTTGAACCGGCCAGAAGAGGTAATGAACCAATCAGTACGACTACAAGTGTTAATGTAGAATTCCAGTTGCGATAAAAATTAGGGAATTTCTTGCAACTCGAATATATTTTTATGTGTTTAAAAATAAAACTAAGCACATTAGGTATTTTTAATTTTGTACTGGTGTTAGGAGGTTATTATGACAAAAAAGAGTGTGTTGAACAAATCTGTGTTAAAAAAGCTGGTTTTATTAAGTGTTGTGTCAAATTGTTTGTATACGGGAATTGCTTTAGCGGCTGAAGAGACCTATGATTCATATACATTAGATCCGATTGTAGTTACAGCTCAACGTACAGAAACGAGAGATTTGGAAACTCCGGCGGCAACAACTGTATTAACTAAAGAAGATATTAAAAATACAGGTGCTAAGACTGTATTTGACGCTATATCGTTTACAACGGGGATTACGAATTTTTCCTATGGGGCTGGCGGTCTTGATTACGGTTCCATGGATAGCCGTGTAAATATTCGTGGTTTAGAACGTGGTGCTCTTATTTTGATTAATGGTGCTCCTATTAATTTGAATGGTAAAAATAGCTTAAGTGGTATATTACCGGAAAATGTCGAAAGAATTGAAATTGTAAAAGGCGCGTCTTCTACGTTATATGGTGCTGAAGCACTAGGCGGGGTTATTAACATTATTACCTCGACGCCGGAAAAAGAATATGTAAAAGCCAAAGTTGGGTTAGGCAATTTAGGCTATAAACAGTATTTGGTTTCTGCCGGCAATAAAGATTTTAATATCGCTGTAGGTAAAGAGTTTTTCGGTGCTATTGATAGAACGAGTCCGAATCGTAAGGATTTAGACGGCAAGCGTAAATATGAATATTATAATGAACGCGGTAAAGGTGATTTATTTAATATTGCCTTAAATGCTAAGTTGAGTGAACGCTTGGACTTAAGTTATATGCGCAGTGAGTCCAACTCCACGTATGGTCAAATTGTGGTTCCGGGGACGTTAACAAAAACGAAGACTACAGAGGCTAAAGAAAGCAAGCGCTATCACTATAATGATAAAAAGAATAATGTATCATTGACTTATGATTATGACAATACTAAAGCCCTAGTTTTTTATACAGATCGTGATTTATATGGGGAAAGCAAAAATTTGGCGGCTAATAAGTGGACTGAAAATGCAAGTAATTATCTAGCTCGTAAGTATGGCGTTGACATTCAACATGAATGGAGTTTACGCGATAATAAGGACTCTTTTATCGGGGGTTTATTAGTTAGCCGTGATACTTATAAGGGTACCGCAGCGGCTACTTCAAATGTAAAAGCCGGACGAAATAATATAGCGTTGTATGGTAGTTATTCTTATGAGATTAATCCTAAATTAACTACTATTCTAGGCGCCCGTTTTCAAAAAATTGCTGACCCGGTAAATGATCAAAATGTATTTATGCCTCAATGGCAGATGCTGTATAAATTGGACGAGCATTCATCTATTTACTCGAATGTCGGTAAAGCATTCACGATGCCAAATTTATCTGATACTTTTAAATACGTAAATGGTGGCTATCAGGCGATTAGCGGGCCAAACTTAAAACCGGAAGAAGGCTGGAACTACGAAGTTGGTTATAAACATGTAACTGAAAAAGATTCATGGAAAGTAGCCTTATTCTATATGGACTTTAAAAACTTCTTCGATTGGGCACCGGACCCTGATACCGGTAAGAATACGGTTCGAATTAATGGCGGCAAATTCCAAAATACCGGCATAGAATTAGATTACAAGCATTTATTGTCCGATAAATTAACTTTGTCTTTAGGGACAACTTATTCTAATCCTAAAAAACAGGAAATCGGTGTATCTACATGGAATCAAGCGTATCCAAAACTTCAATTTAATGCGGGGTTAAATTATACCGATGACAAGTTGGATGCAGGAATTGCGTTGAATTGGTTAACTAAACGCTTGAAAAACAGAGATGGCGGAACTAATCCGGATTTAATTAATTTAAATGCTTATGTTTCGTATGCATTCAGTAAAAATGATACTGTTCAAATCAATCTTAATAATATTTTAGATAGACATAATGTAATTACTAATGGTGCATGGGAATACTGGGATAATCCATTTAATTATACTGTTAGTTATCAACATACATTCTAGTTTTTTATATGAATACAAGTTACTTTTTTGTGTTTAGGGTGTGAAGTAATTTGTTTAACAAGTATGTATGGGTTTGAGATACTTGTTTTTTTAGAGGTTTTTGGGAAGTAGTAATATGTACATCGGTAAGAAGAGAGTTTTTTATTTAACAATGGGCATTTTATGCTATATGTCTAATATGGCATTTGCAGAAACAGTGGATACTAATGTAAATAAAGTTGACGGTGAAATCAATACACACGTTGTAACTGTTACCGCTAAACGTTTGGAAGCTACTGATTTAGCTACGCCTGCTATTGTTGATGTATATACACAAGAAGATATTCAAAGGACAGGAGCGGCCAACGCATATGATGTATTGCAGAATACTTTAGGCGTTATTTCTCAATCGCAAGGGTTTAATGGCACATCTATGGGGACGATGACCAGTAAAATAATGATTCGTGGCGTAGAAAAAGGGACTTTAGTATTATTAGACGGTGTGCCGTTGAATCAGGATGGTAAATACAATTTGGATGACATTCCTACCGATATTATTGATAGCATTGAAGTTGTAAAAGGTGGCGGTACTGTTTTATATGGTAGCGAAGCCACCGGTGGTGTAATTAACATTCGTACAAAAGGTCATGTTAATAACCAAGTATCGGTAGGTGTAGGCAATTTTGGTAAACAAAGAGGATCATTAACATTTGGTGATGATAGATTTTCTATTATGATGAGTGCCGAACATAGAGGTTTTGCTGCAGAAATGGCAGGTAATTCGTATTCAACCGGTCGTAACAAAACTCATTATGATTATGATAATGGGAATAAGCGCTCTTTGCTTTGGAAATATAAAATTACCGACGGAGTAACTTTTTCACAATATTACAATACGAACAAGAATCGTTATTTAGTATATAACGATAATAACATGTATAAAGGTAAACTTTGGAAAGTTAATGATTATGAGGATAGAGATAACTTATTTACCTTAAACTATGACAAAGATACTTGGAAGGGTTATATTTCCTATGGCACTCAGGAAAAGACTTCCTATCAAACCGGGGTAAGCACTAGAGGCGTTAAGGCGTCTAAAGACTTATACTCTTGGCGGAAAGGTCATAATACGAATATTAGCTTACAAAAGGAATTTTTAACAGATAAAGCCGTATTCCTTATTGGTGGTGATGTAAAATTCGAAGATATGGACTTGCGTGGCACAGCGACTACGGGCTCATCCGGCATGTCTCAAAGTACTGCGGTTAAAACAGGAAGTACTCAGAAGCGAAATACGTACTCCTTATTCGCCTCGGTGGATTATGCGGCATCTGAAAAAGACAATGTAATAGTGAGTGCACGACAAACATGGGCTAATAATATTAAAGCTGAGCAAACTGTAAACGGAGTAAGTACGGAAACTAAAAATGACAGCATGAGTAAATTTACTCCGGAAATTCAATATATTCACCAAATTGATCAAAATACATCGGTGTACGGCAAAGTAGGCAAATCTTTCCGATTGCCGGCGTTAACACAGATTTTCGGTATCGGTAATATATATCCGAAATTAGATTTAAAACCTGAATCGGGAACACATTACGAAATAGGTTATAAGAAAATTACAGGTAAAGCCACCTATAAAGTAGCTCTGTTCCACTATGATATAAAAGATGCGATTGAAGCTAAAGTAATTGAGACACATGGTTTAATCGATGTAGAGTATAACAACCAAGATCAGCGCAGTACAGGTATTGAATTATCTACTGTATTACAGCACAATAAGGAATTCTCAAGCAACTGGGGTATAATGTTCCAAAATCCAAAGACTCGTTCCGGTAAGATTTACGGCGATTCGGATTGGCATTCGATTTATAACAAATATCAGATTACAAGTGGCTTGCATTATCAAAAGGATAAATGGAGCGCTGATTTGATGACAAACTTTGTGGGGAACAGAACGTCAGCCGATAAATATCAACGTCACATTAAACCTCAATTCTTTACAGATTTACATGTAGCATATGAGCCTAATGCTAATCAAAGAATCTCGTTACATATAAACAATCTTTTCGATAGAAAAGACATTTTGACAAACAGTACATCTAATTTCTACTCTTTAGGCAGAAACTATATGGTTGACTATTCCTACAAGTTTTAATTAAATAAGCAGCACAATTATAAATGTTGATTGTGCTGCTTAATATATACTTAAATATTTGATCGGATAACATTCTTTAGTGAATGACAGGTCAAAATAGTATATTTGGAGGAACATTATGGAGCATATAATTCATTTATTTAATGCCGGTGGTTTAGTTATGTATCCATTGCTTATATTTTTAATTGCGTCATGGACTATTGGTATTGAAAGAATACGCTTATATCGTCAATTTAGTCAGACTCTCAGTCAGTTAAAAACAGTAACCGAATACGACCAAGAAAATAAAGCATGGTCAGCTTTATTAAATCAACTTGAGTCCTTAGACAATAATATGGTGGGACATTTGGTTATGTCTATGAAAGCAGCTCGAAATTATCTCAATTTAACTAATCGTTTAGAGGATACAGTCACTATTGTTGATATGGACTTAAAGCGAGGTCTTAATTGGTTATCCATGATGGTAACTATGGCTCCTTTATTAGGCTTATTAGGTACCGTAGTGGGTATGATTCGCTCTTTTGCTGCGGTTGGCGGTGATATTGGCGCACCTACGGTTATTACCGGTGGTGTATCTGAAGCGTTAATAGCCACAGCAACAGGTTTGACAGTAGCCATTATTGCTTTATTTTTTCATAGCTATTGTGCTTATAAAGTGAATACTTTTATAGCTAGACTGGAACAAAGTTTTGGTAATATTTTGGATGTGTATAACAGGAGCCATTCATTATGAAACGACGGTCCAAAGGTATAGATAAAGAACCGGATATTATGATTATACCGATGATAGATATAGTTTTCTTTTTATTGGTATTTTTCATGATGAGCACTTTATATATGAATACTGAACAACAAATTCCGCTAAGTTTGCCAAAAGCATCTAGTTCCAGTGCTAAAACAATAGAACCGATTACTATTTCTTTAACGAGTACTCATAAAATGTATCTTAATGAGCGCGAAATTAATCCAAATGATCTGCCAAATGAAATAAAAGCGATTGTAAATAAAATGCCGGAACAAGCATTTGTTGTGAGAGCATCGAAAGATGTAGTATATAACGATGTTATTGAAATACTAGACGATTTAAAAGTTAACGGGGCACGATTTGTTAGTGTAGCAACAGAACGGAAGTGACTCTATGATAGGACAAAATTATAGAACGCCGTTATTATTATCCATAGCGATAAATGCCGTTTTCATAACATCGGTAGCGATAGCACTTCAAACTATGTCAAACTATGAGACAAAGTACAATGATTTAGTCGTTAATATAGACATGAGCAAATATGAAGTCAGTACGGAACAGCCTAAAGCGAATCAACCTAATAAGCCTGTAGAGGATATGCTGAATGGTGGTAAAGCCGGCACAATATTGCCTGATTTATCAGGCAAACCAACGGAAGGTTTAAAAGATTTGAATCCGTATTTAGGCGGACATGAGGACGCAGGTGTTAATGTCAGAGGCGATGTAGGCAGTCAAGTCGGCAATCCGGGCATTACAGATACGCTGGGCGAAGGTGGCAGTAATCAATTCGGTACCGGTACAGGTACTGAAGGTTATGGTACTGCCGATGGAACACCGGCTGAAGAACCGGCACAAAGCGGTGGCAGTTTTGATGCCGGGGGATACTATGCTCGGGTTGAGGCTAATAAGGTTATGCCGGCACAAGCTGCTCGTCGAAATTTGACCGGGACAGTTAGTTTTATAGTTACTTTTGATGAGAATGGTAATTTTATTGATGCCACAATGACAAGCTCAAGTGGCTATGCCATATTAGATAATGCAGCCGGTCGCTTAGTTTCTCAAAGTGGTGGTATAGAGAATACAACCGGTAAATCAATATCTCTATCTATCGATGTGGTTTACAACTTTAATTAGGAAATAGTTTAAGAGGTTACATAATCTATTTTTTTATATATAGGATAATGATAATATGGCGTGCATTAATTGCAATATGAACAATAAAATACATTCGCAATCAGTTCAGTTGCTTATTTTGGCTTTAACCGGTCAGTGTAATTTAAACTGTTCATATTGCTATGCATCCAATCAGATTCAACAATCTATGCCGTGGAGTATAGCTGAGCAGGCCCTACAGTATATAACAGAATATTCGGGTACGCCTACTATTCAATTTACCGGCGGGGAACCTTTATTGGCGTGGGACTTGTTGGTTAAATGTGTTGAATGGTTAGAATATCATAAATTTAAAGCTAAATTACAGATACAGACGAATGCGACGCTGTTAGATGAACAAAAAATAGATTTTATAAAGAAATATCAAATTGGCATAGGTGTCAGCTTGGATGGTTTTGCCGACAGCAATGCTATAAATAGACCCTATAAGGATTTTAGTGACTCTACAACGGATACAATTAAAGGGATTCAACTTTTAAGTAGTGCAGGTATTGAAATAGGAATTACGACAGTAGTTAATACAATTACTGTGGAGCGATTGGACAAGGTTATAGATTTGGCCTTTTATTTGGGAAATGTGCGTCAAGTCGGATTTAATCTGGTGCGTCCGCAAGGTCGCGGTAAAGAAGAATTGCTCATTAATGAAGAATTGTTGGAAGCCGGTATTCATAAAATGCTAAGTAGGCTGGAGTATTGGCAAAACATAACCAATCGTTCACTTATAATATCTCAACTTGATAAAATTAGTAAATTACAAAAGGGCTATACTCCGTTTTCGCATTGTTATGCACTTCATAAGTCCGGGATGTATGTAAGTCCGGATGGTATGATGTATGCTTGCGCCTCTTTAGCCGGTCGCGAAGAATATTGCCTCGGACATGTTTCCGGCGGTGTAGACCGCAAAAGGGAGACCATATTATTGACACATTTAGAGCCGGTTGTTGATATATGTACTAATTGTAATTTTATTAATTACTGTGGTGGTGCCTGTTATAGTCGAGTTCAATTAGGTCAGACTATAAATCCTTTAGAATGTACTATGAAAAAAATCTTTATTAAATATTATCAGAATAAACAAATGATGAGGGTATAATCTCATGGATTATTGGAAAATAAATCGAAGGATTATTATTGCCGGTTTGCTTAGCATATTATGCTTAATCGGATTGTCCGGGTGTGGAGTTCATCCGGCTATAGATACTACATCCGATAATTATACTAAAACGGTTAAAAGTGCGGATGGTGTAACTGTGAAAATTCCTGACTATCCACAGCGTATTGTAACACTAACATCAGCGTATGATACAGTTTTGTTGGGACTTATTGATACGTCACGAATAGCAGCAATCAGTTCGCTGGTGAAGTATGAAGGCTATTCTATGGAATGGCAAAAGGCAAAACAAGTAAAAACACAATTATACAGCTATCCTTTTGAGAAAATTGTAAAGTTAAAACCGGATTTGGTATTGGCACCGGAATATACATCTAAAGATGTAATTGACGCCTTACGTGGCATGGGGATTCCTACAGTAGTTGTTAACTCCGGAAAAACGGTAGAAAGTACTATTAAGAATATAGAAACAATGGCATATCTTGTGGGAGAGCCTGAAAAAGGGGATTATTACAGCCGTAAGATTAGAGCTGAGATTGATTGGTTACAGAATCAAGTAAATAACATACCTGACGATAAACGTCGAAGCGTTCTCTTTGTATCATCCATGGACGGTTATACCGGAACAGGAAGTTTTTTCGATGATATGAGTCACTATATGGGGATTCGTAATGCTCCTTCTTATCGTGGCTATCCGCCACGTATTTCATTTACTGATGAGCGAGTTATCGATATGAATCCCGATTACTTACTGATACCGGCTTATCAAACTATGGATAAAGGTTTGGAAGAAAGGTTTTTACATACACCGGCTTTTCAGTCGATGAAGGCTATGCGCAATAATCATGTAATGCCTGTTCGGGCCGCGTATCTGTATACGAGTAATCAGCATATCGGTGAAGCGATGATTGAAATAGTGAAAATCGTTTATCCTGAGTATATTCAAGCGGATTCGATTCCAAAAAAATTTTAGTTATTAAAGGATGTAATTTGAATAATTAATTTGGTGAGCGGTATGGAAAGAAAAAAGAAACAAGTTATCAGTATTTTAATATTGATAGTACTTCTGTTAGGGATAATTATTATAGCTCTTCATTTGGGTACCATTAAGGTGCCCGTGTTGGGCGGTTTGCAGAGTATTTGGCAAGGTTTGGGGATACCTGTAACGGTAACCAATCCATTAGAGCCGGAGCAGGAAGCGGTGCTGTGGTACATTCGCATGCCACGTATTTTAATAGGGCTTATGGTTGGAGCCTCTTTAGCATTGGCCGGTGCCGTTATGCAGGGAATTTTCTCTAATCCCTTGGCTGATCCGGGGATTATGGGTGTTTCGGCAGGGGCCTCACTAGGTGCTGTTATTGCTATTTCCTTAGGGCTCACTTCAATGGGGATGTTCTATATGCCGATGTTTGCCTTTGTTGGTGCGTTTATGGCTGTTAGTATTACTATTTTATTAACTATGCGAGGCGGTCGCGTGGAGACCGCTACATTATTATTGGCCGGTGTTGCCATTAGTATGTTGTTGGGGGCTTTTACATCCGGTATTTTGACACTGATGAATGAATATCGGTTGCGTGAATTTTTGTTTTGGATGGTAGGCGGTCTCGATTTCAGACGTTGGGAACATGTTTTTCTCGCTATTGGACCGTTTCTTATTGGGACGACAATTCTAATTACATTGGGACGTCAATTGAATGTGTTGGTATTAGGTGATACGGAAGCAAAGGCATTGGGCGTTCCGGTTATGCTATATCGGTTAATTTTCTTGTTTTTAGCATCATTTATTACAGCTACCGCGGTATGTGTTAGTGGTGCTATCGGTTTTGTAGGGCTTATTATTCCTCATATTGTTCGAATTTTAGTAGGGCCCGATCATCGTGTATTGTTGCCGGTTTCAGCTTTAGCAGGGGCACTTTTTCTCATATTTTGTGATACGCTCGGCCGTGTATTGGCGGCTCCTAGCGAAATTAGGGTAGGCATTATGACAGCTTTGTTAGGGGCTCCGTATTTCTTGTATCTGTTACGTCGTGTTCGTCAAAAAGGAGGCATTTAAATGGAATTAAGTGTAGAACATCTAAGTGTGTCCTTGAGTAATCAACAGATTTTACATGATATCTCTTTAAAAGCTGAAAGTGGTGAGTTTATCGGTATTATAGGGCCTAATGGTTCGGGTAAAACAACTTTTTTAAAAGCGCTACGCGGTTTATATCCTTTTACGGACGGCTCGGTTATATTAAATGGTGCTTCGATACCCCATCAAAGTGATAAACAAATTGCCCGACAAGTTGCTTACATGCAACAGAGTGTAAATTTGAATTTTGGCTATACAGCTAAGGAAATTGTTATGACCGCACGCTATCCATTTTTAAAGTGGTGGCAAAACGAGTCCGCCAATGATGAAAATGTTGTTGAAGCTGTTATGAAAAACGTTGGTATTTGGCACTTAAGGGATCGTGCAGTGAATGAATTGAGTGGCGGCGAGCGGCAGCGTGTATTTTTGGCAAAGGCGTTAGCACAGGAAACCGAGCTGTTATTACTCGATGAACCAACCGCAGCTTTGGACTTAGTATATGCTGATGAGATTTTCAGGCAGGGGCGCCAATATTGTGAATCAGGTAAAACTATTTTTATTGTTGTTCATGATTTAGAGTTGGCTGCTAAATTTTGTACGCGACTTTTATTGATTTCAGAAGGTCACTTAGTGGCGGATGGGCTGCCTAAAGAGGTATTGACGGCTAAAAATTTGAAAAAAGCTTTTCATCTGTCTGCAGCTGTGTATGAAGATCCATATTTTACACAGCAACGTATTTTTGTGTTCCCGAATGATGCAACTGATATTGAACCGTATCGTCGTGGAAATACATTGCCGCCTGATATGACGGTAGAGTTAAATGAATAGTAGGAGTCGATAACATGAGTGATATTAATGTAATAGAGCAGGGAGCACAATTTAAACAAATTCTATATCCTTTTTCGGCAATTGTAGGGCAGACGGACATGAAACGTGCTTTGATTTTAAATGCTATTTCACCGGCTATCGGCGGTGTTTTGATAAAAGGGGAAAAAGGAACGGCTAAATCAACAGCTGTACGTGCATTAGCGGCTATTCTGCCACCGTTAGAAACTGATGGGGCCGAGTCGATGCAAGTTGTGGAATTACCGATTAATGCTACCGAAGATCGCGTGGTAGGAACAATAGATTTGGAGTATGCCTTAACTGAAGGAAAGAAAAAATTTGAGCCCGGTATATTGGCGAAAGCTCACAATAATATTTTGTATGTAGATGAGATAAATTTGTTGGACGATCATGTGGTGGATGTTCTTTTGGACGCAGCTGCTATGGGGGTCAATACGGTTGAACGAGAAGGTATTAGCTACTCTCATCCGGCGAAATTTATATTAGTAGGCACTATGAATCCCGAAGAAGGTGATATTCGCCCACAATTATTGGATCGTTTTGGTTTATCGGTAGATGTTAAAGGTGAGCGTGAACCCGAATTACGTATGGAAGTTGTAAAACGACGTTTGGCTTTTGAAAGCGATAAAGTTACTTTTGCGGCATCGTACAAAGAAAGCGATCGAGAATTGGCTGAAACTGTTGTTAAAGCTCGATCTCTATTATCGCAAGTTAGTGTTACAGATACGGTATTACGCAAGATTGCCGCTTTATCAATTCGTCTTAATGTTGACGGACATCGTCCGGATATTACGATGCTTCATACGGCCAAAGCGTTGGCTGCATATAATGAGCGAACCGAGATTAATAATGATGACTTGAAAGTGGCGGCACAATTGGTATTGCCGCATCGTATGCGCCGCCGTCCGTTTGAAGAGCAGGGCTTTGATTGGAGTAGTGTTACTGATATTTTGGATTCAGAAGATTAATTTTTTAGTGTGCAAAAGCGCTTAAACAGTGTATAGGTGGGCATTATGGCAGCGACTGTAGAGAGAGCTTTAGCTATGGCTCTTATACAACCAAAAATAAATAGTCTTATAATTTCAGGTCCGACCGGTGTAGGTAAGAGTTATCGTGCCCGTAAATTGTTACAAGAATGGAACATTCCGTATCGCACAATTCCTGTGCATATTCAAGCGGAGTCGTTGACCGACCATATAGATTTGGAACAAACTATTCGAGTCGGGCACTATGTAGCCGGCAAAGGTTTGTTTAATCAATCTGTAAAGGTGTTTTTTATCGATGACTTTCATTTGATTCGTGAATCTTTACGGCACTTGCTATTACAACGTATTCGAGAGATGGGTGGTACCTTAATCGGTACCGTTAATACAGCAGAAGGGAGTTTAACTATTTCTGAGTGGGAAACTATAGATCTACATGTAGCGATGGAAAACCCTGGTGAAGCAAAACGGTTGGCTGTATTGCGAGATATCTTAAATTCTGAATATACTGAGTCGATGATGTCGGTAGCGGATTTCAGAAATGCTGAAACCTTGATATCGGAGATAGTGCCGTCCGAGGCTATATTGCAACTCTGTATCAGCTATATAGTAAAATCCGGTGCGGTAGGCAATACCAATGAATTTTTACTGGCGGTTGCGGCAGCGGCATTGGCTGGGCTAGATCAAAAGTCATATATTTTACCGAAACACGTAGAGGAAGCTACTTTATATGTATTGCCTCATCGTATGCGGCAACAAACTGAAGTGGGAAATAGTCAAAATCAGTCACTCGATAGAGATAATAATCAATCAGAAAATAATCATGATAATGGTACGGTCAGTGAGGAGGAAAATACTCCGGATAATAATTCGCAAGAACCGGAGCAAAATAACGATAACGAAGATATTCAGAATACTGAATTAGAGGGTGACAATGAAAATGATGTTAGCCAAGATAATCAGTCACAGTCTGATCTTAGTGACGATTTAGATAGTTTAAATGAATCCTCTGAGAACGAAAGTCAAAATGATTTGGACAATCAGGATGATAGCCTTGAAAACGATGGTGTAAATAATATATGGCCGGAATTAATAGCGGCCATGAATCAAAACTTAATGGGCTTGCGTTTAGATGACAATAAAACAATGGATCGTAAGGCACGAAAAGGTTCAGGCAAGCGCTTACGTACTAAAGCCGGAGATTGCGGCGGTCATTATGTAAGAGCTATCCAATATCCGGAACCGTTAAAAGATTTAGCTTTGGATGCGACTATACGAGCGGCTGCACCGTATCAAAAAATACGGCATTCGGAGTTACAAAATAACAGTTCGTTAGCCATTCAAATCAAGGCACCGGATTATCGACGTAAAGAGCGTGAAAAACAAGTCGGTGGTCATTATCTATTTGTTGTGGATGCCAGTGGTTCTATGGCGGCTCGCAAACGTATGGAGGCCGTGAAAGGTGCTATTTTCAGTTTATTACAGGATGCCTATGAGAAACGTGATAAAGTAGGTCTTATCGTATTTCGCAAGGAGAAAGCGGAATTGGTATTACCTTTTACCGGCAGTATTGAGTTGGCAAGACGTCTATTAGAACATTTACCTACCGGTGGTAAAACACCGCTTGCAGGGGCTTTGGAATTGGCTTATAGAACTTGTGAGCAGGTTTTACGACGTTCACCAACCGAAAAAATAGACGTTTTTATTGTTACGGATGGTCGGGCAACCTATGGTGAAACCGATAATCCGGTAAACGAAGCTTTAGCTTGGGGGAAAGCTTTTATTGATTTACCGGTGGGGATTTTGATATTAGATACAGAGCAAGATTTTATCCGCCTTGGAATTGCGAAAGAACTGATGCAGGCTATGCGTGGAACTTATTATTCGATTGATACCATAACAGCTGATACTGTATTGCAAGTGGTGAAAGGAAGCCGCTAAAATGAAAAAAATTTTATATATTACTAATATGGCTAAGCAAATACACCATGTTCGTGAAGTTGAAGCTAAAGGTCGTATTGAGGCCAAAGAACATTTTAAAATTGACTTATATAACTTAAAACAAGAACCGGAATGGAATGAATCATGGGAACAACGCCTTAAAACATCAGATGTTGTTATTATGAAACATATGGGGACCGGATTAGATACACAGTTTTTACGTCGTTTGGCTAATTGGTTATATCAGAACCATCCTTGCTATGCGTTGTATGCCGATGAAGAACAGGATATGGATAAATTGCGCGCCGGTATGAGTGAAGCTGAAATGATTCGATTGTCAGAATATCAGCAGTTGAGTGGGCTTACCAATTTTGAGAATTCGTTTTTATATGCCGCTTCATTAGCCGGTGAAGCTGTTGAAGTACCGGAGCCGATACCGGTGCTATGGCAAGGTATCCTTGGTGAAAATGGCGTCACGTACGCGACCTATAAAGAGTATTTGGAAGCTGAAGGCGTGGTTGATTGTCCAAGTATCGGTGTATTTTTCTATCGTGAAGAGTGGATTATGAAGGAGTTGTATTATCCTGAATTGTTGCGAAAAACAATTAAGACATACGGTTACAACCCCATTATCTTTTTCGGGCAATACGGCGGTAATCCGCTTATAGGAGCACCTTCGTTGAAAGAGTCATTACGGATTTTATTCTGTGATGGACCTTTACCGTTTGAAGTATTAATTAATACCTGTAAATTTTCACTAATCAGTTTGAATGCAGCAACTCAAGAAGATATTAGTCATTGGGATATTCCGATTTTAATGGGGTATAACATCTATATGGATGAAGCGACTTGGGAGGCCAATGTACAAGGTTTAAGTCCTTTAGACGTGAATTTATCGGTATCTTTACCGGAATTTGATGGTTCCCTTCATGGTGGGGTTGTAGCGGCACAAACTAATATTGATGGTAAATACATATATTGGCCGGTTAAAGAACGAGTGGAATCTATCGTTAAACGAGCTGTAAAATATGAAAAACTTCGTCATTTATTGCCAGCTGAAAGAAAAGTTGCGATTATTCTTCATAATTATCCGCCTAAAAATTCTAATATAGGTTCGGCAGCCGGTTTAGACACACCGGAGTCGGTGCAACGTTTATTGGTAGCTATGAAGAACGAAGGGTATACCATTGACTTAATTCCTGAGTCGGGGGCTGAATTAATAGAATCTGTTTTATCACATACTACTAATGATCGCAGTATGCTGAGTGAGGAACAGGTTGAAGACGCCGAAGGTAAATTAAGTGTGCAGCAATATAAGGAATTTTTTGATTCATTGCCGGATAAATCGAAAGTAAATATGGAAGAAGGCTGGGGACCGGCACCGGGAGAAGTTTTTCGTTATGGTGATGAACTCCTGATTCCGGGATTCAGTAATGGAAATATTTGGGTAACGGTGCAACCGCCACGTGGTTTTGGTGAAGATCCGGGTAAATTGTATCATGATCCTATTTTGGCTCCGACACATCATTATGAAGGATTCTATTATTGGCTCCGCGAGATATTTAAAGCGGACGTGGTGATGCATGTAGGCACTCATGGTTCATTGGAATGGTTGCCCGGGAAAGGCACGGGGTTAAGTTCTTCTTGTTATCCTGAAATGGGCATTCAGGATTTACCCAATGTGTATCCTTATTGGATGACAATTGTCGGTGAAGGGATACAAGCTAAACGGCGAAGTTCAGCCTGCTTAATCGGCCATATATCACCACCTATGTCTAAGGCAGGTCTTTATGATGAATATGAAGAATTAGAAAATCTCTTGGATGAGTACGGGCATTTTGAATTGGAATCGCCGGAAAGTTTAACTTCATTGTATACAGCCATTGTTGAACAAGCTAAAGCATGTCATTTTTGGGAGAGTATTCCAGAAGATAAAATGACTGATGCGGAAAGTGTATTGGCCTATTTGCATGAGTTGCTTACAGACTTAAAACATATGCAAATGCGTACGGGTTTGCATATTCTGGGTAAGGCGCCGACAGGTAAGGATTTACAAGAATTTTTATTAGCTCTTATGCGAGTTCAAAACGGTATTGTACCGGCATTACCGGATACGATTGCCAAAGGTCTGGGCTATGATTGGAATACATTGGAACAGTATGGCGGTCAAAAGGTAGATTCTTTACAAATAGGTGAACAAATCAATTCTAATGAGAATCAAGACTTTTTGTTTACCGGTAAATGTATACTTCGCAACAAAGATATTGTAGATCAAATATGGCATGTGATTCGTGATGTGATTGCACATTTAGCAGAAAATGACTATATCTATTCCGACTCATGGCAACATTTGGAATCAGTTAATACGTTATGGCAACGGTATAGTGTTGAAAAAGACAGTAAGGTAAAGCAAGTTTGTTTGACTGAAATCGGTTCGATTTTATTGGAGGCTTGTCACGAGTACGTGCCGAAATTAAAGCAGACCGAACAGGAAATAGGACATACATTAAAAGCTTTGGCCGGCCATTATATTGAACCGGGGCCGGGCGGTGCCGCAACGAGTGGACGAGCCGACGTCTTACCGTCAGGTCGCAATTTCTTCGGTGTGGATGAAAGAATGTTGCCTACGAAAGTTGCTTATGAATTAGGAAGTACATTAGCTGATCAGGTTATAACCGATTTCATTAAAGAGGAAGGGCATTATCCGGAGTCGATTGGCATAGTTCTATGGGCCGGTAGTAATACGCGAAGCCATGGCCAATGTTTAGGCCAGTTTATGAATTTAATGGGGGTTCGACCAATTTGGCAAGGTGGCGGTGGTCGTGTTATCGGAGTTGAGGCTATACCGCTTGCAGAACTGAAACGACCACGTATTGATGTAACCGGACGAATAAGTGGTCTTATCAGAGACATGATGCCAAATGCCTTAAAATGGCTTGATAAAGCAGTAACTTTGGTTGCTGAATTGGATGAGAGTGAAGAAGATAATTTTATAAAAAAACATATTAATGAGGATGTTTCTTGGCTTGTGTCAGAAGGTGAAGATGAGAAAGCCGCTTATCAAAAAGCCAGATTCCGTTTATTTGGGGATCCACCCGGGGCATATGGGGCCGGTATTGGACAATTAATTGAGCAGAAAAATTGGGAGTCGATTGATGATTTGGCCGATGTTTATGTAACTTGGGGTAGTTATTGTTATGGTGACGGTGCTAAATCAAATCAGGATAAACGCATATTTAGAAGAAGATTAGCTACTATGGAAGTTACTATTAAAAATGAGGATAATCGTGAAACTCATATGCTAAGTTCTGATGATTATAATGCCTACCATGGCGGGTTGATAGCAGCCGTTCGTAGTATCCGCGGAGAAGCCCCACGTTCCTATGTAGGTGACAGTTCGAACCGTAAGCAGGTAAAAACACGAGATTTAAAAGAAGAAGTTAATCGTTTGGTTCGCGGTGAAACCTTAAATCCTAAGTTCATCGAAGGCATGCAACAACATGGCTATAAGGGAGCCTCTGATTTGGCAAATGTGGTGGCACACAGTTTTGCTTGGGATGCCACGAGTGCTGTAATCGAGGACTGGGTATATGAAGGCTATGCCAATAAGTATGCTTTAGATAAAGATATGCAAGAATGGATGCAATCAGTGAATCCATGGGCATTGGCCCGAATTGCTGAAACATTATTAGAGGCTATTCAGCGTGGTTTGTGGCAAGCACCAAAAGATATGGAAGATCAATTAAAACAATTGTATTTAGCCATGGAAGGCGAAATTGAAGGACGATAGTCTATGAGTGTTTATAAAAAGTTGTGGTTTTTATTTATCTTTTGTCTGATAGTATTTTCCATTGTAGGTTGTAAGACATTAGATGAAACAAAAACGTTAGAGGGAACACATCAGATAAGAGATTCTACCGGTGCCGTGGTGCAGGTGCCGGATAATCCTACACGCGTTGTTCCTATCGGTGTAAGTACGGAAGATATGGTGATTTCTTTAGTAGGTCCGCAGAAGATTGTGGCTTTAGGTAATTTACCAAATAATTTTCCGGAAGAATCCAAGCAAATAAAAGCAAAGGTAAAATTGAATACGGAAGCCGTTTTGGCATTGCATCCGGATTTACTGATTGTTCCTGACTGGGTGGACCAGGAAATGGTGGTTACTTTACGAGGCCTAAATGTTCCAGTCTATGTATATAAAGGCCCAAGAACTATAGATGGCAGTGAAAAAACTATTTTAGAGTTAGCTGACTTATTAAATCAAAAGAGTAAAGGCGAAGCCATTGTTAACTCAATGCAGCAACGATTGGTAAAGGTTGCTGCATTTACGGAGCAGGTTAAAAGCCGGAAAATTGTCGGATTTTATGGTGTTTTAGGCTTGACCGGCGGTATAGGGAGCACTTTTGACAATATGACACAGCTGATAAATGCAGCTAATGCGGCAGCTTTATTGGGCTTGGACATCAGTGAAAGCGGAACTCGTGAAGATTTAATACGAATTAATCCTGATGTTATTATTGTACCGTCAAATGTTTATAGTTTTGATCAGTATAAAGAAATTGAAGT
This sequence comes from Veillonella sp. KGMB01456, assembly GCF_023051165.1. Taxonomy (GTDB): domain Bacteria; phylum Bacillota; class Negativicutes; order Veillonellales; family Veillonellaceae; genus Veillonella_A. Next base: position 19,881 of record NZ_JALKIG010000029.1, read on the forward strand.
TACTTCATTATATAGTGATCCTGCCTTGAAAGATGTGAAAGCTGTAAAAAATCATCAAATTTATGTAATTGACGCTCGCTGGATAATGAGTTATTCACAGTTTATGATTAATGGTATTGAGGAATTGGCGCGTGTAACATATGGATACTCCGCAAAATAATAAAGCGTGTTTAAGGTGTTTAGTTTATTACTATTTTTATAATAAGTATTTTTATAGGTATTGAGTTGGAGGGTTTATTATGGGTTGAGTTATTGGTAAAAACAAAAAAATGTTAGCTGCTTATGTTACGTTTGCACTAATGGGTATGTCATTAAGTGGCCAAACCATGGCGGCAGCCGGCACTACTGATGAGGTATATGCATTACCTGATGTTGTAGTAACTGCTACAAGAACGGAACAACAGGTTACCAAAGTTCCTGCCAGTGTAACTGTTGTAAAAGGCGAAGATTTGGAAGAAAGACATGAATCTAATTTAGGGGAAGCTTTGCGTAACGTACCGGGAGTAGAGTTTAATACATATGGTGGCGGTGTAGGGTATACTAACTCTAATTCTTTCAGAATTAATGGTAGTAATAATGTTTTATATATGGTAGATGGTATTAATATGAATGCTGCCGGTGTTAACGTACCGTTTACTATTTTAAAAAATATGGATGGTATTGATCGTGTGGAAGTGGTTAAAGGGGCTGCTTCTACCTTATATGGGTCCGGTGCTATTGGCGGTGTTGTAAATGTTATTACTCGTGTACCGGAAGAAGGCATGAAAACAACTGCTCGTATTACCGGTGGCAGTTATGATAAAGAACAATATAAATTTATCAACGAAGGTAAAGAAGGCAATGTATATTGGCGTGCATCGTATCAGAAAGATATTGTGGGTAGCTATAAGGATGCTCATGGGTCCGAAGTTCCACAACATTTAAACGGACGTACCGCATCTTTCATGGTGGGTAGTGATATTGATGATAACAATAATGTGATGATTTCTTATGATTCCTATCGTGCCGATGTAAAATATGCCGATTCTGCTAAAAAATTAAATCATATTCGTTATGGTAATGAAGGCAATGATTCGTTCCGTGGCATTTGGAAAAATAAGATTAATGATCGCTTAAGTCATCAGTTATATGTATTAAACAATCACTATGATGGTACTTATGACGGCTATACGACGGATATTAAAACGATTGCAATTGGCGATCAGGTAACGTATCTTTTAGATAAACATACTTTGATTGGTGGTTTTGATTGGCGCCAGGATAAAGTAAACACTATCGGTGACAGCTGGGAAAAAATTACCGGTAAAAAGTTAACGAATACATCGTATTATGTTCAAGATGCTTGGAATTTTGCTCCAAAATGGACATTAACACCTGGCATTCGTGTGGATCATCATTCGGAATTCGGGTCCCATACATCACCTCACATTTCCTTGGGTTATGATGTAAATGAAAAGACTAATGTATATGTGTCGTATAATGAATATTTCTTGGCTCCGACCCCATATCAGTTATTCAGTGATAACTATGGGAACAGAAACTTAAAACCGGAAACCGGTCATGAAGTAGATTTTGGTGTTCATCATCAATTTAGTAATTCCTTAATAGGCAATTTAAACTTCTTTACCCGCCATTCCACTGATAAAATTGATTTCAATCGATCTACCAGTAAGTATGCTAATTTTTCAAATGAAAAAGCACGTGGTTTCAGCTTCGATTTGCGTAAGCAAATTACCGGTAACTTGTCAGCCGGAGCGGCTTATACATATACCCATATTGACGCTACATCCGGACGCTCCGCCAATGCAAACGGCTATGTACCGAAACATGCTATCAATTTAAGTTTAGACTATAACGATGCTAAATGGGATGCTCATTTGGATGTACGTGCCGTAATTAACCGTCCGGGCATTGCTACGACTGCCGATAAAGGTGATTTCTTCCCTAAGAGCACCTATTGGATTACGAATGTAAGTGCCAATTACCGTATTACTGATGACATTACCGTTTTCGGACGCGTTAATAATCTATTTGATGTATATTATGCGGAAATGTCGAATGTTGCCGGTTGGGGCGGCAGTGCTGGAGATTGGTGGGCAATGCCTGGCCGTAACTATCAATTAGGTATGGAATTCACTTTCTAATATAAATATCGAATGCAGTATAGTATTAGTTCTTTTACTATAGTTTAAAGATTACCCCCATTATGCAAGTAATGGGGGCTATATCTATATGTTATTTTTCACCAAAAGGAATCTATTTTATGGAACTGTGGAAATTGCCAACCGGCGACTCGGTATCACGTTATGAACGATCAATCGTAGTTAATTTTACCGGACCGCGCAAGGTATTGAGTACCTCTCTATTTAATGGTGGTTATCATGAGGATTATACTTATGTGTTCAATCATGACTCCAAGCCCAGCCCCGGGGAGACGATGTGCACGTCACTGGAAGATTATTTGCAGCATTTGCATGATGTAACGTTGCGTCTAGGTTTTGAACCCACCAAAGGAACCGGCATTGGTACGGCGGCCTACATGGAGAATGTAGCGATTATTGAGAAGTCTTATAAGGAACTTACGGTGACGGCTATTGTTACCGGTGGTATTGATGTTAATGGCGGACGTGTAGGCGATGAAGCGTCGTATTATAGACCGTTGGAAAAAACTGAAACAACTACAGATGACGATATACGTTTTAAAACAGGACGGCAGCAAGCTCCAAATGGTACAGAAGCAGAGCCATTGGGGACAATTAACATCATTCTTTATATTGACGGCGATTTAGCAGAGCCTTTATTAGCTCGGGCATTGGTAACATGCACCGAAGCGAAAACGGCTGCATTGCAAGAACTTCAAGCCGGCAGCCATTATTCCATGGGCATCGCCACCGGTTCCGGCACGGATCAGACTATAGTAGTCGCTAATAGTGAATCACCGTATTATTACGACAGTGCCGGCAAGCATTCCAAATTGGGTGAATTAATTGGTAAAGCTGTCAAAAAAGCGGTAAAATTAGCATTATACAAGCAGACTCATTTGGGGCCGAAACAGCAACATAATCTATTTAAGCGTTTGCAGCGCTTCGGGCTTTCCCTGAACTATCTGTTTGAAAGCTATATGAGTGAGTATGAGGCTGACGGGCATGAGAAGTTTGAAGTGCTTAATGCATTTGAGAAATATGCGCGCAGTAATGAAACTGTAGTTATGAGTGCTATGTGGTCGCATTTGGTAGATGAATGGCTGTGGGGGCTGTTGACGGATGAAGAATTGAATCTCGGCTTAGTACAGCTGGGTTTGGTACCCGTTGAATCATCTGGCTCTTATCCATCGAATAGCCTTGAATATTTTGAGCCGGCCGGTATTTCAGCTACTCACCAATTTGAAGTGGCGGATGTAATTCGTAACTTAGAGAATCATATTATCAATGAAGTGCGTATTCGATTAGGGGATACTACGAAATAGTGAATTACAAGATAGAATCAACAAAGTTATTTTAGATTCATTATAAAATTGCTAACTCTACATAGCCTTATACATTTGAAAGGCAGTGGTTATTATGAAAAAGATTGCTATATATGGTAAAGGCGGTATCGGCAAATCCACGACGACTGCCAATATATCGGCCGCATTGGCGCAGCAAGGGCGTCAAGTCTGTCAAATCGGTTGTGATCCGAAAAATGACTCTACCCGTTTGCTTCTTCATAAGATTTGTCATCAAACGGTGTTGGACGAAGTATGTCTAAAAGATGATGACGTTACCTTAGAAGACGTTGTGCATACAGGTTTTGCCGGTGTTACTTGTATTGAAGCGGGCGGACCGGAGCCGGGCGTGGGCTGTGCCGGTCGCGGTATCATCGTTGCCTTAGAGAAACTCAACGAATTATCGGTAATGGATGACAAAGATATTGTTATTTATGATGTCCTTGGTGATGTGGTTTGCGGTGGTTTTGCCGTGCCGATTCGTGAAGGCTATGCCGATGAGATCTACATTGTTACGTCCGGCGAAACGATGGCTCTCTATGCGGCCAATAATATCTGTAAAGGGATTGCCCGTTTTGCCAAACGAGGATCCGTACGTTTGGGTGGCCTAATTCTTAATAGTCGTATGGTTCCTAATGAAGAGGCTATAGTTAATGCCTTTGCAGAGCGTTTGGGAACTAAAGTTGTTGCCGTGATTCCCCGTGATAATATTGTACAGAATGCGGAAATTAATCGTCAGACGGTTATTGAATATGCTCCTGATAGCGCGCAAGCTACCGTGTATCGTGAGTTGGCAAGCCACATTTGGGATAGTCAAGCGTCGGATATACCAAAGCCGTTAGCATTCGAAGAATTGGAAGAGTTGGTGTATAGCTATGGCCGTGAATAAGCGACGTTTTATCAAAGACAAAGTCAGTTACAGTTGCAGTATGCCTGGTGTATGGAAAGCAGTAGCGCATTCTGAAGGTTGTGTGGTTGTGTATCATGCACCGAAAGCTTGTGCCCATATTACGGAAGAAATGGAACGTAATCAGTACTTTCGTATGTTGGCACGTCGCGAATATACGAATCCGCCGTATACAGCACCGCTCATCACGTCTAATATTGCCAAGAAGGAATCGATCTTTGGTGGTAGTCAGTTGCTGAAAAAATGCTTAGATTATGTGGTAGCAACCTATAAGCCACGCTATATTGTGGTGACCGATTCCTGTGTAGCCGGTGTTATCGGTGATGATTCGGCGGCTGTTTGCCAAGAAGCAGAACAAGAATATGGCATTCCCGTACTCCATGTGGATTGTCATGGTTTTTTAGATGGTGAATATTATGGTGGATTTATTAGCGCTGCAAAATTATTAATTGACCGTTTCATGGCGAAAAAAGAGTTACCTAACGTTACATCTGACCAGCCCTATAAAGTGACACTTATCGGCGAAAAAGACGGGCCCGGCTCAATGGCTATCCAACAATTCTGTGCTTTAATTGAAGATTTTGGTTTAGAGATTTATAAAGCATTTCCCGGTTATTGCTCAATTGAAGATATGCAAAAGATCGGTGAGTCGGATTTTACGGTTATTTTAGGCGGTACACAAAAGGCCTATGCTTATTTACGTGAAATTGCCGATTATATGAACGAAAAGCTTGGTATTTCTCATTTTGCCTCTGATTATCCAATCGGTTGGGAAGGTACGAGGCGTTGGCTCGACGATTTTAGCGTATTTTTGCAAAATTTTAAGAGCGACGCTAAGAATCATAAGATTGAGATAGAAGCGATAAAAGCTAATGTGTGGCGCCGTTTTGAAGAAGGTTTTGAACCTTTTAAAAAGACACTTCAAGAGGCTTCTATCGTGCTTTCTTTAGGTTATATAAACCCTAACTACGATTTGAGTTGGGTTCTTGAGTGGATCCATTTAGGTAATTTATCGTTAGCAAAGGTTGTTATTCTGGATAATGTTCCGGAAACCCAACAGGCTATGTATAGAACGATGGTACAGCGTTTTTATCCGGAGACAACGATTGTTTTAGAAACTGCGGATACGGTATTACCGAAAGATGCTTTAATTATAACTACGCAGGAATTGGCCGAGCCTTTTTTACGACAACTAATATTGCCTTGTTTGCCGCCAATCGGCATGGCCGGTTTGGTACAGATGTATCGCAAGCTGTTTATGTTGGCAAGACGGCGCGGTGAGAGGGGGATTGTGCTCTATGGCTGGTAATTCGTGGTTTAATCATAATGAATGTTTACAAAGTTGTGCCCTTGCCGGTGCTGCCGCTATGGCTGCTGGCATTACCGATGCGTATATTGTCGCGAACGGCCCTACCTGGTGCTACTTTTATGCTATGAAGGTTACTGACCGCCCGGGTCTAAACTTGGGTCAACGCTTTCTGTGTACCTATCCATCCAATGGGGCTATCGTGTTTGGTACTGAAAAAGAATTGCTGCAGACGTTGGCAGATTTAACTAAACTGCCAAAAGCACCGGGATTAGTATTAGTTGAAAATAGTTGTGCTTTTAGTCTGATAGGCGATGATTTGTCGAGCATTGTCAGCGAATCTGATTTGACTTGTCCTATACTTACTATGGACTCAGGTGGTACTTTGGGTGACTTTTGGGCTGGCTATCGTAAAGCCTTGCTTGATTTGCTGAAATTGGTGGATTTTCAAAATGTTGAAAAATCTGCTGATACCAAAAAGAATGGCAAAGTCCATAACGAAGAGTGTGGCCAAGAAAATGGCAATGATAGAATGACTAAGTCACAGTATACGGTAAATCTAATCGGTTGTTCCGTCACGTATTATAATGAAATAGACGATTTGGCAGAGTTGGAACGGCTTTTGAAAATAGTGGGGATAGACGTCAATCTGATATTGGCCGTCAATCATAATATGGCTGATTTGAAGTGTTTGTCGCAGGCTGATTTAAATGTAGTCATTCATCCTGAACTCAGTCATGAGGTGGCTGAGTGGTTATTGAAAAAACTAGCCATGCCGTATATTGAACCGGTTTTGCCATATGGCCTGGAAGGGACGCTTACATGGGCACATGAAATAGTGACGGCACTCATGAAACAGGCCCATGCTGCAGGTTCTCAAGCTGATGAATCTGATACATTAACTAAGTCCGACGATAGAGATGAAGCGCAAATTGAAATACGCTTAAAGCCCCTAACAGACCTTATTCAAAGCGAAAAGGCCCGTCAATTTGAACGGACTAAAGAGATTCAACGTTTATGCGGTGAACCTTGGTTTGATTCTGTTTTAGTATCAGCGCCAAGTTCAGTTGTGCGTGGTATGGAACGGGCCCTTAATGATGAATGGCTTGATGCGGGGCAGTTTACTTATGTTGTGCATGACGATAGCAAATCTAATCCGGACTATTATTCCTATGTACAAGGCCATGATTGGCAGGCCGCTTTGCAAACCGGCGAGAATGGTTTATTATTAGGAAGTGATCAAGAGCGACGTTTATGTGTGCCGGATAAGCATATTGCATATCAAACAATCAGTAATCCGGAACCGGCTGAGATTGTACTGGCTGAACGCCCTTTTATGGGGATTAGAGGTCATCGCCATATGCAAGAAATTATTTGGAATTTATATATTCACAGTTTAGAAAATGGATAAGGAGTAAAGAGTCATGGATACTGACAATAAGGCAAAAATACCTGCTTTTGATACTGATATGAAGCATACAGCTACAAATATTGTCGGTGAGCACGGTTTGGATACTCCAATGAATCTGAGTATTGAGGGGGGCCATGAAAAAGCGATAACTGAAGCGATTGTGATGGACGAGTCAATCCACGACAATTTACTCAGCATTAGTGATATGGCGAAACTTCATGGCTTAACGCGTCCAACGCTTTTGTATTACGATTCTATCGGGCTTTTTTCACCGGTTTTTACGGCATCAAATGGTTATCGTTATTATAGCCGTGTGCAGATTCCGCTCTTGCGTGAAATTTGTTTTTTAAAAGCTTTAGGTATCAGTTTGAAAGAGATTCAAGGACATTTAAATAATCGTACACCGGAAGCAGAATTAGAGTTATTGGCCGAACAGGAATTAAAGATTCAGAAAGAAATGCAAGAGTTAGGGCGTAAGCGTTTAGCTTTGCAGCAGCGACTCTATATGTATAAGGAAGCGGTCAACGCCGTGGCGAGACCACAGGGGGAACCGTTTTTGCGACATTACAAAGAACGTACCATTATTTTTAAAACATTTTTAGAAAACGACTCAGGTGATGTGGATCGTCAAAATATCCACTTAACGTCTATGGAGCTTTGGCGCGATTTATATAATCATGAGTTTTTGCCGGCCTATAGCTATGGTTTTTTGATAAAAGAAGAAGCACTTAAAACGGATAACATGCTTAAAGATGGGGGCTGCTATATTCGAGTTCCCGTGGGGAATTTTGAATTTGAGTCAACTGTCTTGAATTTGCCGGAAGGCGATTATATTTGCTGTTATAAGCGGGGGCGCCCAACTGATTTAACTGTTTTAAAACAGCTCTTGGCTTGGATTGCGGAAAAGGGGTATACCGTTTGCGGTGATGTGGTGGATTCCTGTTTCTTGGATACGACGTTTGACGAAGTTCTTCATGACGAAATTTTTACAATACTTCAGATTCCGGTAGTCAAAAAGTAACGATTTTACATTGTTTGCGTATTGATTTTGTGTTGCTTTTATATTGCCTTTGTATTGCCTTTGTATTGCCTCTGGTGCACATTTATACTGAATATTTAAAATAGTGATAAGATACTATAGAAAATATCATATAAACTTCATCTAATATTTAGGGAAAATCTATTGACTGTAAAGTTACTTTATAGTTTAGAATAGCGTCTATAGAAAAAGTAGTCCCTATGGTAGGACAGTAGTTGAGATGGAGGGATGCAGTATGATGGCAATTTTAATTTTGATTAATAAAGCAATCGAAGATTGGCTCAAAACTTTCTAATGGGAACAAAGAGAATGATGACAACGCAACTAAACAATCGTTACTTTGTAAAAGTGACAGAGAAAGCATCGTAGTTATTTTAAAAATAACTGTGGTGCTTTTTTGTTTACCTATAACTGACAGTAAGTTGACTATGATTATATTTTATTTGAAATATGAATCAGAGTTATTTTATTGACAATACATGTGTTCGCGGTTATTATTAAATAAAGATAAAAAAGATGGAGGATACCTAATGAAACAGTGTATGGATGCGGACAATTTACATCGCCGCCTCAAGAAAATTATCGGGCAAGTGCAGGCGATAGATAGAATGGTAGACGAAGACGTACCATGTGAGGATATTTTATCCCAAATTAATGCTGCAAAATCTGCTTTAAATCGTTGTGGGCAGGTTATTCTGGAAGGCCATATTCGTCACTGTGTACGCGATGGGTTAGAGCACGGCGATGTGGATAAAACCCTTGATAAATTCACTAAAGCAGTAGAACGTTTTGCCAACATGCAGTAGCAGTAACATGTAGATGTAAGGCGATTGATTCGTCGGTGTATGTTTACGAATAAAATTGAATAGTAAGTCCTTAAGGCGAAGAGAAAATCTTCGTCTTTTTTATTGTACGCCGAATAGGCATGATAAAACCCCCAGTTAAACTGGGGGTCGGTAAAAAATTCTTATAGAAAAGGAAAGAA
>NZ_JALKIG010000030.1 GCF_023051165.1 Veillonella sp. KGMB01456
TTAGTAGAGTCCATAGTGATATCGATACCTCGTGTAAAAGATTTTAGATTAGAAAACTTAATCATAACACAAATCGGTATTCACTATGGATTTTTTATATGCTTAATTTCAGTTTACAATTAACCATTTGTTATCGTTGTATTTACGTTACATATAGGGGCGTATAGTTCTGAAATTTTGCGTAGTAGCATTCAGGCAGTGGCACAAGGTGAAAAAGAAGCGGCTATGAGCTTGGGAATGACGAGCTTTCAAAGCTATCGTCGGGTTATTTTACCGCAGGCGTTTACCATGGCGATTCCGCCGCTCATCAACAGTGTTATCGGCATGATGAAAGGGACTTCGTTAATTTTCAACGTAGGCGTAGTAGACATTATGCGCCGCGCTGATTTGATGGGTGCTAACTCACAGCGAAGTTTAGAACTCTTTGTGGACGTAGCCATTATTTATGGTATGTTAGTATTGATTATTTCGTTAATTGGGCGGTTCTTAGAGCGTCGTTACTCCATTAGTGAACGAGTAGGGCGCCATACAGCAGCACGCACCGTAGCAAGTAAGGGGTGAGGCACATGGAATCAACCAGTATAATTAGTTTTCAATATATAAGCGGGACTTTTTGGTATGTCCTAGGCTATGTAAAAGTAACCTTGTGGCTTACTTTTGCTAGCGTTGGGTTTGGTATTTTGCTAGGTCTTATTAGTTCGGTAGCACAGCTTAATCGCATTCCCGTGCTTAGCCAGTTGGCTGATGTGTTTGTCATCGTTTGTCGGAGCTTGCCAAACATGGTGCTTTTATATTTAGTCTATTACGGCTTGCCCATTTTGTTCTTAGCCTTAGAAGATCAAACCGGCGTGCATGTGCCCTATGAAAAAGTACCGGTTTCGCTAGTTGCTGTTGTGGGCTTAACCTTACATACAGGGGCTTATTTGAGTGAAATTTTCCGCGCGGCTAATCAATCTGTGCCTAAGGGCCAGGTGGAAGCAGCGTTAGCTATTGGCATGACTTGGGCACAAGCTTCTCGCCGGGTCGTATTACCACAGGCGGCTGTATTTGCCTTGCCTTTGTTTGCCAATCAGTTTTTAAATACTATGAAAAGTACTAGTATCGTCTTTGTGATTACGGTAGTGGAATTATTAGGGTCCGCCAAGCTGTATGTAGAAGATAATTCGGCGTATTTTGAAGCGTATATCGTGGTAGCGCTCATTTATTGGAGCCTAGGTATAGTTTTGAATTTATCTTTGAACGACTAGAACATATGATGAGTAAATATAAGCGCGGCAATGCTGTGTAGTTAATTGAGATTAGAGGATTCTATGATAGAGATACAAAATGTAAGAAAATCCTTTGGGGACCGTGAAATTTTAAAAGGTATCGATATGACGGTGCCGACTGGTTCAGTGACCGTTATTTTAGGTCCGTCGGGGAGCGGTAAAACAACGTTTTTACGGACGCTTAACTTTTTAGAAAAAGCTGATGCTGGTCAGATGACCTTAAATGATATAACGGTAGATTTGCACAAGGCCTCAAAGAAGGAAATATTAAATATTCGCCGTCATACATCTATGGTATTTCAGATGTATAATCTGTTTTCTAATATGACAGCGCTTGAAAATGTTATGGAAGGGCTTGTGACCGTTAAGCAGATGAAACAGTCAGAAGCTCGTGCCAAAGCGGAACAGTGCTTAGAAGCGGTAGGCATGAAAGGGTTTGAAGCGTATTATCCCGTGCAACTATCGGGGGGTCAACAACAGCGCGTGGGGATTGCTCGTGCCATTGCGATGGACCCAGCGGTCATTTTATTTGACGAACCAACGAGTGCCTTAGAACCTGAATTAGTGGGCGAAGTATTAGGGGCTATTAAGAATATTGCCCGTGAAATGCATGTTACCATGATTGTAGTGACTCATGAAATTGCCTTTGCCAAAGAAGTAGCTGACCAAGTTATTTTTATGGAGCAAGGCGTTATTGTGGAACAAGGCACCGCTAAAGAAGTGATTAGCAATCCACGAGAAGATTGGACACGACAATTCTTAAATCGCTATTTAGGGCAGTGGGAGGATTATGTAATATGAGTCAATTGCAAAATGCTCAAAAGGCTCAAAAGGAGATTACCTATCGGCAACTTACTAAAGCGGATGGGCCAGCCTATTATGAAGTCCTTCACGAAGGCTATGCTAGCAATTTAGACTATGGTGTGGATTTTTCAGCTAGTCATATGACGGAAGCGGACGCAACTGCTTGGGTAGAAACCCATCCTACGTATGGTCTTTTTGTGGATGGTCAATTGGCTAGTTCCATTACCTTGCGCATGCCTTGGGGGCCAAAGCCAGGACCGCGTGAATTTCCTCATATTGGCCACTTTGTAACGTCCCCTCGTTTTAAAAAGCAAGGCTATGCCAAACAGATGCTTCAATGGATAGAAACGGTGATTTTACGGGATCAACTGAAAGCACCCTTCGTTACATTGGGCACCGCTGATACGCATCCTTGGCTAAAAGATATGTATTTGAGCCTTGGTTTCACTATTACGAAGGTGACTCAATTGCCTGGGCTAAGCCATCAAACAATTTATTTTGAAAAGAAAATATGTTAAGGAAGACTAGGTGTTAGCTAAAATTTATGGTATACTGCAGTGGGAGATAGTATTCTGTGGAAACTATACTCTATCTGACACACAATGCTTCATGTAAGAATAAACAGCCGCTTTAAGTATGGGCAAGCGCACGCACGTGGCGATGTCTAATACGGGAAGGGCTCAGTTTGTCTATTTTCGGTGTTCGATGGAGAAATCTCCGCGAACGCCGTTTTTTATTGCCTCAAAGTGGGAGGCCTATAGTAAAGGAGAAACGAATGATACGTGAAGTATTAGCGGGTAAAATTCACCGCGCCACGGTGACGCAAGCCGCTTTAGATTATGTAGGCAGTATTACAGTAGATACGGAGTTGCTCGAAGCTGCCGGTATTTTGGAATACCAAAAGGTAGATATTGTAAATGTAAATAACGGGGAACGTTTTCAGACGTACACCATTAGCGGCGAAGCTAGCAGTGGTGTGATTTGTTTGAACGGCGCCGCCGCTCGTTGCGCTTGTCCCGGCGATGTAGTGATTATTATGGCCTATGGACAATTAAACGACGAAGAAGTTAAAACTCATAAACCGTCCGTAGTGTTTGTGGATGAAAAGAATGCCATTGTGAGGGTAACAAATTACGAAAAACATGGTTTGTTAGCCGATATGAAGTAATTGTGCTGTCAGAGCAGAGCTATCTTTACAAACAACTTGTGAAAGGACGTAAAATATATGAAAACAGTAAATACGATTAAAGAAGTGCGTGATGCCGTTAAAGCATGGCGTCGTGCCGGTGAAACAGTAGGTTTGGTACCAACGATGGGCTTTTTGCATGAAGGTCATGCGTCGCTGATTAAGCGTGCTGCCGAAGAAGATGATCATGTGGTTGTATCCACATTCGTTAATCCTACGCAGTTCGGCCCGAATGAAGACTTAGAATCCTATCCGCGTGATGAAGCCCGTGATGCGGCTTTATGTGAAGAAATGGGGGCCGATTTGATGTTTCGACCGGATCCGAAGGAAATGTATACCGATGCGAAAGTATCCGTTGTTGTAAAAGATATGAATGAGCATTTATGCGGTCTATTCCGTCCAATTCATTTCCACGGCGTTTGTACGGTAGTGACGAAGTTATTTAACATTGTGACGCCGGATAAAGCTTATTTCGGCGAAAAAGATGCCCAGCAGTTGGCGATTATCCGTAAGATGGTAGAAGATTTGAACAGCCCTGTTAAAATTGTGGGTTGTCCAATCGTACGTGAAGCAGACGGCCTTGCCAAATCTTCGCGTAACACCTATTTGTCGGCGGAAGAACGGCAGGCGGCGCTTTGCTTGTCCCGCGGGATTTTTTATGGCAAGGAACATATTAAAGAAGGGATGCCGGCAGCTGAATTGGTACAGGCCATTACAGATATCGTGGCGGCTGAACCAATGGCGAAGATTGAATATATTAAAGCGGTAGACGCCTTGACCATGGAAGATGTGGATGTTATCGATCGTCCGGTCTTGGTGGCCATGGCTGTTTATATCGGTAAAACACGCTTGATTGATAATTTCAGTTTTAATCCGGCTGACAGTGCTGCTAAATAAGGCGGGTGATTCTATGAAACCGTTGCTTTCGACGTTAAAAAGCCTGACCGGTTTTGTGACTAAGTATATCGGTGTGATTATCATTGCGTTTACTATTTGGGCGTGTGTGACGCCTTCCATGTTTAGTTGGACCGTAAGTTATACGTCGGTCTTTTTGGGTGTCGCCATGTTCGGTATGGGGCTCTCTATTCGGGCCAATGATTTTAAAATGGTTCTTGCCCATCCTAAAGAAGTGATTTTGGGCGGCGTATTGTTACAATATACGATTATGCCGTTAACGGCGTATGTGCTTTGTAAAGCCCTTAATCTGCCGACGGATATTGCCATCGGCGTGATTCTCGTAGGCTGCTGCCCCGGCGGTACGGCCAGCAATGTGATTACCTACATTGCCAAAGGTGATGTGGCCCTATCCGTGGGCATGACCATTGCGTCAACCTTGTTGGCACCGCTATTGACGCCGTTTTTGATTTATTCTCTGGGCGGTACCTGGGTGGAAGTATCCTTCCTGGCCATGGTTATGTCCGTAGTTAAAGTGGTGTTGATTCCGGTGCTGGTGGGCATTGCTATTCATCATTTCTTCGGCAAAAAATTGGAAGCCTTGTTGGCTACGATGCCTTTGGTGTCATCTATCGCCATTGTCATGATTATTGCCGGGATTATTTCGGTGAATGTAACGAAGATTTTCACGGCCGGCCTATTGGTGTTGGCGGTTGTTATTTTGCATAATATTATCGGCATGTGCCTTGGTCTTACGGCGGCTAAAGTGTTGCGTGTTTCCTATCCTAAGGAAACGGCTATTACCATTGAAGTGGGCATGCAGAACAGCGGCCTCGCCGTGTCGCTCGCCACGCTTCACTTTGCCATGAATCCGCTGGCTACCTTGCCGGGGGCGATTTTCAGCGTATGGCATAATATTTCGGGAGCTATCTTTGCCTCCATTCGTCAAAAACATGACGGCACGGAGGCGTTGGTAAGTTCTAATGTGGTAAAAAGTGCCGAATAAGCTAAGTACGTGTGAAATGATGAACGCCAGTGTCGTTGTGCGGGCACTTTGATTCGCAAGTTTTGTAAGTTTTGGTAAGTATAAGCTAAGTTGTAAAGGAGTAGGCGTATGGATGAGCAGGCATGGGAACGGTTGCTTAATATTAAGACGGCCGGTCGTGATGACAGTCAGTTTGACGGAGAGCATCATCCGTACGAGCCCACTCCCTATGCGGTTCTGGAGCGTTTAATCAGTACGGGCTATATCGGGAAGCGCAGTACGCTAATCGACTATGGCAGCGGTAAAGGGCGGGTCAGTCTCTTTCTGGCTCATGAAACTCGTTGCCGTTGTATCGGCGTGGAATTTGACGAGCGGTTATGGGAACGGTCGCTGGATAATCAGAAGACGGCCGTGGCCGGTAAGCGCGTCGAATTTATTCACGGTGATGCGGTAGCGTTCAAAGTGCCGAAGGAAGTGGATTGCTGCTTTTTATTCAATCCCTTTGCGTTACATACCTTGAAGCGGGTATTGGCTAATATATTCGATTCTGTTTATCAAGAACCGCGGCGTTTGCGCTTCTTCTTTTACTATCCGTACGAAGAAACGGAAGCGTTTTTACTCAATCATGTAAATCTGACTGTTGAGGATATCATCGACTGTCGTGATTTATTTGACGGTACGGATAGGCGCGAAAAAATCCTCGTACTTACTGTCGATGAAAAAATTTTTGGATAAAACATATGACCTAAAGCCGTTTTATAAGGGTTTTAGGTCTTTTTATTATGATTGATTATGTATAAAATTAATAAAGTTTTCTATACATTAAAGTCATAGGGAAGTAAAACAACTGATTCCTATTGAAAGAATCGGGATTTTTATTAGACGATTTTTTGACATTTGAATACTGAAATGTAATATTAGAATTGCATTATTCGTAAATGATAATTGACACCCCTTTGTGAGGCGTTACAATAAGGGCGTAGATAGTTCTACTAGGGTAACAACATTGTTTGTGGCGGACGTATTACCTGTTAGTTCTTATTATTTATGATACGAGCCATCACCTTCAATGCTGTTAGGACATTGGAGGTGTTTTTTTATGGAAATGAATGGGTTGTACATCGTAATCGCCTCGGCGTGCATCCTCATTTTAGCGTACCGCTATTATGGGGCCTTCTTAGCCGCTAAGGTATTGGTATTGGACCAATTCCGTCCAACCCCGGCCGTTGTTCACAACGACGGCCATGACTATGTACCTACGAATAAGTGGGTAACATTCGGTCACCATTTTGCAGCGATTGCCGGTGCAGGTCCTTTGGTTGGTCCTGTTATTGCTGCTCAATTCGGTTATTTACCGGGTTTATTATGGATCTTGATCGGGTCGGTTGTAGCCGGGGCCGTTCACGACATGGTAATTTTGTTTGCGTCGGTTCGTTATGACGGCAAATCCATTGCCGATATTGCTAAGGAAGAAATTTCCAATTTGGCCAGTATCGGTGCCATGCTCGCTACCTTGTTCCTTTTGATTATTACTTTGGCCGGTATGGCCGTAGTAGTAGCCAATGCGCTTCATAACTCCGCATGGGGCTTCTTCTCCGTCAGCATGACGATTCCAATCGCTATTTTCGTAGGTATTTATTTACGCTGGTTTCGCCCCGGCAAAATTCAGGAAGCAACGGTTATCGGTGTAGTACTTATCTTTGCCGCCATTATTTACGGTCCTCAAGTAGCCGCTTCCTCCTATGCAAGCTGGTTCCTTTACGACTTACAGACCATCGAAATCATGTTGGCTGTATACGGTTTCTTCGCAGCCGCCTTGCCTGTATGGTTGTTGCTGGCACCGCGTGATTATTTATCCACGTACTTAAAAATCGGTACTATCGGTGCTTTGGCATTAGGGATTATCATCGTTATGCCGATAATCCAAATGCCGGCCGTTACCCAGTACATTTACGGCGGCGGTCCTGTCCTTAAAGGTTCCGTATTCCCATTCATTTTCATTACCATCGCCTGTGGTGCCTTGTCCGGTTTCCATACCGTAATTGCTACCGGTACAACACCTAAGATGATTACCAATGAAAAAGAAATCTTACCTATCGGTTACGGCGCTATGCTTACGGAAGCATTCATTGCCATGATGGCTTTGATTGCCGCTACCGCATTACATCCTGATGACTATTTTGCCATCAACTCCACTACTGAATCCTTCAAAGCTTTGGGACTTCAAGTTCATGAATTACCGGCTTTATCTCAGATGGTCGGCGAAGACTTGATGCATCGTCCGGGCGGCGCCGTTTCCTTGGCCGTCGGCATGGCTCATATCTTCTCGCGCTTGCCTAACATGGCTCATCTCATGGGCTACTGGTACCATTTCTGCATCATGTTCGAAGCTTTGTTTATCATGACTTTGATTGATGCCGGTACTCGTGTAGGTCGTTATTTATTGCAAGAATTATTAGGCCGTTTTTACAAACCGCTTGAAAACGTTAACTGGGCACCGGGCGTATATGGCTGTGCTGCCTTAATTTGTATCATGTGGGGTTACCTCGTATTACAAGGTAACATCGGTATTATCTGGCCGTTATTCGGTGTATCCAATCAGTTGCTCGGTACCATGACTTTGGCCGTAGGTACTACAGTAATCATGCGTCTCGGCCACAAACGTTACGCTTGGGTAACCGGTGTACCATGTTTCTTCATGGCCATCATTGCTATTGCTGCCGATTATGAAAACGTATTCTACAGTTACATTCCGGCCGGCAAATGGACCTTGGTTGCCTTCAGTGTAGTCATGTTCCTCATGATTGTCATCGTATTGGTGGAAGCGGTTCGCAGCTGGATTCGTTTAGCTAAAATTCCGCAAAACTATAAGACGCAAGCTGAGGTAGAAGCAGAAAGTCTTAAGAAATACGGTGCCGTTAAAGTAGAAGTTAAATAAGGGTGTTACGCCTGACAAATAAATAAACTGTCATAGGTGTATGTAACTTAAAGTGCTTTGAATGACATTTATATAAATAACCGCTCCGATTCATTACGAATTCGGGGCGGTTATTTGTATATACATAAGTTTAGGGCGAAAATGTGGGGAAAAGAGGTAAAAATTGTGTCAAATAAGGGGCAGAATATACCCATATATTGAAGTTCACGTCGTTTTGTGCTAGAGTAAGCATATGAATGATATTCTATAGTAATAGAGTAATAGGAGATTGCAACAATGAAAGCAAAACCAATGACAGTTTCGTGTAATTACCGGGAGCAACTCTGTGTTGACTCGGCTCCGGGCCCCGGCACTATTGTAATATTCGGTGCCTCCGGCGACTTGACTAAACGAAAATTGTTACCGGCTATACATGCTTTATTTGAGCGTAAATTATTACCGGAAAAATTCGCCGTAATCGGCGTAGCTCGTACTGAAATGACCAATGAAGCTTTTCAGGAAGAAGTACGCGAAGCTATGGCGGCTAACGGCGATACCGTAACAGATGATTTCTTGGCCAGATTTTCCTATGTGGCCGGTCAATATACGGAAGCGGCTATGTTTGAACTGCTTGAAACCGAGTTAAAACGCGTCAGTGAAGCTCATGGCACGGAAGGAAATGCTTTATTCTACTTGGCCATGCCGCCGACTATGTTTGAACCGATTGTAAAAGGTTTGGCAGAGCAGGGCTTATTGGACGAAGAGGAAGCATGGTCCCGCGTTATTATTGAAAAACCGTTCGGCCACGATTTAGAAAGTGCCGTTGCCCTCGATAAATCCTTGAAACGTTATATTAAAGAATCGCAAACTTATCGTATCGACCATTATTTAGGTAAAGAAACGGTTCAGAATATTTTGATGCTCCGTTTTGCCAATGCCATTTTTGAACCGCTTTGGAATCATACGTATATTGAAAAAGTGGAAATTACCGTAGCGGAAGAATTAGGCGTTGAAAAACGAGCCGGTTATTATGATAAAGCCGGTGCTTTGCGCGACATGTTCCAGAACCACATGGTACAGATGTTATCGCTCATCGCCATGGAACCGCCGGCTATTTTTGAAGCCGATGCGTATCGCGATGAAATCGCTAAATTAATTTCGTCCATCCGTCCGTTGGAAGGACAGGACCTCGGCAAAATATCCGTGCGCGGCCAATATGTAGAAGCCGTTGATTCGGAACGTCCGGCCGTAGGCTATCGCAAGGAAGAAGGGGTGGCCCCGAACTCTCAGACGGAAACGTATGTGGCGTTAAAACTCTTCATCGATAACTGGCGTTGGCGCGGCGTACCGTTCTATATGCGTACGGGCAAACGCTTACCGAAGAAATCCAGTGAAATCGCCATTACGTTTAGACCGATTCCACACTCCATTTTCAAACCGATTAGACCGAAAGATTTTAATCAAAACGTCTTGTTGTTGCGTATGCAGCCACATGAAGGGATGGGCTTATCGTTGGAAGTTAAGTCGCCGGGCTCTAAACTTTGTGTAAATACCTTGGAGATGGATTTCTCCTACAGTGATTTTATGCAAGGGGAGGATATTCCGGATGCCTACGAACGCTTAATTTTGGATGCCCTCTTAGGGGACCAAACCTTGTTTGTACGCAATGATACCGTAGAAGCATCTTGGCGTTTATTTATGCCGTTATTGCGTGCTTGGGAAGCTGATTTGGACAATGTGCCACTTTGCTTCTATCCGGCCTATAGCGAAGGACCGAAAGAAACTAATGAGATTTTAGAAGGAGGCTCCTTACAATGGCGCAAGATTTAATTCGTGCTTTTGAGACCGCTCAAGAAGTAGCGGAAGCAGTAGCTAAGGATTTTATTGCCTTTACGAATACTTGTATTGCCGAGTCCGGAAGCGCTGTAGTAGCTATTTCCGGCGGTACTACTCCGAATACATTATTTGAGCTTTTAAATACCGATGCATATCGTACGCAATTGGATTGGGAAAATATATTCTTCCTTTGGGTGGATGAGCGCTTTGTGCCGCAGACCGATCCGGACAATAATTTCTATCGTGCCAAAGAACGCCTCTTTGCCTCTATTGGCGGCAGCAGTCATTTCTATCCGGTACCGACAAACAGCGGTACCGTTGAAGAAGCAGCCGATGCCTATGAAAAAGAAGTAGCCACCGTGCTCAGTGCTTGTGAAAAAGACGGCGTAGATCTTACGTTGTTAGGCCTTGGCGATGACGGCCATACTGCATCCTTATTTGCTCGGTCTCAGGCTTTGGAAGAAAAGAAGCGGACCGTTATTCCCGTAACGGACGGCAAAGTATGGAACCGTGTGAGCATGTCGTTCCCGTTTTTGGCGAAAGCGCGCAATGTATGGTTTACCGTTGTGGGTGAATCGAAAGCGGCAGCTCTTGGTCGCGTACTGCGTCAGCGTAAAGAGTATATGGATGAATCATGGGAAGAACGTATCGGCCATGTGCTTCCGGGCGCTGTTCTCTCACAGGATACAGTGACATGGTATGTAGACAAAGCCGCTAAAAACTAATATTTAAATTGATAAAATGCTATGATACTTTCTATAGCATTTTTATAGGGTTTCGTGTTACACTGTAAAGAGAAATGATAATTATTGTAGCTAAACGAGGTGAAAATTATGTTTAATTTCGGTACACAGGAACTAATTTTAGTGCTCGTTATTGCGCTCGTTGTGTTCGGACCGGGTAAGTTGCCGGAAGTTGGTAAAGCCATTGGTAAAGGTATCAATGAGTTCAAAGACGCCGTAAGCTCTGACAAGAAAAAAGAAGAAAAAGTATCTGATGTGGCCAAAGTGGAAACGATTGACGTAGAAGCGGGCGCCGTTAATGATAAAAAACATAAAGAAATTCAATAAAATGATAATTAAGGCCTCCCTATGCCGTCAGGCCAGGGGAGGCCTTTGCGACTAAATCGTTAATATTATGGCTTGGTTCATATCGTTGAGCCGGAAGAAGATTGGAGGAACATATTATGTGTAAAGATTGTGGTTGCGGCAGTACAGGTCATGCTCATCAGCAGGTATTCAACGTACCGGGAATGATGTGCAGCAATTGCGAAAATACAGTAAAAACTGCAGTACTCGGTTTGCCGGGGGTTATGTCTGCCGACGTGGATTTGAAATCCAAAGACGTAACTATTTCCTATGACAACAGCAAAGTTAATGCTGATGCCATTAAAGAAGCCATTGATGCAACAGGCTTTGAAGTAGCTTCCGTATCCGAAGCGACTCATGCTCATGAAAAGGGCGGCCTCATGGGCACATTGAAACGTATGTTTAAGTAAAATAGCGATGCGTCCGTTGCGGTAGTAACGGGCGTTTTTGCGTTAAACGTATTGGCAGGCCTTAATGTTGAGGAGTTAATTATGATTAAAAAGTTTAATACAGAAACCTTTAATTGGGAGGGCGTAGATACTTTAGTCTATAAACAGGACGGCAGTCCCTTCAAAGATGTAACACGGCAGGTACTCTTTGACGGCGCCTTTGACATTCCCTGCCAATTCCGTTATTTTGAAGTGAAACCGGGTGGTTATTCGACCTTGGAACATCATGAACATACACATATGGTTATGATTTTCAGAGGCCATGGGCAATGTTTGCTGGGTGAAAAAGTGGTGGATGTAAAAGTGGGCGATTTTATTGAAATCCCGAGCAACACGATTCATCAATTTCGTGCCAATAAGGGCGATTATGTAGGCTTTTTGTGTCTTGTTAATATAGACCGTGATAAGGTGAAAATTCCAAGCGAAGAAGAAATTGAAGCCTTAAAAGCAAATCCAACGGTTAAAGAATTTTTAGAAAGTTGTTAAAAGGTATAAGCTATGTTATAATTAACTGTTATTTATATAGATTGATACTTTTGACTATATCAGTAGTTAATATTTTTTATAGCGAAACAGGAGGCATACATACATGATTCGCGAAGATATTCGTAATGTCGCAATTATTGCGCACGTTGACCATGGTAAAACAACCTTGGTGGACGCCCTTTTAAAACAAAGCCATATTTTTAGAGAGAATGAAAAAGTGGCAGAGCGTGTTATGGACTCTAACGATCTTGAAAGAGAACGTGGTATTACCATTTTGTCTAAAAATACGGCTGTCATGCATAATGGCGTAAAAATCAACATCGTTGACACCCCGGGCCATGCTGACTTCGGCGGCGAAGTAGAACGCGTACTCAACATGGTTGATGGCGTATTGTTGTTGGTTGACGCTTTTGAAGGTCCGATGCCACAGACTAAATACGTACTTCGTAAGGCGTTGGAACAGAAATTAAAACCAATCGTTGTTATCAACAAAATTGACCGTCCGGACCAACGTGTTCACGAAGTAGAAGACGAAGTATTGGAACTCTTCATGGAACTCGAAGCCGATGACGATCAATTAGACTTCCCGGTTGTATATGCATCCGCTCGTGATGGCATTGCTAAATTGTCCATGGATGATGAAGGCAAAGATATGCAGCCTTTATTCGAAGTATTGTTAAAAGAAATTCCTGCTCCGCAGGGCGACATTGACGGTCCGTTACAGTTCATGGTTACGACCCTTGACTATGATGATTATGTAGGCAAAATCGCCGTTGGTCGTATTGTTCGCGGTCGCATGAGAACTAACCAGCAGGTTGTAATCATGAACGGCGAAAGCACTCGTAAAGCTAAAATCGGTCGTGTTTATACCTACAATGGCTTGAATCGTGTGGAAACCGATGAAACCGCCATGGGCGACATCACTGCTTTCGTAGGTATCGAAGATATCAACATCGGTGAAACCGTAGCTGATGCGGAACATCCGGAAGCATTACCGGCTATTAAGATTGACGAACCTACGTTGTCCATGATGTTCTCCGTTAATAACTCCCCGTTTGCCGGTCGTGAAGGGGATTATGTAACGAGCCGTCATTTACGTGACCGTTTGTTCAAAGAAGTAGAAACCAACGTGTCCATGAAAGTAGAAGAAACCGATTCGCCGGATTCCTTCAAAGTATCCGGTCGCGGTGAACTTCATTTGGCCGTTTTAATCGAAACTATGCGTCGTGAAGGCTATGAATTACAGGTTGGTAAACCACGTGTAATTTACAAACGCATTAACGATCAGCTCTGCGAACCATTAGAATACTTAACCATCGACGTACCTCAGGAATTCATGGGTACCGTTATGGAAAACTTGGGCGTTCGTAAAGCCGAATTAATTAACATGACCGAATTGGCCGGTTACCTCCGCATGGAATTCATTATTCCTGCCCGTGGTCTTATCGGTTTCCGTGCTCAATTCTTAACCAGCACTAAAGGTAATGGTATCATGAACCATGTGTACCATGGGTATGCACCATTTAAAGGCGACATTCCGAGCCGTACGCGCGGCGCTTTGGTAGCTTTTGAAGACGGCGAAACAACTCCTTACGGTTTGAATTCCGTACAGGATCGCGGTACTTTATTCGTAGGTCCTAACGAAGCGGTTTACACCGGTCGCATTATCGGTGAAAACTCTCGTGAAACCGACATGGACGTTAACCCATGTAAGAAAAAACATGTTACCAACATGCGTTCCAGCTCCTCTGACGAAGCTGTTCGTTTGACACCGCCTCGTATTTTCAGCTTGGAACAGGCTTTGGAATGGATTAACGACGACGAATTGGTAGAAGTAACACCGCACAGCATTCGCATGCGTAAAACTATTTTGGATCGTGCTGCCCGTGCTAAAGCAGCTAAAAACGCTCGCTAAGCAATACTATGAGTTGGTGGCAGCGACGGTCGTCGCGTAAGACACAGTCGAAGACATATGAATTACGAATAGCCGGTGAGCTTATACCGTATACGGTGACGTGGAAGGCTGTCAAAAACATGAACCTCCGCGTCATGCCGGACGGTACGGTCAAGGTATCGGCACCGTGGCGTATGCCCGCTCACACCGTTACTCAATTTGTTTCGGAGCATGAAGGCTTTATCGATAAAGCACGGCAGCGCTTCAAAGACCATCAGGCGAAACAGACCCCTGTAGTACCGTATCAGTACGAAAACGGTGAACTGTTTACCATTCTGGGGTATGAAGCCCGGTTGACGGTGGCTCCGGTTGAACCCAATCACGCACCTTACGTGAGTTGGAGTGAATCGGACCCGGCTGTTTTATACATGTTTGTCAAACCGCACAGCACGCTAGCGGAGCGCGCCGCGTTGATGGCGGATTTTTGGGAACATCTGGTAGAAGATGTGGTGAAGGATATGCGTGATCGCATTTATCGTTGTTACATTGAAGCCGGTTATGATGTGCCCTATCCAAAACTGCGTATTCGCGAAGCGAAAACGCGCTGGGGTTCCTGTTCCTTACGGACAGAGCGGATTATGATTAATCAGAAACTATTAATCGGGCCTCGATTATTCTTGGAATATGTAATGATTCATGAGTTTGCCCATTTTATTCAACCGAACCATTCCGCTCGCTTTTGGCAGGTAGTGGCTGAATTTATGCCCCAGTGGCAGATGGTGCGCCGTGAATTGACTCATTGTTTTCGAGGTCGTTAACGAATAGTCCCATTCGCCGGGAGGCTATTTCGTAGTAATGTTTGATAATTAAGCAGTACGACTTCCAACTTATGATATAATTAAATAAGGTACAGATACAGTAAAAGGACTGACCTCGGGGTCGGTCCTTTTTATATAATTTTGATTGAGGAGGGAACCATGAAACCATTTGTTCATTTGCATAGCCACACTGAATACAGCTTGCAGGACGGCATCAGTCGCCTGCCGCAAATGGTAGCCCGCGCCAAAGAACTGAACATGCCTGCTTTGGCGATAACGGACCATGGTAACATGTGTGGTGCCATTTATTTTTATAAAGAAGCAAAAAGTGCGGGGATAAAGCCGATTATCGGCTGCGAAGTGTATGTTACGACGGGCAGTCGTTTTGATAAAGACGCAAGTCGGCAAGAGCGATTGAAACATTTGATTTTGCTGGCTGAGACCATGGAAGGCTATCAAAATCTCACTAAAATCGTATCCCGCGGTTTTACGGAGGGTTTTTACCGCAAACCTCGTGTCGATCACGCATTATTAAAAGAACACAGTAAAGGTATCATCGCCTTGAGTGCTTGTATTCAAGGAGAAATTCCGCAATGTGTATTGCAGGATAATCCGGAAGGAGCGAAACGAGCGCTGGAAACCTACTTAGATATTTACGGCAAGGATAATTTCTTTTTAGAAATACAGAATCACGGCTTACCCGCCGAAGTAAAAGCGCAGGAAGCACTCATTCAGTTAGCCAAAGAGTATGGCGTAGGCTTGGTGTGCTCCAATGACTTTCATTATGTATTAAAAGAAGATGCAGATGCGCAAGATATTAAGGTTTGCATTGCGACCGGGGCCAAAGTGGCCGATATGGATCGACTTAAATTCCCGAATGACGAGTTTTATATGAAGAGCGGCGACGAAATGGCGGAATTATTCAGTCATATTCCGGGTGCCATGGAAAATACCTTGGCCATTGCAGACCGTTGTAATGTGGAATTTAATTTTGATGAGCATCATTTGCCTCATTTCGACGTGCCGGAAGGGGAGACGGCGACTACCTATTTACGCCATTTGTGTGAAAAAGAAGTGCCGCGACTGTACGGTACGATGACGCCGGAACTGAAAGAACGGCTCGATTATGAACTCGCCGTTATCGCTCAAATGGGTTTTGACGATTATTTCCTCATCGTGTGGGATTATGTGCGTTACGCTCGTGAGCACGACATTTTAGTAGGGCCTGGTCGTGGTAGTGCGGCCGGTTCCGTGGTGGCCTATTTGCTCGGCATTACCGGCCTTGACCCGCTCAAATATAATCTTCTCTTTGAACGCTTTTTGAATCCGGAACGTGTCAGCATGCCTGATATCGATATTGACTTCTGCTACGAAAAACGCGGCAAGGCTATCGAATATGTAACGGAAAAATACGGTCAAGCTCGGGTGGCTCAGATTATCACCTTCGGTACGGAAGCGGCGCGTGCCGTTATTCGCGATGTGGGTCGCGTGCTCGATCATCCACTGCCTGAAGTGAACCGCCTGGCTAAGATGATACCCAATGAATTGGGCATTACGCTCGACAAAGCGCTGAAGGGTAAAGATTTAAAGCAGCTCTATGATACGGATCCGAAGGTTCGTGAACTCTTTGATTATGGCCGTAAACTGGAAGGTATTGTGCGCAACGCCTCCACTCATGCGGCGGGCGTGGTGATTTCGGCGGCACCGTTGGAAGACCATGTGCCGATTCAGAACGCCAATGACGCGGGCTTTGTTACTCAGTATGATAAAGACAATATCGAAGAATTGGGCCTTTTGAAAATGGACTTCTTGGGCCTTCGGACGCTTACTGTTATGGATGACGCTTTGAAGCTCATTAAAGCTAACCGCGGAATTGATATTGACCTCGATAAAATTCCCCTTGACGACAAGGCCGCGTGTGACCTCTTAACCCGCGGTGATACGCCGGGCGTATTCCAGCTTGAATCGGATGGGATTACGAAGCTCGTTATGGATTTACGACCGGAGCATTTTGAAGACCTCATTCCTTTGGTTGCCTTGTATCGACCGGGGCCGTTGGGCAGCGGCATGGTGGAAGACTTTATTAAACGTCGCCACGGGGAGATGGAAATTACCTATTTACATCCGTTGTTGGAACCGATTTTGAAGGATACCTTCGGGGTTATTCTTTACCAGGAACAGGTTATGCAGATTGCCTCTGCCATGGGTGGTTTCAGTCTCGGCCAAGCGGATTTAATGCGCCGTGCCATGGGTAAAAAGAAAGAATCCGTCCTTAAAGCGCAACGTGAATCCTTTATTGCCGGCTCGGTGCAGAATAATATTCCGGAAGCCATTGCCAATGAAGTATTCGATTTGCTCGTATACTTTGCGGGCTACGGTTTTAACAAATCCCACAGTGCGGCCTATGCCTATATTGCGTATCAGACGGCCTATTTGAAGGCTCATTATTATCCTGAATTTATGGCGGCTACTATGAGTAGTTTCATGACCAACGTGGATAAACTGACGTACTATATTAATGACTGTAAAAAGCACGGCGTCGAAGTGTTGGGCCCGGATATTAATTACGGGGAACAGGCTTTTGCCGTACAGAACGGTGCTATTCGTTTCGGTTTGGGTGGCGTTAAGAGCGTAGGCGATAATGCGGTGGAACAACTTTTGGCCGAGCGCCATCGGAACGGTTTATACAGCTCCATTCTTGATTTTTGCAAACGGGTCGACTCGCGCGTGGTAAATAAACGCTTACTGGAAAGCTTAATTCGCTGCGGCGCCATGGATAGCTTCAAGGAAAACCGCAATCAGCTCCTCGCCATGTATGAAGGAGCGCAGAGTTTGGGACAGCGCCTTCAAAAAGAAGAAGCCCGCGGCGCTATGAGTCTTTTTGGTGATGAACCGTCCGTGGCGGAAACCATTGAAGTGCCAAAGCTCGACGATTTGACCATGGATGAAAAATTGCGCGATGAAAAAGAATATACCGGTTTTTATATTTCCGGCCATCCTCTTAATTCTTATGAAGCTGAATTAAAAGGTCTTTTCGAAGTGGGTAAACTTAATGAAAATCCGGAACAATACGACAAGCAGGAAGTGACCGTAGGTGGCCTCATTGTAGAGAAAACCGACAGAATTACGCGGCGCAACGATGTCATGTCCATTATTCGGCTCGAAGATTTTTCCGGTTCCGCGTCTATTGTCGTTTTCCCACAAAAATTTCAGCAGTATCAGGCCATGCTGGCCGTAGATATGGCGGTACGTATTTCGGGACGGATTGATGCGGATGAAAAGGGCGTACAAATCATTGCCGATACGATTAAGCCGTTAAAAGTCAATTACGATACGGCCAAGCGTATTGTAATTCATATTCGTCCTGGTTTTGACACGGCCGAAGCGAGTAATGAGTTGAAAAAATTACTCCTCAAAGCAACCGGGACGGTACCGGTCACCTTTTATTTACATCGGCAACGGAAACGCATTGATGTAGCCAAAGAATACTATTTTGCCCCCGGGACTGAAATATGCCGGGCGGTGGAAGAAATTTTAGGCCCCGATAGTGTAGAAATACTTTAATTGATTAGTGTATAATGGTTACTATGAAGGGAAAACATAGGCTTTATTCCAATTCATTATGAGTGAGGTATTTACTATGAAAAAGACTAAAATTGTTTGTACCATTGGACCGAGCACTGATGCGCCCGGCGTATTGGAACAGATGCTACAGGCCGGTATGAACGTAGCACGCTTCAATTTTTCACATGGCTCTTATGACGAACATACGAAACGTATGGAAGCGGTGCGCGCTGCTTCGAAGAAAACCGGGATTCCGGTAGCGCTTATGCTTGATACCAAAGGGCCTGAAATTCGTTTAGGTCATTTTAAAGAGGGCAAAGTAATGCTTGAAGCGGGTAAACCGTTTACGCTTACTATGCGCGATATTGAAGGGGACGCTACCATTTGTTCGGTTAACCATAAAGGCTTGGTGGATGACGTTAAAGTAGGGTGCGAAATTTTATTATCCGACGGTTTGGTTACCTTGCAGGTAGAAAAAATCGAAGGCACCGAAATTTACACTACAATTAAAAACAACGGGCCTATGAGCGATCGTAAACGCGTAGCCGTACCGGGCATTCCACTCAGCTTACCACCGGTTTCGGAAAGCGATATGGCAGATTTGCGTTTCGGTTGCCAAATGGATGTGGACTATGTAGCCGCTTCCTTTATGCAGCGTGGCACTGATGTAGTGGCTATTCGCCGCATTTTGGAAGAAGAAGGGAAAGATATTAAAATCATTTCCAAGATTGAAAATGAAGAAGGTATCAATAACTTAGACGATATTTTGCGCATGTCCGACGGTCTCATGGTAGCTCGTGGTGACCTGGGCGTTGAAATCCCTGCTGAAGAAGTACCGGTTCTTCAGAAGATGATGATTACTAAATGTAACAAAGCCTCGAAGCCTGTAATTACGGCCACTCAAATGTTGGAATCTATGACGAATAACCCACGCCCTACCCGCGCCGAAGCCAGCGACGTAGCGAATGCTATTTTGGACGGCACTGATGCGGTTATGCTGTCCGGCGAAACAGCAGGCGGTAAATACCCGGTAGAAGCGGTACAGACAATGGCGCGTATTGCGGAAGTGACGGAACATTCCACTTTATATTGCAATATTGAGCATCCGTTTGCTTCTGATACGGTACAAACTACGGATGCCATCAGTGTGGCAACCGTAACGGTAGCTAAGAATCTTGATGCGGCGGCTATCATTACTTGTACGGAAACGGGTAAAACGGCTATGAGTATTTCCCGCAACCGTCCGCGCGCTAAGATTTTAGCGGTTACGCCGCATGAAGCTACGGTTCGTCGCGTTCAGTTGTATTGGGGCGTTGAAGCCGTACTCGGTGCGGGCCATGAAAATTCCGATGAAATGGTATACAGTGCTATTACATCGTCCTTGGCTGAAAACCATATCGAATCCGGCGATTTAGTTGTTATTACCGCCGGCGTACCATCCGGTAAGGCCGGTACGACCAATATGATTCGCGTACATGTAGTCGGCAAAGCCGTATTAAGCGGTAATGGTGTGGGTAAAGGCGCCGCTACCGGTCGTGTTTGCCTCGCTTATAATGCTGAAATGGCAGGGAAGTCTTTCCGCGATGGCGATGTATTGGTAGTTCGCACGTTAGAACCGGAATTAATGCCGTTTGCTAAACGTGCCGGTGCTATCATTGCTGCTGAAGACGGCTTTACTTCGGCGGCCGCTATTGCAGGGATTAACTTCGGTATTCCGGTAATTTTAGGTGTAAGAAATGCAGAAACTGTAATTAATAATGGTGAAGTTGTAACTGTCGACGGCTCTCGCGGCAAAGTATTTGAAGGCATTGCCAACGCCCGTTAATTGTGTGGCTAATGCGTATTAAGGTATTGCTGCGGCATGCTGAATAGGTAGTGACGTAAATCTTGCTTGTGTCAAGGTGAGAGGCACAAGCAAGATTTTATATTAAGAGGCCGATTTGAGCCGTGACAGATTTGATTGAGGAGGTATGTATGAACTATTCAATGCCCGTGAATGCGGATCAATCTGTAATTTCGCAGATTGTAGCGCGTAAATTGCGCAACTCCATGCTCTGGATGGGCTGGGGAATTTTGACAACATTTGTTACTATGTTGGCAGCTTTATTTAACCCTCAATGGCTTTCATTGGCTGTTTCCAACTACAATATTTTGTTGATTTTGGAATTGGGCGCGGTCTTCTTATTCAGCGCGCGGCAGATGTCGGCCAGTCTGACTACGCTGAAAAGCATGTTCTTTATTTACTCTATTTTAAATGGCCTTACTTTGGCGGCCTTGAGTATGGTATACGGTACGACGGCGTTCTTTTATGCTTTTGTGGGGACGTTGGCGTTTTTCGGTACCTTTGCGGTTATCGGCGGTGTGGTTAAACGTGACTTAACATCGTGGACGACCTATTTGTTAGGTGCTGTCATTGCGCTTATTATCGTGAGCTTGCTTAATGTGTTCGTATTCCAAAACGGTTTCGTTAATTTAGCCCTCGGTGCTTTCGGTGTGATTATTTTCACGATTTTTACGGCCGTTGATGTGAATCGCATTAAAGGGATTTTGACCACGGTAGCCCTTGAAGATGACGAAGTGTTGGAACGGGTTGAATTGATCGGCGCGTTAATGTTGTACTTGGATTTCATTAATATCTTCTTATCCTTATTGCGATTTTTCCGTAGAGATTGAGGAGGGATTTAATGGATGAACGGGAATGGCAAACTTTTGTAACCGTTGTGGAAGAAGGCAATATTACAAAAGCCGCTGAAAAACTATTTCTATCCCAACCGGCGCTGAGTTATCGTCTGCGCCATTTGGAAGAAGACTTGGGGAGTCCCTTATTACTTCGTACCAGTGAAGGAATTACGTTGACGCCTCAAGGCGAAGTCTTTCATGCTTACTGCCGCCGCATGCTCCAGGAAATGGAAAGCTTGAAGCAGGCTATCGGTGAGATGAGCGGAGAGATACAAGGGACTTTAAAAATTGCTTCGTCCATCAACTTCGCGGACTATCAGTTGCCGCATTTATTGGGTAAATTTACGAAGCAATATCCCAATATTCATATCCAAGTAAAAACCGGTCACAGTTCCCATGTAAATAAGATGTTTAACAGCGGGGAAGTGGCCGTGGCAATCGCGCGCGGCAATCATAAAGAAACAAGCAGCAGTATTAAGCTCTTTGAAGAGCCTTACTGCTTGGTTTATAAAGATCCGGTTACAATTGATGAGTTGGCGGATTTGCCGCTCATTCAATATCGTTCGGACGGTTCGATTACTACCGTTCTTGACACATGGTGTAATGAAAATCTGCCGAAAAGTCATGAAGCGGCTATGGAGATGGACTCTATGGTTACCTGTCGTCACTTCGTGCGTGAAGGTCTCGGTTGGTCAATCTTACCGTATTTAGGGCTTGGTTCCTGCAAAGATGAAGGCATCTATGTGGAACCGATTTATCAGAAAGACGGCAAGCCTTGGGTGCGCAGTACGTTTTTATACTTCAATGAAGTGAGTGATAAATTGATTGCCGTTAAAACGTTTATAGATTATGTACAAGAATATTATAAAGATAATTCACCGGTAACGATACAGTTTTAACGACATTTCGTAGACAGGTGTAAACTTGTGTTGAACGAATCTTACGTTTTACTTTTTATAAAGCCCAAAAGAACTTTTTCTTATATGGAAATTGCAAATGCAGTGATAATTTTTAAGAATCTTTTTGCTAAATGCAAAAAGATTCTTTTTTTATGCGTATTTATAACACATTACTAAATGTAATCTATGGAATGAAAAAATGTGTATAAAAATTTTATACAGTACATAACGGCTTTTTATTATCTTTATATGATGAAGGTAGATATAATGTTTTTAGAAGTAAGAGATAAAAAAATGTTTAAAATTCAAATCTAAGTTATGTAATGGCTTAAATTATTATCAGTAGTTTAAATGTTGATGTATTTCCTTAACTTTTATCGTTAATTTTTTTTTCAGTAATTCGATTCGTCAGGAAAGGATGCGAAGCTATGAACAAATTAGTAAAGGCAGCGACTGTCGGTTTTGACGAAAAGCAAGATTGTCTTGTAACAGTTGAACCAATTGCGGCCGGTATTGAAGTGGAATTGACTTCCAAAGTTCAACGCCAGTATGGTAAACACATTGAAGAATTAATCGTAAGAACGGTTAAAGAAGCCGGTTATGACGGAGTAAAAGTTATTGCCGACGATAAAGCAGCTTGGGACTATGCCATTAAAGCTCGTGTACTCGGTGCTTTGGAACGCGGTTCCGAACCAAAAGCGGCTGTAGCTCACGACGAAACTCGTCCTGTAGAAGCCAAAACATTACCTTTAAGCGAAGCAGCTAAAGCACGTATTTCCCGCAGTATGATGTTCGTACCGGGCAACACACCTAAAATGATCAACAGTGCTGATATCCACGGTGCTGACAGCTTGATGTTTGATATTGAAGACTCCATCCCTGTAACGGAAAAAGATACGGCTCGTTTGATGACGGCTGAAGCTTTAAAAAGCATGACTTTCCGTTCCGAAACGGTAGTTCGTATTAACCATCCGACGCAGACTCCTTACGGTTATGATGACCTCGATGTAATCGTACCGGCTAAACCTAACTTGATTCGTATTCCTAAAACGGAAGACGTTTCCGAAGTTGAAATCGTAGCCCGTAAGATTGAAGAAGTAGAAAAAGCAAACGGCTGGGAAGAAGGTACGATTAATATTATCGTAGCTATCGAATCCGTAAAAGGCCTTTACAATGTTCGTGAAATCTGCCACGCACCTCGCGTAGTAGGTATCGCTTTAGGCGCTGAAGATTACCGTGCCGACCTTCGTACCGGTAAACATAAACCGGCAGTTGAATTGGCATTCGCTCGTCAGTCCATCTTGTTGGCTGCTCGTGAAGCCGGCATCCGTTGTGTCGATACTGTATTCTCCGATGTTAAAGACCCTGAAGGTTTCGTTGAAGAAGTTGAATACATTAAAGCCCTCGGCTTTGACGGTAAATCTTGTATCCATCCAAGCCAGATTAAATTAGCTCACAAAGTATTCACACCGGATGAAAAAGAAATCGCTCACTCCGTAAAAGTATTGAACAGCTATGCTGATGCTTTGAAAAATAATAAAGGCGTAATCGCCGTAGACGGTAAAATGATTGACGGTCCTATCGTAGTACGTGCACAACGTATCGTGGACAAAGCACGTGCTGCCGGGATTAAAGTAGAAGTAGATGAAGGAGCTGAAATCAATGTTAAATAAAGCAAATCGCGAAATTCCAATGAATATTCCGGCTCTTGAAGGCCGTGAAGTGTATCAAGGCGAGTTCGCAGTTGAGCCGAAAATGCACCGTGCCGGTCGTCCGGTTGCTAAATATAATAAAGGCGGTGCCGATAAATTATTGGCTTCCATCGACGAAGCTATTGAAAAAACCGGCCTAAAAGACGGTATGACTGTATCGTTCCACCATCATTTCCGCAATGGTGACTATGTTATGAAAATGGTTATGGAACGCATCCAGGCTAAAGGTATTAAAGACATCACCGTAGCATCCAGCTCTTTGAGCCCATGCCATGACTTCTTGATCGATATGATTAAAGATGGTACCGTAACAGCTATCGAAACATCCGGTTTACGTGATGCGCTCGGTAAATTCTTGACGAAAAACCCAGGCGTATTAAAACGTCCGGTAGTGATTCGTTCTCATGGTGGTCGTGCTCGTGCCATCGTTTCCGGCGAACTTCACATCGATGTGGCTTTCATGGGTGCCCCAACTTGCGATCGTCGCGGTAACTTCACCGGCATGCAGGGCAAATCCGCTTGCGGTGCTCTCGGCTACGCCATGGTTGACTCCCATTATGCAGATAAAACCGTAGCTATTACCGATAACCTCGTTGACTATGTATATCCATATTCCGTACCTCAAACTGATGTAGACTACATCGTTGAAGTAGAAGCTATCGGCGACCCTGCAGGTATTGCTTCCGGTGCGGTTGGTTTCACTAAAAACCCTATCCAGATTAAAATCGCTGAAATGGCCGCTGAATTCTTGGATCAGGCAGGCATCATTAAAGAAGGTTTCTCCTTCCAGTTAGGTGCCGGCGGAGCTCCTTTGACAGTTGCTAAATTTATCGGCGAAAAATTGAAAGCCCAAGGTGTTAAAGCCGGTTTTGGTATCGGCGGTGCTACCGGTGTATTGGCAGGCATGTTGGAAGACGGCTTGATCGAAGCTATCTATGATACGCAAACATTTGATACTGATGCAGCGGCTTCTTTACATAAAAATGCTAACCATATCGAAATGAGCGCCTCCATGTATGCGGATCCTTGGACCGACAACATGACAAACTATCTCGACGTAGTATTCTTAGGTGCTACCGAAATCGATACTAACTTCAATGTTAACTGTATGACTGACTCCAACGGTATCCTCATGGGTGCTTCCGGCGGTCACAGCGATACAGCAGCCGGTGCTAAATGCACAGTAATTACTTGTCCACTCGTTCGCGGTCGTTTGCCAATGATTCTTGACAACGTTCAGACAGTAATTACACCTGGTGAATCCGTAGACGTTATCGTAACTGAACGCGGTATCGCCATCAACCCTCGTCGTACCGACCTTATCGAACGCTTCAAAGACTCCAATTTGCCAATCTACACGATTGAAGAATTGCAAAAATTGGCCTTTGACTTGGTAGGTAAACCGGAAGGTGTAACTGTTAGCGATAAAGACGAAGACGTAGTAGCTATCGTAGAATATCGTGACGGCACTATCATCGACGTGGTTCGTAAACCTTTAGACTAATGGCATTAATGTCTGCTCCAATCAGTAGTAATGCTGACTGTGATTAGGTAGTCGACTTTAATAAAAAGACTCCTGTGAGTGAGATTAAGCTTATTAATCTCACTCGGCAGGGAGTTGTTAACGCATTATATATTGTGATATGATAATTTTCTCATTTATTTTGTAGTTGTTTTAAAGGAGGATTTTCTCATGTTTTTAGGTTTTCTTGGCTTAATGATGATTGTCATCATCGTATGGGCCTTAATCCAATCTAAGACAAATCCGGTGCCGATTTTCGTAATCGTACCTATCATCGCGGCCGTAATTGCAGGTTTCGGTCCTGAAGATATTTATAAGTTTGTACAAACCGGTGTATCCAAAACCTGGTCTACTGCGGTATTATTTATTTTCTCTATCGTATACTTCTCATTAATGAGTGACGTTGGTTTGTTTGACCCATTGGTTAACTACTTGGCTAAAAAAGCCGGTAACAACATTATGTTGGTAACCATTGCTACGGCTATGATCGCCGTAATCGGTCACTTGGATGGTGCGTTGGCTTCCACATTGTTAATCACAATCCCTGCTATGTTGCCAATCTATAAGAAATTGCACATCCGTCCGGTTGTATTAGTTTGTATCATCGGTGCTGCTATGAGTATCATGAACTTGGTACCATGGGGTGGTCCGGTAGCTCGTACCGGCGTTGTATTGAACGCTGACGTAAACGCTTTGTGGCAGGAATTGATTCCATTGCAAGGTGTTGGTCTCGTAATCTTAATGGTATTCGCTGCTTACATGGGCATAGTTGAAAAACGCCGCGGTGCGGGCCTTAACCCTACAGGCGAAGCTGCTTTACTCGACTCTTCTATTGTACCGGCTGACAGCAATGCTACGACTGAAGATATCGAAGCTATGAAACGCCCTAAATTGTTATGGTTCAATGGTCTTTTAACTTTAGTTGTTATCTTGTTACTCTGCTTCACAAAGATTCCTTTGTACGGTGCCTTCATGTTCGGTTTGGCTATTGCTTTGATCGTTAACTTCCCGGGCGCTAAAGCTCAGGCTAAAGCAATCAAAATGCATGCTGATACAGCGTTGACCATGCCTATGATCTTGTTGGCATCCGGCGTATTCCTCGGCGTTTTGAGCGGTACTAAAATGATGGATAACATGGCTACCATGTTAATCGCTCTTGTGCCTGATTTCTTAGGACCACATTTGCAGACTGTATTCGGTATCCTCGGTGTACCTATCGGTATGTTGCTCGGTACTGATTCCTACTTCTTCGGCTTGGTACCATTGGCTATCAGCGTAGGTGAAAAATTCGGTGTAAACCCTCAGGACATGGCTATGGCTATGTTGATTTCCAAAAACTACGGCGTATTGGTAACTCCTCATGCTGCAACTACATTCTTGGCTTGCGGCTTGGCCGGTATCGAAATTAAAGATATGTTGAAATTCTGTGCTCCACGTCTTTTCGTAATGTCCTTAATTTCCTTGGCTGGCGGTGCTATGTTAGGTTTATTCCACATCTAAGCCGTCAGGTTATGGTGAGGAATTATTAATAAAAACATAGTATAATGCAAATAAAAAACGACGTCGTTCCTTCGGGAGCGGCGTCGTTTTGTTATGAGCGCTTAGTTGTAGTGAATGGGCTGAGCTGTAAGTGCACGCACATAGACGTAATAAAAAGCTGCGAATCGAATTCAATCCGCAGCTTTTATTTTGCATTTATGTTTAGTTTTTGGCTTATAGGACAAAAAGTGTGTGTGGCTTTTTTAGGCTTATAGGACAAAAAGTGTGTGTGGCTTTTTTAAATTAATCCCAATAAATT
>NZ_JALKIG010000031.1 GCF_023051165.1 Veillonella sp. KGMB01456
TTTTACCGACCCCCAGTTTAACTGGGGGTTTTGTCATGCCTATTCGGCGTACAAAGAAAACCCTTGAGGAGCAATATTTCCTCAAGGGCTTAGTTAATTTTATTTTTTAATACCACCAGTACAAAGTAAAGGCGTATTCATTCTTAGCCGGATTTGTCGACTTAAACGTGTTCCAAAGCTTGTGCCAAATCATCGATTAAGTCCTCCACGTTTTCAATGCCCACGGAGATACGGATCATGTCCGGTGTTACGCCGGCCGCTTTTTGTTCTTCTTCATTAAGCTGCGCATGAGTTGTGCTGGATGGATGGATTACGAGGGATTTAGCATCACCTACGTTGGCCAAATTGGAGAAGATTTCAAGAGCATCTACGAATTTAATGCCTTCATCTTTGCCGCCTTTAATACCGAAAGTGAAGATAGAACCTACACCTTTTGGATAGTATTTATCAGCCAAGGCTTTGTATTTGCTGTCTTTCAATTCCGGATAGTTTACCCAAGCAACTTTTGGATGATTTACCAAGAAGTCGATGATTTTGCGCGTATTTTCAACATGACGTTCTACACGTAAGGATAAGGTTTCAACACCTTGTAAAATGAGCCATGCTGCAAGCGGTGTCAAAGCGGCACCGGTGTCGCGGAGCAACTGAGCACGTACTTTTACGGTGAACGGAATTGGAAGGTCTGCATATACGAGGCCATTGTAATGAACGTCACCGGCTACGAAATCAGGGTAACGACCGCTGGCTTTGTAGTCGAATTTACCGCTTTCAACGATAACACCGGCAATAGTTGTACCGTGACCGCCTAAGAATTTAGTGGCGGAGTGAACTACCACATCGGCACCATGCTCAATCGGACGAATGAGGTATGGGGTACCGAAAGTATTGTCTACGATAAGGATGATGCCGTGTTTATGGGCAATATCCGCCACTGCTTGAATATCGATAAGGTTGATGTTCGGATTGCCGATGGTTTCCACATAAATTGCTTTCGTGCGGTCATCGATGGCTTTTTCAAAACCGTCCAAATCATCAGGGTCTACAAATTTAGTAGTAATGCCAAAACGTGGCAAGGTAGAGCTGAATAAGTTATATGTGCCACCGTACAAAGTGGAGGCAGCGATGATGTTATCGCCGGTACCGGCCACGTTTTCAATAGCGTAAGTAATGGCTGCCGAACCGGAGCCTACGG
Source organism: Veillonella sp. KGMB01456 (assembly GCF_023051165.1). Lineage (GTDB taxonomy): Bacteria > Bacillota > Negativicutes > Veillonellales > Veillonellaceae > Veillonella_A. Next base: position 1,193 of record NZ_JALKIG010000031.1, read on the forward strand.
ATAAAGCACCGGCACCGCCTTCTAAAGCAGCTATACGTTTTTCAAGGACGTCGTTAGTCGGTGTACCGAGGCGGGAATAAATGGCACCCGGATCGCGAAGGGCAAAACGGTCAGCCGCTTGCTGTGCGTCTTTAAATACATAGCTTGTAGTTTGGTGAATCGGCACGGCACGGGCGCCTGTTTCGTCGATAACTTGACCTTCATGTAATTGGATTGTTTCGAATTTGTACTGTTTGCTCATAATAAAATCTCTCCTTTTCTCAACGTCGGTTTCTCACGCCGACAATCCCTTTATCTCTCTTTGTTTTATATATAGCAGCCGCTTGGGCTGTCGATACCATTTTTATTTCGACCAATTAAGCTTGGTCTTTACACTACTTTAAACAGCTTGTGTATGATTTTGATTGCGTTGCTGTTTCATTTTTTGAATCTGCTCAATTATGTACGGTGTTTCTTGGTATACATAATAGTTGAGCCAGTTTGTAAAAATCAGCGTTCCCATCGACCGCCAACGCACGATGGGCGCCTTCGTCGGGTCATCATTAGGATAATAATTTTCAGGAACATCGATGTCGAGTCCCAAGTTTTTATCCCGTTCATATTCCCGCTGTAAGGTATCCCTATCGTATTCCGAATGGCCAAACACAAAAATGTGTTTGTTGTCCAGACTACGAACTATGGCGGCACCGGCTTTGTCAGAGGCTGCTAAAATCTCTAATTCCGGATTGGCTTTGATCTCATCAACCGGTACCGTCGTGTGCCTTGAATGGGGCATGTAGAAAACTTCATCCATACCGCGAAGCAACATCGGCCTTTTATTAAGGACCTCGTTTTCAAAAACCCCGAATAACTTCGTCGGCAACAGTTCTTTGTCAATTCCGAAATGATAATACAGTCCCGCTTGAGCACCCCAGCAGATGTAGAGTGTCGAATATACATGATCCTCGCGCCAGTCCATAATGGCTGTCAGCTCTTGCCAGTAATTTACTTCTTCAAACGGCATCAGCTCAATGGGAGCGCCGGTTATAATCATACCGTCAAAATAGCGTTCTTTGATTTCATCGAAGGTTCGATAGAAGGAACTCAAATGATGTTCTGATGTATGGGCCGCTTTATGGCTTGCCATATGCAGCAAGGTAATGTCCAGTTGCAACGGCGTGTTACTTAATGCTCTTAGAATTTGCGTTTCCGTCACTTCTTTGGTCGGCATCAAGTTAACGATTAGAATTTGTAGTGGCCGAATATCTTGTGTTTCGGCTCTTGCCGTATCCATAACGAAGATGTTTTCTTCTGCCAATTTTTTTATGGCCGGTAAATCCTTCACTACCGTTATGGGCATTGTGCATCCCTCCTCCCTAAGTTCATCGTCTCTCATCTTTCTCAAACTTGTAAAACTCATTTCTCAGTGCCTAACAGATTCATTAACCAGCTACCCCTCCGAGCAACGGCCTCTCAACTCCGTTGTTCGTTTACAGCTGTTAAGACTATCAACATTTACCTAAGTTTACCGATATGCTTTACCGGTATGATGTTGGCTGATGTTTGGCGCGTATCGGTTACCTCTAAATTCGGTATAAAAAAACATCCTCCATTCACCGCTGTGAACAAGGACGTCTATAACGTGTTACCACCTTGATTTAGCAAAACCTCACGGCTCTGCCCTCAGCCGGTACGTCTTACAGTTGTAAGATTATACCGTGGCATTATAACGGTTGCATCCGCCGAGACTAAAGCTTGCGCATTCCACCTCGGATACTCCAAGACCATTTTCTTCGCATTCTTTTGCATCCCCTTCCACCTTACGGGACTCTCTGTGCCAACGCCCTGCGTTTACTTATCTCTTCATCGTCGATACTGTATGTTGATGTAGGCTATCGATGACTCGTTGTCGTTTCGATGTGATAACTATACCAATCATTCAAAAAGCTGTCAACAAGAGTTTTACGTCATTCTTTTCACAGTGGACACTTTGTAAGCAGTTTTACGTCATATTTCAAAGTGTATACTTAGTGCAATTTATGGCAAAAGTCAGCAATATAACTGAATCAAAAATATATAGGCTTAAAATCACAGCCCGCTGTTGCTATAGCCCTAAACTATAGCAAACCAAAATTAACAACTATAAATCAGTACACTCCTATAGTACTTTTGGGAGTATCTTTTCATCTTTTTTTTCCTCCCCGGACCGCCAATTTACTTTTTTGACCCTCTATTTTAATTCATAATTAAGCAATACAAACTTTATACTACATCAAAAAAGGGACTGCCGAAGCAGTCCCTAAATTGTATTTGTTTTTTTGTACTTACGCGTATGACTTATACTTTGTGCTTAACATCAATACGCAATAAGGAACGTTGTAGTGCGAGCTCAGCGCGATGGAAGTCTATGTCTGCATTTCTTGATTTCAAACGTTCTTCCGCACGTGCTTTAGCCCGTTTTCACGGTCTTCGTCGATTTCGTCAGGCAATTCGCAATTCGGCGTTACAATGGTAATTACATTGTTTTTAATTTCCATAAAACCGCCGAAGTTAGCCATAAACTGGCGCGTACCGTCCGGTAAATCGATGCGCAACGGTGCAATTTCAAGGGCTGCCACTAAATCGGCATGGCGCGGTAAAATACCGAGTTCGCCCAATTCAGTGCGCACTACCACAAATTTAACCTCACCCGAAAAGGCCTTTTTATCAGGGGTAATTACATCGAGATGCATGGTCTTGCCTTCACTCATGAACTATTCCCCCTTCTCCGTCAATTCCTTTCCTTTAGCAATGGCTTCATCAATGGTGCCTACCATGTAGAATGCATTTTCCGGTAAATCATCATGTTTACCTTCCAAGATTTCTTTGAAGCCGCGCAAAGTTTCTTTAAGCGGTACATACTTACCTGGCGAACCGGTAAATACTTCGGCTACGAAGAATGGCTGGCTGAGGAAACGTTGAATTTTACGGGCACGGGCAACGGTCAATTTATCTTCTTCCGACAATTCTTCCATACCGAGGATTGCGATAATATCTTGTAAATCTTTATATTTCTGCAATACTTCCTGTACGCCGCGGGCAATTTTATAATGTTCTTCGCCCAATACTAACGGATCCAAGATACGGCTGGTGGAGTCGAGCGGATCCACCGCCGGATAAATCCCAATTTCAGCGATGGAACGGGACAATACGGTGGTCGCATCCAAATGCGCAAACGTAGCAGCCGGAGCCGGGTCAGTCAAGTCATCGGCCGGTACATATACGGCCTGTACGGACGTAATGGAACCTTCTTTAGTGGAGGTAATACGTTCCTGAAGGGCCCCTACGTCATTGGACAAGGTTGGTTGGTAACCTACGGCCGACGGCATACGACCGAGCAACGCGGATACTTCCGAGCCGGCCTGAATGAAACGGAAAATGTTATCGATGAATAAGAGTACGTCCTGTTTCTGTACGTCACGGAAATATTCAGCCATGGTGAGGCCCGTTAAGCCTACACGCATACGCGCTCCCGGTGGTTCATTCATCTGGCCGTAAACCAATGCTGTTTTGGAAATAACGCCGGATTCCTTCATTTCGTTCCAAAGGTCATTACCTTCACGAGTACGTTCACCTACACCGGAGAATACGGAGTAACCGCCATGTTCCGTTGCGATATTATGGATTAATTCCATGATTAATACGGTTTTACCTACACCGGCACCGCCGAATAAACCGATTTTACCACCTTTTACATACGGCGCAATAAGGTCAACGACCTTAATACCTGTTTCTAAAATGGTGGTTTCCGGAGCTAAATCATCAAATTTAGGGGCCGGACGATGAATCGGCCACATTTCAGACGCCTTTACCGGCGTATCATCATGGTCAACCGTTTCACCAAGTACGTTAAAGATACGGCCAAGCACGCCATCACCAACCGGCACGGAAATAGGGGCTCCTGTGTCCACCGCTTCCATACCGCGAGTCAGGCCATCCGTAGAACTCATGGCAACGGCACGCACGGTGTCATCACCTAAGTGTTGCATTACTTCAACCACAATCACTTCGTCTTTGCCGGATTCGCTTGTTTTTTTAATATGAATTGCGTTGTAAATAGCCGGAAGCTCTCCCGCCGTAAAGAGAACGTCGACTACCGGTCCGATAACCTGTACAACTTTACCGATATTATTACTCATTTAAGAGGTCTCTCCTCCTTTGTAGTTATACCTATTGCAAGGCATTAGCACCACCGACAATTTCAGAAATTTCATTGGTAATGCCGGCTTGTCGTAATTTATTGTATTCCAAATTAAGTGAGCTGATTAAATCCCCTGCATTATCTGTTGCAGAAGTCATAGCCGTCATGCGAGCGCCAAGCTCACTGGCGGAAGCTTGCAATAAAGCGTTATACACAGTAATTTCCAAATATTTAGGCAACAATTGGTCATAAATAGTTTTTTCTGAAGGTTCATAAATATATAGCTCATTAAGCTCCCCTTCATGATGCGGTTCCGTGACAACCGGCAATAATTTCACGCTGGTCACGTTCTGCGTTAAGGAGTTTACGAAATGAGTATAAATCAAGATAACTTCGTCAACTTCGCCTTCTAAAAACAACTTAGATGCTTCATCTACAATTTGTTTAGCATGGCTGTATTCCGGTTTGTCGGAAAAACCTACATGAGAATTCGTTACCGGATACTGATGATACTTCAAGTAATCAGTCGGCTTACGACCAACCGTAATCGTCTCATACGTATCAGGTGCTTTTTCACGAGTTTCCTGTGCAAAATATTTAATCAAATTACTGGTATAAGCACCAGCTAAGCCTTTGTCGGCGCCAATCAGAATATATAAGGTTCGCGAAACCTCGCGTACCGCGGTTAACGGATAGGACGCCAACACCTCAGGTTCTAATGTAGCAGATACATTTGTGAGGATTTGACCTAACTTTTCTGCATATGGTTCCGTAGATTTTGCTTTGGCCTGTGCACGGCGCAATCGAGCAGACGCTACCATTTTCATGGCCTTCGTAATCTGCTGCGTATTCGTAACACTTTTAATGCGCTTACGTAAATCCTGTGCACTGCTCATCGCCTACGCCTCCTCAGAAGTAATCAAGTGATGGGAAGTACCAAAGGATTCAATGCATTCATTAATCGCTTTTATCAAAAGTTCTTCCGTATCTTTGTCTAAGATTCTGGATGTTTGAATATTCGTTAAAATTTCACTGTAGTTGCTGTGAACATAACGCAATAATTCATTCTGGAATGCAGGAACATCGGCTACTTCAATAGAGGCAAAGTAACCGTTAATGCCGGCATATAGACAAACTACCTGTTCTTCAACTTTAAGAGGTGAGTACTGAGGCTGTTTTAACATTTCTGTCAAACGTTCGCCGCGATCAAGCTGTGCTTTGGTCGATTTATCAAGGTCGGAGCCGAACTGAGCAAAGGCTGCCAACTCACGATATTGCGCCAAATCGAGACGCAATTTACCGGCAACTTGTTTCATCGCTTTAATCTGGGCGCTACCGCCTACACGGGATACAGACAAACCTACGTCAACAGCCGGACGAATCCCGGAGTAGAACATATCGGTGCCAAGGAAAATCTGACCATCCGTAATGGAAATTACGTTCGTAGGAATATAAGCGGATACGTCACCGGCTTGCGTTTCAATAATCGGCAAGGCCGTAATGGAACCGCCGCCCAATTCATCAGATAATTTAGCAGCTCGTTCTAACAAACGAGAGTGTAAATAAAATACGTCCCCTGGATATGCTTCACGTCCCGGTGGACGACGAAGTAACAAACTCATGGCACGATAAGCCGCTGCCTGTTTGGATAAATCATCATATACACAAAGTACATGTTTGCCCTGGTACATGAAATGTTCACCCATGGCAACACCCGCATACGGAGCAATATACTGCATAGGAGCGCCTTCAGAGGCACCGGCCGATACTACGATAGTGTAATCCATAGCGCCGGCTTCCTGTAATTTCTGTACTACACGAGCTACGGTAGATTCTTTCTGACCGATAGCCACATAAATACAGATTACATCCTGACCTTTTTGATTCAAAATGGTATCGATGGCAATCGCCGATTTACCGGTACCGCGGTCACCGATAATAAGTTCACGCTGGCCACGACCGATAGGTACCATGGCGTCGATTGCTTTCAAACCGGTTTGCAACGGTTCAAATACGGATTTACGATCCGCAATGCCCGGTGCCGGGTATTCAATTGGTCGATGATCTTCTGCCGTAATGGATCCCTTGCCGTCAATCGGCTGACCCAAGGCATTAACTACACGACCGATAAGTTGTTCACCTACAGGAACCTGCATGATACGACCTGTACGGCGTACCTGGTCCCCTTCTTTAATAAGGAAATCATTACCTAACAATACAGCCCCTACGTTATCTAATTCGAGGTTCTGTACCATCCCATAAACACCATGAGGTAATTCTAACAATTCACCTGCCATGGCCTTTTCAAGACCGTAAATATGCGCAATACCGTCACCTACTTCGAGTACGGTACCCACATCATCAACGTTAAGTTCCACATCATAGTCCTGAATCTGCTGTTTAATTATGGCAGTAATTTCTTCAGGCTTCATTTTCATACTTAACCATTCACCCCAATCTCTGTTGTATCGGACTTAAGCAAATATTTCTTTAAATCCTCCATACGACGCATCAAACTTGCATCAATACGCGTATCACCAATTTGGATAATAAAGCCGCCCAGAATGGTTGGGTCCACTTTGATTGTAAAAATATATTGCTTACCCGTAATCGCTTTTAATTTATCGGCCAACTGCGTATAAATCTCGTCCGGCATTGCTTCACTCACTGTAACAGTGGCGGAGAAAATGCCACGTGCTTCCCGTGCTTTGTTAATAAACTCAGCAATGGCAGACTGAATATACCGTATGCGTCCGCGTTTGACCATAACAAATAAGGTGTTAAGTGCCATCGTATTAATGGCTTCACCGAATATTTTGGCCAAAACATTGCATTTTGCCTCTGCATCGAGGGCCGGGTACAACAATAAGGTGCCTAATTCAGGCTGCGTATCCATAACTTCTTTTACGTAGGAAAGATCCGTTTCCATTTGTTCCAGAATTTGCTGTTCCTGCGCCAATTCAAAGATAGCGGTACTGTATTTATCTGTTACAATGTCTACGCTCATACCAATCACCCTAATGCTTTACTGTCAAGCTTTTCAATGGCTTCTTTAACAAGGTCCACATTGGCTTGACTATCCATATTCTTAGCAACAATTTTGCCGGCAATGGCCATAGAAAGTGAAATCATATCTTCACGCATTTTTTCCATAGCTTTTGCTTGTTCACGGGCAATTTCGTTACGAGCTTCTTCTTTTTCACGTACTAGCTGTTCTTTTAATTCCTTAATTTGAGCCTGCGTATTCCGTTCAGCCAATTGGGCTGCCTTTTCAACAATCGCTTGAGCTTCTTTACGAGCATTGGCTAATTGTGCTTCATACTCTTTTTTGGTAGCTTCCGCAGAATCCAAAGTAGCCTGTGCATTCGCCAAATCGCCTTCAATCTTCTTGCGACGGGCTTCCATCACACCGACTAAAGGTTTAAACGCAAATTTTGCTAAAATAGCAACTAAAATAAAGAAATTGATAAATTGAACCAGCAATGTACCGTTTATTTCTACCAACGGCGTAACCCCCTCTTAAACTTGGAATTATAACTTGCCTTCTTATGTCTGTTCAATTTAATAAAGAACCGAATTATAATTTACCAACGATAACATCAGTAAATACAAGTACGATGGCGATAACGGTAGCAATGATAGGAATAGATTCGATCAAACCGATGGAAATAAATAAATTAGTCATAATCTTACCGGCCATTTCAGGCTGACGAGTCATACCTTCAAATGCTTTACGAACTGCCAATGCATCACCAATAGCTGCTGCGATCGCTGCCAAACCTGCCACTAAACAAGCACTGAATACACTTACTGACAACAAAATTGCTTTTTCCATAATAAAATCCTCCTAGAAAATGTTACGAATACAACCTGAGATACTCAAAATAATGGTTGGTAATACCGTGGTGATTAATGTTCCTCATCGTTGATTGCCATACCCAAGTATGACGTCACGAGAATTGTAAAAACGAAGGCCTGAATAACGCCGACAAATAAGCTGAATACGAGCCAAATAATCGGTGTCAAATACGGTGCCAAACCGTTTAACAACTCTAATACAATTTCACCTGCTACAATGTTGCCGAATAGACGAAAGCTGAGCGTCACCGGCTTAGAGATTTCTTCCATGATGTGGAAGATAACAAATACGGCAAAGGGCTGAAAGAAATGCTTAAAATAAGACGGTCCTTTCATCTTTGCCCCAATAACCCAAATACTCACTGAGCTGGCCAAGGCCAGACCTAAGGTCGTATTTAAATCGTTAGTAGGCGATGTCAAAATATGGGGACTCGGTATCAGCCCCAATTCATTACTTACTAAGATAAAAACAAAGAAAGTAAATAGTAGCGAACTTACCTTACTAAAGTGTTTACCTAAAGGACCTTTTAATTGACTTCCAATAGCTTCTAAAATAAACTCAACTACATTTTGTACGCCTGATGGAACCATATTAACCTGCCGTGTAGCAAAAAAGGCAACGACTATAATAATAGCAAACACTACCCAAGTCATATAGATAGTATCCATATTAAAAGCCATGCCCCACATGTGAACGACGTCATGAGTCCCGGTATGTAATTCCATAAAGTTCACCTCCTTTCGCCTATATTGCTACCCCATTACTCTATCGAAATTTTGATTAATACACATTAAATCACATTGGGACTATCCGCTTGGTTATACCGGATGCGTTCGTATATCGTCAACGGACGCCATAGCATCAAGCCCAACATATATGGTACAAACGGAAAATTCTCAAATAAATAAACGGCCAGCAAGGTGCCGATGGCGACCAGCGTAATACGAATTAAAGTACCCAGCTTAGTCGCTTTTTCAATAGTACGTAGTTCTTTATGGCGAAGTTTATAAACCCATAAACCTAAAATCAATAAATATAATAAATTAATAGCACAACCCCAAACCCAGCCTAAAATGTATCTCTCGTAATCAAAGACTTCTAATAATAATGTAGATGCTACGGTTACCACGATAAGGTAACAAGTCATACGTTTTACAAAATCCAAGAATACCTCCACGATTAAGCCCCCTCACGACACAACCCGAAGATACAAGGAGTACAGGCCTCCTAATCCTCCTACTAGCCCTCCTATCAGCGTAAACCATGGTGACGCATCAAACAGATAGTCTAAGCCACGGCCTATAGCCAGACAGCCCAGAATGCTGACCAACAGGGAGAAACCTGCCGATAAGGCCACATTCAGTGCTTTTAGTGTGGTTGGATCGAGTCGCTTCATTGGAATCACCTTCTTTGTGATGGTTAAAACGGGGAAACTATGAATACTACTAATCTCTAACTTCTTTATTATAACAAAATTCAACTTTCACTAAATTATAACATTTTGTCATACGTTTAGCCAATATACCTATAACAAGTATACTTTTATCCAATTTTCTTATTATAAAAATTATTAATGAATTCAATTTTTAAAACAATATAAGTTTCAAGCTGTTCATCGATTCTTTTTTCGTTTTTAATTATAATTCATCACTAATCTTTTTATTATATTTAAGAATGTTGTGTATACTTTTTACGAATACAAGGACCGTTTTTTCAAAGTTTTTAGTAAAAAAACGGCCTTACGAGCGGTAGATACATTAGCTGATATATATAACTGAGGGCGTTAATAACATCAGCTATTTACTACCTAAATACTATAAATTAATAACCGAAACGGCTCGGTTTTTTACCGCTATGCAAAAATTCAAAGCGCAGTGCTTCAACAATACGATTGGACGCAACACCGTCACCATACGGATTTACGGAGTTGGCCATCACATCATAAGCATCTTTATCCGCCAATAATCGATGGGCTGTATCATAGACCGTATTTTCATCAGTCCCTACCAGGCGTACTGTTCCGGCCGTTACCGCTTCCGGACGTTCCGTTGTATTGCGAAGTACCAATACCGGTTTGCCCAAAGCCGGTGCTTCTTCTTGAATCCCGCCGGAATCGGTCATCAATAAGTAAGAACGAGCCATTAAATTGGCAAACGGTTCATATTCGAGCGGATCGATTAAGTGAACGCGTTCTACATCACCCAATACTTCTTTAACAATTTTACGAACTTTCGGATTTTTATGTACCGGGAATACGACTTCAATATCATCAAATTCATCGACCAAGCGGTGAATGGCTTGATATACATGACGCATCGGTTCACCGAGGTTTTCACGACGATGGGTCGTTACGAGCACAATACGACGATTTTTATAATCTAAATTATTAAGCAAATCTTCTTCAAATTGGTAGTTATCTTTAACCGTAGTCTGAAGGGCATCAATAACGGTATTGCCGGTCACATATAAATGAGCCGAACCGATATTTTCTTTCATCAAGTTCTTTTCCGCACTGGAAGTCGGCGCAAAGTGATAGGTTGCCAAAGACCCGGTCAATTTGCGGTTCATTTCTTCAGGGAACGGTGAGTAAATATTACCCGTTCTGAGGCCGGCTTCTACATGGCCTACCGGAATTTCCTGATAAAAAGCGGCTAACGCGCCGGCAAAAGTAGTTGTCGTATCACCATGAACGAGTACTACATCAGGTTTTGCTTCTTTTAACACATCCTTTAGCCCTTCTAAGGCTCTGGTTGTCACATCATATAAAGTTTGGCCCTGACTCATGATGTTCAAATCATAGTCCGGCGTAATCGCAAATAAATCCAAAACCTGATCGAGCATTTCACGATGCTGTGCCGTTACCGTCACAATCGCTTCCATATCCGGAGCAGCTTGTAAAGCCTTAACTACCGGCGCCATCTTAATCGCTTCGGGACGGGTCCCAAAAATTGTCATAACTTTCAACATGTAATAATACCTCCCATGATTAGCCAGCCTACATACCCTGTATGCTACGAAGGCGCTTGTACAAGCGTACAAGCGCACCTATATTAATGTCTATTTGCTGCTCTATTTTCCTCGGCAATGACTTCATCTTTCGCAATCATCCCCAATTTAGTTGCAATAAACACGCAAACACACAAAATAGCCAACACTATAATAATGCCGACCAATATATTTACTTTTGCCAACAAAATAGCTACATAGCCCAACAACGCCGTAACGGCATACATCAACAATACAGCTTGTTTTTGCGACAAGCCGAGTGCCAACAGGCGATGATGCATATGGCCTTTATCCGGTTTAAATACCGGTCGGCCGTTAATCTTACGACGAATGATGGCAAAGGTAGTGTCTAAAATAGGCAGGCCTAATACAATTACCGGTACTACCAACGAAATGGTGGCGGCCGTTTTTACGGCACCCATAACGGAAATTGTGGCCATTGTATAGCCCAATAACATACTGCCCGTATCACCCATGAAGATTTTTGCAGGGTTGAAATTGTAACGCAAGAAACCGAGCGCCGCACCGGCCAAAGCCAACGCAACGCACGCTAAGTCAACCTGGCCCATTTGCCACAAAATTGTGAAAATAGTCAGGCTTGAAATCAATGAAATGCCGGCTGCCAAACCGTCAAGACCATCTATAAGGTTTACAATATTCGTAAAGCCTACAATCCAAAAGATGGTAAGCGGTATCGACAAAAAGCCCAAGTAGAACACATGACCCCAAGGATTGGTAATAAATTCAACCTGGTTACCAAAGGCCACGACTACAACCGCCGCTAAAATTTGACCTGTTAATTTTGTTTTTGGACCAATTTGCTTCACATCGTCCCAAATACCGACACCCACAAGCACAACGGAACCCAATAAGAGTCCCATTACGGCCTGCAAATCTTTTACGGTATAGAGGACCGAAACAATATAGCCTATAAAGATGGCCAAGCCACCTAAGCGAGGAATGGAACCGTGATGCACCTTACGCGCATCCGGCTTATCCATAGCCCCAATGTTAATCGCCAACCTTTTAATCAGCGGTGTAATCGCAAACGAGATGACCAACGCCACCACGAATGCCCACACGTACACCGTCATTACCGCACCTCCTCGTGCTCGTTCTTAGTTCGTAAGACTGCGTACAGGTGCCGGAATTCGTCCACCGCGCTGGATAAACTCTTCCGCCCCAAACGGACTTACTTCAATGATTGGGCAATAGCCCAATAAGCCGCCGAATTCAACCATTTCGCCCACAGTTTTACCCGGAACCGGAATCAAACGAACAGCTGTTGTTTTATTATTAATCATGCCAATAGCCGCTTCATCGGCAATAATTGCCGAAATAGTAGCTGCCGATGTGTCCCCCGGTACGGCGATCATATCAAGCCCTACAGAGCACACACAGGTCATGGCTTCTAATTTTTCTAAACTTAAACTGCCTACGGATACGGCATCAATCATGCCTTTATCTTCACTTACAGGGATAAACGCACCGCTGAGACCGCCTACATGAGACGATGCCATGAGCCCGCCTTTTTTAACCGCATCATTCAACAAAGCTAATGCCGCCGTGGTGCCATGAGCCCCACAAGAGGTAATGCCCATTTCTTCCAAAACATGCGCTACCGAATCACCTACAGCAGGCGTAGGCGCCAAGGATAAATCGATAATCCCGAACTGCTTACCCAAACGCCGCGACGCTTCCTGAGCCACCAATTGACCTACGCGCGTAATCTTGAAAGCCGTACGTTTAATCGTTTCCGCCACTTCGTCAAAAGGTCGTCCCCGTACTGCTTCTAAGGCATGCTTAACAACGCCCGGTCCGCTGACACCGACGCTAATCGTCGTATTGCCTTCCGTAACACCATGGAAGGCACCGGCCATAAACGGGTTGTCTTCAACAGGATTACAAAAAATAACAAGCTTAGCACAACCGAAAGCATCACGGTCCGCTGTAAGTTCGGCTGTTTGTTTAACAATACGACCCATTTCTGCTACGGCATCCATATTGATGCCCGCTTTAGTGGAACCGATACCTACAGAACTGCATACTAAATCAGTCGTCGCCAAGGCTTCCGGAATGGACGCAATTAAACGACGGTCGCCATCGGTATAACCTTTACTTACCAAGGCAGAAAAACCGCCGATAAAGTTAACACCCACAGCTTTGGCTGCTTTATCCAAGGCTTTGGCTACGGGCACATAATTGATTAAATCACTACCCGCCGCCACAAGTGAAATCGGCGTAACAGATACGCGCTTATTAATAATCGGCACACCGTATTCGCGCTCAATGGCTTCACCGGTGGCTACCAAGTGTTCCGCTTCTTTAGTAATATGATCATAAATACGATCACAAAGGGTATTGCCGTCTACGGCTGTACACCCCAATAAACTGATGCCCATCGTAATGGTACGAACATCCAATTTATTGTCATGAATCATCTGGTTGGTTTCGAGGATATTTTCAATACTTAACATATCATCACCTACCCTATACGATGCATGCTGAGGAAGATATCCGCATGTTGCGCCTGAATCTGAACGCCCAAAGCTTCCCCTTCAGCTTTCAAAGCTGCCTGCACTTTAGGTAAAGCTGTCTGATCCTTAGCTTCACACATCATAATCATGTTAAACATACCGTCTAAAATCGTCTGGTTAATCGATACAATATTTACATCGTTCTCAGCCAATACGGTAGCTACACGCGCAATAATACCTACTCGGTCTACCCCTACTACGGTTACAACTACTTTCATGCGATTCACCTTTCCCTTATACCTACATTATCAGTACTCTCTAATTTCAATGATGTTATATTATACCACAATTCGTGGCGCAATACCATATAGACTGCTAGCGGGACGTTACTTCATCAACCAATTCCTGACCGGCTTTCAAAAGTTGTGCCAACGCCTCATCACCTTGGAATGTTTCTGCATACACCTTATACAAGTCTTCCGTGCCGGACGGGCGGGCTACCAAAAAGCTATTGGCCGTCGTAATGCGCAATCCGCCGATAGCATAGTCACCATACAGCGAGGTAGTGCGAATATCTTCAATCGCTTCACCGGCAAGCTCCGTAGCCGTCACATCACTCGATTGTAATTGACTCAACCGTTCCTTCGCAGCCTTACTGCAAGGAGCATCAATGCGTTCAAACACGGGATCGCCGTAACGTTTCGTAAGGAATGTATAGAGAACATCCGGCGTCAGGCCATTGGTAACGGCAAACATTTCCATGGCCAAGAGGCCCATAATGATACCGTCTTTATCCGTGGTCCAAACCGTACCATCTTTTTTGAGGAACGAAGCACCGGCACTTTCTTCGCCGCCGATACCGATGGTGCCGTCAAATAACAGCGAAGAAAAATACTTAAAGCCTACCGGCACTTCATACACTTTAATGCCGTTATCGCTACAGAATTTATCCACCATCTGAGTCACAACGGCGGTTTTCCCAAAACCTTTACCCTGCCAACTGCGATTCAAGAACAGATACGCGCCGGCTGCCACCAAGAAGTGATTTGGTGCCATAAGGCCATCTTGCGTAACAATACCGTAACGATCGTAGTCAGGATCATTTCCCACGGCCAAATCATAATCACCGATTTTGGCAATCACATCCGCCATGGCATATTCGGAGGAGCAATCCATACGCACAACCCCATCATGGTCATAAGGCATAAAGCTAAACGTCGGGTCGTACTCATTGTTAATAATATCTAAATCAAGGCCATACTCTTCGCTGATGGCTTCCCAATATTCCATGCCGCTGCCGCCGAGAGCATTGATGAGCACTTTAGGTTTTGCTTTACGAATGGCATCCATGTTAATCACATCAGCCAACTCTTTAACATAAAGACCTTTGTAATCATATTCCCATTGCAACGCCGAATCAATTTCATCGATGGCCACCCGACGAATACCTTCACCGCCGTTTTGCAAATATTCATTAGCCTTATTTTCAATCCACTTCGTCACCGTCGTATCAGCGGGGCCGCCGTTAATCGGATTGTATTTGATGCCGCCCTGGTCCGGCGGATTATGGGACGGTGTAATGATGATGCCGTCCGCTTTGCCGTGACCTACTTTTTCTTTTAAAAAGTCCGGCACAAAGGCAATTTTCTCTTGTTTATCAATAATTTCATTGTAACGAATGATGGCACGCGAAACACTCGGAGTCGGTACAAAGCCATTTTCACCGTCTACCGCCGCCACTACACCATTGGCAGCCAGTACTTCGAGAACCGTTTCCAACGCCGGTTCCGACAACGCATGCGTATCATGCCCGACGAAGCAAACGCCGGTGGCACCAAACTCCTTACGCCCGTCACAAATAGCCTGTGCAATGGCTGCCACATGAAGCTCATTAAAACTGCCCGCTAACGATTTACCGCGATGACCGGATGTACCGAAAGAAATGCGCTGTTCCGGTTTGTCATAATCCGGTTTTTGGTTATAATAGGCTTCAATTACCGCCTCTAAGTTAATCAAATCTTCCGGACGAACCAATTTACCTGCTAATTCATGTGCCATAGTGCAGCCTCCAATTGTATTGAATATACTGTAAAATTCCTTAAAATCAGGAACGACTATCTACTAAAATATAAACGTTTAACTTTCATGTATCGCCAAACTCATTTAATCATTCATTTCAACCTGAGCCCGAACACGCTCAATGGCTTGTTGCGTGGCTGCTGAAGATTTAATGGAAAAACCGCGGCCAATAACTTCAGCCACATCGGTAACCATGAGGAACGCCGTGGGGTCTTCTTTTTGCACCGCTTCTTTCAACTTCGCCACCTGCATGAGACTGACTACAACCAGAATCACTTGCTTATGCTGATGTGTGTAGGCCCCTTCACCATTTAGAATCGTAGCCCCGCGACCGAATTGATACAAAATCAAATCACAAATCTTGTATGGTTTATAGGAAATAATAAATACCGCTTTACGCTGACTGAAGCCGACTACTACACGGTTCGTAATCATGGCCGCAATATAAATGCATACCAACGTAATGGCCGCCGCTTCCACACTGATTATGAAGCTGGCCACAAAGAGAATCACACAGTTGATACCCAGTGATACACTCCCCATTTGTAGCCCGTAATACTTACGAATAATCAACGCAATGGGATCAAGGCCGCCCGCATTACCGCCGGACCGATAAATAGTCCCCATGCCGAGACCGGTAAAAATCCCGCCTAAAATAGCGCCTACCAACGGGTCCGTCGTCAAATGATACACGTTCATAAAACTAAACGCATTAATCATGAACGATGAAACAACCGTACCGAAGATGGTAATCATTAAATGCCAATGACCGAGCCAACGATAGGCCGCATACAAAATCGGAATATTTAAAATTAAGTTCAATGTACCGATTTGAATACCCGTTAAGTAATATAACATCAACGCAATGCCGCTGATACCGCCACTTACGAGCTTATGAGGTACAATAAACGAATTGACCCCGAAGGAAAACAGCATCGTCCCGAACGTCACCAAAATCATGACCTTTATCGTTGTACGCCAGTCTTTTTCCATGTTGCTCCCCCTATTCTCTGTTGTCAAAAATCTGACTCACTCATCTCTCAATTCCTAGTAAAACTACATCAAAACTATATTAAACCTCTGCAAAGTATCAGCCCGGCCTTTGCCATAGCGGACTTACGCTTTATGTTCGCCTGTTCCGCTCGGTTCTTCCGGCAACGCATCACTCATAGCACCGGTCTGCACGGACCGCTCAATGGCGGCATTCACCGTAGCCGGCGTAGCCAACGGAATGGTAAAACCTTGTCCGATAACTTCCGCCGCATCGGATAAAATCATGAAGGCCGACGGATCTTCTTTTTGCACGGCCGCTTTCAACTTTGCCACCTGCATAAGGCCTACAACTACCAAAATAACCTGTTTGTGCTGATGCGTGTAAGCGCCTTCACCGTTTAAAATCGTGGCGCCACGACCGATTTGGTGAATAATAACATCACAGATTTTATACGGACACGTGGAAATAATAAAAATAGCTTTGCGCTGATTAAAACCAACTACTACTTTGTTGGTAACCATAGCTTGTACATAAATGCTTACCAACGTAATCGCCGCCGCTTCCACACTGATTACTATAGCCGCTGCGACTAAAATAACAAAGTTGATGCCAAAAATAATACTGCCCATCTGAAGGCCGTAATATTTGCGAATAATCATGGCAATCGGATCAAGGCCGCCCGTATTACCGCCGGAGCGATACACGATGCCAAGACCGAGACCGCATAAAATACCACCGAGCAACGATCCAATCAAAGGATCCTGCGTCATATGATAATCGGCCATAAATTCAAAGACGTTGATTAAGAGGGAAATTACCGCCGTTCCGAAGATGGTAATCATCAAATGCAAACGGCCCAGCCAGCGATAGGCAGCCCAGAGTATCGGTAAGTTAAGCAAGAGATTCAAAGTACCGACCTGAATTCCCGTCAGATAATAAAGCATTAATGCGACACCGCTTAAGCTACCGGATACCAACTTGTGTGGTACAATAAAAGCATCAAGCCCTATGGCAAAAATTAATGAACCGATGGTCGTCATAACTATGGCGTTTACGGTTTGACCCCACTTGAACTGCATAGTTCCTCCTAGAAAAATTGAAATTTGTCCGTTAATAGCGTATAATTTATAGTTAAATATAGAAGCTATTAAGGTATAATATATCTATGTTCATCTTAACCTAACCAACTTATAATTTCAACTAGATAATTAACCGATAAAAGCGAGTAATCTATCCATTCATCACACAAAGGAGGATATCCATGGAGCAACTTAGCTTCAGCAAAATTAACATCGGTTTAGCTATTCTCAATAAGCGCGATGACGGGTATCACAATATCGATACTATTTTCCAATCCATTTATTTGGGTGATTCTATTTATTTTGCCAAACATCATTCCGTCGTTTTCTCCGGTTCCGCACCGGAATTACCTCAATACATGAACGACATGATGGCCTATGACGAAACAAACTTGGCCATGAAAGCTTTGCGGGCCGTGCAAACCTATACGGGTTGCACTACCGGCGGCGCCATCCACTTATTAAAACGCGTACCACCTGCAGCGGGACTTGGCGGTGGCAGCTCCGATGCGGCCGCTATGCTCTTGGGGCTCAATAAATTCTGGGACCTGCGCCTTACCGACGACGAACTCATGACCCTCGCTAACGGCCTCGGTTCTGATGTACCGTTCCTCATGAAGGGCGGCACGGCGCGTGGTAAAGGACGCGGCGAAGAACTGAGCTACTTGCCGACCGGCAGACCTCATTGGCTCCTCGTGGTAAAACCGGAATTATCCATATCCACCGCGGCGGCTTATAGTCGTTTTAACAATGAATCGCAATTTAACAGCCAAACTATCGATGCCGTTGAAAAAGCCATTAACGACGGCGACATCAAAGAGGCTATGAAGGTCAGCGGCAATACCTTTGAAGAATTAATTTTCCCGCTTCATCCGGAACTCGAAAGTTGCAAGAAATTTTTCACTGACCGCGGTTATACCACTATCATGACCGGCAGCGGTCCTACCATGGTCGTTTATCTCGATGCGGCTCGCGAAGCACTGACGTTGCAAGAGGAAATTAAAGCGGCCGGCCACAATTGGCTTTCCTTAATTACTAAAACCCACGGCAAGGAGGCTTTAGCCTAATGAACAAAGATCTAGGACGTTTACAACCAATCGTATTAAACTCTTACAAACCGCTTCGTGAAGTTGTATGTGAAACCTTGCGTCAAGCCATTCGCGACGGTGTTTTCAAACCGGGCGAACGATTAATGGAAGTGCCTTTGGCCGAAGAATTAGGGGTAAGCCGTACACCGGTGCGCGAAGCCATCCGTAAGTTGGAATTGGAAGGCTTTGTTGTTATGATTCCCCATCGCGGCACCTATGTAGCCGACATTTCGTTAAAAGACGTAACACAAGTATTTGAAATCCGCTCCGCCCTTGAAGAATTGGCAGCCCAATTAGCGGCGGAGCGCATCACACCGGATGAGATTGAGTTTTTAGAACGCATGCTCGTCGAAATCGGTACCTTTATGGAAGAAAAAAATATGGACAAAGTGGTGGAAGCGGACATTAACTTCCACGAAGTACTCTATAAAGCATCCCGTAACGAACGTCTCGTGGAAATCATCCACAATTTACGCGAACAAACCTTGCGCTTCCGTACCATGTCGATGAATCAACCGGGGCGTTTGGTAAAAACCTGGGAAGAGCATCGCCTGCTCGTTGAAGCCATTGCCGATCGCAATCCGGCGCAAGCCCGTGAAATTGCCCGCATCCACATGGAGCATTCCGAACAAGCCTTATTAAAAGGAATGAACATCGATAAGCAATAATTTTTTGACGAATCGTGTATTCATAATGAGATATGCAGTATGCAGGCCAATAAAACAATTAAGGGTTATCAACAACAGATTAGCCACTAATAATAGCCAATTAACTTTGAATTCTCTATTATTTAGCCATATTGTTTATAATCCATCATTAACTACTTATTTGCCAACAGCATGAATTCGCCAATTCTCTTTCATTAACAAAATACTATAATAAAAAACCTCCTGTTATAGGAGGTTTTTTACATTTCGTGTATTTTCGACTAAATTTAAACAGTTCGATGAAGGAATTCCCACTGTATTGTCGAAATCTTATAGTAACAACACAATGTGTATTTATTGAGTATCGTGTTGTTTTACAACAGAAAAAAGAGAGTTCTTAATTGCTCTAAATCCTTCGCAAAACATCCGACCGATTTGTTTTGCGACACTTATTTTATGAGTAATTTGGCATTATTTTCGACTTTATTATTTTTCTTCATTAATGTTTATCGTCAGAGTTTATTATTAATATGAATAAACTCTTCCCAAAAGGAGATGATGAATCATGAGTACACAGACAACTCCGGCGGCAACACCACCAACTTCGAGTTATCCAAAAAGTAAATTAATCGGTCTTATTCTCAGTTTTGCTGTATTAATCGGTATTTTATGCTACCGACGCCAAGCGACTTATCCACGGCCGGACACCGCATGATTGGCATCTTGTTCTTCGCCATCGTGCTTTGGATTAGCAGTGCCGTATCCTATCCGGTAAGCGCCACCATGTTAACAGCTTTGACAGCAGTTTTATTGGGGACGGCACCTAATATCGACGCACCGACCAAAATTCTCGGCACCAGCAATGCGCTAAAAATCGCCATTTCCGGTTATTCCACACCAGCTTGGGCTTTAGTGGCAGCAGCCATGTTCATTTCCATGTCCATGACCAAAACCGGCCTTGACCGACGTATTGCGCTAAACGTATTATCCCGTATCGGTACTAAAACGAGTCACATTTACATTGGCGTTATTTTCACCGGTTTTATCTTGTCCTTCTTCGTACCGAGTGCGACAGCCCGTCTCGCCTGCTTAATTCCGATTATCCTTGGTATTTTGGACAGCTTAGGCATCAATCGTCAAAGTAAGCTCGCCGCCCTTCTCGTTATCGGCGCTACCCAGGCGGATACCCTCTGGAACATCATGGTACAGACTGCAGCCGCACAGAACTTGGTTGCTGTCGGCTTTATTTCTTCGCAGTTGAACGCAACTGTATCTTGGCTTGACTGGTTGCTCGCAGCTGCCCCTTATTCCTTAGTAATGATTGTAATCTACTACTTCTTATCCATGTGGCTCCTAAAGCCGGATGAACATGATTTGGAAGGTTCTCAAAAAGAATTACAGCAACATCTACAGAACCTCGGTCCTATGACCTTCAACGAAAAGAAATTACTGGCTCTTTCCGTTATCTTGCTCGGTTTCTGGGCTACCGGCGGTCATTTGCACAAATATGATACAACCACCACAACCATCGTAGCGATTGCCTTATTCTTAATGCCGGGTATCGGTATTATCGACTGGAAATATGCTCAAAGCCGTATCGATTGGGGTTCCATCGTTATGTTCGGCGCCGGCATCAGCCTTGGCAGTGCACTTCTGAAAACAAAAGCCGCTACGTGGCTCGCCAACGCGTTCATTCACATGTTTGCCCTTGAAACATTGTCTATATTCGCACTCTTGGCAACGATTACCCTCTTCTTGATTATGATTCACTTAGGTTTCGCTTCGGCCACCGCTTTATCTTCGGCCATGATTCCAATTGTAATCTCTATCGTAACGGCTGTTAACATGCCGGGCATTAACCCAATCGGCCTTACGGTAATCGCGCAGTTCTCCATCTGCTTCGGTTTCATCTTGCCGGTTAACTCACCTCAAGGCATGGTATCCTACAGTTCCGGCACCTACGAAGTAAAAACCTTCATGAAAACCGGTATTCCGATTACCATCATCGGCTACATTATGTTACTCATTTACGCAGCCACTTACTGGCACTGGATTGGTTTCGTATAAAACCAGATATAGAAATCAAATTCAATTAATTGCGTAATAAACAACAAACCCCGCTCCGAAATTCCGGAGCGGGATTTTTAACATTCTAAGCCTTTATATTATTTGTGTTCCCACTTAAGGTCTTTATATTCCGCATCAGAAACAGGTTCCATCCAGGTCACCGATACTCCTTCTTTTTGTACCGTCATGGCTAAATGAGAGAAGTAGCTGTCTGCCGTAGCACCGTGCCAGTGTTTGATTTCCGGTGCAATATATACCACATCGCCGGCCGCTAAAGCTTGCGCCGGTTTACCGGCTTCTTGGTACCAACCTTTACCGCCCACTACGACGAGAATCTGACTGGCCCCATGATGAACATGCCAATCGTTACGACTGGTAGGTTCAAAGGTTACATTATGAATGCCCACTTCTTCGCTATTTAGCGGTGCCAACCAGCTTTTACCGCTGAAATATTGAGCATAGCCTTCATTAAAAGCACCGGCCGGGAACGGCGATACATTATTTTCATCATGAACAGCCTTGGAAATTGCTTTAAGCTGTGCATCAGTCACGCCATTATGCTTAGCAATGCCGCGATGTGCATTTAATTGCGAATCCACATCGGAAAGAGCTTCCAATGCCGCTACCGTAACAATTTCACGTTCACGCCAGTTCAACACATCAGAAGCAAAAATATCGCCAAACAAGTGACTCTTCAAATACTGATCAGACGCCGGTGCAAAATCAAAGAGTGCCCCTTTTACTTCACCGCCTACCAATTCAGTCTGCGTCTTCGTGCCTTCCGCCATAGCGTCAGCCCCTAAAATAGTTTTAGCAGCTGCCTTGCCTTCTTCCGTCGCCACGCCGTTAGCATTACGTTCATTTACGGTATTCATCAATACATTCAAGGCATTTAAGCTTCTTGGAAAACCGGTATAGGCATATAACTGTACCATAGCGTCCTTGA
Source organism: Veillonella sp. KGMB01456 (assembly GCF_023051165.1). Classification (GTDB taxonomy): domain Bacteria; phylum Bacillota; class Negativicutes; order Veillonellales; family Veillonellaceae; genus Veillonella_A. Next base: position 23,594 of record NZ_JALKIG010000031.1, read on the forward strand.
CTTCATTAACTGTCAGACCTTTATCCAACGCTTCATTAACAGCGTCTTTCAATTTTGCCTGATCGCCGGTTGCCGTATATTTACTGATTGTTACTAACTGCATTTCTTTATTGGATAATTCTTGTGTATTTTCTGCCATTACGCTCATTCCTCCTACTTGTAAACTCATGCAAAGCAATCCCAAAACTGCCATTTTACTAATTCGCTTTATACGTTTCAAATGTTTTACCCCTCTCTCTAACAGCTCTTTTATTTGCCTAAATTATACGATTCGGACCACTGTTTCAATTCATCTTTTGATGTATGGACTGAAAAACGATGACCTTCTTTTAATACGGCGCCCACACAGGATGGGCTCAAAGCTTCATTGGTTTTGCCCATAGCACTGCCACCGGACGTAGCAAACGGAATAACCACCACATCGGTTAAATCAAAGCTTTCTAAGAATGTATTAATAATCGATGGTGCCCGATACCACCAGATTGGGAAACCTACATATAAAACATTATATTTCATATCAGGTAACGGCTTTTGAATGGCCGGACGAGATGACATATCCGCCATTTCTACCGATGAACGGCTCTGCTTATTCGTCCAATTCAAGTCGGCTGTCGTATAAGCAACTTCCGGTTTAATTTCATATAAATCCGCGCCAATCGCTTCCGCTAAATTTTGTGCCACCTGTTTAGTCGTGCCGGTAACACTGAAATAAGCAACTAATGATTTACTCATAGTTAAACATCTCCTTTAGATACTATTATTTAATACGTTACATTTCGTACACTACATTTGGCACACTACATTTGATACACGCTTCTTAAAAATTTTCTTAAGCTCTCTTCTTGAGCTGTCTACATTGTAACCCCTTCTCAATTTTATGACTAGCAGTTATTAGTTCTTATTTACCATCGTTTTTAGGAATGGTAAAATAAAAGTACATATATTGAACGCTTTTTAAAAAGTATGAAAACTTCGCTGAAAGGAGACTATCATGATAGAAACGCGATTATTAGTATACTTCTTAACTATCGCTCAAGAAGAAACTATCAGTAAAGCGGCGGAAACGCTGCATATTACTCAGTCCACCTTATCCAAACAGATGAAGGACTTAGAAGATCAACTGGGCAAAGTGCTCTTTATTCGCGGTAAACGTAAAATAACACTCACCGAAGAGGGGCGTTACCTACAGCAACGGGCACGGGAAATCGTTGATTTAGTGAGCGCTACCGAAGGTGCTTTAAAAGAGGACACAGAGCTTTTAAACGGCAATATCTACTTTGGTTGCGGCGAAACCCATCACATGAAAGACATCACTCAGTGCTTCAAAAACTTACAAGAAATATATCCGCAAATTCACCTGCACTTATATTCCGGGGACCACACCGTTGTTATGGACCGACTCGACAAGGGCTTATTAGACATCGGCCTCGTAGTAGAGCCTAACTTCCGTGAAGGCTACGATTACTTTTACATTGGTCGCAGCGATAGAAGCGTCCTCCTTATGCGCCAGGACGATTCACTGACTCAAAAGACCGAACTTCAAAAAGAAGAACTGAAAGAGTTGCCCCTGATTCTATCCCGCCAAGGCTTCGCCAATCCGGTCGATTATGAACTTTTTGGCACCAGCCGTTCCAATCTGAACATTGTGGCCACCTATAATTTAATCAATAATATGCTGTTCCTCGTTGATCAAGGCTTGGGCTACGCGGTTACCTTGAGCGGCCTTTTACCACCCCATCATCCTACCCTTACCTATCGCCCCATCGTGCCGACCCTCGAGAATAAATGGTACCTCGTAACCCCGTCGCACAGACTCTTCTCACCAACAGTGACACGGTTTTTAGACGAGTTGAAAAAATTCTTTGGCACAAAATAAGCAAAAAGAAAGGGGCTGTAACGAAATACGCCCTTAAAAACAATAATGCGGTTTGAAGATAGGCTTATAGGACAAAAAGTGTGTGTGGCTTTTTTAAATTAATCCCAATAAATT